>DAOLFG010000003.1:0-141300 GCA_035326425.1 Geminicoccus sp. | reverse complement strand
CACAGCGAGGTCGTGCGCGATGCCGCAGCGCGGCGGCGGACCTTCGCCATCATCTCGCACCCCGACGCCGGCAAGACGACGCTGACCGAGAAGCTCCTGCTGTTCGGTGGCGCCATCCATCTCGCCGGCGAGGTCAAGGCGCGCGGCGAGCGGCGGCGGGCGCGGTCGGACTGGATGGCGATCGAGCAGAAGCGCGGCATCTCGGTCACCACCTCGGTGATGACCTTCGAGTGGGGCGAGCGGGTGTTCAACCTGCTGGACACGCCGGGCCACGAGGATTTTTCCGAGGACACCTATCGGACGCTGACGGCGGTCGACAGTGCCGTCATGGTGATCGACGCCGCCAAGGGCATCGAGCCGCAGACGCGAAAACTGTTCGAGGTGTGCCGGCTGCGCGACGTGCCGATCGCCACCTTCGTCAACAAGATGGACCGCGAGGCGCGCGACCCGATCGAGCTGCTCGACGAGATCGCCGACCAGCTGCAGCTCGAGACCAGCCCGGCGGTGTGGCCGATCGGCATGGGGCAGGGTTTTCGCGGCGTGTACGATCTGTGGCGCAAGCGGACGGTGCTGCTGACGGGTGACGAGGGCACGGCGACCGAGGAGGTCGTCGACGGGTTCGACCGGGAGAAGCTGTCGGGGCGGATGCCGGCGGCGCAGATCGAGGCGACGGCACAGGAGCTGGAGCTGGTCGAGGGGGCGATGGCGCCGTTCGATGCCGAGGCCTACCGCGCCGGGCACCTGACGCCGGTGTTCTTCGGCAGTGCGCTGAAGACCTTCGGGATCAGGGCCTTGCTGCAGGCGCTGGCGGACTTCGCGCCCAGCCCGCGGCCGCAGCCGGGCGAGCCCCGGACCGTCGAGCCGGACGAGGCCGAGGTGACGGGCTTCGTGTTCAAGGTCCAGGCCAACATGGATCCGAAGCACCGCGACCGCATCGCCTTCATGCGGCTGTGCTCGGGCCATTTCGAGCGCGGCATGCGGCTGGGCCTGGCGCGCGGGGCCAAGCAGATCACCGTCCACAACCCGATCTTCTTCCTGGCCAAGCAGCGCGAGCTGGCCGAGGAGGCCTGGCCCGGCGACATCATCGGCGTGCCCAACCACGGCCAGCTCAGGGTCGGCGACGCGCTGTCCGAGGGCGAACCGATCCGCTTCACCGGGATTCCCGATTTCGCGCCGGAAATCCTGATGCGGGTGCGCCTCGCCGATCCGATGCGGGCCAAGCATCTCGGGCGGGCGCTGGGCGATCTGGCCGAGGAAGGGGTGACGCAGGTGTTCCGGCCGCTGCTCGGCAACGACTGGATCGTCGGCGTGGTCGGGCAGCTGCAGCTCGACGTGCTGCAGACCCGGCTGGAGAGCGAGTACGAGGTGCCGATCACCTTCGAGGCCGCCCCCTACGTCACGGCGCGCTGGTGCGCCTGCGACGACAAGGCCGAGATGGAGCGGTTCCTGTCGACCAAGCGCGCCAGCCTCGCCGAGGACCGCGACGGCAACCCGGTGTTCATGGCGCGCAACTCGTGGGATCTCGGCCGGGTGCAGGAGGACTTCCCGAAGCTCAGGCTGACGGCGACCAGGGAGCGGCACTGATCAAGCGGGTCCGGTCCGACTGGCAGGAGGTGGTGCTGGTCTGCCGCAAGTGCTCGAAGCGGGCGGGCGGCGGGTTCGGCGAGGATGGCCGCGAGCGGCTGGCCAAGGCGCTGCGCAAGCGATTGGGCCTCGCCGGCAAGGGCAAGCGGGTGCGGAAGGATCGGGTGGGGGTGGTCGAGATCGGCTGCCTGAAGATCTGCCCGAAGCGGGCGGTGATGGCGATCCGCTGCGGCGAACCGGGGCGCTGGCTGGCGGTGCCGAAGGGCACGGCCATGGACGAGGTGGTCGAGATGCTGGGGCTGCCGGGGGAAGGCTAGGGTGCTGCGAGGCGCAGCGGCTCGTGGCGGCCGTCGGCCTCGGCGATGGCGGCGGCCCAGGGCAGGTCGCCCGCCACCGACGGCGGGTCGCCGCAGGCGGCGAGGACGGTGCCGGCCGGGGCCGGCACCAGGTCCAGCCGGGCGATACCCTTGAAGCTGCAGGCGGATTCGCGGTTGCCGGCGAAGCGGTTGCCGGCCAGCGTGAGCGTCACCGGCCGGGCGAAGCTCGCCTCCTCGGGCGTGGCCTCGCGCTCCGGCGTGCGGTTGCTGGCCTCGAGCCCGTGCCGGCCGTTGCCGACCACGATGTTGCCGGCGATCCAGATGCCGGCGGCTTGGCGCAGACGGATGCCGTTGCGGCCGTTGCGGACGATGCGGTTGCCGGCGAGCGTGACATCGTGGCTCTCGTAGAGCGTGATGCCGTTGGCGGCGTTGCCGGTGACCAGGTTGCCGGCGACCACCGCGCCGGTGACGCCGCGATCCAGCGCGATGCCGGACCCGGCATTGCCGATGCTGCGGTTGTCGTGGACGACGATGTCGGCGACGCGCCGCGAGGCGATGATGCCGTGGGCGATCCGCGTGCCCTGCACGGTGTTGCCGGCCACCAGCATGTCGGAGGTGCCGTCGTGCGGGTCGATGCCGTAGACCACGCAGTCGAGGTAGCGGCTGTCCAGGATGTCCACGGCCGCGGCACCATGGCTGTAGAAGCCGTAGTGCAGGTCGCGGAAGGTCGAATCGTGGATCAGCGCCGAGGGCCGGGCCGCGGGCTCGCCGATGCGCTCGGTGGTGGAGAGCGTGACGCCGTAGGCGGTCGGGGCGTCGTAGCCCAGATGCGCCAGGCGGCTGCCGTCGATCACCAGCCGGCCGGCGTCGTTGACCAGCAGGAATGGCCGGAAGTCAGGCCCGACGCCGGTCGCCGGAGCGCCGTCCGGGCGGCGGCCGGAGATCGAGGCGTCGCGGATGTCGAGCAGCCCGTGGCTGACGACGAAGGCGCCGCGGGCCTGGTCCAGCCGCAGCTCGGCCGAGCCGGCGGCGGCACCGATGTGCAGGGCGGCACCGGCCTCGACCAGCAGTGGTGCTCCGAGCCCGCAGCGGCCGGCATGGCAGGCGAGCAGCTCGGGCGCAGCTAGCGCCAGGGCGACGTCGCCGAGCGTCCAGCCGCCCGAGGCGATGCGGATGGCGCGGCCGGACCAGCCGCGGGCCCGGCGCGTGGTGTCGATGAAGCTCTTGCGCAGGGCGGGCGCGTCGTCGGCGTCGATGATCTCGACGGCGCCGGGAGCCGATCGCGGCGGCTCCAGTGCCGCGATGCGGGCTTCGGCGCGGGCGAGCTTGCCGGCGACGGCGGCGGCGTAGTCCGGCGGGGCCGGATCGAGCGGTGCTGTGCGGATCTGGGCCTGGGCGGCGCCGGCGGCGAGCAGCAGGCCGACCGCCGCCGCGATCCCGCCGCCCACCGCCGCCTCAGGCCGTCGTGGCGGGCAGGGCCTCGCCGACGGCGGCGCGGAACCAGAGGTAGCTGAACGACAGGAAGGCCGCCACCAGCGGCGCCTGCAGCCAGCTGCCGAGGCTGGCCGCCGCCAGCGCCAGGAAGGCGCCGGCCTTGGCCGCCCCCAGGCCGTTGAAGGCGGCACCGATCAGCTGGGCCAGCAGCACGGCGCCGATCACCGGCAGGATGGTGAGCAGCAGGCCCGCCAGCAGCCGGCCGCCATTGCCGCGGGTCATCTGCCACGAGCCGCGCAGGCCCGCCGGATCGCCGATGGCGACACCGGGAAAGACCAGCTGCAGCCGGGCGAACACCATGACGGCGGCGAAGAACGCCGCGGCCAGCGCCAGCACCGAAAGCAGGCTGCCCTCGCCGTCGACCAGGCCCACGGTGCTGGCGGCGCTGACGATGAGAATGCCGGGTATCACCGCCAGCAGGCTCACCAGCACGCCGAGCAGCAGGTAGCGCAGGACCCGGCCGTTGACCGAGGCGATGGGGCCGGACAGCGGCTCGCCCAGGATGACGTGGCGATGCCAGGCGACGGCGATGGCGCTGAGGCCGACGAAGGAGGCGAGATCGGCGATCAGGCTCACCACCACGCCCTCGATCGCCGTGCCCAGCACGTTGAGCACGAAGGGCCCGACCAGCCAGGGCAGGCCGATGCGCACGAGGCCGTCGCGGTTGGCGATGACGTCCTGGTAGGTGCGCGCCACCAGCTCGCGGGCGGGCAAGGGCGGGGCGGCCGGTGTGCTCACGTCAGATCCCGTCGGTCATGATCGGGCCCGGGGCGGCGTCCTGCCCGGCCCTTGCCGCCCGATCGTCGGTTGTCGCGCCGAGCCACAGATAGCCGAACGAGAGGAAGGCGGCTACCAGCGGCACCGCCGGCCACGGGCGATCGGCATGGCCATCCGGTCGCTAACGAAAACGCGAGCATGCGGGGCGGGGGCTTTCTCGTGTCCCGCCTGCCCTTGACACATCTGCCGCCGTGGCGATCCAAGATCGACAATCGATAATACGTGGCGCGCGGCAGCCTATCGATTGTCTACATGTAGTCTAGTTTTCACTTTCGTCTTCAGCCTCGCTGATTTCGAGAAGGCTGCGGTAGGCCCAAGACAATAGGAGATCGTCTCATGGGCTTGTTCAGCGGTTCGCCCGTCCCGACGAAATTCAGCGCGCGCGGCGCCGCGCGGAAGGTCATCTTGCGTTGTCTTCACGAATTCGATCCTGTGCAGGGCTGGCTCGAGGAGGAGATCGAGATCCAGCGACAGGATGCCACGCGCGACCGGGTCGAGCGGGTCCGGCAGCTGGTCGAGGAGGAGCGCAGGAAGCTGCTCGACAAGCTGGGCGAACGCTGGGCGTAGGTCAGCCGCCCGGCCCGTTTCCGAGGTTCTCGATGTCGAGGGGCGCCAGCCCGTCGGGCGGGACGATGCCGAAGATGCGGCAGAAGAAGGCGTGCTCGGCCTCCAGCACGCGGATCTGGGTCTCGGCACGCCGGAAGCCGTGGCCCTCGCCGGCGAACGACAGGTAGGCCACCGGCAGGCGCTTGGCGCGCAGTGCCGCCACCATCGCCTCGGCCTGGTTGGGCGGCACGGCCAGGTCGTCCAGGCCCTGGAAGAAGATGACGGGGCAGCTCAGCCTGTCGGTGAAATGGATCGGCGAGCGGGCGCGGTAGAGGTCGGCGCGCTCGGGATAGGGGCCGATCAGCCGGTCGAGGTAGCGGGACTCGAACTTGTGGGTGTCGTGCGCCAGGGTCTCGAGGTCGCCGATGCCGTAGTGCGAGGCGCCGGCCCTGAAGGTGTCGTGGAAGGTCAGGGCGCAGAGCGTGGTGTAGCCGGCGGCGCTGCCGCCGCGGATGGCGAGGCGGCGCGGGTCCGCCAGCTCCTGTGCCACCAGCCACTCGGCGGCGGCGATGCAGTCCTCGACGTCGACGATGCCCCACTGGCCGTCGAGCAGGCGGCGATAGTCGCGGCCGAAGCCGGTGCTGCCGCCATAGTTGACGTCGACGACGGCGAAGCCGCGGCTGGTCCAGAACTGCAGCGCCAGGGCGAGGCCGGCGCTGCCCTGGCCCGTCGGGCCGCCATGGCTGCGCAGGATGAGCGGCGGCAGCTCGCCCTCGGGTGCGCGGTGGAGCGGGTTCGTGGGCGGGTAGTGGAAGGCCTGGACGGTGCGGCCGCCACGGCTGGGAAAGCGGATCGAGCGCGGCCGCGACAGGAACGACGCCTCGACCGGAAGCGTGCCGGCCGCGCGCAGCACCTCGTGCGAGCCAGCGGCGGGATCGACCAGCCGCAGCTCCGGCGGCCGGTCGACCGTGCGCGCCACCACCAGCACCTTGCCGGCGGCACAGCTCGGGCCGTCATAGTCGGCGATGGCCGAACCCAGCGGCGCGAGACTGCCGTCGGCGACATGCAGCAGGGCAAGGCGGCCGAAGCCTTCCTCGCCGATGGTGACGACCAGGGTCGCGGGGTCGAGCAGGTCGTACCAGCTCGCCCCGAGCTGCCAGAGCGGGCCGGCGAACTCGGCAGGCATCGGGCAGAGCGGCCTGTGGCCGTTGCCGTCCCAGCGCCACAAGTTCCACCAGCCGCTGCGGTCGCTGGCATAGACCAGCGAGCCGTCGGGCAGCCAGAGCGGCTGAAGCACCGACTGGCCGTCGCCGCCCGCCAGCCTGCGGATGTCGGCCGGCATGCCGGCGGCGTCGAGCGAGGCCACCCACAGGCTGGTCTCGTCCCACGGCATCGTGGGATGATCCCAGGTGAGCCAGGCCAGCCGGCTGCCGTCGTCGCTGAGCGCCGGGGCGGCGAAGAAATCGTGGCCCCGGGCCAGCACCACGCCTTCGTGCGGCTCGCCCCCCAGCGGTACCGCCACGAGCGTCGTGACGGCCTCGCCCTGGCCGCGATGGTCCTCGCGCACCGCCACGACGCGGTTCCGCTTCGGGTCGGGCAGCAGGTCGGCGTAGCGCAACCGGCCGCCACTGTCGGGGGTGAGGGGCCAAGCGGTGCCGGGCGAGAGCCGGTGCAGGCGCTGGCTCGCCATCTCGCAGCCCACGACTAGGTCGCCCCGCACGGCATAGGCCCGGCCGCCATATTCGTGGACCCGCGTGCGCAGGTTGAAGCCGGCGGGGCCCAGCTCGACGGTGGCACCGTCGGCGCCACGGCGGACCAGCGCCACCCGGCCGCCCTCGGTCGGCCGGCCCTCGCACCAGTAGGCATGCCCTTCGGTGAGCTGCGGAAAGGACAGGCCGACCTGGGTCGACGCCACCAGGTCGGGCGTGATCGGCGAGGGCCATGCTCCGTATGGCAGGGTGCCCATCCGTCTACAGCACCTTGCTGGTGGTGCGGATGGTCATGACCAGGCGGGAGCCGCCCGGGCTGTCGAGCGTCACCGTGGCCAGTTCGTCGACGATGAGCCCGGTGGTGACGTCGAGCCGGACATAGCCGCCGGCGGTGACGTGCAGCATGCCGCGCTGGGTCACGAGCTCGGCCTCGCCCTCGTGGCGGGCGATCACGCAGCGGCGGCCGGCGCAGTCGGTCAGGCCGACGGCGACGGCGCGCAGCGGCTCGACGGGCCGGAGCTCGAACGCCCGGTTCTGCAGCATCTGCTGCATGGGCACGAGCAGGCCGGTGTCCTCGTAGGCCACCGCGCCGGAGACGACGGGCTCGGCCGCCAGGATGGGCAGGCGTTCGCGCCACCGCTGCTCGAGCGCGCGGTAGCGATCGGACAGCGGCTCGCCGGTGGCGTCGTGCGACGGCCAGCGCGAGGCCAGCTCGATCAGGCGGCCCTTGCGGTCGAGCAGCACGTCCTGGGCCAGCAGAGGTCCGTTGCCGCGTGACGGCGCCCCGTCGATCTCGATGCGGTCGGTGACGATGCCGGCGCGGATGCGATCGCCCTCGGCCACGAGCTCGCCATCCAGATAGGCGACCAGCGAGTTGCTGCGAGGCGCGCTGCCCCGGCTGCCCTCGACGCCTATGGTCGTGGTCGAGCTGAAGCGGGCGGCGGCGTAGACGAGGTCTATGGGTGCCGCGATCGGCTCGATCCGTCCGTCGTAGCCCGCGACCGCCAGCGGCTGTCCGGCCGGCGCCGGTGTCGCCGTCGGCGCCACCGACGGCCGTCCACCGGCGCAGCCGGCGAGTGCCATGGCCAACGCCAGGATGCCGACGGAAAGGCGCATGATCCGCTCTCCCTGCTGGGTCGCGGGGCTTCCTACAACGCCAGCCGCCCGCCGTCAGCCTTTCCGCCGAGGCTTGCCCGGGCGCGATCCGCTGATATGTTCGATGAATGTTCTCATCGAGGGGGCGGGATCGCATGGCCGTCACCATACACAAGGGCCGCGGCGCGCTCTCGAACCCGGCCGGCCGGTTCGAGGCGGCGGAGAGGGAGGCCTTCGACGACGGCTGGGGCAGCCTGGAGGAGCTGGCCCTGGATCCGTCTCCGGAGACCCGGACGATCGTGGACCGGACGCGCAGCATCATCGCCACCAACGATTCGCCCGACATCGGCTTCGACCGCTCGATCAACCCCTATCGCGGCTGCGAGCATGGCTGCGTCTATTGCTATGCGCGCCCGACCCATGCCTTTCTCGGGCTGTCGTCGGGCCTCGACTTCGAGACCCGGATCTTCGTGAAGCCGGAGGCCGCCAAGCTGCTGCGCGCCGAGCTGGCCCGGCCGGGCTACCGGCCTGCGACGCTGGCGCTGGGCAGCAACACCGACCCGTACCAGCCGCTGGAGCGGCGGCTGCGCATCACGCGCGAGGTGCTGGAGGTGCTGCACGCCACGCGCCATCCGGTCGGGATCGTCACGAAGTCGGCGCTGGTTGTGCGCGACATCGACCTGCTGGCGCCGATGTCGGCGCTGGGACTGGCGCGGGTGTGGCTGTCGGTGACGACGCTCGATGCGGAGCTGGCGCGCAAGCTGGAGCCGCGGGCCTCGCAGCCCATGCGCCGGCTGGACGCGGTGCGGCGGCTGACCGCCGCTGGCGTCACCTCGGGGGTGATGGTGGCGCCGGTGATCCCCGTGCTCACGGACCACGAGCTGGAGCGACTGGTTGCCGCAGCGGCCGAGGCCGGTGCCGTCAGCATCGGCCATACGCTCGTCCGGCTGCCCTACGAGGTGAAGGAGCTGATGACCGGCTGGCTGCGGACGCACTACCCGCAGCGGGCCGACCATGTGCTGTCGCTGATCCGGCAGTGCCGGGACGGCAAGCTGAACGATGCCGAATTCGGCAGTCGATTCAGGGGCAAGGGGGTCTATGCCGAGTTGATCGCCCAGCGCTTCGCCCGCGCCATGGAGAGGCACGGCCTGCAGCGCCGGCTGCGGCCGCAGCGCACCGACCTGTTCCGGCCGCCGCGCGACGGTGCGCAGCTGTCGTTGGAACTGGAGTGAGGCTCGGCAGTTACGGCACGAGATCAACAGGAGCTTGCGAATTGACGCCGGAGCCGGCAATCGACATTGTCGCTCGGTGGCAATTTAGGAGAGCCTTATGGAAGGCCTCTTGCGGTGGTGTCGTAAGAAGCTGAAGCGGGGCTGGCGGTCCGCCACGGGCGAGCGGCGGGAGGAGGTGCGTCCCGGCGAGCCCGCCAATCGGCCGGTGACGAAGGCCGGCTGGGAGTTCGGCCGGGCGCAGGACGCCAAGCCGGTCCGGCGCAAGGATTCCGAATACATCGCCGACATCAAGGCCTCGATCGACCAGCAGAAATGGCAGGGCCTGCGCGACCACTGGTTCGAGAACGACTCGCACGGCTTCAACCATCCCTACATCAAGTATTTCGATGTCGACCGCTGGCTGCCGCAGGCGGTCAGCCTCTCCCGCCGGCTCGGCCTGATGGATGGCGGCCGCAAGCGGGTGTTCGACATCGGCTGCGGCAGCGGCCTGTTCGGCTATACCTGCAAATATCTCGGCCACGACATCGTCGGCCTCGACATCGGCAACCCGATGTTCATGGCGATGTGCGAGGCGCTGGGCGTGCCGGTCGTCGTCGACTTCGTGGTCAGGCACAAGCCGTTGCCGGCCGAGCTCACGGGCTTCGACGTCGTCACCTCGATCTCGGCCAAGTTCCATGTCGGCGAGATCGTCGAGGGCAAGGCGCAGCAATATGTCTGGGACGACGGCGACTGGGACTATTTCCTGGCCGACGTGAAGTCGCGGCTCAATCCGGGCGGCGTGTACCTGTTCCGCTTCAAGCGGATGTTCATGCTGCCGCCGGGCCTGCTCGAGCGGATGGCGCGCGCGCGCGAGCTCAGCCCCGGCACCTACGTGTTCACCAGGGACGAGCTGCCCGGGTGAGGCGGCGGCCGGGTCCGGTTCCGCGATGATCGAGCTGGTGCGCTGGTGCGGGCGCACGGCGCGGCGCGCCGTCCGCAAGGGCTGGCGGCGCGCCAGGCCGCGCGACAAGCTGCAGATCCGGCTGGTGCGCGAAGGCATCGACATACGGCGGTGGAACGCCCTGCGCGACGAGTGGGCGGCCCGCGAGGCCAAGGACTTCAACCACTTCTACATCAAGTATTTCGACCTCGACCGCTGGCTGCCGGGCGCCATGGCGGTGGCGCACAATGCCGGCCTCGATCGCGGCCCGCCCAAGCGGATGCTGGATCTCGGCTGCGGCAGCGGGCTGCTGGGTCGTGTCGCCGGCCATTTCGGCCACGACTATTGCGGCCTCGACGTCGGCAACCCGATGTTCATGGCGATGTGCGAGACGCTGGGGGTCAGGGCGCTGGTGGCGCCGGTCCGGCGTCGCGAGCCGCTGCCGGAGGAGCTCGCCGGCTACGACGTGATCACCAGCATCAACCCGATGTTCTACCGCCGCGAGGTGGTCGAGGGCCGCTTCGAGCACTACGACTGGACGGACCAGGACTGGGTGTTCTTCCTGGCCGACCTGCGCTCGCGGCTGCGGCCCGGCGGGATCTACTATTCGAAGTTCAACGCCGAGGACGAGCTGCCGCCGGGCCTGTGGAAGCTGCTCGACGGCTGCCGGCGGCTCGACCGGAAGAGCTTCCTGATCGCGCGCGAGCAACTGCCTTCCGGGTAGTGTCTCAGTTTGAATTTCGGCCCGGTTGACGCCGGGCTTTCCGCCAGCGCCGCGCCTCCTATATGCTTGCCGGTAAGCAAGTGATTGGAGGGGCCTATGCCGCATTATCACGTATGGTCTATCGAGGACAGCTACCGGGAGAGCTATTGGGTGCTGGCCGACTCTGAAGAGCAGGCCCGCCGCCTGGTCGCGCTGAATGTCGATGGCGATGCAGCAACCGCGACCGACCCAAAGAGGTATCGGTGCACGCTGAGCGATGAGCGCAATCCGCCATTCGGCGTCATCTATCGCGGCATGGGCGGCACCTTCACGATCGAAAGGCGCTGACAATGCCTAAAGGCCCGAAGGGCGAGAAGCGCCCGGCCGATGTGATCGGCAACGCCGTTCACATCATGAGAATCGCCACAGGCGAGATCGAGGAAGGCGCGCCGGTCGACGACGGGAAGGATCCCGCTGCCAAGGCGCTCGGCAAGAAGGGCGGCAACGCTCGGGCGGCGAAGCTGACGCCGGAGCAACGGGCGGAGATAGCGAGGAAAGCGGCGGCGGGCAGATGGAAGCCCAAATAGGCCAAGAGCTTCAACGCTTATATTTCTACTTATATTTTGATTGACCAGATACGCGCCCCTAGCGTACACGCTAATGACCGATGGAGGCGCGACGCGATGAGCGATCTCTCATTGACTGAGACGATGGAAGTTTTGAACCCGTATCTTGAGGACATAGACGCTTGCCTGCGTGGTGGCGTCGGGACCTATAAGAGTTACGACGCTCGGAATATCGCCGAGCACACCGAGCGGGCGACTCGCGCCTGCATCCATGATCACCAGATTGTGCTGGCCCGTCGCCTGCTAGTCGGCAGGCCGGGTGTCGCCGCGCTCAATGTCCGAGGCTTGGTTGTCCTCGACTTCCACGGGCAGGTCTGCCTGCGCTTCAAGAAGGTCAATGGCGCTGGGCGAGGGCGGAATCTGCAGACGATGCAGCAGCGTCTTTTCGATCGGCAGATCGAGATGCCCGGCCTCCCGAAGGCGGCCACTCGCGTCGTCGCAGGGTACGTGACGGACGCCGCTGGGCTGGATGTGCGTCAGGTCCTGATCTCCTGCCCGCTCGGCCGCGAGATCTTGTGGTGCGTTCAGGTCGGCCTGGACCGAGACAAGCGGTGGGAAGACATCACACCGGTTCGCATCCCCGGGACAGAGCGCTTCACCCGTTATGGGCAAGCGTAAGCATCTTGGTTAAGGCAAATGGAAATTGTCGCAAGAGACCGTCTCTTCAACCCGGAAATGCTATTGCTGGGTAGGGATTGGCGTAGGTTAACTCAGGCTGGGCTGGCGCAGCGAGCTGGTGTCACGCAAGCTCTTATTTCCCAAATAGAGCATGGCCTCACGAATCCATCGACTGACGTCGTCGAGCGTATAAGCGACACGCTTAAGCTCCCCCCGACTTTCTTCTATCAGCAAGAGAGGCTGCATGGTTTGCCGCCATATCACTATTTTCGTAGAAAGAAAGTTCCAGCCAAGACACTTGCGGCGATAACAGCACACGTCAATCTCGTTTCTATGCATATTCGCAAGCTGTGGCGGTCTATGGAATTGAATCCATCGAAGCCTATCCCACAATATGATTTGGTCGAACTTTCAATCGATCCGGTCGATATTGCCCGTATGCTTAGAGAGTACTGGATACTTCCACGAGGGCCAGTGCGAGACATCATTGGCTTAATTGAGGATGCGGGCGCAATCATCATCCCCTGTGATTTTGGAACATATGGATGGCTAGATGCTATTTCTATGAGACTTGATGAGATTCCGCCTCTTATCTTCATTGATAAACATATGCCATCAGATCGATTTAATTTTACTCTGGCTCACGAGCTTGGACATCTCGTTATGCATACCATTCCACAAAATGACGGAACTATGGAGAAGCAGGCAGATGAGTTTGCATCTAATTTTCTAATGCCGGCCGATGACATTCGGCCATATCTATCTGATATTACGTTGCCCCAGCTCACTAAGGTAAAAATGTATTGGAAGGTCGCTATAGCTGCTCTGATCATGCGCGCAAAGCATCTTGATATTGCTTCTGATTATGAGCTGACGGCCCTTTGGAAGCAGTATAATTCAGCAGGTTATTCGCGAAGCGAACCGGCAGCTTTTGAGCGCCCGGAGCCGAAGGCGCTCAGAAACCTTATCAACTTTCACATGGCAAAGCTGGAATATAAAGCTGCTGATCTGGCCAAGGTGTTCGCCATTGGCGAGGACGAGCTGCGTAACCTCTACCTTGGGCAGCCCCGGTTGCGGCTTGTTTCGAGTTGAATAAATTTGATTGACGCTAAGCATAGAAGTTCATATCATGCGGGGCATGAACAAGCTCCCGTCCGCCAAGCGTGCCCAAATCCTCCAGATGCTCTGCGAGGGTTCATCCATGCGGTCCGTGTCGCGCGTCGCCGACGTGTCGATCAACACCGTGGCGAAGCTGCTGGTGGATGCCGGCAAGGCGTGCGCGACCTTCCATGACGAACAGGTTCGCAACGTGAAGGCCAAGCGCATCCAGTGTGACGAGATTTGGAGCTTCACCTACGCGAAGGCGAAGAATGTTGCGACGGCGAAGGCCGCCCCCGAGGATGCCGGTGACACTTGGACATGGACGGCGCTCGACGCCGACAGCAAGCTGATCGTGTCCTGGCTCGTTGGCGGCCGGGATGCCGGCTACGCCACCGAGTTCATGCAGGACGCAGCCGATCGGCTGGCCAATCGGGTGCAGCTCACCACCGATGGCCACAAGGCTTATCTGACCGCCGTTGAGGACGCTTTCGGCGTCGATGTCGACTACGCGCAGCTCGTGAAGCTCTACGGCGACGCGCCCGAGAGCGCCAAGGGCCGCTACAGCCCGGCCGATTGCACCGGTATCCGCAAGACCGCCATCGTTGGCCGGCCCGAAGAGCGGCACGTCTCAACGAGCTACGTTGAGCGCCAGAACCTGACGATGCGGATGCATATGCGCCGCTTTACCCGGCTGACGAATGGGTTCTCCAAGAAATTCGAGAATCACATGCACATGGTCGCGCTCTACACCGTCTGGTACAATTTCGTCCGCATTCACAAGAGCCTGCGCATGTCGCCGGCTATGGCTGCTGGCGTGACGCAACGTCTGTGGAGCATGGAAGAGATTGCCGCATTGGTCGACGCTGCCGCTCCGAAGCCGGGCAAGCGCGGGTCGTACAAGGCACGTCAGCCGCAGGCGGCAATTTCAAACTGAGACACTACCGCCTTCCGGCGCCGATTGACCCTGCCCGAAGCCAAATCGTAGTGTGGGCGGTCAACCGACCGCGGACAAGCGGCGGGCGGAGGGAACGGCGATGATTGGTCGTCTTGTGGTTGTGTCGACGCTGGCAATGCTGGCGTGGATGCCGATGGCGCGCGGCCAGCAGATGGGCACGGTGCCCGCTGCGACGGTGGCTCCGGCCGAGGTGCCGCCCGCCGGACCGGCGGCGGCCAGGGCTGCGGCGAGCGGCCCCAAGGTCTTCCTGGCCGACCGCACGGGCAAGCTCGGCACGATCGATCTCGGCAACGGCGCCGTCAAGGTCATCGGCGGCATGGGCACCGTGATGACCGACATCGCATTCTGCCGGAACGGCACGCTCTATGCCATCACCTTCACCAGGCTCTACCGGGTCAACCCCTCGACGGCCAGGGCGACGCTGGTCGGCAGCCACGGCGCCAGCGGGCTCAACGCGCTGGTGTGCAACTCGGCCAACCAGCTGCTGGCGCATTCCGACACCCAGACGAGGCTCTACCGGCTCAACAGCGGCAACGCCCGCGCGACGCTGGTCGGCAGCACCGGCAGCTTCAAGTCGGCCGGCGACCTCAGCTACCACGAGGGCGGGCTGTTCCTGACCTCGAAGGACAAGAGGCTGGTCAAGCTCAACAAGACCACCGGTGCCGTGCTGAGCAGCAAGACGCACGGCATCACCGACCTGTTCGGGCTGGTCAGCACCGGCACCAACAAGCTCTACGGCTTCGCCGGCACCAAAGCCTACAAGCTGAACGAGGACAATGGCGGCAAGACGCAGCTGTTCAGCTTCGCCGGCAAGGGGCTGCAGCAGATCTACGGAGCGGCCTACAACGGCAACTTCCAGCAGTAGTCAGTCGTCGAGGCCGAGGCGCGCGCGCACCCGGCGGCGGGCCTCGGCATTGTCGCGGTCGGCGACGTAGAGCAGCGCCGGCACGCGGCGCATCAGCGAGGCCTCGAGCATGTCGGTGCGGCCGTCGCGCTCGACGACCTCCCAGAGCATCTCCACCAGCTCCAGCCGCTCGTCCTGCTCGTAGGCGTCGTTGAGTACGCGGGTGAAGCCCTGCCAGTCGGTGGCGGCGTCGGCAGCGGCCTCGGCCTCCTCGATCAGCTCGCGCACCCGGCCCTGCGCCAGGCCGAGATGCTGCGACAGCAGGGTCTCGACCGCCTGGCGCTCGTCGGCGCCGAAATGGCCGTCGACCCGCGCCGCCTCGACCAGCAGGGCGGCGGCCGCCAGCTGATGGCGTTCCTTGCGGTTGGGCGGTGGGCCGAGCGGACCGCCCTTCAGCACACGTTCGAGGAAGCTGAGCATCGGCGGAATGTCGTGCGCGCACGGCTTCCGGTCAAGCCGGCGACAAGCCGGCGCGACGCTGCTAGATCCCGCCCCAGCGACAGGGAGGTCGGAAGCGATGCGGAAGCTCAACTGGGGCGTGCTGAGCACGGCGAAGATCGGCCGCGAGAAGGTGATCCCGCCGATGATGAAGGGGCAGCGCACCACGGTGGTGGCGCTGGCGTCGCGCGACCTCGCCCGCGGCCAGGAGGTGGCCGGGGCACTGGGCATCCCCAGGGTCCACGGCTCCTACGAGGCGCTGCTGGCCGATCCCGAGGTCGAGGCGGTGTACAATCCGCTGCCCAACCATCTGCATGTCGAGTGGACGCGCAAGGCCGCCGAGGCCGGCAAGCATGTGCTGTGCGAGAAGCCGATCGACATCACCGCCAGGGGGGCCGAGGAGCTGATCGCGGTGCGCGACCGCACCGGCGTGCACATCCAGGAAGCCTTCATGGTGCGGACGCACCCGCAATGGCTGCGCGCCCGTGAGCTGGTGCAGGGCGGCAGGATCGGTGCCCTCAGGGCGATCTATGGCCATTTCAGCTACTACAACGTCGATCCCGGCAACATCCGCAATATGGCCGACATCGGCGGCGGCGGGCTGCTCGACATCGCCTGCTATCCGATCACCACCTCGCGCTTCGTCACGGGCCAGGAGCCGCGCCGCGTCGCCGCGGTGATCGACCACGACCCGGTGATGCGCACCGACCGGCTGGGCTCGGCGATCCTCGACTACGACGGCGTGCAGTGCATCTTCACCTGGAGCACCCAGCTCAATCCGCGCCAGACCATGCAGCTCATGGGCGACAAGGGCCGGATCGAGGTCGAGATCCCCTTCAATGCCCCGCCGGACCGCCCCTGCCGGCTGTTCGTCTACGACGCCGGCGAGCAGGGCACGCACGTCGCCGAGACCATCGAGATCCCGACCTGCGACCAGTACGGCGTAGCCGGCGACGCCTTCTCGGCCGCCATCATGGACGGCACGCCGCAGCCGGTGCCGCTCGAGGACACGCTGCTCAACATGCGGGTGATCGACGCGGTGCGGAAGGCCGGCGAGACGGGGCAGTGGGAGAAGCCCTGAGCCTCATCGGCGCGACGCTGCGGCGGGAGCCAGCGCCGCCGTCCAGTCGAGGCCCAGCGCGGCGCGGGCGAGCTCGAGGTGGAGCCGGCTGTAATAGGCCCGCCGCTCGGGCCTGACATGGTCCTCGGCATCGCCGATGTCGCCAGGGGGCAGGCAGACCGGCGTGCCGTCCACAGGCACGAGACCGGCCTCGACGACGAAGCGGCGCGCCGCCGCGGCATAGTCGGCGGAGGCGGCGCAGGCCTCGGCGGGGTAGGGCCCCTGGACGTAGATGCAGGCGATCCCGGCCTCGGCGCACAGCCGGCCCAGCCTGTGCAGGAAGCGGCCCTTGGCCGGCCGGATCATGTCCGCCGTCAACGGCGACGATTCCTCGATGGGCGGGCCGCCGGCGTCGGGCCGGGCGCGCTGGGGCGGATAGTCGTAGCGCTCGATCTGGCGGAACGCCGCCTCGGCGCGCGGCGGATCGAGCATGGCGAGCGCCAGGTCGAGGTTGGCCAGCGGCTCGACCAGCTTCCAGGGCTCAGCACCGGCGAGGTCGGCCGGCCGCTCGGCGGTGTAGAGCAGGCCCTCGTAGGAGATGCGGCGCGTCGGCATGTCGAAGGCCTGCATCACCAGCACTGCATGCGGCCGCTGCTCGCGCCGCAGGGCCCGCCGGACCATGTTGAGCGAACCCTCGTAGCCATAGGCGCCGGTCAGCGCCACCGACACCACCGACAGGCCGGTGGCCTCGCTCCAGGCCTCGGCATCGACCGCGTTGGCCAGCGTGCTGTCGCCGACCAGCAGCAGGTCGATGCGCGGCGCCGCCTCGATCTTGGCGATCTGATAGCGCAGGAGCTGGGTCGAGCTCCAGCCGACCAGGCCCTGCCTGATGCCCTGCCAAGTCGTGGCGCAGACCAGGCCCACCAGCAGCAGCGACGCTGCGCCGGCAATCAGCAGGAACCGCCGGGCTTCAGAACTGGAAATAGATGAACTCCGAGACGTCATTCAGCTTGACCAGGCAGAGACCGAACAAGGCGCCGACCAGCAGCGCGTGACCGAGCCCGAAGCTCCATGCGGGGGCGGGGCCCGGTGAATCCTCGATGCCGCTCGCATAGCCCGGGCTCACCAGGCCCGGCCGATGGCCGCGGAACAGCGTCTGGGTGTTGGGAGCGGCCAGCGCAACGGCGAGGCCACACAGGATGCCGGCGAGGCCGGCGCCGGCCAGCGGCTCGGCGCCCAGCCCGTGGCGGCCGATCATCGATGCCCAGATGCTCCAGGTCGTGGCGAGGTCGGCGGCCCGGAAGGGTACCCAGGCGACGATCACGGCCGAAAGGGTCAGGGCGACGCCGGCGGCGCGTGGCATCGGCCGGTGGCCCGGGCGTCGCGACCAGGCCTGTCCCACCGCGATCATGGCGCCGTGCAGAGCACCCCAGAGCACGAAGGTCCAGCCGGCACCGTGCCAGATGCCGCCCAGCAGCATCGTGACGAAGACGTTGAGGTAGCGGCGCGCCGGGCCTTTGCGGTTGCCGCCCAGCGGCACGTAGAGATAGTCGCGCAAAAAGCGCGACAGGCTGATGTGCCAGCGCCGCCAGAACTCGACGATCGACGCCGCCTTGTAGGGTGAGGCGAAGTTCAGCGGCAGCACGACCCCGAACATCCGGGCGATGCCGATCGCCATGTCGGAATAGCCCGAGAAGTCGAAATAGATCTGCAAGGCATAGGCGGTGGCCGCCGCCCAGCCGGCGACGAGGCCGAGGCCGGCGCCGGCAGCGGCCTCGTCGAACAGCGGCGTGGCCGTCAGGGCCAGCGTGTCGGCGACCAGAAGCTTCTTGGCCAAGCCGATGACGAAGATGCTGGCGCCGACCGCGAGGTCGGGCAGGAAGGGGCGGCTGCCCAGGACTGCCAGCTGCGGCGTGAGCTCGCGGTGGTGCACCAGCGGCCCGGCGAGCAGGTCGGGAAAGAAGGTGACGAACAAGCCGTAGCGCGCCGGATCGCGCTCGACGACCAGACCGCGATGGACGTCGACCAGATAGGCGATCTGCTTGAAGGTGAAGAACGAGATGCCGATCGGCAGCAGCACGGTGCCGACGCCGAGCGGCCGGCCGGCGAGATCGCCCAGCACGCCGGCCACGAACATGGCGTATTTGAACCAGCCGAGCACCGCCAGGTTGGCGACGATGCCGATGGCCAGCCAGCGCCTCGACGCGGCCATGCCGGCGGCCGAGAGGATCCGGCCGGCGAGCAGGTGGTTGGCGCAAATCGAGGCCAGCAGCAGCGGCAGGAACCGCCAATCCCACCAGCCGTAGAAGACCAGCGACGCCACGAGCAGCAAGAGCATGGGGCCGCGCTCGCCGGTCCGGCGGAGCGCCACGAACAGCAGCAGCGTGATCGGCAGGAAGCCGAGGATAAAGACCGGCGAATTGAACAGCAAACAGGGTGGCCCGTTATGATCCCGGAGAAGCTAGCTCCCGATCGCCTTCGGTAAACCCCTGGCGCCTCGATGTCAGGGCGACTGCGCTTCGAGCCGTGTCACCAGCCTGGCGGTGACGATGCCGTCGACGGGCAGGCCGCTGTGCTGCTGGTAGGCCCTCACCGCCGCCATGGTCCGCGATCCGGCCTTGCCGTCGGCGACGCCCGGCGCGTAGCCGAGCCTCGCCAGCGCCGCTTGGGCGCGGCGGACCAGGTCGGGCTGCGAGGGCTGCCCGGCAGCCGGCGCCCCGGCCGCGGCGTCGCCGGCCATGGCCTGATCGAGCAGCGTTCGATAGCCCGGCTCGTCGGGGCGGAGTCGCACGGCCTGGGAGAGGTCGTCGGCGGCGTCGCCGTAGTGATGGCGATAGAGCTGGACACGGCCGCGCGAGGCATAGGCATCGGCACGCTGGCTGTCGGTCAGCGGGGCGCTGCCGTACAGCACGAGGTCGCAGGCGGCCAGGATGTCGTCGAAGTCGCCGCCGGTCAGGCAGCGATCGAGGTTGTGGCCCTGCTCGCGCATCGCGGCATCGGCCGGTGCCGGCTGGGTGCGGCGGCGTGCGGCCAGCACGCCGTCCAGGTTGCGCCTGGCGACGTCGCTGCCGGGATCCAGCCTCACCGCCTCGCGAAAGTCGCTCTCGGCGGCGGCGAGGTCGCTGGCCCGGACACGCAGGTTGCCCCGGTTGTTGTAGGCGGCGGCGGTCGGATCGTTGCGGATGGATTCCGTATAGTCGGCGATGGCGAGGTCGGTGTCGCCCAGGGCGGCGCGGGCCTCGGCCCTGCCGAAATAGGCGTAGGCGTAGCCCTTCTCCTTGTAGACCCAGTGGCCGCTGCCAGTGGTCTCGAGGAAGGTCAGCAGGCGCGTGCAGCCGTCGACGGCGGATCTCGGGTTGCTGCGCCAGTCCCGGCACCCGAACTCTTCCTGGGCGCGCGCGGTGCCAGCCGCGAGGCAGGTCGCGAGAACGATGCAGGCGGGCCAGCTCCGGTGCATGTCGGGCTCCTTTTGCAAGGAGCATTGCATGCACAGCCCGATGCCGCTGTGAGAAAACGCAATCGACGCCGGCCATCCGGGGCGACTAGCTTCGCCCGGTCGCCGGAACCGGGGAGGGTATCATCGTGAGCTCGACATTGCCGCCGTGCCGGGAGCTGGCGGAGCGGCTCTATGCCGCCGTGCTGTCGGACGTGCTGGACGGCATGGGCCTGACGGGGCAGGCGATGCGGCCGTTCGTGCGGCCGCTCGACGACGGCCTCGTCATGCTCGGACGGGCGCGCACCGGGCTCTACCGGCCGGTCTACCATGTCGAGCCGGGGGCCAACCCCTATGCCGTGGAGATGGCGCTGATCGATTCACTGCGGCCGGACGAGGTGGCGGTGCTGGCCTGCGACGGGCCGACCGAGCGGATCGCACCCTGGGGCGAGCTGCTGACCACCGCCTCGCAGGTGCGGGGTGCGGCGGGCTGCGTCACCGACGGCCTGGTGCGCGACATCCGCCGTATCCGCGAGATGCGCTTTCCGGTGTTCCACGGCGGCATCGGCCCGCTCGACAGCAAGGGCCGCGGCGAGATGGTGGCGATGGACGTGCCAGTCGAGATCGCCGGGGTGCGGGTGGCGCCGGGCGACTGGGTGCTGGGCGATGCCGACGGCGTGGTGGTGATCCCGCAAGGGGTGGCCGAGGAGGCTTTCCGCCAGGCGCTGGCGAAGGTCTCGGCCGAGGATACCACGCGCGACGAGCTGGCGGCCGGTGCCTCGCTGGCCGAGGTGTTCGCCCGGCACGGCGTGCTGTGACGGACGGATGAGCCGGGCTCATCGCTCGGATCAGCTCTCTCGATTTGACAGGGCCGGGCGGTGCGGCAGGCTGGGGCGGGCCCACTCCGTTCGGGACAGACCATGCCGACGCTCTACGACTTCCTGCCCTCCGGCAACGGCTACAAGGTGCGCATGATGATGCGCCGCCTCGGCATGGACTATGCCTATGTCGAGAAGGACATCCTCAAGGGCGAGACGCGGACGGCCGAGTTCCTCGCGATCAACCCCAACGGCCGAATCCCGGTGCTGGTGCTCGACGACGGCACGGCGATCAGCGAGTCCGACGCCATCCTCTACTGGCTGGCCGAGGGCACGCCCTGGTGGCCCGGCGACCGGCTGAGCCGGACGCGCGTGCTGGAATGGATGTTCTTCGAGCAGTACAGCCACGAGACCGCACTGGCGGTGCGGCGATTCATCCTGCACTACCTGCCGGACGATCCGCGCGCCGCCGATCTGCCGGCGCTGGAGAAGAAGGGCTATGCCGCTCTCGGCGTGATGGAGCGGCGGCTCGCCCGCCACGACTGGCTGGTCGGGAACGGCGAGACCATCGCCGACCTGGCGCTCTATGGCTACACCCACATGGCCGACGAGGCCGGCCTCGATCTCGCCGGCTATCCGGGCATCAGGGCCTGGCTGGCGCGCGTCGCCGGCCATCCGGCGCACGTGCCGATCACCGCGGAATAGCCGGATGGCCAGCCATGCGCGAATCGCATGGCTGGCCATCGCCAAGCGCAGGACGGGCTCGGAGCAGGACGGGCCCGGAGAACGCGAAGGGCCCTCGGAGGGCCCCTCGACGATCGTGCGGTGGCCGGGATCAGGCGGCCTGCAGCAGCACCTTCTCCAGCCGACGGGTGGCTTCGGCCTCGTCGACATGGTCGATGGCCGCGACCTCGCGGGCCAGCCGCTCGAGGGCGGCGCGGTACATCTGGCGTTCGCTGTAGGACTGCTCGGTGTCGTCGGCGCGATGCAGCTCGCGCACCACCTCGGCGATCGAGACCGGGTCGCCCGAATTGATCTTGGCCTCGTACTCCTGGGCGCGCCGGCTCCACATGACGGTGCGCTTCGGCCGGGTCTTGATCTTGAGCGCGTCGAGGGCGGACTGGATCTTCTCGCGCGAGCTCAGCTTGCGCATGCCGGACTTCGGCGCCTTGTCGACCGGCACCCGCAGGATGAGGCGCTCGTTCTCGAACGACACGACGTACATTTCCAGGTCGATGCCGGCGATCGACTGGCTCTCGATGCCGGTGATGCGGCCGACGCCATGCGACGGGTAGACGATGTAGTCACCCGCAGCGAACGCCAACTTCCTTGCCATCTGCTACGACTCCGACTTCTTGGCATCGCCCGTGTCCCACCCGACACGGACGGTGCGAGCTCCGTCGTTTGGACCACAATGCGCCGTGCGAGCGCCTGGGCGGCGGTCGCAAAGGGACGTCATAGACGGTCGCAATGTGGCTATGAACCAGCGATCAAGTGCTGAGCGCTCAAGTTCTTTGGTGGCGTCTGTCTTCTAAACAAATAGCACAAAAAACAGGCTTCCGCCAGCCCCCGCGAAACACAGGAGAGCCATGCGGCGGGCGCAAGCTGACGAAACGGTCAGGTTATGGGCGAGCGCCCTCGGGGACCACCCCCGATGGCGCTCAGCTGCCCTGGCCGGCGGCGGGGACGAAGTGGTCCTTGAACTTGTCCGGCACGCCCTTGAACTCGTCGGCATCCTCGGGCGGCGGCCGCTTGCGGGTGATGTTGGGCCAGGCGCCGCTCGAATATTCGCGGTTGAGCTCCAGCCATTTCTCGGCCTCGGATTCGGTGTCCGGGAGAATGGCCTCGGCCGGGCATTCCGGCTCGCAGACGCCGCAGTCGATGCATTCGTCGGGATTGATGACGAGCATGTTCTCGCCCTCGTAGAAGCAATCGACGGGGCAGACCTCGACGCAATCCATGTACTTGCAGCGTATGCAGGCTTCGGTGACCACGTAGGTCATTCAGGCACTCCACGAACACTTGCCGCCGCCACCACGCCGGCGGGCGGCGGCGGCGATATAGCGCAGCCGCCGGCGGCCGGCTACCGCCGCTGGAACAGCCGCTCCAGGTCGCTCCTGGAGAGCTGGATATAGGTAGGCCGGCCGTGATTGCACTGCCCCGAGCCCGGGGTCGCTTCCATCTGGCGCAGCAGGGCGTCCATCTCCGCATGCGCCAGCCGGCGGCCGGCGCGCACGCTGCCGTGGCAGGCCATGGTGGCGGCCACCCGCTCCAGCGCCTCGCGCAGCGCCAGGGTCTCGTCGATCTCGCCCACGAGGTCGGCGGCGAGGTCGCGCACCAGGTCCTTGGCGGCCGACGCCCCCAGGATCGCCGGGGTCTCGCGGACGATCACCGCCCCTTCGCCGAAGCCCTCGACCACGAGGCCGAGCTCGGCGAGCTCCGCCGCCCGCTGCAGCAGCGCATGCGTCTCGGCGGCCTCGAGCTCGACGATCTCGGGCAGCAGCAGGGCCTGGCGGCGCACGCCGCCGTCGCGCAGCTCCTGCTTCAGCCGCTCGTAGACGATGCGCTCGTGGGCGGCGTGCTGGTCGACCAGCACGAGGCCGTCGGCCGACTGGGCGAGGATGTAGCTGTCGTGCAGCTGCGCCAGGGCCGCCCCCAGGGGGTGGGGCGAGGGCTCGGCAGGTGCTTCCGGCATCGGCTGCGCCTGTGGCGCGCCGAGATCGAGCGAGCCCGATCCCTGGAAGACGGCGGCGGCCTCGGCGAGGCCGAGCGACGGGCGGACGGGCGTCCGCGACACGCCGCCGCCGGCCAGCCCCAGGGCGGCGTGGCCGAGCGTCGGCGAGGTGCGCTGGCCATGCTCGGCGAGCGCACGCTTGAGGGCCCCCACGATCAGGCCGCGCACCAGCGCCGGCTCGCGGAAGCGCACCTCGGCCTTGGCGGGATGGACGTTGACGTCGACCTGCTCGGGCGGCAACTCCAGCCAGATCGCCGCCAGCGGCTGGCGGTCGTGGAACAACAGGTCGCTGTAGGCGGCGCGCAAGGCGCCGCGCAGCAGCTTGTCCTGCACCGGCCGGCCGTTGACGAAGAGATATTGGTGGCGGGCGTCGTTGCGGCTGGCGGTGGGCAGGGCGATCAGCGCATCGAGGCGGATCGCCTCGCGCACCGCCTCGACGACCAGCGAGGCGTCGCGGAACTCGCGGCCCATCACGGCGGATGCCCGCTGGCGGCGGGCCTCGACCGGATCGGCCAGCACCGGGTCGGCGCGCCAGGCCTGCCTGCCGTCGACCTCGAGGGCGAAGGCGGCGGCGGGGGCGGCCAGGGCGAGGCGGCGGACGGTCTCGGCGATGGCCTCGGTCTCGCTGCGCTCGGCGCGGAGGAATTTGAGACGCGCCGGGGTCCTGTAGAACAGGTCGCGGACCTCGACGCGAGTGCCGCGCGGCCCGGCCGCCGGCCTCGCCGTGCCGACCTCGCCGCCCTCGACCTCCAGCGCCCAGGCGCTGTCGGCCCCGGCAGTGCGGCTGAGCAGCCTGAGGCGGGCGACGGCGCCGATCGAGGGCAGGGCCTCGCCGCGGAAGCCGTAGCTGGTGATGCGGATGAGCGCGTCGTCGTCGAGCTTGGAGGTGGCGTGGCGCTCGATGGCCAGCGCCAGCTCGTCGGCGCTCATGCCGCAGCCGTCGTCGGTGACGGCGATCAGGTTGCGGCCGCCGCCCTCGACGGCGACCGAGATGCGCGATGCGCCGGCATCGAGGGCGTTCTCGACCAGCTCCTTGACCACGGAGGCCGGCCGCTCGACGACCTCGCCGGCGGCGATGCGGTTGACCAGGCCCTCGGGCAGGCGGCGGATGGCGGGCAAGGATCGCTCCTGCGGCCGCCAGGGGTCAGGCGGTGGCCTCGATCCCTTGCGGCTCGCCGACAATGGTAACGAGCAGCGGCTGGTCGAACAGCCGCTTGGCCGCCCGGCGCGTGTCCTCGAGTGTGACCGCCTCGATGAGGCCGTTGCGCCGGTCGAGGAAGTCGAGGCCGAGGTCCCAGACCTGCATGCCGAGCAGCGCCTTGGCGACATTGTCGTTGCTGGTGAGACGCAAGGGGAAGGAGCCGGTGAGGTAGGTCTTGGCGTCCGCCAGCTCGGTCTCGGAGATGTCGCCCTCGGCCATGCGGCGCAGCTCGGCGCGCAGCAGGTCGAGGGAGAGCGCTACCTGCTCGTTCTTGGTGGCGAGCCCGCCCAGCCACAAGGGCGCCAGCTCGGTGTCGTGCAGGTAGGAGTAGACCGAGTAGGCCAGCCCGCGCTTCTCGCGGATCTCCTCGGTCAGCCGCGAGCTGAAGCCGCCGCCGCCCAGGATGTAGTTGACGATGTAGGCCGGGTAGTGCTCGGGGTCCTTGCGGCCGATGCCGCCATGGCCGAACTGCACCACGCTCTGCGGGATCGCCATCGGCACGACGTGGACCATGCCGGCCCTGGGCGTGACCGGCGGACCGGCGACCGGCCCGCCGGTGGCCGGCAGCTCGCCGAAGATGCGGTCCAGCGCCGCCGCCAGCTCGTCGGCCTCGATGTCGCCCGAGACGCCGACGCACAGCCGGTCGCGGCCGAGGCGGGTCGCCAGCACCTCGCGCATGGCGTCGACCCCGATGGCGGCGATGCTCTCCGGCGTGCCGCGCACCGAGTGGCCGTAGGGGTGGCCGGCGAAGGCCAGGCGATGCCAGGCCCGCCCGGCCAGATGGTCGGGATCGCTGGAGCGGCGGCGCAGGTCGGCCTGGATCTGGCTGCGGATGCGCGCCACCGGCTCGTCGTCGAAGCGCGGCCGGGTCAGCGCCAGGCGAAGCAGCTCGAAGGCCTTGTCGCGATTGGCCGACAGGGTCTTGAGGTCGAGGTGGAGGGCGTCGCGGTCGACGTCGAAGCTGAGCCGGATGGCGTCGTCCTCGAGGGCGGCGCGGAAGGCCTGGCTGTCGTAGGGCCCGGCCCCCTCGTCGATCAGGCCCGAGGTCATGTGCGACAGCCCGGCCAGCTCCTCGGGGTCGAGGGCCGCACCGCGGCGGAAGCTCGCCACCAGCGACACGATCGGCAGCGAGCGGTCGTGGATCAGGTAGGCGCGGATGCCCTGGGGGCTGACCACCTCCTGGACGAGTCCGGATGAGGCCGCGACGCTCGTCTGGCTCACGATCGATTCCCTCGGGCGTTCAGGCGGCGGCGAGCAGCCAGCCGGTCACCGACCGGCGGCGATCGAGGACCAGGGCGGCAGCGGCGGCGATCTGCTCGGCGGTCACGGCATTGATGCGGGCCGGCCAGGCCTCGACATCGGCGACGGTCTGGCCGGCGGTCAGCGCCGCCCCCAGCACGTGCGCCGCACCGCTCAGCGAATCGCGGGCGTAGATGGCGTCGGCCAGCATGCGCCGCTTGGTGCGCGCCAGCTCGTCGCCGGCGATGCCGTTCCCGAGCAGTGCCGCGATCTCGGTGTCGAGTGCCGCCTCCAGCGCGTCGAGCTCGATCCCGGGGCGCGGGCTCGAATAGATGCGGAAGGTGGTGCGGTCGAGGCAGCTCGCCCAGTAGTAGCAGCCGGCGCCGGTGGCGAGGCCCTGGTCGACGACCAGCCGGCGGTAGAGCCGGCTGGTGCCGCCACCGCCCAGCGCCTCGGCCAGCACCGCCAGCGGATAGGCGTGCTCCGAACCCTGCGAGGCGTAGCTCGGCGCCAGGTAGGAGCGGATCAGGCTGGGCTGCCGCACCCTCGGATCGGACAGCGACAGCCGGCGCTCGGCGTGCTGCGGCGGCTCGGCCAGCCGGCGGCGCTGCGGCACCGGCCGCGCCGGGATGCGGCCATAGGCCCGCTCCGCCAGCGGCCGCAGCTCGTCGGCGTCGATGTCGCCGACCACGACCAGGATGGCGTTGTTGGGGGCGTACCACTGCCGATAGAAGGCCTCGGCGTCCTCGCGCCGATAGGCCTCGATCTCGTGCATCCAGCCGATCACCGGCAGGCGGTAGGGATGGTGCAGGAACTGGGCGGCGTTGAGCTGCTCGCCCAGCAGCGAGCTGGGCTCGTTGTCGACGCGCGAGCGCCGCTCCTCGAGGATGACGTCGCGCTCGGGGTAGACGATCTCGTCGACCAGCCGGAGATCGGTCATCCGGTCGGCTTCCATGCCCATCACCAGCTCGAGCCGGTCGCGGGCGATGGTCTGGAAGTAGGCGGTGTAGTCGTAGCTGGTGAAGGCGTTGTCGTTGCCGCCGTTGCGGGCGACGGTCTTGGAGAACTCGCCCGGCGGGATGTGGCCGGTACCCTTGAACATCAGGTGCTCGAGGAAGTGCGGCAGGCCCGACAGGCCGGGGGGGCTGTCGGCGGTGCCGACGCGGTACCACACCCAGTGCGAGACGACGTGCGCGCGGCGATTGGAGACGACCACCACCTCCATGCCGTTGCCGAGCATGAAGGTCTCGGGGTGGAAGACGCCGTCGGCGACGTCGCCGCCGGCGGGGTTCAGGCCGATCTCGCGCGCATCGGTCAAGGTTCACTCCCGGTCAAGATTCGCTACCGGTCTGGGGCAGCGGCGTGCTGCCGGTTCGGATGGTCACCGGACCGGTCGAGGCGACGCCCTCGGCCCGCAGCCTCTCGGCCTCGGCGGTGGCATTGATCGGCGTGCCCTGCGGCGTCATGCGACGGCGCTGCCAGTCGAGGATGACGAGGAACCGGCTCTCGTCGATATTGGCGAGCTCGGTGTTCTCCTCCAGCAGCAGCCGCCGGATGTCGGGCTGCGCCTGGGTGCGGGTGTCGGCCAGCAGCGCCTGCTCGCCGCTGCTGAGCGTGGTGTCGGGAGCGGGCGGTGCCGTGCCGGTGAGGACCTCGCGGGCCTGGCTGGAGGCGCTCTGCGTCGCCGGGCCGGTCTCGCCGGGCCGTGGCGGCCGCAAGGTGGCGTCGGGCGGGATGATCAGCGGCTGGCGGCGGACGATCTGGAACTCGTCGGGTGCCCGCTTGCCGATGCCGAAGGTCTCCTGGACCGTGGTCTGGCAGCCGCTGGCCAGCCCCGCCGCCAGCATGGCGACCCCCAAGGCCCGCATCGGAATCATCGAACCTGTCCCCGCATCTGGCCAGTTGCCGTGCGATCCGAGCGCAGCCCGTCGAGGACCAGCAGCGCGGCGCCGACGACGATGGCGCTGTCCGAAACGTTGAATGCCGGCCAATGATAGCCGAAGGCATGGAAGTCGAGGAAGTCGATCACAGCGCCGAAGCGCAGCCGGTCGACGATGTTGCCGATGGCGCCGCCCAGCACGAGGCCCAGCGCCAGCCGCGTGAGCCCGCGTGTCTCGCGGGCCAGCCAGAAGCCCAGCGCCAGGCAGACCGCGAGGCCGAAGGCGGTGAGCAGCCAGGGTCCGAGATCGCCCAGGCCCTGCAGCATGCCGAAGCTGACGCCCGGGTTCCAGACCAGCACGAGGTTGAAGAAGCCGGTGACCTCGACCGGCGGCCGGCCGCCGAGCAGCGCCAGGGCCACGGCCTTGGTGGCCTGGTCGAGCGCCAGCACCACCAGCGCCACCAGCAGGCCGGTACGCAGTCCTCCCGTCTGGCCGCGCATCAGGCCGCGGCCGCCGGCACGGCGTCGTCGCAGCGCCGGCAGAGGTCGCGCGGGCTCGCCGCCACCTCCTGCAGCACCTGCCAGCAGCGGGCGCAGCGCTCGCCGCCGGCGAGCGCCGGCACCACCGCCACGCCCTCGACATCGTCGAGGCGGAAGGCGCCCTCGGGCAGCCGGTCGGTACGGAGCTGCAGGCCGCTGGTGATGCACAGCTCGGCCATGTCGACGCCGCGCAGCGCCGCGATGTCGGCCTCGCTCAGATAGACCAGCGGCGCCGCCTGCAGGCTGGCGCCGATGCGCTTCTCCCTGCGCTCGATCTCGAGCGCGCCGGTGACGACGCGGCGGACGTCGCGGATGCGCTCCCAGCGGGCGGCGAGGTCGGGCTGGCGCCATTCGGACGGCAGGTCCGGGAACAGGCGCAGATGCACACTGCCCTGCTCGTCCGGGTGGCGGCAGAGCCAGGCCTCCTCGGCGGTGAACACCAGCACCGGCGCCAGCCAGGCGGTCAGGCAGTCGAAGACGCGGTCCAGCACCGTCCGGGCGGCGCGGCGGCGCAGGCTGTCCGGCGCATCGCAATAGAGCGCGTCCTTGCGGACGTCGAAGTAGAACGCCGACAGGTCGGTGGCGCAGAAATGGTGGACGGCACCATAGAGGCGCGGGAAGTCGAAATCGCCGTTGGCGTCGCGCACGGTCTCGCCGAGCTCGGCCAGCCGGTGCAGCACCCAGCGCTCCAGCTCCGGCATCTCGGCGGGGCCGACGCGCTCGGCCGGATCGAAGCCGGCGAGGTTGCCCAGGAGATAGCGCAAGGTGTTGCGCAGTCGGCGATAGGCGTCGGCCTGGCCCTTGAGAATCTCCGGGCCGATGCGGACGTCCTCGCTGTAGTCGGCGCTCACCGTCCACAAGCGCAGGATGTCGGCGCCGTGCGCCTTCATCAGCTCGATGGGCGAGACGACGTTGCCCAGCGACTTCGACATCTTGCGGCCCTCGGCGTCGACGACGAAGCCGTGGGTCAGGACCGCCTCGTAAGGGGCGCGGCCGCGCGTGCCGCAGCTCTCGAGCAGGCTCGAATGGAACCAGCCGCGATGCTGGTCCGAGCCTTCGAGATAGAGCGAGGCCGGCCACTTCAGGTCGGGCCGCTGCTCCAGCACCACGGCATGGGTCGAGCCGCTGTCGAACCAGACCTCCAGGATGTCGTCGATGCGGTCCCAGTCGGCGGCGCTGTGGGCGTTGCCGAGGAACTCCTGCGGATCGCGCGTCCACCAGGCGTCGGCACCTTCCGCCTCGAAGGTGCGGGCGATGCGCTCGCAGACCTCGGCATCACGCAGCACCTCGCCGGTGCGCTTGTGGACGAACACCGCGATCGGCACGCCCCAGCTGCGCTGGCGCGACACGCACCAGTCCGGCCGGGCCTCGACCATCGAGCGGATGCGGTTGCGGCCGCGCTCGGGCACCCAGCGGGTGGCGTCGATGGCGGCCAGCGCCTTGGCGCGGAGCTGCAGCGGCCCCTCCATCGGGATGAACCACTGGGCGGTGGCGCGGAAGATCAGCGGCGCCTTCGAGCGCCAGGAGTGCGGGTAGCTGTGGACCAGCGTGCCGCGCGCCAGCAGGTTGCCCCTGTCGGCCAGGGCGGCGATGACCGGCTCCGCCGCCTTGAAGACGTGGGTGCCGACGAAGCCGGGGGCGGCCTCGGTGTAGCTGCCGTCCTCGGCCACGGTGTCGGGCACGTCGAGGCCGTGGCGCTGACCGAGCTCGAAATCGTCCTCGCCGTGCGACGGGGCGATGTGGACGAGGCCGGTGCCCTGCTCGGTGGTGACGAAGTCGCCCGGCAGCACCGGCACGTCGAAATCGTAGGCGGAGGCGAAGCCGCGCAGCGGATGGGCGCAGACCACACCCTCGAGAGCGGTGCCCGGAAAGCGCGCCAGGGTCTCGAAGCCGGTCACGCCGGCCTCCTTGGCGAGCCCGGCCGCCAGCTCCTCGGCCACCACCAGCCGGTCGCCCGGCGCCACCCTCGCGGTGTCGTCGACGGCACCGACCTGCATCAGCAGATAGGAGATCTCGGGGCCGCAGGCGATCGCCCGGTTGGCCGGCATGGTCCAGGGCGTGGTGGTCCAGATCACCAGGGCCGCGCTGCGCAGCAGGGTGGCCAAGCCGTCCGCGTGCTCGGGAGCGCGCACGACCGGAAAGCGGACCCAGATCGTGGTCGAGGTGTGGTCGTGGTACTCGACCTCGGCATCGGCCAGGGCGGTCTTCTCGACCACCGACCACATCACCGACTTCTTGCCGCGGTAGAGCGTGCCGCCGACCAGGAACTTCACCAGCTCGCGGTAGATGCCGGCCTCGGCGGCAAAGCTCATGGTGGTGTAGGGATTCTCCCAGTCGCCCATCACGCCCAGGCGCTGGAACTCCTGGCGCTGCACGTCGATCCAGCGCAGCGCGAAGTCGCGGCACTCCTTGCGGAAGGCCGCGATCGGCACCTCGTCCTTGTTGCGGCCCCTCCTGCGGTAGTCCTGCTCGATCTGCCACTCGATCGGCAGGCCGTGGCAGTCCCAGCCGGGGACGTAATTGGCGTCCCTGCCCAGCATCTGCTGGCTGCGGTTGACCACGTCCTTCAGGATCTTGTTGAGGGCGGTGCCCATGTGGATGTGGCCGTTGGCGTAGGGCGGCCCGTCGTGCAGCACGAACTTCTCGCGGCCCTTCGACTGCTCGCGCAGCCGCCGCCACAGCCCGATCCGCTGCCAGCGCTCGATCAGCACGGGCTCGCGCTGCGGCAGGTCGGCCTTCATCGGAAAGCCGGTACGCGGCAGGAAGACGGTATCGCGATAGTCGGGTGTCATGGTCGAGGCTTCGTGGGAAAGTCAGGCGGCGAGGCGGTCGAGGGCGGAGCGGCAGTCCCGGCCGATCTGGTCTCTGAGCTCGTCGATGCCGGCGAACTTGCGCTCGCCGCGCAGCCGGTCGACGAAGGCGACGCGCAGCCGCTCGCCGTAGAGGTCGCCGCCGCCCTGCAGCAGGTGGACCTCGAGCAGCACGCTCCTGCCGTCGAAGGTAGGTCGGCGGCCGAGATTGGCGACGCCGGGCAGCCAGCCGCCGTCACGATGGCCGCAGCGCAGCACCCGCACGGCGTAGACGCCGATCGCCGGCATCACCTGGCGCGGATCGAGCGGATGGACATTGGCGGTGGGAAAGCCCAGCAGCCGGCCGCGCTGGTCGCCCTGGCGGACGATGCCGTCGACGGCATGCGGCTGGCCCAGGAGGCCGGCGGCCGCCGCGACCTCGCCGTCGCCGAGCAGGGCGCGGATGCGCGAGGAGGAGACCGGGCCGCCATCCTGCACGGCCGCGACGCTCGCGAAGGCGAAGCCGTGCTCCAGGCCGAGCTCGGCCAGGGTGCCGACATCGCCCGAGCGGCGATGGCCGAAGCGGAAGTTCTCGCCGGCCGCCAGCGCCCGCACGGCCAGCCGCTCGACCAGCATCGACTGGACGAAGGCCCGCGGCGACAGCCGCATCATCTCGCGCTCGAACGGCAGGACGAACAACTCCTCGACCCCGAGCCCGCGCAGCAGCAGGGCCTTGCGGGCGAAGCCGGTCAGGCGCGGCACCACCTCGCCGGGGCTCACCACCTCGCGCGGGTGCGGCTCGAAGGTGACCACGCCCAGCCGCGCGCCCAGACGGGCCGCCATCGCCGCCGCCGACTCGACGACGGCACGATGGCCACGGTGCACGCCATCGAAGTTGCCGATGGCCACCGCTGCCCCGCGGGCGGCCGCAGGGAGGCTCGCAAATCGACGGTGGACGCGCATGAGCGGCGTATGTTTCACGCGCGATTCGGGCTGTAAAGGGCGAACTGTCGCAGCGTCGCGGCCGATCCGCTCAGGCCGGCCGGCGGCTCACCATGATCAGCGCCTCGCCGATGAGGACCTCCTTGCCGCCTACCATGCAGGCGGTGTCCATGGTGATCCGCCGCTTCTCGACATTGATGTCGCGGATGCTGACCTGGGCGGTCACGGTGTCGCCGGCGCGCACCGGCTGCAGGAAGCGCAGGGTCTGCGTCAGATAGATGCAGCCGGGACCGGGCAGCTTGGTTCCGATCACGGTCGAGATCAGGCTGGCGGTCAGCATGCCGTGGGCGATGCGGCCCTTGAAGGCCGTCTCGGCGGCGAACTCCTGGTTCAGGTGCACAGGGTTGGTGTCGCCGGAGACGCCGGCGAACATCAGGATGTCGGCCTCGGTGATCGTCTTGCCGAACGTCGCCGACATGCCCGGCGTCAGATCCTCGATGTAGTAGCCGTGCTCCGACATCCCGAACGCCCTTGTTGCCGGTCGAAAGCCCGCTTCCGGCCGCTGGCCCGTTTGCGGCGCCGCACAATGGCGATGATGCAGCGCGGCATCAAGTGTTGCCTGCAAAAGATGTTGGAATGGTTAAGGATTGGGCAGTCGGGCCTTGACCCCGGCGCGGCGGGACGGTCACACCCTCGCTGCAGCAGCACAAGGTGGACGCGATGCAGGCGATCGAGGCCATACTCGGGCGGCGGACGGTGCCGCAGGTCAAGATGGCGGAGCCAGGGCCGGACGAGGGCCAGCTGCGGCTCCTGCTGGAGGCGGGCTGCGCCGCACCGGATCATGGCCGGGTCCGGCCGTGGCGGTTCCTGCTGGTGCGCGGCGAGGCGAGGCGGCGGCTGGGCGAGCTGTTCGCCGATGCCGCGCTCGCCGCCGATCCGGCGGCGAGTGCCGCCGACCTCGACAAGCAGCGCACCGGCCCGTCGCGGGCGCCCCTGATCGTCGTGGTGGCGGCCAGGATCGACCGCCGGCCCGGCCGGCCGCCCGAGGTCGAGCAGATCTCCGCTTCCGCCGCCGCCGCCCAGAACATCCTGCTGGCGGCGCACGCCATGGGCTTCGCCGGCAAATGGTCCACCGGCAGGAACGCCTACATGGACGCCGTCAAGGCCGGGCTCGGCCTGGCATCGGACGACCATCTGATCGGCTTTCTCTACATCGGCTCGCTGGGCTCGCCGCAGGAGCCGTCGCCGCGGCCGGATCTCGCCGGGATCGTCAGCGAATGGCGGGCTCCCTCGCCGGCCTGAGCCTTCCCTTGGCGCGGCGGGCGGGCTAGATGCGGCGGTCCCGCCCGCCCAGACCAGCGATCCGGAACCGCCGATGACCGACACGCCGCCCATTGCCACGGACATGATCATCATCGGCGCCGGTCCGTGCGGGCTGTTCGCGGTGTTCGAGGCCGGGCTGGTCGGCATCAAGTGCCACCTCGTCGACAATCTCGACAAGGTCGGCGGGCAGTGCGCCGAGCTCTATCCCGAGAAGCCGATCTACGACATCCCGGCGGTGCCGCGCTGCACCGGCCAGGAGCTGGTGGACCGGCTGATGGAGCAGATCGAGCCGTTCAAGCCGGTGTTCCACCTGAGCCAGCAGGCCTCGGCGCTGACGCAGCTCGCGGACGGCCGCTGGCGGGTCGAGACCACCGCCGGCACGGTGCTGGAGGCGCCGGTGGTGGTGATCGCAGCCGGCGCCGGCAGCTTCGTGCCGAAGCGGCTGCCGCTGCCCGGCGCCGAGGCGTTCGAGGGCACCTCGCTGTTCTATGCGGTGCGCAGGATGGAGACCTTCCGCCAGCGGCGGATCCTGATCGCCGGCGGCGGCGATTCCGCGCTGGACTGGCTGATCAACCTGCAGCCGATCGCGGCCTCGATCGGCATCGTCCACCGCCGCGACGAGTTCCGCGGCGCCCCCGATTCGGTCGAGAAGATGCGCCAGCTGGTGGCCGAGGGAGCGGCCGGCCTGCACATCGGCCAGATCTCGGCGCTGGAGGGCGAGGGCGGCCAGCTCGGGGCCGTGCGCATCCGCAGCCCCAAGGGCGAGGAGCGGATCGAATGCGATGTGCTGCTGGCGTTCTACGGCCTGAAGATGGAGCTGGGGCCGCTGGCGGAGTGGGGCCTCGACCTCGAGAGCAACCTGATCGCCGTCGACACCGAGGCCTTCGAGACCAGCAGGCCCGGCCTGTTCGCGATCGGCGACATCATCACCTATCCGGGCAAGCTCAAGCTGATCCTTTCGGGCTTCCACGAGGCCGCCCTGATGTGTCAGAAGGCTTTCAAACTGTGCTTCCCCGAGCAGAAGCTGATCTTCCGCTACACTACCTCCAGCACCGAGCTGCAGAAGAAGCTGGGCGTCGCCTGAAATGTCGAAGCTGTACGTCACCGATCGCGATGGTGCCGAGCATCCCCTGGATGGCACGGTCGGCTGGTCGGTCATGGAGATCATCCGCGAGAACAATCTCGACATCGAGGCGGCCTGCGGTGGCTGCTGCGCCTGCGCCACCTGCCATGTCTATGTCGACGAGGCCTGGATGCCGCAGCTCGGCGAGCCCGGCCCCGACGAGTCGATGATGCTCGACGAGGCCCTGGACGTGCGCGACAATTCGCGGCTCTCCTGCCAGGTCCGCTACACCGACGCGCTGGACGGGCTCAAGGTCACCCTGGCGCCGAAGTTCTAGAGCCGGCGCAGGCTGACCGTATACTTCGTCAGGCGGCGGTCGATCGGTGCTCACCGGCACGAGCCGGCTCCGCTCCGATCGCCTTGCCTTCCTCGTCTCCGGTCAGCCGGCTCTGGCGGCGGCCAGTCCCGCCGCCCGCCTGACCAGCACCGCATCGTCGATCACCGCCTGCTCGCGCCGGGCCACGGCCTCGCCGGCACGGCGAGCCTCGGCCTCGGCCAGCAGCTCGTAGCGGCGGGCCTCGGCCAGCCGGCCGCGCATCGCCTCGGCCACGACCTCGCGGCGCCGGCGCAGCTCCTCGATGTGCGCCCGCAGCTGCTGCTCGGAGGCGCGCGACCCCGCCCAGAACGCCGCCACCGGTGCGGCACCCTGGTCCATGCCCCAGCCGATCGCCGCCTCGATCGGGCGCGCGGCCCGCAGGCCCGAGAGGGCCAGCTCGACCGCCTGGGCGCGGCGGTCGATCTCGGCCAGCTCGCGGCGGTGCTCGTCGACGGCCCGGCGCTCCAGCCGCTCCAGCAGGGCGAGGGTCCGGGGCTTCATGCCAGGGCCCGGGCCAGGCGGCCGAAGCCCTCGGCGGCGGGCGCATGCTCGTCGGGATCCTGCCGCAGCAGCTCGTCCAGCGCCGGCCGGCGGGCGACCGCCTCGTCGACCTCGGGATCGGCGCCGCGCTTGTAGGCGCCGAGGCGGATCAGCTCCGACATGTCGGCATGGGTGCGCAACAGCCGGCGCGCCCGGGCGACGAGCTGGCGCTCCTCGGGCAGGTAGCAGCCGGGGGCGGTGCGCGAGACGCTGCGCAGCACGTCGACGGCCGGAAAGCGGCCGCCCTCGGCGATGGCACGGTCGAGCACGACGTGGCCGTCGAGGATGCCGCGCACGGTGTCGGCGATCGGCTCGTTGTTGTCGTCGCCCTCGACCAGCACGGTGAACAGGCCGGTGATCGCGGCCTCGCACTCACCGGGACCGGCGCGCTCGAGCAGCTGCGGCAGCTCGGCGAACACGCTGGGCGGATAGCCACGGCTGGTGGGCACCTCGCCGGCGGCGAGATGGATCTCGCGCAGCGCCATGGCGAAGCGGGTGACGCTGTCGAGCAGGCACAGCACGCCCATGCCCTGGTCGCGCAGGGCCTCGGCGATCGTCATCGCCAGGTAGGCGGCGCGGCGGCGCATCATCGCCGGCATGTCCGAGGTGGCGACGACGGTGACGCAGCGCGCCCGCGCCGCCGGGCTCAGCGTCTTGTGCAGGAACTCGTTGAGCTCGCGACCGCGCTCGCCGATCAGGCCCACCACCAGCACGTCGGCGTCGCTGTCGCGCGCCATCATCGACAGCAGCGTCGATTTGCCGACGCCCGAGCCCGCGAAGATGCCCATGCGCTGTCCGCGGCAGCAGGGCGTGAAGAGGTCGAGCGCCCGCACGCCCAGCGACATGCGGCCGCCCACCAGCGAGCGGCGATGCGCCGGCACGGGCCTGCCACGCAGCGCGTAGGGTCGTGGGCCTGGCAGCAGGGGCGGGCCGTCGTCGAGGGGACGGGCGAACGGATCGAGGATCCGGCCGCGCCAGTCCGGCGCCGGGCTGACGCCGTCCAGCTGCCGCTCGACGGCGACGCGGGCGCCGAAGCCGATGCCGGTCGTCTCCTCGTAGGGGATCAGCAGCACCTCCTCGCCGGCGAAGCCGACGACCTCGGCGGCGATGGCGCTGCCGGCATCGAAGGCCGGCTCGACGGCCCGCGGCAGCCGCTGCCGCCGCTCGATCAGGCAGCTGTCGCCGATGCCGACCATCCGCCGCATGCCGGCTGCCGCCACCGTCAGGCCGGTGCAGCGACGGACCCTGCCGCCCATGCGGCAGCCGGGCTCGCTCGCCAGGCGATGGCGGAAGCGGGCGACAGCGGCCGATGCCGCATGCGGATTACCCGTGAAAGTTGTATTTGATTGAGACATACACTTTTATGTTGCGCCAGAGGTTAACTTTTGGTTGTATCCGCTTCGCCGACTGCTCGCCAAACGGGCTCCCCGAGGCAGGCCACGGCAGATCGCACAACCCCTGTTAACATAGACTTAACGAACTGCCTCTTAAGGTTACGCAGTCGAACCCAGGCAGTCGGAACGGTCGGAGCGGATCATGCGTGCATTGACCATCGAGGACGATCCGGTTTCGGCGCGGCTGATCGAGGCCGCGCTGCGCAGCGAGAACATCGTCTTCGAGCCGACCGACCGCGGCGAGGAAGGCATCGAGCTGGCCAAGCTCTATGATTTCGACATCATCATCCTCGACCTGCGGCTGCCCGACGTCGACGGCTACGAGGTGGTACGCCGGCTGCGTGCGGCGCGGGTGCAGACCCCGGTGCTGATCCTGTCCGGCCGCAGCGATCCCACCGACAAGGTGAGGGGGCTGACCAGCGGGGCGGACGACTACCTGACCAAGCCGTTCAACAAGGCCGAGCTGGTGGCGCGCATCCAGGCGATCGTCCGCCGCTCGAAGGGCCATGCGGAATCGTCGATCCAGACCGGCAAGCTGGCGATCAACATGGATGCCCGCTCGGTCGAGGTCGCGGGCCGCCGCCTGCACGTCACCGGCAAGGAATATGCGATCCTCGAGCTGCTCTCGCTCCGCAAGGGCACCACGCTGACCAAGGAGATGTTCCTCGACCATCTCTACGGCGGCATGGACGAGCCCGAGCTCAAGATCATCGACGTCTTCATCTGCAAGCTGCGCAAGAAGATCGCGGCCATCACCGGCGGCGAGCACTACATCGAGACGGTGTGGGGGCGCGGCTACGTGCTGAAGGACCCCGACCAGGCCGTCGAGCGCCGGCCGGCCGCCGCCTGACGAGGGCGCCGTGCAGCCGACGCCGCCCGCGACGGCAGCCGCGCCCGGCAGGAGCGGGTCAGGCCGCGCCCGGGCGCCTGCGATAGGCGGCGGTGAGGGTGTTGCGCAGCAGGCAGGCCACGGTCATCGGGCCGACGCCGCCGGGAACCGGCGTGATGGCCTGCACATGCGGCGCCGCCTCGTCGAAGGCGACGTCGCCGACCAGCCGCGCGTTGCCGTGCCGGTCCGTCACCCGGTTGATGCCGACGTCGATGACGACGGCACCCGGAGAAATCCAGTCGCCGCGGATCATCTGCGGCTTTCCGATCGCCGCCACCAGGATCTCGGCGCGGCGGCATTCGGCCGGCAGGTCGCGGGTGCGCGAATGCGCCAGCGTCACGGTACAGTCGCCGCCGAGCAGCAGCGCCGCCATCGGCTTGCCGACGATGTTGGAGCGGCCGACCACCAGGGCGCGCCTGCCGCGCAACCCGGCCACGCCCAGCGTGGCCTGCAGCAGCAGCAGGCAGCCCAGCGGCGTGCAGGGAACCAGCATGCCCTCGCCCGACGGCGCGCTGGCGGCCAGCAGCCGACCCATGTTCAGGGGATGGAAGCCGTCGACGTCCTTGGCCGGGTCGATGCGCTCGAGCACCCGCGAGGTCTCGATGCCGTCGGGCAAGGGGAGCTGGACCAGGATTCCGTCGACCTCGTCGTCGGCGTTGAGCCGATCGATCAGCTGCAGGATTTCCGCGACGCCGACAGTGGCCGGCAGATCGTGCCGCCGGCTGTCCATGCCGGTCTCGGCGGCCATGCGTGCCTTGGTGCGGACGTAGGACAGGCTGGCCGGATGCGAGCCCACCAGGATCACGTCCAGGCGGGGGGCTCGGCCCGCGGCGCCGGCGAACGCCGCCGCCTCCTCGGCCAGCCGCTGCCGCAGTGCCGCGGCCTGAGCCTTGCCGTCGATGATCATGGCCATCCGGCGCCTTCCCCCGTCGATGTCGCGGCAGGCCGCCGGCGTGAGGCAGCCGCCGGCGATCGGTGCCGTGCCGTCACCGGCGGCCGGCCGCCGTCGCGCGCGGGCTTCATGCCGTCTCCTTCGCCAGCTGGACGAGGCGGCTCCCGAGCAGCGCCGGCTCGCCCGCGATCAGCAGCCGCTTCCAGCGGGCGGCGGCACCCGACACCAGGGTGACGGCGGAGGGCGGGACGCCGCACTGGCGCGCCAGCAGCCGGATCGCCGCCTGGTTGGCGCGGCCGCCATCGGCAGGCTCGGTGACCTTCACGGCGAGCCAGGCAGCGCCGGCGGCATCGCGGACCGTGCCGGCGACGACGCTCGTGCCGGCCTTGGGCGTGACGCGCACCGCCAGCTCGACGCCGCCTTCGACCAGCCGCGCGCAGGACGGCAGGCTCAAGGCCGCAGATACTGGAAGGCGAGATCGCGGACGAAGTACAGTGCCAGGATCAGGATCACCGGCGAGATGTCGAGGCCGCCCATGTTGGGCAGGACGTTGCGGATCGGCCGCAGCAGCGGCTCGGTCAGCCGGTGCAGGAAGTCGCCGATGGTGTAGACCACCCGGTTGCGGCTGTTGATGACGTTGAAGGCCACCAGCCAGCTCAGCACCACCGAGGCGATCAGGATCCAGATGTAGATGCTGATGACGGTATTGAGGAGATTGTAGACGGCGTACATGCGGGCCCGCGTGGTGTCGGCGGCCGGCCGGGCCGGCAGTTGCCGCGACTATAGCGCCGATGCGGGATAAGGCCACCCTCGAGGCGTGCGCGCCGGTGTTGCGACGGCCTGTCGGCACAACCGGAACGCGGGGAGGGCAGGCTTGACAGTCCGGGACGGCACAACCATACAACGCGCCGGGTTGGGGCCGTAGCTCAGCTGGGAGAGCGCTAGAATCGCACTCTAGAGGTCGCCGGTTCGATCCCGGTCGGCTCCACCAGAAAGTTTCAGGAACTCAAGGAGTTGGCAGTGGCGCTTCGGCGCCGATTTTCGTTTGGCCGGCTACCGGGAGCCCAACGGAAGCGCCGAGTCGGATTCCAGGTCGCAGTAGGGTTGCGAAGGCGGGCGGTGGAAAGCCACCTCTCCACCGGCGGAATTCGTCGAGTCGCACCGCCAACACGCGGTCGCTGCTCAGGTGCCGCGTATCGGCGCCGTGCAGCGCGCGTTTCCGGCCTATGCCGATCCGGTCGGCCGTGCATTTTCGAGGCGCAGTGGCTGCCCGGAAGGGCACTCGAGGTGCCGCGTGGCCTGAAGAGCGACGGTTCGATCTGCCGGGCGTTGCTGGACCAGCACGCGGGATGGCATTGATCCGGACGTTCGAATTCAACGGGTTGGTCGAGCCGGTAATTCCCCTTTATGACACATATTGGCCGGAACGATCGACGGAAGGTCCGACAAGGCGGGCTGGATCCGGCTCCATGTCGAAAGGTCCGGCGAGCATGTAGCGATTGGTCTCGCGTCCGGTTCCCGCCACGATGCTGGCATTCGATGGCACAACCGTGTCAGCCCGCTCGGCTCGACGGCTGGTGTCGAGAACGGATCGGCAGCCGAGTACCGGCACGATGAGTTCGCCGCTGCTACACTTCTGCATCGGAACGATGATCGATTACAGCCTTGATCATCGCTCAGTGAGCCTTGGCATCGCCCGCCGCCTCTCCGTAGCCGCTGTCCAGGGTCGTCTCGATCAGCCCGCTCGGATCACCTGATCTCGACCGGCGCCGCGAGGATGTAGCCGGCGCCGCGCTCGGTCTTGATCAGCGCCGGATCGCTCGGATCGGCCTCGAGCTTGCGGCGGAGACGAAGGATCTGGACGTCGATGCTGCGGTCGTAGACCTCGTCGTCGTGGACCCGGCTGGCCGCCAGGAGCTGCTCGCGGTTCAGCACCTGTTCCGGCGAACGGAGGAAAGCGACCAGCAGCCCGAACTCGCCCCTTGTCAGGGAGACGGGCGTGCCGTCCGGTGCTCTCAGTTGGTGGGTCCGGTAGTTCAGCTCCCAGCCCCCGAAGCAATAACGGACGCGCTTGTTCCCTCCTTCGGGATGGGGATCCGCCGCTTCCGCGCGGCGCAGGACGGCGTGGATGCGGGCCACGAGCTCGCGCATGCCGAAGGGCTTGGTCAGGTAGTCGTCGGCCCCGAGCTCGAGGCCGACGACGCGGTCGACCTCGTCGCGGCGTTGGCCGGTGACGACGATGACGGGCACGCCGGAGTGCGTGCGGAGCTCCCTGAGCAGGTCCAGCCCTTCCTCGCCAGCCAGCTTCAGATCCAGGATCACCAGGTCGACGTCGCCTTGGGCGAGGGCGCTTCGCATGGTCTGGCCGTCGGCCGCCCCAGTCGCGCGGAAGCCCCGGTCCCTCAGATAGTCGGCGACCATGGCGCGCATCGTCGCGTCGTCGTCGACCGCAAGAACGTGCTTGGCCATCATGGCACCCTCCGAGGAGCCGTCGCCGGCTCCGGCCTGCGGCCGGAGCCCTCGGATATATTGTCCCGAAGCATAAACGGGCGATCTTCCCCTCGGGTGCCGAGAGGGTCAGCCATGCCGTGGACAATCGGAATCGGATGCCGTCCCGATGGCGTCGCGGGAGGCTCGTGGCTGAGCAGCCGCGGCCGGGACGTCGTGGCCGGGCTGCTCTGGATCGCGGCTCTCGTCCCTACTCCCGCAACGGCGTTCGACGCCGAGCCGCCCGCATCCGGCGCCGAGCCGATCACGCCGGTGCCTGCGGCCTCGATCCCCGACCCCGCCAAGGCACGGCTCGGCGAGCGCCTGTTCCACGATGTCCGTCTTTCCCACGGTAACGATGTGGCCTGCGCCTCCTGCCATGACCTCGACGAGGGCGGCGATGACGGCCTTGCCATCACCACCGGCTCGGACGGGCGGCCGCTCGACTTCAACGTGCCCACCGTCTTCAACGCCGCCTTGAGCTTCCGCATGAACTGGCGAGGCAACTTCCGCACGCTCGAGGAGCAGGCGGAGGCCGTGCTGCTCGATCCGCGGCTCATGGGCACGACCTGGCCCGCATTGCTGCCGAAGCTGCGGGACGACCCCGCCTACCGCGAGGCCTTCCTCGCCATCTACGGAGGCGACCCCCAGCCCGGACAGGTCCTGGATGCGCTCGCCGCCTTCCAGCGCTCCCTGCTCACACCGAACGCGCCGTTCGACCGCTACCTCGAGGGCGAACGGCAGGCGATCACGCCGGCAGAGGAGCGTGGCTACGAGCTCTTCAAGGCCCATGGCTGCGTCGCCTGTCACCAGGGCGTGAACGTCGGCGGCAATCTCTTCCAGCGGTTCGGGGTTTTCGACGACCCGTTCGCCCGGCGCGCAACGGTCACGCAGGCCGATCTCGGCCGCTATGCCCTCACCCACGTCGAGGCGGACCGGCACGTCTTCCGCGTCCCGAGCCTGCGCAACGTCGAGATCACCGCCCCCTATTTCCATGACGGCAGCACGCCCACCCTCGAGGAGGCGGTCGATCGCATGGCCAGGAGCCAGCTCGGCAGGACGCTGACCGACGAGGAGATCGACCTGATCGCCCGGTTCCTCCGCACGCTCACGGGCGAGGCGGCATCACGGGTGCCGCCGTGAGCAGGGGTCGGCGCAGCCTGCCGGCGATCGTCATCGCCGGCTTGCTCCTGGTCCTGACCTTCCTGTTGGTTCGAAGTGCTGCGCCGGACGGCGATCTGCACCAGCACAGCCTCGACGCGTTGCGCGGCATCATCCTCGGCGACGCCGCCCTGCAGCGCGACGTATTGAAGGCGCGCGCCGGCCTGCTGCGCAACTACGATCCCCTGGTCGAGGCGATCGGGGGCCTGCGCGAGGGCGTCGCCAGCCTGCGGATCACGGCACGGGCGGTGGGTGATGCCACCGTCGCAGCCGACGACCTCGACCGCCACCGTGAGCGGCTCGCGGCCGTCCTGGCCGCGCAGGAAGAGCTCATCGAGGCCTTCAAGTCGAGGAATGCGCTTCTGCAGAACTCACTGAGCTACTTCCGCCTCGTCAGCCGCCGGCTCGGCATGGAGAGCCCCGAGCGGGACGCCGTGGCTGCCGAGGTCGCGGCCGTCGCGAACGCGATGCTGAGCTTCATGGGCGATCCCGGGGGGCAGAGCGGCACGGTCCTGGCTGCCTCCCTGGATCGGCTCGCCCAGGTGCCGGCCCCGCCGGGCCTTGCGAGGGACCTTCGCGGGCTGATGGCGCACGGCCGCTTGACGATCGCCACGCTGCCGGAGGTGGACGAGGTCCTCGACCGCATCCTCGCCATACCCATGAGCCGCGAGACCCGGGCGATGGAAGCAGCCTATCTCGACTATCATGCCCAGGCCGAGGCACGCGCCAGGATATTCCGTATCCTCCTCTACCTGGTCTCGCTGCTGCTCCTGGTCTACCTGAGCTACCTGTTCCTTCGGCTTCGCGGCAACGCGCGAACCCTCGAGGCGCGCTTGCGCTTCGAGCAGCTGATCGCCGGGATCTCGGCCCGGTTCATCGATCTGCCTCATGAACGCGTCGAAAAGGAGGTCGGCCAGAGTCTCGCCCGACTGGCCGGGCATCTGGGTGCGGATCGGGCCTATGTCGTCTGGCACGGCGGCAACGAGGCTGGCGGTCGGCAAGCGTTCCGCTGGCCGCAGGGAGAGGCTGCGGAGCCATCCGACCGCCTCCGGGATCTCCCGGCGATCACCGTCGGCCACAGCCTCGATGGCTACGAGCGCGACGGCTGCATTCTGGTTCCGCGGGTCGCGGCGCTGCCGGCAGGTCCCGAACGCGCTTCCCTGGAGGAGCGGGGAGCACGGTCCTGGCTCTGCGTGCCGCTGTGGCAGGCGGAGCGCCGCGTGGGCCTGCTGGGCTTCGAGACCGTGCAGGGGGAGCGGCGCTGGCTTGCCGACGATGCCGCCCTCCTGCGCACCGCAGGGGAGATCTTCTCGAGCACGCTCGAGCGCGAGCAGGCAGCGGCCGAGCGGAAGGCGCTGGAGGCACGGCTCCGTCAAGCCGAGCGGATGGAGGCCGTGGGCACGCTCGCCGGTGGCATCGCCCACGATTTCAACAACATCCTGGCTGCGATCCTGGGCTACGCCGAGATGGCGCTGTACACCCTGCCCTCGGATGGCCAACCGTCGAGCCATGTGCGGAAAGTGATGGCGGCGGGCGAGCGGGCCAGGGGCCTGGTCGATCAGATCCTCGCCTTCAGCCGCAGGAGCGGGGGCGAGCTCCGTCCGGTGCGCATCCAGGCCGTGGTCGAGGAGGCCGTCGACCTGCTCCGCGCATCCTTGCCGACGACCATCACGCTGCACCCGAGCCTCGAGGCAGGCGGTGCGACGGTGCTCGGCGATCCGGGCCGGCTCCAGCAGGTCGTGATCAACCTCTCCACCAACGCAGCGCAGGCCATGGATGGCCGGGGCATCGTGGCCATTGCCCTCGATCCCGTCGAGCGCGCGCAGGAGCAGGCGCTGTCCCACGGAACTCTGGCGCCCGGGCGCTATGTGCGGCTCGCGGTGAGCGACACCGGACGCGGCATCGACCCGGCGACCGTGCAGCGCGTGTTCGAGCCCTTCTTCACCACCAGAGCCGCGGGGACCGGGCTCGGCCTTGCCTCGGTTCACGGCATTGTTGCAGAGCATGGCGGTGCTCTGAACGTCCGTAGCCGACCCGGCGAGGGCAGCACCTTCGAGGCATACTTCGCCCGCGTGGCGGGCGCCGCCGAAGCTCCGCGGAACGAGCCGCGACCGCTGGCCCGCGGCAATGGCGAGACGGTCCTGCTCGTCGACGACGAGCAGTCCCTCGTGCTGCTGGTCGAGGAGATGCTGGCAGCGCTCGGCTACGAGCCCGTCGGCCTCGACAGCGCCACGAAGGCGCTGGCGGCCTTTCGCGGCGAGCCTGCGCGGTTCGACCTGGTCCTCGCCGACGAGGTCATGCCGGAGATGACCGGCACCGAGCTCGCCGCGGCGGTGCATGCCGTCCGGCCGGAGCTTCCGATCCTCCTGATGACCGGCAACGCCGGCCCGATCCAGCCGCACCGCCTCCGTGCCGCGGGCATTCGCGAGGTCCTCAGGAAGCCGTTCGTCTCGCGCACGATCGCCGAGGCTCTCTCCCGGCAACTGCGCTCGGGCGCCTTGCCGCCTTGACGGTGGAAGGACGTACGCAGATCGAGCAAGCAAGCAGTGACGCTCGCCCGTGTCAACGCGGCGCCTCGCGCGCATGACCACGCCGGCGAGGTCGTATTTCATTTGTAACGCAAGCCCCGCCACCTGACATCGTTCGGCAATCCGCGGTCGCTAGTCTGGCCGATGCTTGAAACAGTGCGGATCGTTAGTCTGACCGATGCTCGAAACGGTACGGGTTACGGATCGACGCATGGCTTTACCGTCCCACCGGCAGGGGTTTCGTGATGGGGACCAGTTCGGCCATTACAAAATCCTTCGCCTGCTCGGGCAGGGCGGGATGGCGACGGTCTACGACGCCTACGACCCCAAGCATGACCGACACGTTGCGCTCAAGGTGCTGAAGCCGGAATGGCAGCGTGAGTCCGAGGCCGTCGTCCGCTTCCTCCGCGAGGCGCGCGCCGCCGGAGGACTGAGCGCCCCTCACATCGCGTCGATCTACGATTCCGGCGAGCAACCCGTTCCCTTCATCGCCATGGAGCTCCTCGACGGGCCGACGCTCGCGGAGCTCCTCCAGCAGCACGGCAGGCTTCCCGTGTCCGAGGCGGTCCGGCTGGTTCGTGGCCTGGGCGAGGCACTGGCCTACGCCCATTCCCGAGGCCGGATCCATCGCGACGTCAAGCCGTCCAACATCCTGCTGTCCGGCCCGGAGCTGACACCCAAGCTCGCCGACTTCGGCATCGCCGTGATCGCCACCGAAGCCGTTCAGGTCACTCGCCATGGCCAGGCGCTCGGCACTCCCTGCTACATGTGCCCGGAGCAGTGGCGGGGCGAGCGCGTCGACGCGCGTTGCGACCTGTTCTCGTTGGGCCTCACCTTCTACGAGATGCTGACGGGGCGGCGCGCGTTCGAAGGCGAGACGGTCGAGTCGCTCGGCTTCCAGATCACATGCCAGGCGCCGGCACCGCTGAAGGAGCTCGCACCGCAGACACCACCCCACGTTCGAGCGATCGTCGACCAGCTGCTGGCCAAGCGGCCCGAGGACCGGTTCCAAAGCGCGCGAGAGCTTCTGGACGCGCTCGACGGCCTGGGCAAGGCCGCCCCCCGTCTCACCCGCTACCTGGCCATCGTCGTGGCCGCCGGCGTCGTGCTCATGGTCGTGATCGCCGGCGGCGCCGTCGTGTGGTGGACCGCACCGGTCAACCATCCTCCTGTCGCTTCATCGATCGAGGTGACGACCGAAGCGGGCCAGGCGATCGAGATCGATCTGGGCTCGCTCGCTTCGGACCCCGATGAGGACCCTCTCGAGCTGTCGGCCGAGCTTCCGCTCGGCGCGCCCGGGCGCCTCGATGTGCAGGGGACGCGTGCCCGCTACGACCCGGGAGCCTCGTTCGCCCACCTCGCCAGGGGCGAGAGCGGCGAGGTCCGCTTCCTCTTTCATGTCAGCGATCGACAGAGCAGCCCGGCGCACGCGGCGGTGGTGATCCGCGTCCTGGGGACCTCGGCGCCCAACGAGCCGCCAGTCGCGGCCAGCGACGGGGCTTGGACGAGGGCGGGTGAGCGGGTCACCATCGACGTGCTCGCCAATGATGCCGATCCGGATTCGGGCGATCGGCCGCGGCTCGTCGATGCGGCGATGGCATTGGGCAGCCCCGGCAGCGTGCGCATCGTCGATGGCCGGCTCGACTACGACCCCGGCCCTCCCCCTCGGGTGACACCGGCCCGGATCCCCATCGCCGAGATCCGCTACTCGATCGCCGACCGCGCCGGCGCCACGGCCAACGGGCGCGTATGGGTCAGGGTGGAGCCGCCGCAACCTCGAAGAGGCCCGGTGCCGCGGACGTCGGCCGATGACGATCACCGCTGCCGGCACATCGTCGAACGGTTCCAGCTTGGAGGAGTGTTGTCCGATGAGGAGCGACAGCTACTACAGAGCCGCTGCGCACCGTGAACGGGCGTGGGCCGTAGCCCTGGCGATCGTGTTGCTCGTCGTAGCCGGGCTCGCCGGCTGCGGTGGGTTCGGCCAGCCTTCCTCGATGGCCCCCACGCCGTTGACCCCCGAGGCAGCGCAACCGGGCACGACGCCTGCCCGGCAAGCCGCCTCGACGCCGCCGGCACAGCCTTTCGACGAGGCAGTGGTGCAGGCGGCCGACAAGCTGTTTTCCTCTGCTGCGTCCGCTGCCGGCTCCACGCCCGGGGCGCCGCAGGCGTTGGTGATCGACCCACTGATCGACGAGGCTACGGGCTTCCGCTCCGCGGCCACCCGTTCGATGCAGTCGCAGATCGTCGATCTCGCTCGCGCCAAGTACCCGCAGTTCGAGGTGCAGGAGCTCACGAGAGAGACGCTCGCCCAGAAGCCGCTGGCCCTGCTGGGCAGCCTGGCCGGCCTGCCGGCCGACGGCACGAACGCAGGAACGCCCGAGGCCTACCGCATCTGGCTCGTGCTCGCCGACCTCCAGTCTGGCCGGATCGTGGCCAAGGGAGCAGGCCGTGCGACGAGCGAGGGGATCGACCTGACCCCTGCCGTGTTCGACCGGGAAAGCCCCGGATGGGCACGCGACCGATATGTGGCCGGATACCTCGCGACCTGCGGCGGCAAGGTCGGCGACCCGATCGATCCGGCATATCTCGATGGCATCCAGACGGCGGCGCTGGTCCGTGCCGCCACCGATGCCTACGAGGCCGGGCGCTACGAGGAGGCTCTCGATCTGTATGAACAGGCCTCGGCGACCCCGGCAGGCGACCAGCTGCGGGTGCACAACGGCCTCTATCTCGCCAACTGGCAGCTCGACCGGCGCGACCAGGCGGCCGAGGCCTTCGCCGGGCTGGTCGACTACGGCTTGAGGAACGACAAGCTGGCGATCCGTTTCCTGTTCAAGCCGGGGACCGCGACGTTCTGGCCGCCCGAGCTCGCCCGGCCCTATCCCATGTGGCTGGAGCAGCTCGCCCAGGAGACGGCGAACAGCAGCGCCTGCCTCGAGGTCACCGGCCACACCAGCCCGACGGGGTCGACAGCCTTGAACGAGAGGCTGTCCCTGCGGCGGGCCGAGTACGTCATGCACCGACTGCAGGAAGAAGCGCCGCAGATCGGCAGCCGCATGATCGCCAACGGCATGGGGTCCCGTCAGAGCATCGTCGGCACCGGCACCGACGACGTGACCGACGCCGTCGACCGCCGGGTCGAGTTCAGGGCGCTGGACTGTAGGCCCGCGGCCGGGACGGCGGCGAGCGGGCAGACGGTCGACCCCCGGCTCGCCGGCTGAGCCCATGCTCGATCACCGTGCCGTAGGGCTGACCACCGCGCTGGGCGATCGGTTGCGGTTCCGACGCCTCCTCGGCCAGGAGGCGCTGAGCCGGCCGTTCCGCTTCGACCTCGAGCTTGCGAGCGACGACGAGGCGATCGAGTTCGACGATGTTCTGGGCACCGCGATGGCGGTCGAGGCGCCGCTGACCGATGGCGGCAAGCGCTGGTTCCATGGGCTGGTCAGCCGGTTCGTCTTCATCGGCTGGGAAGGCGGCGAGGCACGCTATCAGGCCACATTGAGGCCGTGGCTGTGGTTCCTGTGCCGTACCAGCGACTGTCGGATCTTCCAGGAGAAGAGCGTGCCGGAGATCGTCCGCATGATCTTCGACAAGCATGCGGGCAGCCTCGCCGTCGACGTGGAGCAGCGTCTGTCCGGCAGCTACGCCCCACGGCCCTATTGCGTGCAGTATCGCGAGAGCGATCTCGATTTCGTCGACCGCCTGCTCCAGGAGGAGGGCATCACCTATTTCTTTGTCGCCTCGGCCAGCAAGCATACGCTCGTGCTGGCCGATTCGCCGCAGTCGCACCGCGCCGCACCCCAATACGAAGAGATCCCGTACTTCTCGAAGGACGAGTTCGCGCGACGGGAGCGCGATCACGTGTTCGCCTGGGACATGGCGGCCGAGGTACGCTCGGGCAGCTTCGCGCACACCAGCTTCGACTTCGAAAAGCCGCGCGCCGACCTCATGGCCCGGCAGGAACGGCCGAGGCCGCACAGCCTGGCGGATGGGGAGATCTACGACTATTGCGGCCGGTACACCGAGCCCGAGACCGGCGAGCGCACGGCGCGCCTGAGGCTCGAGGCCGATCAGGCGGGCCAGCGCTGTGCGACGGGCGAAGGCACCGCCGTGGGCCTAGCCGCCGGTCATCGGTTCCGGCTGGCCCGCTGCCCGCGCGAGGATCAGAACGGCGAGTATGTCTTGCGCGAGGTCGCCCACGAGCTGTGGGACGCGGCCTACCGCAGCGGCATGCGCGACGGCCGGGAGATCGACCTCTATCGATGCCGCTTCATGGCCATCCCGGCCGAGATCCCCTACCGGCCCGAGCAGGTGACGCCCAAGCCGCGGATCCGCGGCCCACAGACGGCGATGGTGACCGGCCCCGCCGGCGAGGAGATCTGGACCGACCGACATGGCCGGGTGAAGCTGCAGTTCCACTGGGACCGCGAGGGGCGGCGCGACGACAGGAGCTCCTGCTGGATCCGCGTCTCGCAGCCCTGGGCCGGAACGGGATTCGGCGGAATCCACATTCCCCGGGTCGGCCAGGAGGTGGTCGTCGAGTTCATCGAGGGCGATCCCGACCTGCCGATCGTCACCGGCCGCGTCTACAACGGCCAGGCATCCCCGCCCTATGCTCTGCCTGCCAACGCCAGCCAGTCCGGCTTCAAGAGCAACTCCACCAAGGGCGGCGGCGGCTCGAACGAGCTGCGCTTCGAGGACAAGAAGGGCCTGGAGGAGGTCTACCTGCACGCCCAGCGCGACATGCAGGCTGTGGTCGAGCGCGACCGCACCGAGCACGTGAAGAACAACCACACCGGGACAGTCGAGGTCGACGAGACCTTGACCGTGCATGGCAAGCGCACCCGCACGGTGGACAAGGACGAGACCCTGACCGTGCACAGCAAGCGCAGCCGCACGGTGGACAAGGACGAGACCGTCACGGTGGGCGGCAAGCGCATACGCAACGTCACCGGCAACGAGGAATACACGACCAGGAGCGACCGGAGCTACACCGTCGGCGGCAAGGAGGTGCTGCACGTCACCAAGGCCCAGGAGGTGACGATCGGTGCCGCGCGCAGCCTTACGATCACCGACGACGATCAGGTCAAGGTCCTTCGCGGCAACGCCAGGCTCGAGGCTGCCGCCAACCGCGACGTGATCGCCGGCGAGCGCTACAAGCTCGACGCCAAGGTGATCGAGATCACCGGCAGCCAGTCGATCTCGCTGACGGTCGGCCAGAGCTGGATCAAGATCGACGACGAGGGCGTGACATTGGTGTCGGCCGACGGCAAGCGGATCAAGTTGAACTGACGGAGCAGACGATACCCGTCCAGGTGCAGGGGCAGCCCTTCAATCGGTCATCCACATCTATCGACCGCAATCGGGTGGCGGCTGGCGCCTGAACCGCCACATGCTGCCCGTCTGAGGGACGATGTAGCGGATTTCCACGTCATGCCAGTCCGCGAACCCCTCCATCCTGTCATAACACCATTCGGTCATCGCGCGACGACCGTTGCGCGGACGTCCGCACGGAGGCTCTGTCCCCATTATCGTTATGATGTCGCCGGGCTGGACGCGGTCTTCCAGTCCCCGCAATATCAAGTGTTCCGTGTGAGTGTCAGTCTGCTCCACGTAGCTCAGCTTCCGCTTGTGCCCGGGGTTGAGGCCACTGAACTCGCGGCCTATATCCCATTCACCAGTCGAAGGCCGCTCCCACCAATATACGACCCGATGCTGGGCGAGTCCCAGCGGATCTGCCCATTGGAAGGCATTCGGTCCGAACTCGTAGATATTGTCACTGGGCCGGAGCCTGAGCGGATCCTGACCAACGAATTGTCCGATATTGTGATCGAAATACCGATGCCGGTTGTAGTGAAGCGACGTCTCCGAATCTTCGTACTGACCCTGAAGCCGAATCGGATTCGACAGCTCACCTGCGTGGACCGTTATCACCGTTCCCCAAACGCCATAGGCGGCCGACCAAGCCGCTTCCCCGGTCTCGTCCGTAAGTCGCGTCGGGCAGCCGTTGGGGTCCGTATGGTAGTGATAGACGCGAGATCGTGAGGCGCTTCCATCGATCAGCGCCAATGGCGAGAATGTCGCTGGATAGTAAAGATACTCCCGCACTCGCGCAAACCGGACTGCTTGGTTGGCTGCTGGCTCGGACACGTCACAAGCGTCCTCCGCTACCAATGCATCGCCATCCCAGTAGAAGCTCGTCCGTCTCCCATTTGTCTCCTTGAATGTTCTGCGGCCCAGAGCATCGTAACCGTATCGCGTACAAATCCCGTTCGTCTCACTCTGCAGAAGACGTTGATTGGCATCCCAGGAGAAGCAGGTTGTCACTGCCTCGGTCGGAGGGCGGTCGGGATTGGCCCTGCTGCTACGAAAGGCCAAGTTGCCCGCCCGGTCGAACCGATAGCTTCTACCATCATAGTCGCCCTCCCTCGCCCAGCGGTCGACGCTCGAGGCAGTCTCCGCCGCGACACCCGGTGGCGCGGCTCGCTCCCTCACGTCCGTCACCAGACGGTCACCCGACGGGTCATGCAGGAACCGGGCGAGCCTGCCGCGAGAATCGGCGTGATCCATGACTCGCCCCAGGGGATCATAGCGATAACGATCGCTCCCGTGTCGACTGTCGCTGCGTCGCGTGAGGTTGCCCCCTGCGTCATAGTCGAAGCTGACGGCAAAGAGCGCCTCACCGCTTCGGGCTACGGCTTGCTCCGTCTGCCTGCCGATCGCGTCATAGCCGTATCGCCGAACGAGGCCGCGGCCGAAGGCTTCGCGAATGATCTGCCCCCGCTGATCGCGCTGGATCAGGATGGGCAACTCGTCATTGATGCGGATCGCACATACATGATCGAGGGCGTCGTACTCGAAGACCATCCTGTTACCGGCGCTGGTCTCGCGCCTGACGCGGTTGCCGTTCGGATCGTAGGTGTTCCGGATAGCGAAGCTGCCTTGCACCTCTTCCAGAAGCCGGCCCTCGGCATCGAAACGCCGCGTGATGGCAATGTGAGGATTGGCAGCCCTGACGAGGTAGCCGTTGGCGTCGAAGTCGTAGGTCTCCTCGAACGTCGCATCCGGTTGCTCAGGATGCGGCAGGACCTTCTTGCGGACACGGCCCAGTGGATCGGTCGCGTAGCGGATCACCCGGCCTAGGGGATCGACGCTCTGCCGGAGATGCCCCGCCGCATCATAAGTATACAGCCGCACTTGCCCCCAGTAGTCGATCTCCTTGATGATTTGCCCCAGGGCATCGTGCTCCAGGTGATAAGTTTCACCACGCTCGTTGGTTACACCGATCAGCCGCTCTTCACTGTCGTAGTGATACTCGACACTGGAACCGTCCGGTCGCACGCGTCTCCTGATTCGCCCTTGTCCGGCAAACGCCAGCAGCGTGACTGCCCCGTTCTCGTCCATGTAGTGCGTCAGCTCGCCTCTCGGACTATAGGCGCACGATATTGTGGCGCCGGTCGGCAGCAAAACTTTGGCGAGCTGCCCCTTGGCATCATACTCGCACACTGTCCTGCAGCCGAGCGGGTCTACCTGTGTCGTCACGTTGCCCAGCGCGTCGTGCTGGAAGCGCGTGACACTGCCCAGCGCGTCGGTAAGAACAGCAAGATTGCCGAAGGCGTCGAGCCCTACATGGGTTGCCGCACCCCGTGGATCAGTCACGCAGGCCAACTGCCCGCCGGGATCGTACGTGTATCTCGAGACAGCCCCCAGCGGGCTCCTGCGCTCGACGAGCAGTCCACGCTCGTTCCAGCGGTACTCCCATACCGCCCCGTTCGGGTCGGCGATACGGATCGGCCGATTGTCCCAGTCGAACTCACTCGCGATGGTCGTGCCATCCGGTCGCGTCAGCTCGATCAGGTTGCCCCGATCGTCGTACGCATACGCGGTCATCCGACCGGCCGGATCGACCACCGCCACCGTCCGCCCGACCTCGTCATAGGCATAGCTCGTCACACCCCCGAGCGGGTCGGTCTCGCGCGTGATGAGCAGCCGCTCGTCGTACTCCACCGTCCAGGGATGGCCGAGCGAATCGGTGAGATTGGTGAACCGGCCGACGGGATCGTATTCGAAATGGTAGTCGTGGAGCCTGCCGTCGCCCCAGGAGTGAACGCAGCGGCTGTCGGCGTCGTACTCGTAGTGGAACGACAGCCCCGTCCGGTTGGTGTGGCGGAGCAGCCGATGGCGGTGGTCCCAGCCGAAGCTGTAGGGGTGGTCGAGGGCGTCGTGGACCGCTGTCAGGTTGTCGGCGTCGTCGTAGGCGAAACGCACGAGGGTGCGGCGCTCGGGGAAGTCCGGGTGGTGCAGCGTGATTTGGCGCAAGAGGCCCCGCTCGCTCGTGCACACGAGGCGCCGGCCGGCACTCTCGACCACCTCTCGCAAGCCGTCGCTATCACGCAGGAAGTGCAGCGAGTTGCGGCAGCCGTCGACGATCGCCGAGACCCGGATCTCGGCAGCCGATGCGTGCGGGATCTCGAAATACCAGCCGAGCCCGCCCTTCTGCTCGACCACGAAGTGGCGGTCCAGCCGGTGCAGCCGGCCGCCGTCGACCGGCTCCACGACCGCCTCGGCGTCGGGCAGAGCGTCGAAGTAGGTGGCGACGCCGGCGCCGTCGTGGAACACGACGCCGGCGCCCCCGAGCTCGAGCCGGGCGTCGGCGGGCGTCTCCCAGCCGACGCCGCAGATCCCCCGACGGGCCGAGCCCGAACGATAATGCCGGGTCCAGCGGATCGGGATGCGCCCCGGCAGCTCGAAATCCTGCTGGTCGACGACGACCTCGCCGGTCACCACGTCGACGGGCTCCGCGCGCAGGATCCTGCACTTGAGGAACCCCGGCTTCATGTTGCGGAACGCGCGCCGGCGCGCCTTCCCGAAGGCCTGCGCCCCCTTGCGGAAGGGCTTCGATCTCCTGATCGCCCGCGCCAGCGGCCCCAGGAGATGAAGGGCGACATTCGTCAGGGAGATGGTGGGTGCGCCGCCGACGAGGACCGGTGCGCCCTTCGGGATCGGCAGGACGAGACTGGTCGGCAGCACCAGCGATTCGATCCTGGTCTTCTTCTTGGGGTTGCGCCGCAGCGGCGGCGGCATGCCGATCGACTGGCAGGACAGGCAGGGCAGCGCCATGTAGGCAGCGGCGTCGCCGTCCATCTCGACGGTGGAGCTGCCCATGAAGTTCTCGTGCTCGTCGGCCGGCAGCGGCGGCACGAAGGTGCCGCCGATCGGGAAATGCTTGGGCAGCGCCTTGCCGGCCGTACCGGCGATCGCCCGGTGCAGCCCGTTCACCTTCACCGTCGAGCCGATGATCGGCAGATAGTCGAAGGGATCGAACACGATGCCGATGTAGGGGTGCGGGATCGGCACCGGCGGCACCGGGCCCGAGGGCTGCACCATGTGGACATCGACGCCCACGACCGGATCGAAATGGGTCGCCGCGGGCATCATGGGATTGCCCTCTCGAGCTCGAGCGTGCGCTCCCACCCCTTGCCGAACGCTCCTTCGAGCCGGCTGCGCTCGGCTGCGGCCCGGCGGTCGTCGCGCGGATAGTGGCGATCGAGCAGGCGCAGCAGCATCTGTCCGACCCAAGGCAGGGTCGATCGGTCGCGCTGCTCGGCCGGTAGCCGCTCGCCGGCCTCGAAGGCCAGCTGGCCGCAGCGCCAGGCGTCGCGATCGGAGCCGGCCTGCTCGTGGCTCCAGCCGGCCATGCGCCAGGCCTCGAGCAGCATCACCGGATCGCCGGCGGCCTCGGCAAGGGGTGCCGCCCGCTCGTAGGCGCTCGCCGCCTCCTGCCAGCGTGCGGCCGCCACCAGGGCCGCGGCCTCGCCCATGGCGGCGGTGACCCGCAGCCTCGGCACCGCAGGATGGCCCTTGGCCGCGGCCTCCGCGGCAACGCCGGCCTGGCGGTAGCAGCCGACCGCGTCCTCCGGCCGGCCAGCACCGAGGTAGGCGGCGGCCAGCGCCATGTGGGCGACCAGCGCCTGGTCCGTCCAGCTCTCCTGCCTCGCCACGTCGAGGGCTCGGCCGGCAGCGAGCTCGGCCGCGGCGAGATTGCCCTTGCCGGCAGCATTGGCGAGGCTGGCCAGTTGAACCCGGAACAGCTTGGCCGGCCCTTCGGCCCCCTCGCTGCGCGCCAGCTCCTCCAGGGCACCCGGCATGTCGAGCGCCGGCTCGATGGTGACGGCCAGCCCGGGCGCCATCTCGTCGAGGCCGTCGAGCCGCGGGGCCTCGGCCGGATCGGGCACGACCACCCGCAAGGTCGGCGGCAGGTCCCGCAGCAGCAGGGCGGTCAGCCAGACCGAGAACGCACGGTCGTCGGCGACGGCTTCGGGAGCGAGCACCAGGACCAGGCACTGCATGTGCCGGGCGTAGTAGGCCTGGAAAGAGCCGGCGGCTCGCACCAGCAGCGCCGGATCGGCCTCGTCGGCCGCCGCTTCCCGATGCCGCCACCCGGCGGCAATGCCTTGCGCCGCCAGGTCGGCGCGGGCGGCCTCGTACTGGTCCACGAACGCGGCGAGCAGATCGCGCGCGTAGCGCGACGGATCGCCGAACGGCGGGCGGAGACGGACGAAGACATCCGGCGTCGTGCCCAGCTCCTCGCTTTGCAGGTCGAGGAAGAGATCGATCAGGCGCAGGTCGTCCGCGACCGCCCGCCAGCGGAGCAGGCGGAGCATCGGATCGGCGGCGAACGCCCGCCACTGCTCGGCAAGCCGGTCGATCCGCCGCTCAATGGCGTTCCGCATGGGCTTGTCCTCATCCCTTCGCACCGGTGCGATCCCATTCGGCCAGGGCATTTCGACTGGGCTGAAAATGCATCAGCCCCATGGCATTCAGGCTCGTCATGGCCCCGCAGACGCCCGGCACGGGTCCGGCACGGGCGCGCCGGCGTCATCGACGTCGATGACCACGAGCGTGACATTGTCCCGGGCACCCTGAGTGAGCGTCAGCGCCAGGAGACGGTCGGCCGCGACGTCGACCGCCGCGTTCGCCAGCACCGCCTCGATCACCTCGTCCTCCACCTCGCCGGTCAGGCCGTCGGTGCAGAGGAGGAAGCGATCGCCTGGCTGGATGCTGTCCTGCACGGTCCCGAGCTCGAGATGCTGGCCCACCCCGACCGCGCGCGTGATCATGTTGCGCCAGGGGTGGCTCCGGGCGGCGGCAGGATGCAGCTCGGCTCTGTCGATCAGCTCCTGGACGAGACTGTCGTCGCGCGTGAGCTGCCGGAGCCTGCCGGCGCGCAGGAGATAAAGGCGGCTGTCGCCGGCCCACAGGCAGGCGAAGCGCCCGACCGATGCGAGCAGCACGACCACGGTGCAGCCGCAGATCTCGCCATCGGTCCCGGCGGCCTTGAGCTCGCGGTGGCAGCCGTCGAGGCCCGCCGCCACGGCGCGGAAGAGATCGCGCCCGCTCTCAGTCGTTGCGAGGCTCGCCAAACGGGAGGTGACGAGCGAACTTGCGTGATCGCCGCGATGGTGCCCGCCCATGCCGTCGGCTACGGCCCACAGGCCACGCTCGGGCAGCATCATGGCACTGTCCTCGTTGAGCGCGCGGACATGCCCGGGATGGGTGCGCATGGCCGTCCGGTAGCCGCTCATTGCGGCAGCTCCACCCAGCCACGGTCCGCGAACCGGCCATCGAGCATGGCCGCGAAGATGTCGGGCGGGGGCAAGGCGGGACAGGCGAGCACGCTCGGCGGGACGAGCCGCGATCCCTCGCCCCACCATAGGCTGCCGACCGGGGCGATGCCGGCCAGCTGCCAGCCGGCGGCGTCGCCGGGCGACATGCGCCAGGGCATTCCCGGTGGCTGCTCGACGGGGAACGGATCGGCGTCGGCCAGCCTCGCCTCGATCTCGGCGGGCGCCAGCTCGCCTTCGAGCAGGGCGGACGCCAGCGTCTGCTGCTCGTCGTACCAACGGCCCGCCCGATGCAGCAGCGTGGCCGGTCCGTACGGCACATCGAGAGCCGCCACGAGCAGGAGCGGGAAATAGCGGCCGACCCGATCGACACTGGGCAGCCAGATTCCCGCGGCGGCCCTCGGCCCGCAGCATCCGGCGGCAAGCGCAAAGCGCCAGATCGGCGCCTCGAGGAAGATGTCGAGCCAACGATCGCCGAGCCCATCGCGGCTGGCCGCCAGCGTAGCCGCCAGCCAGGCATCGAGCGGGCTCGCCAGCTTCGGCGGCACGTTGAGACACAGGAAGTCCCCGTGGCTCGGCAGCTTGCCGAGCAGCCCCACGCCGCGCGTGATCATAGCCCCTCCGGGCAGCGGAACCGCTGGAAGGGGCCGAGCTCGAACGGGTTGTCGACGCTGTCGGCGACCAGCTCGAAGCTGGCCTGGTGCGGCCCGGCCGCCAGCGTGACGATGTAGAGGTCGGGGCGGCCCTGTCGGGTGAGCCCGCCCTCGTGCAGCAGGCGCACCCAGCTCCACGAGCCCTGCCTGGTGGTGGTGACCGGGTCCGTCCACCAGCCGTCCGGCTCGAAGCTGATCTGCACCCGGCCGCCGCCGTAGGGGCCCGGCCAGTCGAGATGGACCGGCTGAGGCGGCTCCTCCTCGTAGCTGGCCGTCTGACCGTCGAGATCGACCACGATCCGCTCGACGTCCTCGCCGAGGCTCGTCGGCCTCAGCGTGAAGCCGACCCGAGGCGCCGTGCCGCCGGCAAAGAGCCCGTCGCGGAGACGCCGGGCGGCCTCGAACGGGGCCAGCGCGGCGTCGGAGCTGCCGATCGACGCCGACCACCGCCACGGCCGCTGTGCCGTGTCGACAAAGGACGTCAGCTGCTCCTCGATGAACTGGTCGAACAGCCCGCCGGCGCCGAACAGCCTTGCGAGATCGGAATGGCTCACATCGGCCGTGCTGTCCGGGTCGAACGGGAAGCGGCCGGATGTGGCCTGGCGGCAGAACGGCAGCACCTTCGCCCGGTACTCGTCGTTGATCCGGGTCAGGACCTGGCCCTCGGCGAGTGTCCCCAGCCGTTGGGCCAGGCGCTCCAGCGGCTCCCTCAACGCCGCCGGCAGATCGCGGACGGCTTCGGCCAGGCGCTCGGCCTGCGCCCGGATCTGGCTGGCCGTAGCCGGTGTCGAGGGCGTGCCGGGCGACGGCAAAGCGAGATAGAGCTCGTTGGCCGCCTGCAGCGCCGAATCGAGCCGCGCCGGCGCGCCGGCTTCGCCACGGATGGCCAGCGCCAGCGGGCGGAACCGAGCCTCCACCGGCGCGCCGAGCGGCGGTCCTTCCGGGTCGCGACCGCCGAGGGCCTGCCGAGCCGCGCCGACGGCCGCGTCCTGGACCGGGCTAGCCTGGTCACCCGCGTTCCCGGTCGGCTCGGGCGGCTGCGGCGGAGCGGTCAGCAGCGTCTCGTCGACCATCGCCTGCAAGAGCCGAACCAGCGGCGAGGGCGGCACGGCAAGCGGCCGCAGGACCGAGGCGGCCCCGCCCAGGCTGTCAGGCAGGCGCAGGCCGAGCCCATGCTCGAGCTTCTGCCAGCGGTCGATCGTCTCGGCATAGTAGAGATCGAGCATCTCGCCGAGCAGACGGGCCTGGCCGCCCTCGTCGAGCTTCGGCCGACCGGGGTGCATCGCGGCGTCCTCCTCCGCCACCGCGCGCGCTTCGGCCGCCATCGAGGGCAGGAAGCGCTGCCAGAAGCCGCGCCGCGTGAACAGCTCCGGGATGGGCGTGGCGAGCGCCGAGCCACGGTCCATGGGAAACAGCGCCGACGCCTCGGGGCCGGCGACCTTGGAAGGCTCGAACGGCTGCCCCAGCTCGCCATGCTTGCGGACCAGCGCCAGATAGGCTCGCTTGCTCGGCGGCACCCTGTCGATCGCCGAGAGTGCGGAGTCGATCAGCCCGGGGTCGAGCGACGGCCGCGGATCCACCGTCGGCAGGCGCTCGACCAGGGCACCCAGATGCCGGTCCAGACGGTCGCGCACCGGCTGATCGAGCGGATAGGCGCGCCGCAGGTCCTCGGCCATCCAGTCGGTCACGAGCCCTGGCGACAGGGCACCCTGGCCACCCAGGGCGAGATAGACCTTGAGCGCCCCGATCGCGGCCTCCGGGGTGTCGAGCTCGGCCCGCAATCGTGTCTCGACCCGACGCACCAGCCGCGGCAGGAGAATGGCCTGCAGCGCATGGTCATAGACGTCGGAGCCATGGGCGCGCAGCTGCCTCGCCTGCGACAGCCCGAGCCGCGGCGATGGCGTCTCGATTCCGACGGCGAGAGTCTGGGCTGCATCCAGCGCCGGGACTATCGGGCGCAGATCCTCCTCGGCGGCACCCACGCTGTCGGTCGCCACGGCCGCGGCTTGGGACCGGTACTCCCGGACAGCGTCGAGATAGGCCGTGACGGCGCCCGCCTGCACGCGATAGGCCCAGATCCAACCGCCGAGGACGAGCAGAACCGCCGTTGCCGCCACGGCCCAGGCTGCCTGCGCACGCCGCCGCTCGCGGCGCTCCAGCCGACTTGCCAAGCGAACCAGCGGCGCCTCGGCGAAAATCACCTCCCTCAGCAGGCGCAGCAGGAAGAAGCTCTGGTTGCCCTTCAGCTCGTGAGCCGGGCCGACGCGGATGCCGAACCTGCGCTGCAAGTCGGCGAGCAGGCGGTCGATCGGCGCACCGGATTGGGTGCCGCTGCTGAGATAGACGCCGCGCAGCAGCGGCGGCATCTCGTAGCCGGTGCCGACGAACGCCAGCGCGATAAACCGCTGGAGGGGCTCGGTCAGCGCCGCGAGCTGCAGGGGGAGGCCCTGAATGGCGGCGCGCCGGTCCAGATCCCGCTCGGTCTCGAGCCGGCCGAGGGTGCGCGCCTCGGCCCGATCGACGAGCAGCGCCAGCTCCCGCTCGACCGCCTCCCGGCCGGGTGCCGTTTCCCGCTCCTGGAGCGGCAGCGTGAAGCCCCAGACCTGCTCGCGCGCCCGGTCGTCGAGATCGGCGAACGCCTCGCGGAAACCGGCGATCAGATCGGCCTTCGTCAGCAGGAGATAGACCGGCAGGTGCAGGCCCAGCCGCGCCCCGAGCTCGTTCAGCCGCGCACGCACCGCGCCGGCGGTCGTCTCGAGGCCCGGCGCGCCGGCGGCGACGAGGTCGTCGACGGCGAGCGCCACGACAACGCCGTTGATGGGCTCGCGCGGCCGGTGCTTCTCGAGCAGGTCGAGAAATCCCAGCCATGCCGAAGCGTCGGTCGTCCGATCGCTGTCCTGCGTCGTCCAGCGCCCGGCCGTGTCGATCAGGACCGCCTCGTCGGTGAAGAACCAGTCGCAATGCCGCGTGCCGCCTACCCCCTTCAGCTCCTGAAGGCCCTCGAGCGGGAAGCGGAGCCCGGACTGCAGCAGCGCCGTGGTCTTGCCCGAGCCGGGTGGGCCGATCAGCAGGTACCAGGGCAGCTGATAGAGGCGGCCCTTGGCGAACCGATGAGCCTTCAGGCGCGCCATGACCTCCTTGAAGCGCGCGGCGATGGCACCGAGCTCGGCGTCGGCCGGTCCCGGCGACGGCTTCGCGATCGCCTCGACCATGGCCTCGCCGCCGGCGCGAGCGCGGTGCGCCGACCAGAGATTGCCCGCACCCCAGAGCAGGCTGATCGCCAGGACGGCGAGGAGGCGAGCGGTGTCGCCGCCGAGCGGCACCCAGCCGCCGATCGACACCAGCGGACCGAAGAACCAGACGACCAGCGCCATCGCCGCGGCGCCGATCAGGCTCACGACGGCGCGGGAAAGAAGGACCGGTAGGAGGCCCCGAGCCAGACGCGTCATCGCTAGCCCTCCGCCACCTTGAGGAGCACGACCTCGACCCGCCGATTGCGCGCCCGCCCCTCCTCCGTGCGATTGTCGGCGATCGGATCCCGCTCACCCTTGCCGACGCTGGTCAGCCGTGCCGCATCGCCGAGGGTTTCGCCGAGCAGGGCGCTCACGCTGTCGGCGCGTGCCTCGGAGAGCTCCTGATTGTTGGCGAAGCGCAGGCTGCGCCGTATCGGATTGTTGTCGGTATAGCCTGTCACCAGGATCTGGCCCGGGCGGGTCCGCAGAGCCTGACCTATCCTTGCCAGGAGCGGCCGCGAGGACGGCGCGATCTCGGCGCGCCCAGGAGCGAACAGGTCCGAGGCCACCAGCCGGATAAGCACCCGCTGCGCCTCCTCCCGCACCGTCACCAGGCCCTGGCGCTGCTCCCCGGCGAGGAACGCCGGGATCTCGGTCGGCTCGGGCACGGGCAGCGGACGCGGCTCGGGGGATGGCCTGGGCGGCTCGGGTGGTGGATCGCGCAGGATCGTGACCGGACCGCCCGGCGGCAATCCGGCGACCAGCGGCCCGAGCTCGTCCGTGAATCCGACCAGGCTGAAGCGAAAGCCCACGAACAGGACCAGAAGCAGTGCCAGTGCTGCCGTGCCGATCACCCATGGCGGGACGAGCGTGGCCGGTGCCTTCGCGGGCAATGCCGCCCCGACCCAGTGCGGCGACAGGCTGGAATCGATCGGCCCGGCAAGATCGCCGAGCACCCGCGCCACGCCCCTGCGGACCTCCTCCGCCCCTCTGGCGCCGGTGCGCGCGACCCGGTAACGACCCTCGAAGCCCAGGGCCAGGCAACGATGGAACAGCTCGAGGATCTGGACGTGGCGCCCGGGCTCCTGCTGCATCCGGGCGAGGCGCTCGAAGAACCGCTCTCCGGCATCGGTCTCGCTCCAGACCGAAGCGACCAGACTGCGCCCGCCCCAGCCGGATGCAGCACCCCATGGCGTGTTGAGCACGATGTCGTCCAGCAATGCCGCCAGCGCCCATGCGGCCTGCTCGGCCACGGCAGGATCGGCGCCTGCAGCACTGGCGGCCTCGCGATAGCGTTCGAGCTGCCCGAGAACCTGGGTGCGCAGGCTTGCCGGATCGGCCGGCGGGACAGGGTTCCGCAGCAATGGCGCCAGGTTCAGGATCGGCACCGCGGCGGCGAGCAGCGGGTTCTTGCCGAAGCGGTGCGAGAGCGGAGAGGGCGGCGGCAACGGCTCTCCCAATCCCGCCGAAGCGGCCTTCGGGGGCGGCGGCGGACGCTGCGCCGGCGTGCGGCCACCGGGCCGCGGTCGGATCACGACGGTCCGGTCATTCTGCGCATGCAGCGCAAACGGGTCCGTTTCAGCCATCGCTCAGTCCCGGATCGCCCAGCATTCGAACTCGAGCTCCGGCCAGTCGCCTTCGACGGCCGCGACCAGGCCGGCGGAGAGCGGCAGGCGCCGCCAATAGCTTCCCGATCGATCCAGCTCGAAGTAGATCGTCCCCGCATGGAACGGGATCTGCCGGGGTGCTACCGGCAGAGGGTCGACGGCGATGCCGCGCAGGCGCGAGTTCCAGAGATCGTTGAACTCCTCGGCAGGCCCGACCACGGCCAGCCGCGGGAAGCGCGAGCGGATCTGCTCGGCCGGCACGGCCGCCCGCACCGCCAGGACGAAGGCCGCCGACTTGAACAGCTCGGGCGTCGTCTCCTCGGTCGTCGTCCACACACCGCTGCGGTGCAGCCGGAGGGGTACCGGCACGGCCTTGCCCTCGATCTTGGCGAGGCCGACCAGGAGCTGGCGGATGGTCGCCATCAGGGGAAGGAACGCCGTCGCCGGCTCGGGATGGCGGTAGGTCGGGAACGCCGGCGGGCGGCGGTCGCCGGCGCCGTAGGTCGCCATCTCGCCTGCCAGGCCGGCCAGGTAGTGATAGAGGCGCTCCGGATGCAGTGTCCCCTGCTCGCGCAGATGAACCACCTGCGCCTTGGCCCGATTGACCAGCTCGAGCACGAGCAGGTCCTGAACCTCGGCGGCGCCGCGTGCGTGCGGGTCGAGGATATAGCCGACCCGGGAGGCGGCGATGCTCTCCAGCTTTCCTTCGAGCTCGGCGAGGAAGGAGGTGAGGAGCGGATGCACGTCGAAGCGCAGGCAGGGCGGGAAATATTCGGGATCGAGGACCACGCCGCCGTCGGCTTCGCGCGAGACGATCCGCGCCAGGCCCAGCGTCACGAAGCCGGCCAAGCCGTCGCTTTCGTGACGGATGCTGAACGCTTGGCGTGCGGCCTCGAGCGGTGCGCGCCCCTCCGTGCCGGCTACGGCGTCCTTCACCTCGATGATGCGGCCGCGGTGGCGTGCTCCGGTTGCGGGTCGGCCTTCCGCGTCGAATTCCGGCGCCCCGGGCTGCTGCGCCGACAGGCAGAGATGGACGACGCCTTCAGGGGTGCCCTCCGCCGTCTGATAGGGCGTCGGATGGTCGGCGCCATCCGGGATGGAGAAGGGTGTGCCGTCGGGCAGCCTGCCCTCGGCCGTGGCCAGGGCCACGGCCCCGGTGGCAAGGAGCCCGGTGTTGAGCTCGAGCCTGCGGAAGCCCCAGCCATGCCCGACGAGGTCGGCCAGCGCGCCTTGGACATAGGCCTCGACCCAGCGATCCTGCTGCTGGAAATGCTGCGTCCGGAGGAACATGCCCTCCGACCATACGACGCGATCAGACCCTGCCATGACGGGTGCTCCAGCGGTCACGATTGCACTGCCGGGGGGATGCCGCCCGAAGTGCCCTCACGAAGGCGGCCGGCATCGAGCCTCGCCTCGCGCAGGAGCTCGTGCTCGGCCTCCCGGGCGAACTCGCCGTAGCGCTCCTTGAAGCGATCCCAGAACGCGGCCTTGCGGCCGCCCGCGGCGACGATCTGCAACAGCGAGATGTCGCCGACGGCCTGCTCGAGCGTGGCCGGGTCGATGCGATGCAGCAGAGCTTGCAGCGCCTGCTGCATCGAGCGGATGACCTCCGGCATGAAGGCCTCGAGGTCGTCGATGGTGGCGGCGATCGCCGCGTCCGGCTCCAGGTAGCCCTTGCCGCGCGGCGCCACGAGCCAGCGCACGGCTTCCTCGGCCGATGCCGTCAGCTTCAGCGGGTTGTTCTCGGCAGCGGCGATCATCGTCCGATCGAGCCCGGTCTCGCGCTTCAGCGCGGCGCGGATCATCAGGAGCTCGATCAGGCCCTGGGCCATGGCCCGGTAGCGCTGACCCAGCTCATGCAGCAGCGCCTCCGGCGGCGTGTCTCCGGCGTCGGCCGCGGTCAGGCCGGCACCCTCGAGAAACGCTGCGAGCCCGGATCCCGCATCCATGCCCGTCTCGGCAGGCTGCGCCACCACGGGCTCCGGGGGCGGCGCCACAGGAGGCGGGGGAGGTCGCGGCACCGCGACCGGCCCGGATGCCTCGGCGCCGACGGCCGGCTGCGCGTCTGGATTCGGCCGCGACCGGGAAGCCTCACGTACGTCGATCTCCGGCGCTGGCGGGGAGTCGGTATCTGGCGGGACGTCGTCGAAGGGCGCCCGTCGGCGGGGCAGATCGAGCGCCACCTGATGCGGCGGCGCGTGGTCCGGCCTGGTCAGGGGAGTCTCGGATCCCACGGGGTGCCGGGGAAGATCCAGCGACTTGCCGCGATACCATGTCTGGTCGAACAGGGGCGGGCCGGCGGCTGCCGGGGGGGATGCCTCGACGCTCGGGGGGGCGTCGTCAGGAGGGAGGCTCACGGCGAGAACATAGTCGCCGAGCCTCAGCCGAAGCCCGTCCTGCAGCCGTACGGTGCCGCTCTTGCCGAGCGGGTCCGGCGAGCCGTCGACGAACACCCCGTTGGCGCTGGTATCGGTCAGGAGCCACGCGCCATTCCGCTCCTCCACGACGCAGTGATGCTTGGAGAGCAGGCGCTCGGGGTCCGGCAGCACCCAGTCGCTGTCCGCGGCCCGGCCGATCGACAGTCGGCCGTCGCGCAGGCGGCGCTGGCGATCCTCGACCGCCCGGCCGCCGTTTTCCAGGGTCAGCAGCAGCTCCATGTGCCCTCACCCGAAGCTGTAGGCGAAGCCGTGATCGGCAGCGCCGATCCGGACCTGATGGAAGGGGCGCCCCTCCTTGAGCCGCTCCAGGATCCCCCGGCTCACCTCCGGCAGGACCATGTTCGAGAGAATGGCGTCGACCATCCGGCCGCCGCTCTCGACCTCGGTGCAGCGCTGCCGGATGAGATCGAGCACCGGCTCCTCCAGGCGCACCTGCACGTTGTGGCGCTCCTCGATCCGCCGGCGGACCCGGTCCAGCTGGAGGCGGATGATCCGCGACAGGGCGTCCTCGGTCAGCGGGTAGTAGGGAATGACGGCAACACGGCCGAGCAGTGCCGCCGGGAAGACCTTCAGAAGCCGTGGATAGAGCGCTTCCGTCAGCTTCTCCGGATCGGGCACGGCCTCCTCGCCGCCGCACAGGCGGGCGATCAGCTCCGACCCGATATTGCTGGTCATGAGGATCAGCGTATTCCTGAACTCGATGCGCCGGCCCTCGCCGTCCTCGGCCACGCCCTTGTCGAAGATCTGGAGGAAGATCTCGTGGACGTCCGGGTGCGCCTTCTCGATCTCGTCGAGCAGCACCAGGCTGTAGGGCTGGCGGCGCACCGCCTCGGTCAGCCGTCCGCCCTGGCCGTAGCCGACATAGCCCGGCGGCGCGCCCTTCAGGGTCGAGACGGTGTGCGCTTCCTGGAACTCGGACATGTTGATCGAGACGATGCTCTGCTCGCCGCCGTGCAGGGCCTCGGCCAGGGTGAGCGCGGTCTCGGTCTTGCCGACCCCGCTCGGCCCGCACAGCAGGAACACGCCGATCGGCTTTTGCGGGTTCTCGAGCCCGGCGCGGGAGGTCTGGATCCGCCGGGCGATCATCTCGAGCGCATGGTCCTGGCCGACGATCCGCCGCTTCAGCGTATCGGCCAGCCCCAGCACGGCATCGATCTCGTTCTCGACCATCCGGCCGACCGGAATGCCGGTCCACCCGGCGACCACCGAGGCCACCGCCTCGGCGTCGACCTCGGCCATGACCATCGGCCGGTCGCCCCGCAGTTCCGCCAGCTCGGCGTCGAGCTCCTTGAGCGCGGCGACGCGCCGCGACGCCTCCTCCGGCGCTGCCGGGGCGAGCGCCTCGTCGCTCAGGGCGATGATCCGCTGGACCAGCTCCTGCTCCCTCGTCCAACGCCGTTCCAGGTCCGCGGCCCGCGCCTGCTCCTCCTCCAGGGCGGCGGCGAGATCGCGCAGGCGGGAGCCGACCTCGCGGCCAAGGCTCGCCTCGCGCTCGAGCAGGGTGTGCTCCGCCTGAAGGGCCGTGATCCGCTGACGGCAGCGCGCGAGCTGCGGCGGCACCGCGGCCTGGCTCGCGGCGACGCGCGCGCAGGAGGTGTCGAGGACGCTGACCGCCTTGTCCGGCAATTGCCGGGTCGGGAGATAGCGCTGGGACAGGCCCACGGCCGCGTGCAGCGCGTCGTCGCGCAGCCTCACATGGTGGTGGCTCTCCAGCGCCGGCGCGATGCCGCGCATCATGCCCAGAGCCTGATCGAAGGTCGGCTGCTCGATCCGCACCGCCTCGAACCGGCGGGTGAGCGCCGCATCGGGCTCGATGAACCGCTTGTACTCGGCCCATGTCGTGGCTGCGATCGTGCGCAATGTGCCGCGGGCAAGCGCGGGCTTGAGCAGGTTGGCGGCATCGCCGGTTCCAGCGGCACCGCCGGCGCCGATGAGCGTGTGCGCCTCGTCGATGAACAGGATGATCGGCGTCGGCGAGGACTGGATGTCGCCGATCACCGACTTCAGCCGCTCCTCGAACTCGCCCCTCATCGAGGCGCCGGCCTGAAGGAGCCCGACATCGAGCGCCTTCAGGCTCACCTCCTTCAGCGAGGGCGGCACGTCGCCGGCGACCAGCCGTGCCGCCAAGCCCTCGACGATGGCCGTCTTGCCGACCCCCGCCTCACCCACGAGGATCGGATTGTTCTGGCGGCGCCTGAGCAGGACGTCGACGACCTGGCGAATCTCCTCGTCCCGGCCGACCACCGGGTCGATCTTGCCGGCCCTCGCCTGCTCGGTCAGGTCGTGGGTGAAGCGGAGCAGCCCCTGCATGTCGCCGCCGGGTGCCGACGGCGGGAGGCCGCCCGCCCGCGTCCCGGTGGGTGCGACGGCCTCGGTGCCGGCTTCCCCTTCCGGTGAGCCTTTGACGATGATGGCGAGCTGCCGCGCCAGATGCTCCGGCTCGAGCCCACGGAACAGGTCCGAGAGGGCGAGCAGGACGCGGGCGAGATCACCCTCGTCGAGGATCCCCAGGATCAGATGCCCGGTGCGGATGCGCCCGGCGCCGAAGGCGAGGCTCGCCACGATCCAGCCGCGCTCGATCGCGCGATCGACATGGTCGGAGAAGTCGGGGAGGTCGGTGCCGCCCTTGCGGATCCGCTCCAGCGCCCGGTTCAGATCCGCGCTGAGCCGGGCCAGGTCGATGCCGAACGCGGCCACGATCCGGTGCAGGTCGGAATCGGGCAGCATGAGCGTCTGGTTGAGCCAGTGCGCGAGCTCGACATAGGCGTTGCCGCGGGCGCGGGCGAGCTCGAAGGCGCTCTGCAGGGCACGGTACGGGAGAGGGTCGAGCTTGGTGTAGACGACTTCGCGACGAATCTGCAGCATCGGGATTCTCCCTCAGCTCGCCGTTGCCCGGGCCGGTCTCAGCACGAGATCATCGGCGTCGCGGGTGCGCGCCTCCGCGGGCAGCCAGCTCGTCCAGCCGAGCCGCGCGCCGCCATCGAGCCTCAGTGGCGGCACCTCGGCCGCTGCCAGGACGAGAACGAGGCCCCATTCGAGCGCGTCGCCGGCCAGCAGCCGAACCAGTGCCGTCAGCCGGTCGAGGCGGCTGCCCCCGGGGAGCAGGGCGAGGTAGGCATCGAGATCGACGGGGCCCACGCGGATGTGGAACAGGTGCTGGCGCTGAAAGCTCGCGGCACCGACGACGGCATCCACCGCGAGCCGCGTGCCGGCAACGCCGAGCCTGGTCTGCAGCCGTTCGGGCAGATCGAGCCAGCCGCCCTCGAACTCCTGGAGCTGCACCGGCGCACGCAGGAGATCACGCAGCAAGACCTCGGCCCGTTCGAGGTGCGAGCTCTGGTAGCCGAGCAGGCCGGCATGATGCAGCTTGAACCGGTCGGGAAGAACGTCGCGGTCGCGCATCGCCGGCAGGCCCAGCCCGGCCAGCGCGCCCAGATAGAGACGAAAGCGATCCTGTGCCGGGCGGTCGTGCTGAACGTGCGGCCGGCCATCGGCCCAGGCGCGGTAGAAGAGCGCGATGAGCCGGTGCTGAAGCAGCCCGCAGAAGTCGATGAACGCATCGTCCGCCTGCTGCCGGCGCTCTAGCGCATAGGTGGTCAGATGCAGCGGCAGCGGGCCGCCGCTGCCGAACAGCCCGATCAGGCTCACTGCGAGCTCGGCCGGGCTCCCGTTCGCTGCGGGCGAGAAGGCAGCGACGCTCGAAGTCGGGAACGCGAGCTGGGGCTCCTGGGTCAGCCGCAGCGGCTCCTCGTGCGCGCGCGCGGCCTTGCCCAGGCGCGGCAGGGTCGCATGCGCGCTCTCGACGAGCCGCAGTGCCGCGAAGAAGTCGCTGCCCGCGACTGGATCGGCGGAGCCCGGCGTCAAGCTAGGTGCCGTTGCCCGAGCCGTACCGGCCATCGCATGATCTCCCCCCGCTCGGCCGTACGCACGACGGTGCGGGTGAAGGAGTTGAGCGCCACGTGGCGCCGAAGGAACGCCTCGAGGACACCGCCCAGCGCGAAGGCGGCACCGCGGTCGAAGGCGCTCTCGTCGAAGGTGAGGTCGATCTCGAGCCCGCGACCAAAGGCGATCGGGCCTGCGATCGGCAGGCGATCCACCACCGGCCGGCTGGCGACCGAGCGCAGCCCCTCGACCTGGCGCGCGACGGCCGGCTCGGCGAAGGCGGCATAGAGCTGAAGGAGCTGGCGAAGTGCTGCGGCCCCCTCGTCCGCCGGCCCGTCGACCAGCGACAGGTAGTTGAGCGCCAGGTGGCTCACGAGCTGCCAGGGCGTCTCGCCGGGCGTCCAGTCGGACGATGTCGGCGGCGCCTCGCCCAGCGCCAGGGACGGGCGCGGTGGCGTCGGTTCCCCCAGGCAGTACGCGGCTGCCAGCGGCGGCCCGTTCTCGACGTCGAAATGGCTCTGCCCCGGGACCAGAGGCATGAGCAGCGGCAGGTCGCGGTTGCTGCAGCGCGCCTTGACGTGCAGCCGGTCGATACCCTCCGGCCAGGGCGGCGAGCCGCCATCGACAAGGGCCAGGAAGACCTCGCCGCCGGCATATCCGGAGCGCGCTCTCCCCGCGGCGGGGCCGCCCGAGCCAGGCCGTCGATCGGAGCCGGCGGCCCGCGCCTCCTGCGCGCTGGCAAGCCGCTGGCGGCGCTCGACCGTGTAGTAGGCGCCTGCCGGACCGGTCTCGTCCGGGTGGGCCAGCGCATAGAACGGCCGGAACCTGCGAGGCCCCGCCGCCCCCTCGCCGGACACCTCGAGCAGCGAGTGGACCTCGTAGTCGTGCGGTCGCACGCGATCCACGACGAGATGCGCGTCCCGCTCCTGCCGATCGAGGCGAGCGGGCTCGAGCGCTTTCTCGAACAGATTGACGGCGGGCGTGACGAACAGCGCCAGGTCGTCGGCGGCAATACCGTCGTCGAGCCCGCGGTCGGCCTGATCGAGCAGCACCGCGAGCTCGAGCGTTCCGCCTTGGGCGGCCTTGACCGCGGGCGCCAATCCGTCGAGGGCCGCGAACAGGAACCGCTCGGGGAAGGAGAAATACTCCCGCAGCAGGCGGTAGCCTTCGAAGCCCGGCCGCGACAGCGGCAGCAGGGCCTCGTCCGCGCCGAAGCCGACGCGCTGCACGGGCTGGCGATCCCTGATCGGCAGCCAGGCGCCGCCCGGCTCACGGGCGAGAAGCGCCGTGCCGTGGCCCAGCAACGCCTCGTAGAGTCGCCAGGGGCTGCGGCCGCCGGCAACGAGGTGCAGCACGAGGCGGTCGAGCGACATCTGGTGGAACGGCCGCTCCGGCAGGGTCGTCAGGCGCAGGGTGAGTGCCGCCTTCACCTCGCGCCGTGCCGGCAGATTGGCCGTCGCCAGGGCGCTGCCGGTGAGATAGCGCACGCCCGCGAGCTCGATCGGGAACAGCAGCACCTCGTGCGCGGTGGTGAACACGCAGCGCGTCTGCATGCGCGGCCCGAGCCGGCTCGACAGCCGCGACCCGGCAGGTATCCGGTACGAGGCGGCAAGGTCGCCGGCGGCAACGTCCGGCACGAGCCTCACCATGGCCATCGACGGCGTGGGCGCCAGGAAATCAGGAAACAGAATGTCGAGCAGGTGCTCGGTGAGGCGGGGAAACTCGGCGTCGAGCTTGAGCTGGACCCGGGCCGTGAGGAAGGCGACGCCTTCGAGCAGCCGCTCGACATAGGGATCGGCGCAAGCGTTGGCGTCGAGCGCCAGCCGGCCGGCGACGCCCGGATGGGCTCTTGCGAACTCGCCGCCGAGATCGCGCAGGAAGCGCAGCTCGCTCTCGTAGTAGTCCAGAAACCGGCGGTCCATCAGCCGGCTCCCACGGGACGGAGGCTGGCGGCGCCATTCTCGAGATCGATCAGCGTGCGCATGAGCAACCGGAGAGGTACCGGCTGCGACCACAGCACCGCCTCGATATCGAAGGCGATCACATGCCCGGCCTGCTTCTCGGCGACGGGTCGCACCCTGACCGTCCCGGCGCGCAGCCGCGGCTCGAACCGCCGAATCGCCTGCTCCAGCTCGCTGGCTACGATCTCCGGATCGATGCCGGTGCGGCCGGCCAGCGCCGGAATGCCGAAATTGAGGACGCTCGCCGCAGCATGCGGGTAGGCCTCGATGTCGAGCGTGGCGGCGGAGCCCACGGCGTCGGCCTGCCAGCGCAGTTGATCGGTCCAGCGCAGTTGATCGGTATTGAGCAGCCAATTGAGGTCGCGCAGGACAATTGCCTGCAGCCGCTCGGGAGAGACGACGATGCGGGTCTTGAGCACGCGCTGGCGCTGATGCTCGAGCCCGACGAGCTGGCGCACCAGCTCGACGATGTCTGGCCCGAGCTCGGCGAAGCAGGCGAGTTCGCTCTCGCGCGGCGCACCGGGCCGCTCGGGTTCCAGGAGGCCGGCAAGCGTCTCCCTCCGGGCATCGTCGAGCTGCGGCAACAGTATTCGGCGCACGCGCCCGATCTCGCGCTCGATCCCCTGGACCTCGTCGGCCAGACGGTCGAGGAGGGAAGGCTGCAGTCGCTCGCGCCGGTCTACCCTAGGCATTTCCGACCGACGCCTAGCTGTGGAACGAGCTGGGATAGGTGCTGTGAATCCATAGTGTGTCCTCGCCGAGCTTCATGACCTCGCAGACGGCGGTGGCGATCTTCTTCCAGGATTGGCCTGTGCCGGCTGCGCCGTAGCGGGCGGCGGTCACGGGCGCCACGATCCGCCGGTTGGCCTCCATGCCGAGCTCGTCGCCATCCGGGTTGTCCCCGTCCAGCCGGCCGAGTGCCGCCTGGCCCTTCGGGGAGTTCAGGAGCTCCAGCGTCACCGCCACCGCGGTCGTCTCGTCGCGGTAGATGCTCTTGCCCGTCGGGGCTGTGCCGTCGACATGACGAAGGGCGTGGCCGAGGTCGCTTCCCCTGCCTCTCCATTCATGGGGATTCAGGGCTTGGCCGCCCGGGTCCCGCGCGACCTTGACCTTGGCTTTGTCGAGCTGCCGGTCGGTGAGGTCGTTGCGGACGCGCAAGAGCTTCCGATAGTATTGCGCGTTGGCCACATCGATAGCCGACTTCACCTCGGCCGCTGTATAGTACCTCTGGACCGGCATGCATCATCTCCAATTGAATGCTCGCCACGAGCATCAGGTCGACTTGTTCTCGCGGATGCTCCAGCCGACCGGGCCGACCGCGGATTCGGCACTGCCGTCGTCCTTCTGCGGCGTGTAGGTCATCTTGTAGGTCGCGAAATTGAGCGCGACGTTCTCGGTGAAGCGGTCCTCGCCGCCAGCGCCGCCGGTGGTGAGCGAGCTGATGATCACCTTCTCCAGGTCGACCTTCAGATAGTCGACGGGCTTGTCGCCGCCGGCTTTGCGGCAGGTCAGCGTCGCCTTGTTGAACTGTTTGCCGGCGATCACCGCCTGAGCGAGATTGGGCGAGGCCTTGTCGACCCATTTGGTGATACTGAGGTCGTTGACGTTGGCCTTGCCCGCGCCGCCGCCGGTGCCGACGTGCATCGTGCCCGATTGGCTGGCCCCCCAGCTCCAGGCCAGCACGTCCACCTGCTCGGCATAGCCCTCCGCCTTGGACTCGCCCTTGAGGTCGGGGCCCTCGAACTTCAGAAAGCATTCTACCGCCATGGGATGGCTCCTCGGGTGGCGCCACGTGCGCCGGACAGGGTGGAACGGGCTACGCGGCCTTGGCCGACGGCAGCCGGGTGACGAGCCGCAGGCTCGCGGTCAGGCCTTCGAGCTGATAGTGCGGTCGCAGGTAGAATCGGGCAGTGTAGTAGCCGGGGTTGCCCTCGACGTCCTCCACCACCACCTCGGCGGCGCGCAGAGGCTTCTGCGACTTGACGATCTCCGAGGAGAACTCGGGATTGCCGTCGACGTAGAGGTTGATCCAGTCCTGCAGCCAGCGCTGCATGTCGTCGCGCTCCTTGAAGGAGCCGACCTTGTCGCGCGCTATCGCCTTCAGGTAGTGGGCGAAGCGGCAGACCGCGAACAGATAGGGCAGCCTGGCCGAGAGGTTCGCGTTCGCGGTGGCGTGCGGGTCGGTGTACTCGATCGGCTTCTGCAGCGACTGCGCACCGATGAAGACGGCGACATCGGTGTTCTTCTTGTGCAGCAGAGGCATGAGCCCGAGCTTCGCCAGCTCCGCCTCCCGGCGATCGTCGATGGCGATCTCGGTCGGGCATTTCATCGCCACGCCGCCATCGTCGGTCGGGAAGGTGTGCACCGGAAGATCGGTAACCGCACCCCCGGACTCGACGCCGCGGATCCGTGAGCACCAGCCGAACAGCTTGAACGATCGGTTGATGTTGGCCGCCATCGCCCAGGCGGCGTTCATCCAGGCGTATCGGTGATGGTCGCTGCCGTCGGTCGCTTCCTCGAAGGCGAAACCGTCGACCGGCATGGTCTTGGCGCCATAGGGCAGGCGGGCCAGCACGCGCGGCATGGCGAGGCAGATGTAGCGGCTGTCCTCGCTCTGCCGCAGCGCGTTCCAGCTCGCATAGTCGGGCGTGGCCGTGATCTTGGCGAGATCACGTGGATTCATCAGCTCCTGCCAGCTCTCCATGTTGAAGAGAGACGGTGCGGCCCCGGCGATGAACGGCGCGTGCGCTGCCGCTGCCACCTTGGCGATGTTGCGCAGCATGCGCACGTCGCGGGGGCCGTTGTCGAAGGCGTAGTCGCCCACCAGGCAGCCGAAGGGATGCCCGCCCAACGTGGAGTATTCGGCGGTGTAGATCTTCTTGAACAGCGGGCTCTGGTCCCAGGCGGTGCCCTCGAACCGCTCCAGCGACTTGGCGAGCTCGTCCTTCGTCAGGTGCACCACCTTGATCTCGAGCAGCTCGTCGGTCTCGGTCGTGGTGACGAGATGCTGCAGGCCGCGCCAGGTCCCTTCGAGCTTCTGGAAATCCGGGTGATGAAGGATCTGGTCGATCTGCTCGCCGAGCTTGCGATCGAGCTGGCCGATGATCGCCTGGATGGTCTTGACCACGTCGGCGGACACGAGGCTCGTCGCCTCCAGCGCCTGCCTCGACAGCGTGTCCACCGCGGCCTCGATCCGCGCCTCGGCGGCCTGGTCCTTCGGGCGCAGCTCCTTCTTCAGCGCGACCCGGAAGGCGTCGAGCGGCGCCGCGCCGACGGCCTGAGCCACGGCCGGCGCGGGGGCGGCCAAGGTGTCGGTCTCAGCCATGCTCGGTCTCCCCCTCGACGGGGCGATCCGCGTCCACATCGCCCGGATCCTGCCCATCGCCGGTCTCCTGCGCAGCGTGGTTGTCGGGCGTCGTGGCCAGCGCCCGCATCAGGGCCGGATCCTGCAGGAGCTGCCCCAGCAGGTCCTCGGCCTTGGCCTTGCCGTCCATGTAGCTGAGGAGATTGGCCAGCTCCTGGCGGGCCTCGAGCAGCTTGCGCAGCGCCGGCACCTTCCGCGCGATCGCGTCGGGCAGGAAGTCGTCCATGCTCTCGAACGTCATGTCGACGGGCAACTCGCCCTCGCCGGTCAAGGTGTTCTCGACCCGGAAGGCGGCGCGGGGGCGCATCGCCTTCAGGCGGTCGTCGAAATTGTCGACGTCGATCTCGAGGGGCTTGCGTTCCGCCAGTGACGGCTGCGGCTCGTTGGATTTGCCGGCGAGATCGGCCAGCACGCCCATGACGAACGGCAGCTCGACCTTCTTTTCCGCGCCATAGATCTCGACATCGTACTCGATCTGGACACGGGGCGCCCGGTTGCGGGCGATGAACTTCTGGCCGCTGTCCTTTCGCATGACACTCTCACTCCTCAACCGGGTCCGCGAGCCTGCACGGGCCTCACTCCTTCACGCCGAGCGTGCCGCGCAGTTGCGTCGTCGAATCGGGTGCCAGGTCGGCGATGATCTCGATGAACGTCATGGTCACGAGCCGCCGCGCCCGCTCGAGCAGGAGCGGGATAGGGCTGCCGGGCTCCTGGCGTCGGAAGTAATCGGAGACGAGCTCGAGGGCCTGGACCGCACCGTCCCGCGTCTCCAGGCGCCGTGGCAGCCGATCGGTGCCCGCGGGGGGCCGGAAGGTCGTCTCGGCACGCCGAGTGGCCTCGGGACGCCCGGTCGCGGCGGCCGTCTCGCGCCGGTCTGCCGGGTCCGATGCCGCCGCGTAGGGCTCGAGGGCGGCCCGCATCCTGGCGATCACGGTCGTCAACGGCGAGAGGTCGGGGAGTGCCGCCGGATCGCCGATCCGGGCGGCGATCAGGCTATCGATCGCCTGGATTTCCGCCGAGGCCACCTCCAGCGCCGCCAGCCGCTCGGCCACGATCGCCGGTCCGGCGAGCTCGAGCGCCGCTTCCAGCGCCGGGAGGTCCGGCCTGGTCTCGTAGGCCAGCGGCTCGCTCTCGCCGCGCGCCAACTCCAGTGCCCGCAGGCTGACGCCGCCGTTTCCCGTACCCTCGACCAGTGGGAGGCGGCCCAGCTCGAGCAGCATGCCCTCGGGGTCGGCGAGGCGACGGAGCGCATTCATGCGCCCTGCCGCCTGGTCGGCCGGAGCCTGCTCGTCCCGATCGAGCTGCGGGTGGAGTGTCTCCCAATGGTCCCGCAGCGCCCGCGAGATCAAGCTCAAGCCGGCCACCAGGCCGGCCGGGCCCTCGGTCACCGCCAGCGCCTCGGCCAGGATGGTCAGCACGCGAAGATCGCGGCTGGCCTCCAGAAGCCCCCGAGCATCCCGCCGGATCTTCCCGAAGTCGCGCTCTCGCGGGATAAAGAGCTGGCGGCCGTCGCCTCCGTCGATTTCCTCCCGGCCGGGCTCGGCCGCCGCCTGCAGCTCTTGAAGGGCCGGATCGTAGTCGAGATCACGGCCGCTGGGTGCGTCGGCGGCGATCGGCGCCAGCGATCGCTCGAGGTCGAGATCGGTCAGCATGGCAACGACAGCGTGCAGGCCGAGGGCGGTAAGCCTTCGCAAGTAGAGGGACGCTGTCCGGCGATCCGACCTCCATCGCATCCGCGATGAATTGGCTTCAGTGACATCGAGGATCGTCTCCAACTAATACTCGGATCTCCAGGACCGCGGGCGGTCCACTTGGTATGATCCGGGAGGAGACATGATGGTGGAGGTCGATTACACAGATATTACATAACGGAGCCGATTGGTTACAAATGACATCAACCGCCGTCGAATGGGCTTGCCGGGGCGGGCCGGCATCCCGCAACCACGCAGGTGGGGCCGAAGCTGCGACCGGTGAATCGGGACAGCTTTCGAGGCTCGTCGTCGGAACGGGTCACATTCGGCGGGGAGCTGTCAGGCCCGGCTTGCCTTCTTCACGCTGGGCCTCCGCGACGTCGAGGAGTCGCTCGCCGAGCGCGGCATCGGTGTGACCTACGAGACCGTCCGCGCCCGGGTCGCGCGCTTCGGCGAGCGGCGCGCGCTCGTGGATGTCGCGCCGGCGACGTCGATGCCGGCCGGCGACGAACCGGGCGTCAGCCCCGGTCCTCGATCGAGAAGTTGTCGAAGGTGAACGTCCCCTTGCCGATGGCGGCGAGGCCGACACTGCCGCCGCTGGCGCCGCGGACCGACATCCCCGTCGCCACCCCGTCGTTGACCAGGAACTCGATGCGGTCGCCGCTGCTGCGGACCGCCAGGCGGTTGACGCCCGGGCGGAGCCCCGGTACCGAGCCGCGCGCCACCGGTCTGAAGCCCCGGGTGCCGCGGGCGAAGACCGCGTACTCGTTCGAGCCGAGCAGGGTGAACAGCAGGTAGGTGCGGTTGGCGGGATCGAAGCGGTAGACGATGCCGGCACCGGACAGGCCGCCGGCACCGGCGAGCTGCAGGTCGACCCCGACCGAGGCCCCGGCGAGACCGACCGGGTCGCCCTCGAGGTCGTTGATGTTGAAGTACTTGACCGCCTCGGCGTCGGTGTCGTTGCGCAGCGTATAGGCGCCGCCGTCGACCTTGCCCTCCCAGGCGCCGTCACGGCCGATGGTCAGGAGGCCTCCCAGGATCTGGGCGGGTGGCTTGCCGTCGAAGGTCTCGAGCAGCTCGGCGCCCCGAGCCGGCTCAGACGCCCAGCCGACGCCCAGAGCGAAAACGGCAGCGAGCGCCGAAAGGGTGCGGCTGGAGGAGCGCATCGAGGGCCTCCTGACGGCAGTGGCTGGTCGAAAGCCTATCCTAACCTGCCGTGGCCCTCGCTGTCACGCGCCCGGCCGGAGCCGGACGCAGACGGATCACTCGGTGGTATCGGCCGCCGGGACCGTCGCCACGGCGGCACGCCGGCGGGCGCCGCCCTCGTGGGCGTCGCGGATGCGCACCACGACGTCGATGCGGTCGATCACCTTGCCGTGCGGCGGCTCGGGCAGCTTGGTGAACTCGATCGAGCCGTCCGGCACGTCGATGATCTCGCCCGAGTTCTTGTCGAAATAGTGCCAGTGCGAGTGCGGGTTGGTGTCGAAGTAGCTCTGGCCGCTGCCGGCCACCACCTCGCCCATCAGCCCGGCGCTCGTGAACTGGTGCAGCGTGTTGTAGACCGTGGCCAGCGACACCGGGATGCCCTGCTGGCGGGCCTCCTGGAACAGTTCCTCGGCCGTCACATGACGGGGATGGGTCTCGATCAGCAGCTTGGCCAGCGCCAGACGCTGCCGGGTCGGGCGCAGGCCGCAGGCCTTGAGCTGACGAAGAGCTTGGGCGTAGGGTCGACTCATCGGGCGTTCATCGGCACGTGGTTTCCGAGCGGTCGCTACTACCGCCCTTCATCTGGGACCGATTTGGTACGTTTTAAGCCGGCTGTCAACGTTTCCAGCGGCACACAAACGGATTTCGTACCTCAGTGCCCGGTCAGGATGCGCTGAACAAGCTCCTTCACCGTCGGCACGAAGCCGTTGGCGTAGAACGGGTCCTGACGGAACTTGTAGGCATTGTGGCCGGCGAACATCAGCTGGTTGTCGACCGGATCGCCGCGGCCGTGGGCGATGTCCTGCAGGGTCTTCTGGATGCAGAACGACCGCGGATCGGCCGGCTTGCCGGTGGTGAAGTCGTCGTGGTCCTTCCAGTTGCTGAACTTGCAGTGGCTGAGGCAGCCCATGCAATCGGCCTGGTCGCGGCGGATCTGCCGCTGCCGCTCCGGCGCCACGAAGATCAGCGAGCCGTCGGGCGTGCGCATGGGCTGGCTGAATCCCTCGGCCACCCAGCCCTGGACGCGGGCGAGATCGGGCGCCGACAGCCAGACGCCGTGGCCGGCCCTGCCATAGGCGAAGAAGCTGTCGAAGCCGCCATCGGCATCGGCGGCCTCGGCGAACGGCACCTGGCGCTCGGACCGCTCGACCAGCTCGCCGAGGAAGTCGTTCCTGACCGCCGACGAGTAGAACCCGGTCGGGCTGAAGCGGTGCAGCAGCACGTCGCCCGGCAGGAGGTCGAGCAGGCGCCTCTTCCAGCTCTGCGGGATCGGGCTCTCCTCGGTCAGCAGCGGCCGGGTGCCGAACTGGAAGGCGATGGGCCCGAGCTCGTCGTTGCCGATGAAGTCGTCCCAGTCCTTGAGATGCCACACCCCGCCGGCCATGACGATCGGCACCGAGCCCAGGCCCATGCCGCGCATCAGCTTGCGGATCTCGAGCACGCGGGGGAAGGCGGGCTCGGGCCTGGTCGGGTCCTCGTTGTTGGACAGGCCGTTGTGGCCGCCGGCCCGCCACGGATCCTCGTAGACCACGCCGCCCAGCCAGTCGGCGAACTTGTGGTAGGCGCGCTTCCACAGGGCGTTGAAGGCGCGGCCCGAGGAGACGATCGGATAGTAGTAGACGCCGTAGCGGGCGCAGATCTCGGCCAGCCTGTAGGGCATGCCGGCACCACAGGTCACACCGTGGATCAGGCCCTTTGCACCCTCGAGGGCGCCGACCAGTACGCGCTCGCAGCCGCCCATTTCCCAGAGCACGTTGATGTGGATGCGTCCCTCGCCATTGCGCATGTCGTGGGCGCGTCTGGCCTGGCTGATGGCACCCTTGGTCGAGTAGGCGATCAGCTCCTCGTGGCGCTCCAGCCGGTCGCGGCCGCGGAACACCAGCGGCACGATCTCGCCATTGTCGTCGAAGACGTCGGCGTTGACACCCGAGAAGGTGCCGACACCACCAGCGGCGGCCCAGGCTCCGCTGCTCCGGCCGTTGCTCGCGGACACGCCCTTGCCGCCTTCGACCAGCGGCCAGACCTCCTGTCCGGAGAGCATCATCGGCTGAACACAGCTCATCATCGTCTCCCTGAAGCGTCGCCCGGCCGGCACGCGCGGCGCGCGCCGGCCGGGCGTGCCATCAAGCGCGGCGGCGCCTTCTGCCGTCGCGCGACCCGTGCTCGCCCCGCTCCCCGCGCTCGCCCTCGGACGGCTGGCCGTCCTCGCGCGGCTGGTCGAAGCGCGGGCGATCCTGCCGCGGCGGGCGCGGCTGGACCGGCAGCTCCTCGCCGGTCTCCTGGTCGACGGCACGGCGGCTGAGCTTGACCCGGCCGCGCTCGTCGACGGCGATCACCTTCACCTTCACCTTGTCGCCGACATTGAGCACGTCGGTGACCTTGGCGACCCGCTCGTTGGCCAGCTCCGAGATGTGGCACAGGCCCTCGCTGCGGCCGAGGAAGCGGATGAAGGCGCCGAAATCGACGGTGCCCACGACCTCGCCCTCGTAGATCTGGCCGACCTCGACCGAGGCGGTGAGGCCGCGGATCCAGTCGACCGCCTTCTTGATCGCCGCGGCGTCGGCCGAGGCGACCTTGACGAGGCCGTCGTCCTCGATGTCGATCTTGGCACCGGTGGTCTCGGTGATCTCGCGGATCATCTTGCCGCCCGGACCGATGACGGCGCCGATCTTGTCGGTGGGGATGTTGATCTGGACGATCTTGGGCACGGTGTCGCGCATCTCGACGCGGGCACCGGTCGTGCACTTGGCCATCTCGCCCAGGATGTGCATCCGGCCCTCGCGGGCCTGGGCCAAGGCGACCTTCATGATCTCCTCGGTGATGCCGGCGATCTTGATGTCCATCTGCAGCGAGGTGACGCCCTGCTCGGTGCCGGCCACCTTGAAGTCCATGTCGCCCAGATGGTCCTCGTCGCCCAGGATGTCGGACAGCACCGCGAAGCGGTCGCCCTCCTTGATCAGGCCCATGGCGATGCCCGCAACCGGGCGAGGCAGGGGAACGCCGGCATCCATCAGCGCCAGCGAGGTGCCGCAGACCGTGGCCATCGACGAGCTGCCATTGCTCTCGGTGATCTCCGACACCACGCGAATGGTGTAGGGGAACTGGTCCTTGGGCGGCAGCAGCGGCCGGGTCGCCCGCCAGGCGAGCTTGCCGTGGCCGATCTCGCGCCGGCCCGGCGAGCCCATGCGGCCGGTCTCGCCCACCGAATAGGGCGGGAAGTTGTAGTGCAGCATGTAGTGCTCGCGGCTTTCGCCCTCAAGCGAATCGATGATCTGCTCGTCGTTGCCGGTGCCGAGCGTCGCCACCACCAGCGCCTGGGTCTCACCGCGGGTGAACAGCGCGGAGCCGTGGACGCGCGGCAGCACGCCGACCTCGGCCAGGATCGGCCGCACGGTGCGGACGTCGCGGCCGTCGATGCGGCGGCCGGTGTCGAGGATGGCGTTGCGGACGACCCGGGCCTCGAGCTCCTTGAACTGCGACGAGACGAGCTGGGCGTTCTCGCCCTCGGCGCCGCCGTGCAGCTCGAGCGCGCGCGCCTTGACGGCCGCCACCTTCTCGTGGCGGGCCTGCTTCTGCGCCTCGGCATAGGCCTGGCCGAGCTCGCCGCCGAGGCCCTGCTCCATCAGCGACAGCAGCCCGCTGTGGTCGGGGACCTGCAGGTCCCAGGCGTCCTTGGCGCAGTCCTCGGCCAGGTCGATGATCATGTCGATCACCGGCCGGAACTGCTCCATGCCGAACATCACGGCACCCAGCATGGTGTCCTCGGCGAGCTCCCTGGCCTCCGATTCCACCATCATCACGGCGTCGGCCGTGCCGGCGACGACGAGGTCGAGCTGCGAATCCTTCGTCTGCGCCAGTGTCGGGCACAGCACGAACCGGCCGTCGATCCAGCCGACGCGGGCCGCTCCGATCGGGCCGAGGAAGGGCACGCCGCTGATGGTCAGCGCCGCCGAGCTGCCGATCATCGCCACGATGTCGGGGTCGGTCTCGCCGTCGTGCGCCAGCACCGTGGCCACGACCTGGACCTCGTTGCGGAAGCCGTCCGGGAACAGCGGCCGGATCGGCCGGTCGATCAGGCGCGAGGTCAGGGTCTCCTTCTCGGTCGGCCGGCCCTCGCGCTTGAAGAAGCCGCCCGGGATCTTGCCGGCGGCGAAGGTCTTTTCCTGGTAGTTGACCGTCAGCGGGAAGAAGTCCTGGCCGGGCTTGACGCTCTTGTTGGCGACCACGGTGCAGAGCACCACGGTCTCGCCATGCGTGGCCAGCACGGCACCGTCGGCCTGGCGGGCGACGCGGCCGGACTCCAGCAACAGCGGCCTTCCGGCCCAATCGATCCGCTTACGTGTGATCTGGAACATTCATCAACCTTTCATGGGCACTCATGGCCCCCGGCGCGTCCGTGCGCCGGCAGGACCGCGGCCGGCCGATTCCGGCCGCGGTCCGCTTTGCAGCTCAGCGGCGCAGGCCCAGGCGCTCGATCAGCGACTGGTAACGCGCCTCGTTGGTCTTGCGCACATAGTCGAGCAGGCGGCGACGCTGGCCCACCATCATCAGGAGACCGCGCCGCGAGGCGAAGTCCTTCTGATGCAACTTCAGGTGCTCGGTCAGATTGCCGATACGCTCGCTGAGAATGGCCACCTGGACCTCGGGCGAGCCGGTGTCGCCTTCATGGGTGGCGTATTCCTTGATCAGCGTACCCTTGCGCTCTTGCGCGATCGACATCGTCCATCACTCCATCACGGCATCGGTCGTTTCAGCTGTTGAAGATCCGCAGAGGCGTCAGCTCGGCACCGTCGAGCCGGGCCAGGGCCACGAGCTCGCCGGCGCTGAGCACCTTGATCGCCGCCGCCTCCGTCACCTCGCCCTCGACGAGCTGCGGTGCGACGACGACGGCCTGTCCGGCCTTGAGCCGGATCGCCTGCGGTTCCGTCACGGCCAGCGCCGGGATGCCGGCCAGCGCGGTCACGACGGGAACGAGGGCCTGGGGCAGGGAATCGTCTTCGACGATCCGCTCCAGGGTCTCCAGGCGCACCGCCCGGTCGAGGCCGAACGGCCCGACACGGGTACGCCGAAGCTGGGTGACATGGGCGAGGCAGCCGAGCCGCCGGCCGAGGTCGCGCGCGACGGCGCGCACATAGGCGCCCTTGCCGCATCCCATGTCGAGCACGGCATGGTCGGCGTCCGGGCGCTCGACCAGGCGCAGCTGGTCGATGCGGACCTCGCGCGGCTCGATCTCGACGGCCTCGCCGCGCCGGGCGAGATCGTAGGCGCGCTCGCCCTGGATCTTCACGGCGGCGAAGTCGGGCGGCCGCTGCATGATCGTGCCGATGAAGGCGGGCAGGGCGGCCTCGATGGCGGCGTCGTCCGGCCGCAGGTCGCTGGTGGCGGTGACCTGCCCTTCGGCGTCGTCGGTGTCGCGGGCCTCGCCGAAGCGCAGCGTGAAGCGGTAGGCCTTGCTGCTGTCCATCACATAGGGGACGGTCTTGGTCGCCTCGCCCAGGGCGATCGGCAGGATGCCGGTGGCCAGGGGATCGAGCGTGCCGCCGTGGCCGGCCTTCTGCGCATCGGTCAGGCGCTTGACGGCACCCACCACCCAGGTCGAGGTGACGCCGGCGTCCTTGTCGATCACCAGCCAGCCGTTGATCGGCCGGCCCTTGCGCTTGCCGCGCGCCATGGCGTCACTCTTCCCCGGCCGGGCGGATGCGGGCGACGGCGTCGCTCACCAGCCGCTCCATGCGGGCGGCCTCGTCGAACAGGCTGTCGGCCACGAACTCGAGCCGCGGCGCGTATTTCAGGTGGATGTCCCGGGCGACCCGGCCGGCGAGGCGGGGGGCGGCGCGCCCGAGCGCCTCCAGCACCTCCGGGCGGATCGGCCCGGCGAGCTCGGTGACGTAGACCTGCGCATGGCGCAGGTCGCGGCCGATCCGCACCTCGCCGACCGTGATGCTGACGCCGTCGAGCCGCGGATCCCGCAGCTCGCCACGCATCAGCGCCTCGGCCAGCAGGTGTCGGATCTGCTCGGCGACCCGCAGCTGCCGCTGCGAAGGGGCCTGCGCCCGCTCAGCGCGCATCGTGGTCGCTCACATGGTCCCGGGCTCGGCCGGGACAGCCGGTGCCATCGCTCAAAGCGTGCGCGCGACCTCCTGAACCTCGTATGCCTCGATCACGTCGCCCTGGCGGATGTCGTTGTAGCCCTCGAGCGACATGCCGCACTCGAAGCCTTCCTTGACCTCGCGCACGTCGTCCTTGAAGCGCTTCAGCGACCCCAGCATGCCGTCGAAGATGACGGTGTCGTCGCGCAGCAGGCGCGCCCGCGCCGTACGCTTGAACATGCCGTCGGTGACGCGGCAGCCGGCGATCTTGCCGACCTTGGTGATGTTGAAGACCTCGCGGATCTCGGCATGGCCCAGGATGATCTCCCTGGCCTCGGGCGCCAGCATCCCCGACAGCATCTGCTTCAGCTCGTCGAGCAGCTCGTAGATGATCGAGTAGTAGCGGATGTCGATGCCTTCGCGCTTGGCCAGCTCGCGGGCCTGGGCGTTGGCGCGGACGTTGAAGCCCACGATCAGCGCCCGCGACGCCACGGCCAGCGTGACGTCGCTCTCGGTGATGGCGCCGACGCCGCCGTGCAGGATGCGCACCGAGACCTCGTCGGTCTTGAGCTTGTCGAGGCCGGCGGTGATCGCCTCCAGCGAGCCGTGCACGTCCGACTTGATGACGACCGACAGCTCCTTGCTCTCGCCGCTCTTGAGCGCCGAGAAGATGTCCTCGAGCGAGGAGCGGGCACCCGTCGCCACGACCAGCGCCTGCTCGCGCTTCTTGCGCAGCCGGTACTCGCTGATCTCGCGGGCGCGGCGCTCGCTGTCGACCGCCTGCATGACGTCGCCGGCTTCCGGCACGCCGTCGAGACCCAGGATCTCGGCCGGCACCGACGGGCCAGCCTCCTCGATCGAGTCGCCCTTGGAGTCGATCAGGGCGCGCACACGGCCCCAGGCGGCGCCGCAGACCACGATGTCGCCGACCCTCAGGGTGCCGCGCTGCACCAGCACGGTCGCGGCGACGCCGCGGCCGCGGTCGAGCTTGGCCTCGATGATCGCCCCCTGGGCCTCGCGGTTCGGGTTGGCGCGCAGATCCAGCAGCTCGGCCTGGAGCTGGATCGCCTCGATGAGCTGCTCGAGACCGGTACGCTTGACGGCGCTGACGGGCACCGCCTGCACGTCGCCGCCGAAATCCTCGACCACCACCTCGTGGCTCAACAGCTCCTGCTTGACCTGGTCGGGGTTGGCCTCGGGCTTGTCGATCTTGTTGATGGCGACGACGATCGGCACCTTGGCCGCCTTGGCGTGGCGGATGGCCTCGATCGTCTGCGGCATGACGCCGTCGTCGGCGGCCACCACCAGCACGACGATGTCGGTCACCGAGGCGCCGCGGGCACGCATCGCCGTGAAGGCGGCGTGGCCGGGGGTGTCGATGAAGGTCACCGGCCGGCCGTGGCCGATGTCGACCTGGTAGGCGCCGATGTGCTGGGTGATGCCGCCGGCCTCGCCGGCCACGACGTTGGTCTGGCGCAGGGCGTCGAGCAGCGAGGTCTTGCCGTGGTCGACATGGCCCATGACCGTGACGACCGGCGGCCGCGGCACGAGATCGCCGGCCTCGTCGGCGGCACCCTCGATGCCGATCTCGACGTCGGCCTCGCTGACGCGCTTCACCTTGTGGCCGTACTCGCCGACCACCAGCTCGGCGGTGTCGGCGTCGATCACCTGCGTCGGCCCGGCCATGATGCCGTTCTTCATCAATACCTTGACCACGTCGGTGCTGCGCACCGCCATGCGGGCCGCCAGCTCCTGGACGGTGATCGTCTCGGGCAGCACGACCTCGCGGGCGAACTGCGGCGTGTCGACATTGCCCATCATCTGCCGCCGCTCGCGCTCCCGATGGCGCCGCAGGGCGGCGAGGCTCGGCACGCGCTGGCGGTCCTCCTCGTCCAGCAGCAGGCGGGCCGGCTTCTTGACGTCGCGCTCCTTCTCCGGCCGGCCGGCGCCCGGGCGCTTGGGGGCGGGCTTGCCGCGCGCCGTCTTCTTGCGCTCGTCCTCCTCGGACTCGGCCTGCAGCGGCCGCGGCACGGGACGGCTGCCGGCGAGGCGGCGCGCCTCCTCGACGGGCCGGCCTTCGGCGGCGGCCCGGCGGGCGGCGGTGGCCTGCTCGCGGGAATCCTGGTCCTTGGCCCGCCGCTCCTCCTCCTCCAGCAGCTTGCGGGCCTGCTCCTCGGCCTTCTTGCGGGCCTCCTCGTCGGCCTTCTTGCGGGCCTCCTCGTCGGCCTTGCGGCGGGCGGCGGCCTCCTCCTCGGTACGGCGGCGCTGCTGCTCCTCGGCGGCGCGCCGGGCATTCTCCTCGGCACGGCGGCGGGCGTCCTCGTCGGCCTTGCGCGCCTCGCTGAGCGCGCGCAGCCGGACGGCCTTCTCCTCCTCGGTCAGCGGCTTCAGCACCATGCGGCTGCGGCCGCCAGGGCCACCGCCCGGACGCGACGGCTCGCCGCCCCGGCCGGTGGCGGGACGCGAGTGGTCGCCGGCGCGCGGCGGCGGTGCCGTCGGGCGGGCCACGGGCTGCGACGGCGCCGCCGGACGGGCCGGCGGCGGCGGTGCCGCTTCCGCCGCCTTCGGTGCCGCCGGGGCGGCAGGCGTCGCGGGCACTGGAGCGGGCTTCGCCGCCGGAGCCGGCGTCGGTGTCTCGGCGACAGGTGCCGGCACCTCGACAGGCTCGGCCGCCGGCGCCTCGACCGGCGCCGCCGGAGCCTCGGGCTCGACCGGCTTCGGGGCTTCGGCCACCACGGGGGCCACCACGGGTGATGCCGGCGGTGCCACGGGCGCGGCAGGCGGGGGCGGCGCGGGCTGCGGCGCCGGGGCGGCCTCGGTGATGCGGTTCGGGGCAGGCGCCGATGGCGCCGCCGGCTGGGGCGGCGGGGCCGCCGGCGCGCGGGCTGTGGCGGGTGCCGGATGCGGCGGCGTCGCCGGCTGGGCGGCCGGCGCCGGGGTCATGCGGCCGATGGCGCCGGGTGCGGGCCGGGTGCGCTTGACCTCCACGGCCACGGCCTTGCTGCGGCCATGGCTGAAGCTCTGGCGCACCATGCCGCTCTCGACGGTCTTCTTGATCTCCAAACGGCCGCCGCCCGCCGGCCGGGAAAGCTCGATGCGGGCGCCACGGTCCTGGCCCTTCGGGTCGCTCATGATCGGGTCGGTTCCTCTGTCCCTACGTCCGCATCCACAACAGCGCCGCCCGTGCCATCGGGGCGGAATCCACGAAGCCGGTTGGCCTCGACCAGCAACCGCCTGGCCAGGCCCCCCGGAGAGATCGCCACATGCACGACCTCGTCGCGGCCGATCGCCGTGCCGAGCTCGCGCCGATCGAACAGCTCGACCACCGGCAGCTCGCGGGCGAGAGCCCGCAGCTTCCGTCGGCCGTCGGCCGCCCCGTCGCGCGCACCCAGCAGCACGGCGGCCTTGCCGTTCCGCAGCCAGTCGGCGACCTGATCGAAACCGGCGACAAGCTCGCCGGCCCGCCGGGCCAGACCGATCAGGTCGAGGCCGCGCCGTGCCAGCATGCTTTCCACCTGATCGGGCAGATCGGGGGCGGCGTGGACGCGGCGGCGGACGGCCTTCGCGAACAGCCCTTTGGCGACGGCGAGGCTTATAGCATCACGTTCGGCGGTGAGCCAGACGCCGCGCCCCGGCAATCGACCGGCGACGTCGGGCACCACCATATCCGACGGATCGACCACGAAGCGCACCAGCCGCTCGCGCGGCAGCGACCGCCGGCTGGCGATGCAGCGCCGCCCGTTGGCGGACGGGCCCTCGTCCAGCACCATCCCCTCGGGGGGCGGCGGCGACCCGTCGTGAGAGGTTCCGGCATCGATCACGCGGCGGGAGCACCTTCCTCGGCAGGCTCGGCGGCCGGCGCCTCGATCCAGCCGAGCCGGACGCGGGCATCCATGACGAGGTCGCCGGCGAGGGCGTCGATGCCGGAATCCGGGATCAGCTCGACCAGCTCGTCGCCGGCGAGGTCGGCGAAGTCCTCGAGCGACCTGACGCCCTTGCGTCCCAGCGCCACGATGGTGGCGAGGTCGAGCCGGTCGTACCCGACGAGGTCGTCGGCCAGGCCCAGCTCCTCGGCCTCGGCGCGCAGCGCCTGGTCGCGCTCCTCGACCCAGGTCTGGGCGCGCTCTTTCAGGGCCGCGCCGATCTCCTCGTCGAAGCCCTGGATCTGCGCCAGCTCCTCGATCTCGGCCTGCGCCAGCTCCTCGATCGAGGAGAAGCCCTCGGTGACCAGCAGCTGGGCGATGACCTCCTCGACGTTCAGCTCGTTGAGGAACAGCTCGGTCAGCTCGCGGAACTCGCGGTTGCGGCGCTCGCTGTCCTCGCTCTCCGAGACGATGTCGATGTCCCAGCCGGTGAGCTGCGACGCCAGCCGCACGTTCTGGCCACGCCGGCCGATGGCGATGTGCTGCATGTGGTCGGGGACGATGACCTCGATCCGCTTGTTGTCGGGATCGAGCACCACCTTCGAGACCTCGGCCGGCGCCAGGGCGTTGACGACGAAGGTCGCCGGATCGCCCGACCAGGGGATGATGTCGACCTTCTCGCCCGCCAGCTCCTGCACCACGGCCTGCACGCGGCTGCCGCGCATGCCGACGCAGGCGCCCACCGGGTCGATGCTGGAATCCTTGGAGACCACCGCGATCTTGGCACGGCTGCCGGGGTCGCGCGCCACCGACTTGATCTCGATGATGCTGTCGTAGATCTCGGGGACTTCCTGTTCGAACAGCTTGGCCATGAACTGCGGATGGGTCCGCGACAGGAAGATCTGCGGCCCGCGGGTCTCGTGGCGGACGTCGTAGACGTAGGCGCGGATGCGGTCCTTGTTGCGGAAGGTCTCGCGCGGGATCAGCTCGTCGCGGCGCACCACCGCCTCGCCCTTGCCGAGGTCGATGAGCACGTTGCCGTGCTCCATGCGCTTGACCTCGCCGACGACGATCTCGCCGATGCGGTCCTTGAACTCGTTGTACTGGCGCTCGCGCTCGTACTCGCGGACCTTCTGGACGATGACCTGCTTGGCGCTCTGCGCCGCGATGCGGCCGAGGTCGATCGGCGGCAGGGGCTCGAGATAGTGGTCGCCGACCTGGGCCGCCGGGTTGTGGGCCTGGGCGTCCTCGAGCGACATCTGCTTGGTGTAGTCCTCGACGTTCTCGGCGATCTCGAGCTCGCGGTAGATGCGGATGTCGCCGGTCTTGCGGTCGATCTCGGCGACGATCTCGTGCTCCTGGCCGTACTTGCGGCGGGCGGCGGTCTGCACCGCCTGCTCCATGGCGTCGAGGACCTCGCCGGCGCTGATGCCCTTCTCCTGGGCCACCGTCTCCGCGATCCGCAACAGCTCGGCTCGTCCGAGCGACATCCCTGCGTCCATCAGCCCCCGTCCCTCAAGCTCGCCGCTTGCCGGGCTTGCGCCCGCGACCGCCGCCCAGCACCTGCTCGCTCAGCAGGAGCCTGGCCTTGCCGATCCGCGCCAATGGGAAGCGTCGCCGCTCGCCCTCGACGTCGATCAGCACCTCATCGCCCTCGATGCCCGCAAGCCTGCCCTGGAAGCGCTTCCTGCCCTCGACGTCGATCGCCTCGCTCAGCTCGATCCTGGCCGGATGCCCGACGAAACGCTCGTAGTCGGCGGCCCTGACCAGCGGCCGGTCGAGGCCCGGCGAGCTGATCTCCAGCCGATAGGCACCGGCGATGGGGTCGGCGACATCGAGCACCGCCGACACCGCATGGCTGATCTCGGCGCAATCCTCGACCGTCATCTGCCGCGAGCGATCCTGCGGCTCGGCCATCACCTGGAGCGTGCTGCTGCGCGCGCCCTTCATGAAGCGCACGGTCACGAGCTCGAAACCCATGTCCCGAAGCGTCGGCTCGATCAGCTCGGCAATCTTGCTGAAGGAAGCGGTCCCTGGCTTGCGAGCACGCCAATGGGGAGCGGGCACAAGCCCACTCTCCGACGACGCTCGTCGATGAGGAGTGGCCGCTATATGGGACGTGTCTCCAGGGCGCGCAAGTGAATAATCCACCATGAACGGCGCGGTTCTTGGCCTTCCGGCTCGGTGGGCGCGGCCGCCGGCGGATCCCTCAGCTGCCACAGTAGGGCCGGCTGCGGCACGAGCGGCGAGGGCCCGCAGGCCGCTGGCCGAACCCGTGCCGGCTCGATGCCGATGTCGCGCAGCAGACGGTCCGACAGGCGGGCGAGCCGGCAGCGGGTGCGCAGGCTGGTGAGCAATGTCCGTAGCATGGCGGGGATCCTGTTCTGGATGCATTCAGTAGATGGTGTCGGCATCTGGATCGATCAAGGTGCCTTGCCAGCGATCCGCCGCCGCGTCCTTGATGGCGCATGTCCTCGACGCACGGGCGCGCCATCACCCTGCTCGACGTGGCGCGCAGGGCAGGGGTCTCGCGCACCACGATCTCCAACGCCTTCAACCGGCCGGACCAGCTCTCGGCCGAGCTGCGCCAGCGGATCCTCGGCGTCGCCGAGGATCTGGGCTATGCCGGGCCCAACCCGGTGGCGCGGGTCCTGCGCACCGGCCGCACCAACACCATCGGCATCGTGTTCTCGGATCCGCTGCCCTACCTTTTCACCGACCCCGTGGCGATCGCGCTGCTGCAGGGCGTGGCTGCCGCCTGCGAGGCCTCGCGCACCGGCGTGCTGATCCTGCCGGCCGACGCGCCGGGCGCCATGGCCGCACGGGTGCGCGAGGCCGTGGTCGACGGCTTCCTCGTCTACTGTCACGAGGAGGACTCGCCGGTGATGGAGGCGCTGGCGGCGCGCGGCCTGCCGGCCGTGGGCGTCGATCTCGACCGCTTCGCCTTCGGCCGGGTGGTGACGATCGACGATATCGGCGGTGCCGAGGCGGCCGCCCGCCACCTGATCGGCCAGGGCCACCGCGATCTCGCAGTGATCGCCTTGGCGAGCGAGCGCGAGCTCAACCGCGATGCCCGCCGCCTCGCCCGATTCAAGCCGGTGCGCGACCGGCTGGCGGGCTACCGCCGGGCGATGGTGGAGGCGGGGCTGGATCCGCAGGCCCTGCGCGTCGCCGAGGAGCCGGAGAACGACCCGGCCGCGGCCGAGGCGGTGGCGCTGCGGCTCCTGAGGCGCCGGCAGCGGCCGACGGCGATCCTCGCCATGTCCGACGTGCTGGCGATCGGCGTGCTGCGCGCCGCCCAGCAGCTGGGCCTCACCGTGCCGGGTGATCTTTCGGTGGTGGGCTTCGACGACATTCCGATGGCCGGGGACCTGACGCCGCCGCTCACCACCGTGCGCCAGCCGCTGGTCGAGAAGGGCAGGCTCGCCGCAGCCATCCTGCTGGGCACGGCCGAGCCGCCACCGGCTCCGTTGCCGACTGAGCTGGTGGTGCGCGGCTCGACGGCGCCGCCGTCTCAGCCGGCGCGGGCGAAGCGCAGGTAGACGGGGCGGCGGCCGGCAGCCAGGGCTTTTTCCTCGTAGCGCGTCGGCGGCCAGTCGTCGGGCCGCACCAGCCAGTCGGCCGAACGCTCGGCCAGCCAGGCGAAGTGCCGCTCGGCCAGCACGGTCTCCAGCATGGCGCGCGCATAGTCGGCGTCGTCGGTGGCGAGGCGCAGCTCGGCACCGGGGCGCAGGATGCGGGCCAGATCGGCCACCGTGTCGGGGTTGACGATGCGGCGCTTGTGGTGGCGCAGCTTCGGCCAGGGATCGGGGAACAGCACGAAGGCCCGGCCGATCGAGGCGTCGGGCAGCGCCTTCAGCAGCAGACGGGCGTCGTCGTTCAGGATGCGGAGATTGTCGAGGCCCCTAGCCTCGGCCAGCGACAGCAGGCGCGCCACACCGTTGACGAACGGCTCGACGCCGATGAAGCCGACATCGCGATGGCGCTCCGCCAGCGTCGCCAGGTGCTCGCCGCCGCCGAAGCCGATCTCCAGCCAGATGTCCCGTGGCGCAGCGAACAGGTGCGCCGGATCCAGCCGGCCGGATTCCGGAAGCGAGATGGCGAGGGAAGGGAGCCTGGTATCCAGCAGGGCCTGCCGGCCCGGCCGCAGCCGCGGCCCGTGCCGGCGCCCCCAGACCTGGCGGCGCCGGCCCGTCGAGTCGTCAGTTGAAATGGCGGCGCAGCTCGTCGACGAGGTCGGTGCGCTCCCAGGAGAAGCCGCCCTCGGCGTCGGGCGTGCGGCCGAAATGGCCGTAGGCCGAGGTGCGAGCGTAGATCGGCCGGTTGAGCTTCAGCATCTGGCGGATGCCGCGCGGGCTCAGGTTCACCACCTCGTTCAGGAGCTTGCCCAGCCGCGCCTCGTCGATCCTGGCCGTTCCGTAGGTGTCGACATAGATCGACAGCGGCTTCGACACGCCGATGGCATAGGCGAGCTGGATGACGCAGCGGTCGGCGAGGCCAGCGGCCACAACGTTCTTGGCGACGTAGCGCGCGGCATAGGCGGCCGAGCGGTCGACCTTGGTGGGATCCTTGCCCGAGAAGGCGCCGCCGCCGTGGGGTGCGGCGCCGCCATAGGTGTCGACGATGATCTTGCGGCCGGTGAGGCCGGCATCGCCGTCGGGGCCGCCGATGACGAAGTTGCCGGTCGGGTTGACGTAGAACTCGGCCTCGGGAATCTCCCAGCCCTCGGGCAGCACCTCGGCGACGTAAGGGCGGACGATCTCCTTGACGTCGGCCGGTGTCACGCCCTCGACGTGCTGGGTCGAGAGGACGACGGAGGTGACGCCCACCGGCTTGCCGCCGACATAGCGCAGGGTGAACTGGCTCTTGGCGTCGGGGCCGAGCTGGCTGAGCTTGCCGCTGTGGCGGTCCACGGCGAGGCGCCGAAGCAGCTCGTGGGCATAGAGGATCGGCGCCGGCATCAGCTCGGGCGTCTCGTTCGTCGCATAGCCGAACATGATGCCCTGGTCGCCCGCACCCTCGTCCTTCTGCTCGCCGGCGTCGACGCCGCGGGCGATGTCGGCCGACTGCTGGTGCAGCAGCACCTCGACCCTGGCCTTCTGCCAGTGGAAGCCGTCCTGGGCGTAGCCGATGTCCTTGATGGCCTTGCGCGCCGCCTGCTCGATGGCGTCCGGCGTGATCCTGCTGTCTGGGCCCGGGCGCACCTCGCCGGCGATGACCACGCGGTTGGTAGTGGCGAGGGTCTCGCAGGCGACGCGCGCCTCGGGATACTCACCGAGATAGAGGTCGACGATCTCGTCCGAGATCCGGTCGCACACCTTGTCGGGATGCCCCTCGGACACCGACTCGCTCGTGAACAGATAGTCCGAGACGGCCATCAGGCTGTGTCTCCTCCGGTATTGGGCGCACGCCATCGCGTCGTACGAGAACGGCTCGCGCGCCGGGCGCAAGGTGTTTACGAGCCACCCCCTGCAGGGTCAAGGTCGCTGCCCGCGGCATCGCCGTCGGGCCGCCACTCGACGGCCGCCAGCGCCTTGGCCAGCTCGAACAGCCGGCGGCGGACGATCGGATCGGAGATGCGGTTGAAGGCGCGCACCATCTCCAGGGTCTCGCGGCCGAACGTCGCGGCGTCGCCGCCGGGTGGCTCGACGCGCGGCGCGTCGGCCATGTCGAAGACGAACCCGGCCGGCGCATCCTCGGCGAGGCCGGGGACGGCCGGCTCCGGCATCTCGTCGAAGAACCAAGCCACCGGCACGTCGAGGATGCGGGCGATGTCGTGCAGCCGGCTCGAGCCGATGCGGTTGGCGCCACGCTCGTACTTCTGCACCTGCTGGTAGGTGATGCCCAGCAGCTCGGCCAGCCGCTCCTGGCTCATGCCGACGAGACCCCGCCGCAGGCGCAGGCGGCGGCCGACATGCAGGTCGACGGGTTTGGGGGCTTCCGGCATCGGCCTCGCCAAGGGTCCGGGAACTCAGCGCCACAGCCCGCTGTAGCGGCTGTGCTGCGCCTGCCAGTTTGCCCGCCTCTCAACCCAGAGGCTAGTGCCGATCGTCAGCAGCATCAGGCCGACGGTGATCAACGCGTGCCAGCGACGGATCGGCGGCGCCGCCGCCAGGGCTCCCGGCAGGCTCGTGTCGAGCACGCCGGCCTGGCCCAGGGGCAGGCTGGCGGCGACGCGACCATAGGCGTCGATCACCGCCGAGACGCCGGTGTTGGCGGCACGGACCAGCGGCAGGCCTTCCTCGATGGCGCGCAGCCGGGCCATGGCGAGGTGCTGGTAGGGACCGCTGCTCTTGCCGAACCAGGCATCGTTGGTGACGTTCAGCAGCCAGCTCGGCCGGGGGTCGAGCGGGGCGGCGTCGGTCGGGAAGATCGCCTCGTAGCAGATCAGCGGGCTGAAGGACGGCAGGCCGGGCAGCGCCATCGTCACTCGGCCTGGACCCGCGACGAAGTCGAGCGTGCCTTCGGTGACCTTGCGCAGGCCGATCAGCGACAGCACCGGCCGGAACGGCAGGAACTCGCCGAACGGCACCAGGTCGACCTTGTCGTAGCGGCCGTCGATCCTGCCCTCGCCGTCGACGGCGAACAGGCTGTTGTTGGCGGTGGGCGGCTCGAGGTCGAGGTCGTAGCGGTTGCCACCGGCCAGCACGTAGCCGCCGGAGGGCGCCACGGAGGCCAGTGCCGCGCGGGCGTTGGCGTCGCGCTCGAGCTGGTAGGGCACGGCCGTCTCGGGCCAGATTACGGCGTCGGGCTCGGCCGTCTCGGGCCGCACCGTCAGCTCGAGATGGCGGCGCAGCCACTCGGCGCGCCTGGCATCGGCCCACTTCATGTCCTGGGAGATATTGGCCTGCACGATGCGCAGGTCGACCGGCTGGGCGGCGAGGTCGTGGCTGCCGGACAGCCGGAAGACGCCGGCACCCAGCAGCAGCCCCAGGACCGCCACGCCGATGCCGGGAAAGATCCAGCGCCGCGCGCCGTGGCCGTCGACGACGGCGGCGAACAGGGTGGCGGCCGCCACCGTGACGAGGCCCAGGCCCCACTGGCCTATCCAGGCGACGCTCTGCAGCATCGCGTCCGAGCCGGCCCAGACGATCGCCACAGGATTCCACGGGAAGCGCAGGCCCAGGCCTCCGCGGGCGATTTCGGTCACAATCCAGGCCACCGCCAGCGCCAGCGCCTGGGCGCGGACGCTGGTCCATCGCCGCCAGCTGACGGCGAGGCAGGCGAGGCCGGGCAGGATGGCGAGGAACGCCGCCAGTGCCAGCACCGCCGGCACCGCCAGCGAGCCGAAGCGCTCGGCGTCGGCGTAGAAGGCGATGCCGACCCAGTAGAGGCCGGCCAGGAACCAGCCGAAGCCGAATCCCCAGCCGACCAGGAAGGCGCCGGGCCGCGAGGGCGTGCGCCGGACCAGCAGCAGCAGCACGGCGAAGGCCAGCAGCGCCGGCAGGGCGTGGATCGGCGGCAGCGCAGCCGCCGCCAGCACGCCGGTGCAGAAGGCGGCCAGCAGGCGCCCGACCGGACCGAGCGCGCGCGCGGACGGCAGGAGCCGGCTCAGGGCTCGCCCGCGATCCGGCCGCCATTGGCGGTGCCGGAGCCCTTGGCGCGATGGATGCGCACGCGCTTGACCCGCCGCGGGTCGGCCTCGATCACCTCGAGCTCGAGCCCTCCCGGATGCTCGACCACCTCGCCCTTGGCCGGGACGCGGTCGAGCAGGGTGAAGATCAGGCCGCCCAGCGTGTCGGCCTCGTCCTCGTCCTCCTCGTTCACCAGCTCGAGCCCCAGCTCGTCCTGCAGATCCTCGAGATAGGCGCGGGCATCGACGTCGATGGTGCCGTCGGCGTTGCGGACGATCTGCGGCGGCTTGGCCTTCTCGTGCTCGTCCTGCAGCTCGCCGACCAGCTCCTCGACGAGATCCTCGAGGGTGACGAGGCCGTCGGTGCCGCCGAACTCGTCGACCACCACGGCCATCTGCAGCCGCTTGTCGCGCATCTCCAGCAGGAGCTCGAGCACGCGCATCGACGGCGGCACCACCAGCACCGGCCGCATGACGTCGGCCAGCACGAAGCCGTCGCCCTTGCCCCAGTAGCCCAGCAGATCCTTGACGCCGATCATGCCCTGCACATCGTCGAGCGAGCCGCGGTAGATCACCAGCCGGCTGTGGCCGGCGGCGCGCAGCGCCGCCACCAGCTCCGGCAGGGTGGCGGTCTCGGGCACGCCCTTGATGTCGGCTCGCGGCACCATGACGTCGTCGACGCGCAGCTCTCCGAACGCCAGCGCCTTGAGCAGCAGCTCGCGCTCGTCCTCGTGCAGCTGCGGCGTGTCGCCCTCCTCGGCCTCCTCGATCAGCTCCTCGAGCTGCTCGCGCAGGCCGCCATCGGTCTCGGGCCGGCCTGCCATGCCGCGCAGCCGGCGCATCAGCGCCTCGACGAAGCCGGGGTTCTCCTGCTCCTTGCGGGCCAGCTGCTTCATGCCGCGAGCTCCCCGCCATAGGGGTCGGGCACGCCGAGCCCGGCCAGGATCCCGGCCTCGCGCCGCTCCATGGCCTCGGCCTCGGCCGGGTCCTCGTGATCATGGCCCAGGAGGTGCAGGGTGCCGTGGACCAGCAGGTGGGCCACGTGGTCCGACAGCGGCCTGCCCTCGTCCCGCGCCTCCTGCTCGACGGTCTCGAACGCCAGCACGACGTCGCCCAGGAGCACGGGCTCGCCCGGCGGCGCCGGCGGCAGATCCTCGTCCAGTGCCGGGAAGGACAGGACGTTGGTGGCCCTGTCCCTGTCGCGCCAGATCCGGTTCAGCTCGCGGATGCGGGCATCGTCGGTGAGCAGCACGCTGACCTCGGGTGGACCGCTCAGCGTCTCCGCCTCGGCGGCCAGCACGGCTGCCACGGTGGCCTCGCAGAGCCGTTCCAGCCCGCTCAGCCTTTCAGACCAGGCGCCGGCCTCAACCGACACCTGGATCCTAGTTATACTGTCGCTTTCCATCTGTTCGGAAAGGCGGCCCGCCCGGCCGCCCGGCCTTCTCTCCTTCCTCAGCCCTGCGGCCGCCGCGCGGCCTCGTAGGCGTGGATGATCTCGCTGACCAGGGGATGGCGGACGATGTCCCCCTGGTCGAAGCGCACGACACCGATGCCGGGCACGCCCTCGAGCTTGTCCACGGCATCTGCCAGGCCCGACGGCATGCCCGGCGGCAGGTCGGTCTGGGTCGGATCGCCCGTGACCACCATGCGCGAATTCTCGCCGAGCCGCGTCAGGAACATCTTCATCTGCGAAGGCGTGGTGTTCTGGGCCTCGTCGAGGATGACGACCGCGTTGCTGAGCGTGCGGCCGCGCATGTAGGCCAGCGGTGCTATCTCGATCAGGCCGGTCTCGATGCGCTGCTCGAGCTTGCCCTCGGGCAGCATGTCCTGCAGGGCGTCGTAGAGCGGCCGCAGATAGGGGTCGACCTTCTCGCGCAGGTCGCCCGGCAGGAAGCCCAGTTTCTCGCCGGCCTCGACCGCCGGCCGCGACAGGATCAGCCGGTCGACCTTGCGCTGGCGCAGCAGCGACACCGCCGAGGCGACGGCCAGATAGGTCTTGCCGGTGCCGGCGGGCCCGAGCGCGAACACGAGGTCGTGGCGGTCGATGGCGCGCAGGTAGGCGGCCTGGTTGGGCGAGCGCGGCGCCACCAGCTTGCGCTCGGTGCGGACCTGCAGGTCGAGCGCCTTGGCGCCGCCGCCATGGGCCAGCAGCTTCAGCGCGGCGTCGACCTCCTCGCGGCCGACGTCGCGGCCGCTGCGGAGCTGGCCGTAGAGGCTCTCGAGCGTGTCGGCGGCCAGCCTGACGTCGGCATCCGTGTCACCCTGGATCGTCACCTCGTTGCCGCGCGCCACGATGCTCACCGGCAGCTTCTGCTCGATCCGCGCCAGATTGACGTGGTGCTGGCCGAAGAGGAGGGCGCAGATGGCGTTGTCGTCGAAGCTGACCCGTTGGCTCGAGGCCGGCTGGACGGAGACGGAGGCGAGGGTCTTCAGGCGGGCATCTCCAGGCCGAAGGCCGGCGACCTGCCGGCGAGGCTGTGCGGATGGCAGGCGGTGATCTCTACATCGACCATGTCGCCGATTTCATGACCGCCGGCGTCGAGATGCACCGCCTGCAGCCAGGGGGTGCGGCCGACGAGCTGGCCCGGATGCCGGCCGGGCCGCTCCAGCAGGACGGGCACGGTGAGCCCGACGGTGCGGCGGTTGAACTCGGCCGACTGGGCGTCCAGCAGGTCCTGCAGCTCGGCCAGCCGCTGCTCGCGCACCGAGGCCTTGACCTGCCGCGGCATCACGGCACCCGGCGTGCCGGGGCGCGGGCTGTACTTGAAGGAGAAGGACTGGGCGAAGCCGATCTCGCGCACCAGCGCCATGGTGGCGGCGAAGTCGGCGTCGCCCTCGCCGGGGAAGCCGACGATGAAGTCGGAGGAGAGCGCCAGATCCGGCCGCGCCTCGCGCAGGCGGCCGACGACGCGGCGGAAATCCTCCGCGGTGTAGCGGCGGTTCATGGCCGCCAGCACCGTGTCCGAGCCCGACTGCACCGGCAGGTGCAGGAACGGCATCAGCTCGGGCACGTCGCGGTGGGCGACGACCAGCTCGTCGTCGACATCGTTGGGGTGCGACGTCGTGTAGCGGATGCGGCAGAGCCCGGGCAGCTCGGCGAGCGCGCGGATCAGCCGGCCCAGCCCCCAGACGCCGCCGTCTGGGCCGTCGCCGTGATAGGCGTTGACGTTCTGGCCGAGCAGGGTCAGCTCGCGGGCGCCGTGCTCGACCAGGCGCCGGGCCTCGTCGAGCACGGCGCGGGCCGGACGGCTGGTCTCCATGCCGCGGGTGTAGGGTACGACGCAGAAGGTGCAGAACTTGTCGCAGCCTTCCTGGATGGTGAGGAAGGCCGACACGGCACTCGGCCCCTCGGGAACCGGCAGCTCGTCGAACTTGCTCTCCGGCGGGAAGTCGGTGTCGACGACGGTACCGGCGGCGCGCCGGCGCCTCGCCAGCAGCTCGGGCAATCGGTGATAGGCCTGCGGGCCGACGACGAGGTCGACGAAGGGCGCGCGCTCGGCGATCAGCTCGCCCTCGGCCTGGGCGACGCAGCCGGCCACCGCCAGCAGCATGTCGCCGCCGCCGGCCTCGGCCCTGTCGTCGCGCAGCCGGCGCAGCCGCCCGAGGTCCGAATAGACCTTCTCGGCGGCCTTCTCGCGGATGTGACAGGTGTTGAGCACGACGAGGTCGGCATCCTCCGGCGCCTCGGCGCGGGCATAGCCGTGCACGGCCAGCAGCGACGCCATACGATCGGAATCGTAGACGTTCATCTGGCAGCCATACGTCTTGATATAGACGGACTTGGACAAGGTCAGGGCCGTGGGGTCGCTGTCGTCACGGGGCGTGCCGAACCGGCCTTCTCATCGAGGCCCGACCCGGCGCGGGTGCGATGCATCGCAAGAAATGACAGTGACGTTACCTCTGACCGACGTTGCCTCATCGCCGAATCTAGGGGCGGCACGGCCCCGAACGCAAGACCCGCCGGTTGCCCGGCGGGTCCAGTTCGCCACGAAAAATCAGAACGAGGTCTGTCGCGATCGCCGATCAGCCGCGGCGGCCGCGGGCGCGCGGCTTGGTGCCGAGGCCGATCTTCTTGGCGAGCGAGCTGCGCTGCTCGGCATAGGCCGGCGCCACCATCGGGTAGTCGTCGGCGAGACCCCACCGCTTGCGGTAGTCCTCGGGCGTCATGTTGTAGCGGGTCTTGAGGTGGCGCTTCAGCATCTTCAGCTTCTTGCCGTCCTCCAGGCAGACGATGTAGTCGGACATCACCGACTTCTTGATCGGCACCGCCGGCTGCGGCTTCTCGGGCGCCTCGGGCTCCTCCTCGACACCCTGGTTCGACAGGGTGGAGTACACGAGCTTGATCAGCTGCGGGATGTCGCCGACCGCCACCACGTTGTTCGACAGGTGCGACGCGACAATCTCCGTCGTCAGCGACAGCAGCTCGTTCTGGCTGATTTTTTCACTCATCTGGTTCTTTGCCCCTTTACCGCATGCAACTCGACGTGCGCGGCTGCATATATTATGCAGGCCGACGTCGGCAAGCGATATCGTCGGGAAACCGAAGAAGCGAGTCAAGTAGCGTGGGCGTAGCGGACTTCGAGCTCGACATCTGCGCTGAGGTCTGTCCGATGACCTTCGTGCGGACCAAGCTGTTGCTCGAACGAATGGTACCGGGGCAGACGGCCAATATTAGGCTGCGGGGGAGCGAGCCGGTCGACAATGTGCCACGGGCGGTGCGCGATCACGGCCACGAGGTGTTGTCGCTGACCCCGCTCGAAGGCGGTGTCTATGAGCTCGTGATCAGACGAAGGTGAGCGGGGCGGCGGACGCCACGAAATAGTGGCGCCCGATCAGCCGCCCGAGCCGAGATCGCTGGCAGCCTGCACGCTGAGCTCCCGCCGACCGGTCGTGGCGACCAAGTGCGAGCGCATCGTGTAGGCGGTGACGCGGCTGCCGTCGGCGCGCTGGTAGTAGTCGGGACGGCTGCCGACGCGCTCGAACCCGGCCTCGTCATAGAGCTGCTGGGCCGCCGGATTGTCGATCGCCACCTCCAGGAACATGTTGTCGGCGCCGCTGCGCAGGCAGCGCTCCATGCTGGCGCGTAGCAGTGCCCTGGCCACGCCGCGCTTGCGATAGGCCGGCATCACGCCGATCGACAGGAGCTCGCTCTCGTCGCGTACCACCCGGCAGAGCGCGAAGCCGACGCCGCGCATGCCGTCGAGGCCGGCGAGGCCGCCGTCATAGACCCTGGCGATCAGGCCGAAGCCGCCGGGAATCGCCAGGAGATGGGCGAGGTCGGCCCGGCTCCAGGCCTCCTCGAAGCAGCTGCGGTGCAGGCGGGCCAGGCGGCCGAGATCAAAGGGACCGATATTGCGGATGCTGACGCTGCTCGGTCGGGGCAGCCCCAGCATGGTCAGGCGGCACCCACGAGGGGGCGGCCGGCACCGATCCTGGCCCCGGAATCGCGCATGTAGAGCGGACGCAACGCCGTGCCATCGGCCGGGCGCTCGCCACGGCCGATGCGCGCCAGGGCGGCGCGTGCGACGGCCGTTCCGTCGATGCTCACCTCTATGGCACCCTCCAGGCCCAGGGCCCCATCGGTCAGGACGACGTCGCCTGCTCCGACCAGCCCGGCCAGCTCATTCTCCGGCATAATGGCGGCCTGGGTCACGGGCAATCCGCCGACGGCGAAACGCTGGGCATATACCGTGCCCTGGCGGCCACGCAGGACACAAGTGCGCGAACGGCGATCCTCCACCGCCGCCGACATCGCCTCGAGGGTGGACACGCCCATTGCCGGCCTTCCGGTCGCCAGCGCCAAGGCCCGGGCGGCGGCGACGCCGGCACGGATGCCGGTGAAGCTGCCGGGACCGAGCGTGACCGCGACCAGCTCGACCTCGTCGAAAGACCAGCTGGCCCCGGCCATGACTTCGGCCAGCATCGGCACCAGCCGCTCGGCATGGCCGGTGCCCAGGCGCTCGCTCAGCGACGCCACAGGCGACCGACCATCGCAGGCGGCCACCGAGCAGCGGGCGGTCGCCGTGTCCATCGCCAGGATGCGCACCGAAGGCCCGGGCGGCGGCCTCAGGAGACCGCGCGCACCTCGACCACGTCGGGGACGTAGTACTTCAGCAGGTTCTCGATGCCGTTCTTCAGCGTCACGATCGAGCTGGGGCAGCCCGAGCAGGCGCCGCGCATGTGCAGGTAGACCACGCCGCGGTCGAAGCCGTGGAAGACGATGTCGCCGCCGTCCCGGGCGACCGCCGGCCTGACGCGGCTGTCGATCAGCTCCTTGATCTGCCTGACCGTGGGGTCGTCCTCGCCCTCGGTCTCGCCGTCGACCGACAGCGCCGCCTCGGGGGCCGCCACCGGCTCGCCCGAGAGGTAGTGCTCCATGATGGCGCCGAGCACCGCCGGCTTCATGGCGTACCAGTCGACGGCGTCGGACTTGGTGACGCTGATGAAGTCGCTGCCGAGATAGACGCCCGCCACGCCCTCGACGGCGAAGATGCGCCGCGCCAGCGGCGACAGGCGCTCGGCCTCGTCGGGATCGGTGAACTCGGCGACGCCGCGCGGCATGACGGCCTGCCCGGGCAGGAACTTGAGGGTCGCCGGATTCGGCGTGGGCTCGGTCTGGATGAACATCTGGCGCTGCTCCATGCGCTGGACTCTAGAGATGGTCCAGTCGATGCGCCGGCGCAAGCGGCGGCTCAGCCCCTGGCGATCAACCGCCGCACCAGGATCGGCACGGCGATGGCGGCGATCAGCAGGCAGCCGGTGAAGACGCTCATGACGATGCCCGGCACGTTGACCAGCGCCAGGCCGAAGGTGACGAAGCCCAGCACCAGCACGGCCAGCACGACGCCCAGGATGGTGCCCGAGCCGCCGGCGATGCTGACGCCGCCCAGCACCACCATCGTCACGACCTCCAGCTCCCAGCCGACCGCGATGTTGGGCCTGGTGCTGCCGATGCGTGAGGTCAGCAGCACCGCCACGAGGCCGGCCATGGCGCCGTTCAGCACGAACAGCCAGAAGCGGTGACGGTCGACGCCGATGCCGGAGAATTTCGCCGCCAGCGGATTCGAGCCCATGGCGAGCAGCCGGCGGCCGATCACCGTCCGGTGCAGCACGAAGGCGAACAGGGCCGCCAGCAGCACGAACAGGATCAGCTCGTAGGGCACCATGCCCCAGGCATAGCCCTGGCCGAAGACGTCGAAGCCGGCCGGGTAGCTGGTGTAGGCCTGATCGCCCAGCACGACGTAGGCGATGCCGCGGAACAGCGACATGGTGCCGATGGTGACGACGATGGCCGGCAGCCCGATGCCGGTGACCAGCGCACCGTTGAAGGCACCGGCGGCGACCCCGATGGCGATGCCCAGCGGGACGAGGAGGGCGGTGCCGGCGCCGGCCTCGGCCGCCATGCCCATGAACACCGAGGCCACGGCGATGATCGAGGCCACCGACAGGTCGATGTCGCGCACGACGATGAGCAGCGCCATCGACAGTGCCAGCATCGCCTTCTCGCTGAAATTGAAGGTGGCGTCGAACAGATTGTAGGGATCGAGGAAGTAGGGCGACAGCCAGCTGTTGACGACGAAGACCGCGATCAGCAGCAGGACCAGCAGGCTCTCCCAGCGCAGGATGCGCTCGGCCGGGGAGCGGGGCAGCCGGTCGACGGTGGTGTAGCGGCTGCCCGAGCCCTCGATCGGAGTCACGCCGCGGCCCTTTCGCTCTCGACGGGCAGGATCTGCTTGCCGCCGCGGCGCTGCTCGCGGGCGTTGACGACGACGGCGATCAGGATGATGGCGCCCGAGATCGCCATCTGCCAGAACGGCGAGACCTGGATCACCGGCAGGGCGTTGCCGATGATGCCGAGGAACAGCGCCCCCAGCACGCAGCCGGCGACGCTGCCGATGCCGCCGGCGATGCTGATGCCGCCGATGACGCAGGCGGCGATCACCGTCAGCTCAAGGCCCAGCGCCACCTCGGTCGAGGCGATGGCGTAGCGCGCCACCCACAAGTAGCCGCAGAAGCCGGCGATGCCGCCCGAGATCATGTAGGCCGACAGCTCGACCCGCTGCACCCGCACGCCGGCATAGCGCGCCGCCGTCGGGTTGCCGCCCAGGGCATAGAGCGAGCGGCCGAAGGCGGTGTGGCCGAGCACCAGCCAGGCCAGCAGCACGACGATGGCCGCCGCCCAGACCAGGGTGGTGAGGCCGAGGAAGGCGAGGTTGGGGAAGGCCAGGAACTGCGGCGCCATCTCGTCCGACGACACCCAGGCTCCCCGGCTCAGGATGTAGATCATGCCGCGATAGACGCTGAGCGTGCCCAGGGTGACGACGATGGGCGGGATGCGCAGCCCGGCGATCAGCCAGCCATTGATGCCGCCCAGGCCGATGCCGACGAGCGTCGAGAGCAGCATGGTCAGGGGAACCGGCATGCCGGGCCAGGCCTGGCCCAGCAGCGCCACGGCCATGCCGGCGCAGGCGAGGGTGGAGGCGACCGACAGGTCGATGCCGCGGGTCAGCAGCACGGTCATCTGGCCCAGGGCCATCATCACCAGCACGGCGGAATCGCTGAGCACGCCGGTCAGGCTGCCGACGGACAGGAACACCGGTGCCCGCAGGCCGACGCTCAGCAGCAGCAGCAGGATCAGGCCGGCCAGCGCCGCCTCGCGCTTCTTGAGGATGGCCGGCACGGCTCAATGCCCTCCCGTGGCGGCGGTGACGATGTTCTCCGGGGTGGCCTCGGCGCGCGACAGCTCGCGCACCAGCCGGCCGCGATGCATCACCATGATCCGGTCCGACATGCCCATGACCTCGGGCAGCTCCGAGGAGACGAGGATGACGGCGAGACCGGCCTCGACCAGTTCGCCCATGAAGTCGTGGACGGCAGCCTTGCTGCCGACGTCGATGCCCTTGGTCGGCTCGTCGAGGATCATCACCTTCGGCTCGGTGGCGAGCCAGCGGGCGATCACCACCTTCTGCTGGTTGCCGCCCGAGAGCGTCTCGACATGCTGGTCCCAGGCGGCGGCCTTCACGGCCAGCCGCTCGCCGTAGCGCCGGGTCATCGCCAGCTCGCGCTGCTCGTGGATCAGCAGGCCGCCATTGGTGCGCTCCAGCGTCGGCAGGGTGACGTTGTCCTTGATCGACATCGCCAGGATCGCGCCCTGCAGCTGGCGATCCTCCGGCACGTAGGCGATGCCGGCGCGGATGGCGTCGGCGGGGCTGGCGACGCTGAGCGCCTGGCCGTTCAGCCTGATCCGGCCGCGATCGAGCGGATTGATGCCGAACAGCACCTGCATGACCTCGCTGCGGCCGGCGCCTACGAGCCCGTAGAAGCCCAGGATCTCGCCCTTGCGCAGCGAGAACGAGACGTCGGCGAACTCGCGGCCGTAGGACAGGCCCTCGACCTCGAGCACGATGTCGCCGACCGGCACCTCGCGCTTGGGGAAGACCTGGTCGAGCTGGCGACCGACCATCAGCGCCACCAGGGCGTCGCGGCTGGTCTCGCCGATGGCGCCGGCACCCACGAGCCTGCCGTCGCGGAACACCGCCCAGCGGTCGGCGATGGCGAAGATCTCCTCGAACTTGTGGCTGATGAACAGGATCGCCTTGCCGGCCGCCTGAAGCTGGCGGACGATGCGGAACAGGTCGGCGATCTCGCCCTGCGACAGGGCGGCGGTCGGCTCGTCCATGATGACGATGCGCGCCTCGGTCGACAGCGCCTTGGCGATGCCGACGAGGTGCTTCTGTGCGACCGACAGCTCCTTCAGCGGCAGCTCGGGGTCGACCTCGGCCTCGAGCGTGCGCAGGATCCGTGCGGAATCCTCCCGCATCCTGCGCCAGTCGACGAGGCCCAGCGGCCCGCGCCGGGGCTGGTGGCCCATGAAGATGTTCTCGGCCACCGACAGCTCGTCGAACATCACCGTCTCCTGGTGGATGGCGGTGATGCCGGCGCGCCAGGCCGCCAGCGGGTCCTCGAAGGCGACGCGCTGGCCGCCCAGCACGATCTCGCCCTCGTCCGGCCGGTAGATGCCGGTGAGAATCTTCACCAGTGTCGACTTGCCCGCACCGTTCTCGCCGACCAGCGCCGTGACCTCGCCCGGCCGCAGCTCCAGCGCCACGCCGTCCAGCGCCAGCACGCCGGGGAATCGCTTGCTGACGCCGGTGAGCGTGAGCACCGGCTCGCTCATGCCAGCGGCTCCCGCAGCGCCGCCAGCAGCCGGTCGCACTCGGCGTCGGTGCCGACGGTGACGCGGAGGAAATCGGCGATGCGCGGCATGGCGAAATGCCGGACGATGATCGCCCGCTGCCGCAGGGCGCGCGCCAGATCCGCGCCGGCATGTGCCGGGTGGCGGGCGAACAGGAAATTCGTCGCCGAGGGCAGCACCTCGAAGCCGAGGCCGCGCAGCGCGTCGGCCAAGCGCTCGCGGCTGGCGACGATGCGGTCGCGGTGCAGGGCGAACCAGGCCTCGTCCCGTAGTGCTGCGAGGGCTCCGGCCTGCGCCAGCCGGTCGAGCGGATAGGAGTTGAAGCTGTCCTTCACGCGCTCCAGCGCCTCGATCAGCGGCCGCTGGCCGATGGCGAAGCCGACGCGCAGGCCGGCGAGCGAGCGCGACTTCGAGAAGGTCTGCACGACCAGCAGGTTGGGAAAGCGTGCGACGAGGGGAACGGCGGTCTCGCCGCCGAAGTCGACATAGGCCTCGTCGACCACCACCGGCGCATCGAGACGGGCCGCCGCCAGCCGCTCGACCTCGGCCAGCGGCAGGGCAATGCCGGTGGGGGCGTTGGGATTGGCCAGGATGACGGCGCCGCAGGGCGGCCGGAAGTCCTCGACGCGGACGCGCATCGCCCCGTCGAGCGGCACCTCGCGGAAGGCGATGCCGAACAGCCGGCAATAGGTCGGGTAGAAGCTGTAGGTGATGTCGGGGAACAGCAGCGGCGCATCGTGCTTCAGCAGCGCCACGAAGGTGTGCGCCAGGACTTCGTCGGAGCCGTTGCCGACGAAGACTTCGTCCGGCCCGACGCCGTACCGGTCGGAGATCGCCTCGCGCAGCCGACGTGCCGTGGGATCCGGATAGAGCCGCAGCCGCTCGACCTCGTCGGCGATGGCGGCCGCCACGCGCGGTGAGGGCGGGTAGGGGCTCTCGTTGGTGTTGAGCTTCACCAGATCGGAGAGCTGCGGCTGCTCGCCCGCCACGTAGGGCTGCAGCTCGCGGACGATCGGGCTCCAGAAACGGCTCATGCGCGATGCGATCTCGACCCGTCGTCAGGCAGCGACAGGGCGGGCGGGGCAGCGGCGCCGCCCGCCCGGCCGCTCAGAACTTCGCCGCGTACTCGGCGATGTTCGACTTGTCGAAGGTGAAGGGCTCGGCCATCGTGATCTCGTTGCCCTTCTCGACCGTGCGCTCGCCGAGCCGGCCGACCTTTATCACCTCGCCCTCGGCGCCCTTGGCGGTGCCCTTGACCAGCGCCGAGCTGACCGTGGCGGCGATGTAGCCGAAGTCGACCGGGTTCCAGATCGCGAACGACTTGATCGAGCCGTTCTCGACATGGCCCTTGAGCTCGGACGGCAGGCCGAGGCCGGTCACGTAGACCTTGCCGATCAGCCCGGCATCGGCCACGGCCTTGGCCGCCGCATTGATGCCGATCGAGGTCGGCGAGATGATGCCCTTGAGGTTGGGATGGGATTTGAACAGGCCCTGAGTCTCGCGATAGCTCTTGTCGAGCTGGTCGTCGCCATAGGCCGTGCCGACCAGCACCATCTTGGCGTATTCGGGCTTCTTCCACTCCTCCTTCATGGCGGCGATCCAGTTGTTCTGGTTCGTCATGGTGGAGGCGGCCGACAGGATGGCGACCTCGCCCTCGCCGCCGATGGCATCCGCCATCAGCTGCACCTGCTTGGCGCCGATCAGCGCCGTCGAGCTGGCATTGATGTGGACGATGCGGCCCTCGGGCGCGATGCCGCTGTCGAAGCTGATGACCTTGATGCCGCGGTCCATGGCCCGCTTGGTGGCCGGCACCAGCGCGTTGGTGTCGTTGGCCGAGATGGCGATGGCATCGACCCGCTGTGCGATCAGCGAGTTGATGATCTCGATCTGGCCTTCGGCCGTGGGCGCAGAGGGCGCGGTATAGATGATCTCGGTGCCGCCGATCTCGGTGGCCGCCGCCTGGGCGCCGTCGCGGCAGGCCTCGAAGAAGCGGTTGCCGAGGTTCTTGACCAGCAGGGCGATCCGCACATCCGCCGCCCGCGCGATCCCGCCGCTGCCGGCCAGGGCCGCGGCGCCGGCGAGCAGACCCACGACATGGCGTCTTTGCATCTTCAGCCTCTTGTCCCTGATCTTGTCGCGCACGGCGACGGTGGCGCGGACATTAGCCGAGTGTCGCCCGCGCGCAAGCGGCCGGGATCCTTTGGGAGCCATGCCGCCCTGCTGCTATTGGAGGCGGACAGCGATCGGAGGGCCCATTGAGCAGATCCGCCGAAACAGCCCAGCCCAACGAGGAGCAGGCCCGGTACTGGCGGTCGACGCCGGGGCAGAAATGGGTCGAGCTGCAGGACGTTCTCGACACCACGTTCGGGTTGGTCAACGACGTCCTCCTCGCCCGCGCCGCTCCGGCCATGGGCGAGCGGGCCCTCGACGTCGGCTGCGGGACCGGCGCCGTCACGCTCGATCTCGCCGCACGCCTCGGGCCCGAAGGCCGGGCCGTCGCGATCGACATCTCGCCGCTCCTGCTCGCCCGTGCCGTCGAGCGGACACCGGCCTCGCTGGCAGCGCGCATTACCTTTATCGAGGCGGATGCGCAGACACATGCCTTCACACCTGCCGGCTTCGACCTGCTGATCTCCCGGTTCGGCGTCATGTTCTTCGCCGACCCGGTGGCAGCGTTCCGCAATCTGCACAAAGCGCTTCGACCGGGCGGGCGGCTGCACGTCGCCGCATGGGCGCCGATCGAGGTCAATCCGTGGTTCCAGATTCCGCGCGAGGCCGCGATCGCCCGCCTCGGCCGGCCGGCACCGACGTCGCCGACCGCTCCGGGTCCGTTCGCGTTCTCCGACAGCGCCTATGTGCTGGAGATCCTGCGCGAGGCCGGGTTTCGCCACCCGGCGGCCGAGGTCGTCGAGGTCGATCTGGCGCCTCCCGGCGACGTCGAGGCGGTGACGGCGCTGATGACCAGCATCGGCCCCGCTGTGCGGATCATTGCCGAGCTCGATGGCAGTCCGGACGACGTCGCCGCGATCGGCGAGGCGATCGCGGATCGCCTCGGACCGTATCGGACGGCCGAAGGCGTACGCGTGCCTGCGGCGATCATCCTCTTCGCCGCGACCGCGCCCTGAGCCACCGGCACCGCGCCGCCGTGCGGATCGTGCGGGTGCTGGCCCCGTCCGGCCAATCGTCGTCGCCACGCGGTCGCTGTCGCCATCGATGTTCAACCGGGGGTGCGCCGCGCTATATCCGAGTGAATACAATGCACCGTGGATGTGTTGGCTAAGGAGCGTCTGTCCTGGGAGGATGCGGCATGATCACGAGGCGTCGTCTGTTGACGGGTGGCGGGGCGCTGGCCCTGGCCGCCTCGATCGGCCCCACGAGATGGATGGCCGCTACGGAGACGGCAGTGGCTTTCCCGGTTGCCCATAGCGACGAGGAATGGCGCAAGCTGCTGACGTCCGATCAGTATGCGGTGCTGCGCCAGAGTGCCACCGAGTACCCCTTCACCAGCCCGCTTCTCGGGGAGCATCGACGCGGCAGCTTCGCCTGCGCCGGTTGCGATCTCGACCTGTTCTCATCCACGACCAAGTTCGAGAGCGGCACGGGCTGGCCGAGCTTCTGGGCGCCGATCGAGGACGCCGTGGGCACGGTCGAGGACCGGTCCTGGGGCATGGTGCGGACGTCGGTCCATTGCAGCCGCTGCGGCGGCCATCTCGGCCATGTGTTCGACGACGGCCCGCCGCCTACCGGCCTGCGCTACTGCATCAACGGCATCGCCCTGACGTTCAAGTCTGTCGTCGCCTAGGCCGGGAAGGCACCGGCCATGATTCTGTTCGCGCTCGCCTATCTCGGCGGCGTGCTGACGATCGTCAGCCCCTGCATCCTGCCGGTGCTGCCCTTCGTCTTCGCCCGTGCCGACAGGCCGTTCCTGCGCAGCGGCCTGCCGATGCTCGTCGGCATGGCGGCCACCTTCGCCATCGTCGCCAGCTTGGCGGCGGTGGCGGGCGGCTGGGCGGTCTCGGCCAACCAGTATGGCCGGATCGCCGCCATGGCGCTGCTGGCGCTGTTCGGCCTGGCGCTGCTGCTGCCGCGGCTTGCCGAGCGGCTGACACGGCCGCTCGTCGCCGCCGGTGAGCGGCTGTCGCGGTCGGCCGATGCCGGCGGCACGGGAATTGCCGGATCGGTGCTGTTGGGCGTTGCCACCGGCCTGCTCTGGGCGCCCTGCGCCGGCCCGGTCTTGGGCCTGATCCTGACCGGTGCCGCCCTGCAGGGGGCGAATCTCGAGACCAGCCTGCTGCTGCTCGCCTATGCCGCCGGAGCCGCGACCTCGCTGGCGCTGGCCATTCTCATCGGCGGGCGGATCTTCGCGGCGATGAAGCGATCGCTCGGCGTCGGCGAGTGGGTGAGAAAGGGCCTGGGTGCTGCGGTGCTCGCTTCCGTGGTGGCGATCGGCCTCGGGCTCGACACCGGCTTTCTGACCAATGTCTCGCTGGCCCGCACGACCTCCCTCGAGCAGGGCCTGCTGGACAGGCTCGATCCCGCCTCGACGGCGACGGGCGGCGAGCCGCCCCCGGGGGTGATGTCGGATGGGCCCGCCATGATGAGCGGGGCTCCCGCCATGTCGGGTGCCAACCCGGCGATGATGGCGGCCAATCCGGCCATGATGATGCAGGCGAGACCGGTGCCGCAGGCCGAGGCCCTGCCGGTGGAGGGAACGCTGCCCGCGCTTTCCGGGGCCGTGGCATGGCTGAACTCGCCGCCGCTCACCGCCGAGAGCCTCGAGGGCAAGGTGGTCCTGGTCGATTTCTGGACCTATTCCTGCATCAACTGCCTCAGGGCCATCCCCTATGTCCGAGCCTGGGCCGAGAAGTACAAGGACCAGGGCCTCGTGGTCATCGGCGTGCACACGCCCGAGTTCGCCTTCGAGAAGCGGCTCGGCAATGTCGAGAAGGCCATCGCCGACCTGGGCATCGTCTATCCGGTGGCGGTCGACAACGACTACGGGATCTGGCGGGCGTTCAACAACCGGTACTGGCCGGCGCACTACTTCATCGATGCGGCAGGCCGCATCCGCCATCACCATTTCGGCGAGGGCGCGTACGACCAGTCCGAGCGGGTGATCCAGCAGCTCCTGGCCGAGGCCGGCGGGACCGGGGTGTCGGCCGGCCTGGTCAGCGTGAGCGCTTCCGGCGCGCAGGCGGCGGCGGACATGGACAACGTCCGGTCGCCGGAGACCTATGTCGGCTACGAGCGGGCGGAGAACTTCGTTTCGCCCGGCGGCGCCATCCCGGATGCGCCTCATCTCTACGTCGCGGGCATGCCGCGACTGAACGAGTGGGGTCTGACGGGAGATTGGACCATCGGCAGCGAGCACGCCGCGCTCAACGCCGCCGACGGCGGCATCGTCTATCGTTTTCACGCCCGCGACCTGCATCTGGTCCTCGGTCCGGGTGCCGGCGACGAGCCGGTGCGCTTTCGCGTCACCATCGACGGCGCCCCGCCGGGCGCCAGCCACGGCGTCGACGTCGATGCCGACGGGCAGGGCGTCGTGACGATGCAGCGGCTCTACCAGCTCGTCCGCCAGGACGGCACGGTCGCCGACCGCACCTTCGAGATCCGCTTTCTCGATCCCGGCGTCCAAGCCTATGCTTTCACCTTCGGCTGACAGGAGGGTCGAGCCATGAGCAGGAGCAACGAAGCTGACGCGAAGCCGGCCGCACTGTGGTCGCGCCGGTCGGCCTTGGCGCTGGGTGCGCTGCTCGCGGCCATCGCAGCCGGCTCGCTCGCCACCCGATCGCCCGCCGAGGAGGCGCGTGCGATCCCCGCACCTCTGCTCGACAAGCTGGCGGAACCGGTGGCACCCCCGGAGGTGGCCGTCTTCGCCGGCGGCTGTTTCTGGGGAGTCCAGGGGGTCTTCCAGCATGTCGAGGGCGTCACCAATGCCGTCTCCGGCTATGCCGGCGGCGACGGATCGACCGCGAAGTACGAGATGGTCGGCACCGGCGGCACGGGACACGCCGAATCCGTGCAGGTCACCTATGATCCGCGGAAGATCAGCTATGGCCGCCTGATGCAGATCTTCTTCTCGGTCGCCCATGATCCGACCCAGCTCAATCGGCAGGGGCCGGATGTCGGCACGCAGTACCGTTCGGCCATTTTCCCCGTGAATGCCGACCAGGCACAGGCCGCCAAGGCCTATATCGCCCAGCTCAACCAGGCGCGCGTCTATGACGCGGCCATCGTCACCAGGATCGAGCCGGATCACAGCTTCTATCCGGCAGAGGGCTACCACCAGGACTTCCTGTTCCTGAACCCGACCTATCCCTATATCGTCATCAACGACCTGCCGAAAGTCGAGGCCCTGAAGCGCCTGTTCCCGGAGATCTATCGCGCCGAGCCGGTGCTCGTCTCCGCCAAGGTGCTGGCGAACTGATCGGCTGCAGAGGAAGCACCGCGCCTCAGCGCGTCACTTCGTCAGGATGTTGATCACCTCGTAGAGCTGAAAGCGCGCGCGCAGCAGCAGGAAGCCCTGCGCCGCCAGGTGATTGGGGCGCATGATGCTGTCGGGGGCGCCGTTGATCACCACCCAGGGGTGCAGCGTGGCGGCGGATTCGAAGCTGCGCATCAGCTCGTTCCAGTTGGTCTGGGCGTTGCGGTCGCGCAGCACCTGCTCGAAGTCCTGGCCCAGCGCCCGCAGGATGACGAAGTAGCCGTAGAGCCGGCCCATGTTGTTGTAGAACAGGTCGTCGGCGTCGAAGTCGAACCAGCGGTTGGCGGTGCCGTCGACCTTCTCGGAGATCGCCGCCGACGAGCCGCCGGTGTCGGCGGCGATGCGGTCGAGGGTGGCGATCAGGTTGTCGGCGCGGCGGTCGAAGGTGGCCTGGCCATTGGCGAGCCTGGTGTTGAAGCGGCGCAGATCCTCGACGGCGCGGCGGTACTGGCTCTCCGAGCTGGGCTGCACCGGCGTGCTGGACCATTCGAAGATCCAGATGTCGCCCGGATATTTCAGCCTGCCCGCCGCGGCGTCGGCGTCGGGATCGACCTGCGAGGCGCCGCGGACGCGGGCCAGCTGGTCGGTCAGCTCGACGGCGAAGCGCGAGGTGGCGGCCAGGATGCCCTGCTGGAAATTGGGCATGTTGTCGAGCAGGAAACCCGGCTGGAACCAGGGATCGTTGGCGGTCCAGCGATGGGTGTCGACCTCGCGGCTGACGAGATCGGCGGCCACGGCGACGGCGCGGCTGGCGCCCGGCGGCACCTCGACGTTCAGGCCGAAGTCGGGATCGTTGTCGATGGTGTTGACCCAGAACGCGCCGCCGACCCAGTAGACCAGGGCCAGCACGACCAGCGCCGGCAATGCCCAGAGCGCCCGGCCCCAGCGCCGCCGCGGCGACGAGGCCGGCCCGCTCTCCACGGCATCCGGTGCGACCTGGTCCGTCATGCCCTTCTCCTCGATGCGCTTTCCAGCGATGTAGATCGGTCTTTGCACCGGTCCGCTCAAGCCCGGGGCGGATCGGCGCCGTGCCGAGGGGCACCGATGCGGATGAACGTCTCGTAGAGCACCAGAAGCGCAATGGCGCAGATGGCGATCGTTGCCCCGATGACCTCGAGGCCGGCCGAACGGGCCGCGAGGCCGGCGAGCGCCGTGACGGCGCCGCCGCCCAGCGCCGCCGAGGCGATCTGGAAGCCGATGGCGCTGGCGGCATGCTCGGCACCGACGCGACCCGGAGTCAGGCCGATCAGCGAGGCGAAGATCGGGGCCAGGAAGAAGCCGATCATCATCAGGCCGGCGAAGGAGAGAAGCCGCGACGGCTCGAGCCAGAACAGCAGGGCACCGGCGATGGAGGCGAGGATGCAGACGCGGAGCGTCGGCACCAGCGGCACGCGGTCGGCGACGATGCCGAACAGGACGCGCCCGGCCATCAGGCTGCCCCAGTAGAGGCTGACCAGCAGCCCCGCCGTGGTCGCCGGCACGCCGCGGCCGAGCGTCAGTAGCGAGTAGCACCACTGTGCCGTGGCGACCTCGACGCCGGTGTAGACGAAGAAGGTCGCCATGCCGAGCCAGACGATCGGCCGGCGCAGGGTGTCGCGGATGCCGGCGGCCTTTGCGGGAATGGTCCCCGCATCAGCCAGTTCGGCGACTTGCGCCCAGCGCTCGCGGCTCGAGTGGAAGACGAGCGCCAAGCCGAGCTGGACGGCGCCGACCGCGAGATAGCTCCAGCGCCAGCCGAGGCCGGCATCGAGAACCGCCGTGACCACCAGCGGTCCGATCGTCGTGCCCAGGCCGAAGAAGGCGTGCAGCCAGTTCAGCGTGCGGACGCTGAAATGGGCGGCGCCGTAGGCATTGAGGCCGGCATCGACGGCACCGCCGCCGAGCCCGGCGAGGAAGGCGCAGGCGATCATCAGCGGCCAGAAGGGTGTCGCCGCGAAGCCGAGCAGCGCCAGCGCCGCCGCTGCCGTGGACAGCGCCAGCAGGCTGCCGATGGGGATGATCTGCAGGATGCGGCCGCTGAGGAAGCTCGACGCCAGATAGCCGGCGGTCTGGACGACCACGAGCGTGCCGAGGGCATCGAGGGGCAGCCCGAAATCGCTGCGGATCGATGGCCAGGAGACGCCGAGCAGCCCGTCCGGCAGGCCGAGGCTGACGAAGGCGGCGAAGGCGAGCAGCGCCAGGAAGGTTCGACGGGGCATGCGCAGGAAGCTGTCGCCTCACGCATGCGCCCGCGTCAACCTCGGCGCCGGGGGGCTCAGCCGACGCGCAGCCCGACCAGCGTGGCGGAGAGGATGTTGTTGGCACTCATCTCGTTGAGGAAGAAGTAGCCGCCGTTCCACTCGCCGGTGTTCTGCAGAGTGTGGGAGCGGGCCTTCAGCTTGTCCATGTAGTCGCGGAAGTCCTCGGCGCTGTCGACCTTCACCCTGACCACGGTGGGACCGACCTCGGTGCCTGGGGGCGCATCGACCGTCACCCCGCCGCTGCCGTCCGGACGATCGAACACCGCCTTGGCCTGGTCGTCGATTCGCACCATCCAGCCGAGATCGTCGAGATGCACGGGCTTGTCGTCGGCATCGACGCCGACGACGGCGACCCAGCCGGGCGGCACCGTCGCCTTCAGCGTGACGATCGGGTCCGGCGACCGGAGAACCTCGGCGCGCGAGGTCATCGTGCGGACGCCCTTGTCGCGCGCCAGCTCGTCCTCGCTCTTCGGCCCGAACTCGATCCGCTGCGAATCGATGCCGAACACCTGGCCGAAATAGCCGCCGTCGCGCTCGCGCAGCTTGTCGGTGTAGGCGAACGAGTAGAGGGCGCGGCGCTCGGCGACGATGCCGTCGAGGGCGCTGTCGAGATCGAGGCCGTTGGCCTCGAGCGCCTCGTGGACCTTGTCGGCCGGTTGGCCGGTGAAGGCCGTGGCGAACGCCTCGATGCCCTGGCGCACGCTCTGCTTGAAGGTCGCGACCAGCTCGTCCTGGCGCTGCTTCGGGGTCGACGGCTCGAAGGCGCCCTCCAGGACCATCCGCCGGGTCGCCACCACCAGCGCCTCGTGCACCATCCGCCCGACCAGGAATGCCGTCGTCAGCCTGAGCTTGGTCTCCTTGTCACCCGTGTCGCTGTCCTGGATGTCGTTCTGCACGCCGCTGCGGCCGACCATGGTGGCGAATTCGGTGTCGAGGACCTGCGAGATGTGACGGAACTCGTCCGGATCGGCGAGGCCGCCGACGCGGAAGTTGGAATACTGGGCGTTGGCCAGCGGCCGCTCCTCCTCGCCGGCCGTGTCCTTCCATGGAATGAACAGGTCGGGCGACCACACCCAGGGGCGGCTGGAATCCTTGTCGTGGTAGGAGTTGGCGATCAGGTTGGGGTCGAAGAAGCCCTTGGCGGCCATCTTGCCGAGGGTCTCCATCGAGGACTTGAAGCCGCTCCCGAAGCCCGCGTCGTCGTGCGTGTCCTCGAGGTAGGCGAAGTAGTCGCCGGCCTCGACCTCGTCGCCGCCGGTGACCCGATAGGACATGCAATAGTAGCAGCCGTCCTCCTCGGCGAGCTTCATGCCCTTGCGGGTCAGCTCCTCGTCGAGGGTCCTGCGCGCATCGGGCGGCAGGTCGTCCCTGGAAATGCGCACGACCGGGTGGTCCTGGTCGCCGACCGTGAACGTGCGTGGCTGGGCCTGGTAGTCCTTGCCCAGGGCGTCCTTCATCAGCGCGAAGGATTCGTGCTCGCGGTGGAGCTTGCCCGGCTCCTCCTCGCGCTCCTTGGCCTTCATGAACTTCAGCGCAACGATCGAGCCGTCCGGCTCGGTGAAGCGCAGCGTGCGGCCGTTGGCCTCGGCCTTCGGCACCTCGCCGTCGCCGAGCTCGCGGCCGAGCACCTGCCCGAAGCCCTTGGCGCGCGGCACCGAATCGAGGTCGACCTCACGGTCCAAGGGCGGCGGCACCAGCTTGCCGCCGGAGACGCCGGTGCTTTCGAACGTCAATGGCTTGCCGAGGTCGTGCAGCGCGGTCTCGCGTGCCAGGGTCGAGGCGAAGTCGACCGTGCGCGGCAGCTTGGTGGCGCCATGCAGGCGCAGCTGGGCGACGCTCTCGCCGCTGGACAGGTCCTTGACGGCGCGCTCGCGCATCGGCTCCAGCAGTGCCTCGGGGACGCCGGCCTTCAGCAGCGCGTTGCGCGCCTGCAGGTTCTCGAAGCCGCCATAGTCCCGGGCGAACGCGTCCACCGCGGCACGCATGACGGTGGCGTACTCGTTGGGATGGGTCTTGGGATCGGGCAGCAGGTCCAGCCGCGGCTTGCTGCGCGAAGGGTCGAGCAGGAGGCCCACCAGGTCGTCGTGCCGGGACGGATCGTAGGCCAGGCGGGCGAGAAAGCCGGCCTTGGCACTGTGGACGTCGCGGTCGTCCTCCGGAGTGTTCTCGAGAACGGCGGCCAGCAGCTTGCCGCCGAGGTCGGCATAGGCCTTGAGTGTGGCTGTCCTGTCGCCGGTGCCGCTGTCCAGTCCCGCCCTGAGGTCCGCCAGCTCGTCGCGAAGGTCGGCCAGACGCTCGCCGGGCTCCGGCTCCTTCTGTTTCGACTGCTGCTGCTGGAGCCTGGCAGTGGCCTGCCAGCCATCGACCTGGTCGATGCGCGCCTTGTCGCCGGGGTCGATCAGCGGCGCCACCAGGTCGAGCAGGCCGGCGAACTTCGCGGTTTGCGTCGAATCGTAGCCGATCAGCTCCCCGACCGTGTCGACGAGGCTCCCGACCTGCGGCCCGATCAGGCTCTGCAGCTTCTGCCGCTCCGGGCCGCTCAGCTGGTCCAGCGGCGCGTTGGCGAGCTCCGCCGCCGCGTTCCACCTCATGAACATGCCTTGCGGCGTGCCGTTGCCGAGATGGGCGGCGAAATCGGACCAGGCCTTGCTCGCGGACTGCATCGCCGGCGAGAGGGGCGACCGAGGCAGCGCGTCGGAATCGTCCGAGACGCTCAGCGAATCCCTGCGGCCGATCGGCAGGCTGTCCCGCTGGGATTGGCTCGTGGACTCGGTCGTGTCCCTCTGCGCGTCGTGGAACGCCTGGAGTGCGTTTCCGCCGCCCGTGTCGTTGCCGCCGCCTTGGGCGCGGTTCCTCTCGACGGTCAGCCTGTTGAGGGCGGCCACCAGCCGCTCGCCGGTCAGCACCTTGCTGACACGGATGCCCGCCACCGCGAACACGCGCTGGGCCGCCTGCTCGTCGCCGCCCAGCTCGCGGCGCACCGTGGCCTTGAACGCCTTGATGGCGTCGTCCTTGACACCGAAGGCGTTGTTCAGCCAGCGGGCGGCCTTGGTGCCGAGGTTCGACGAGGCCCGCACGCCGCGCGTGCCGTCCGGCAGGGCGCCGTCGAGCTTGACGCGCTCGTCCGTGCGCATGGTCTGGGCGAGCTGGCGGAACGAGCCGAGGCTCACATCCGGCATGCACGGTCTCCTGGGCTCAGGCGAACATCTCGGGGTCGAACGACACACCCTGCGAATCGCCGTCCGACACGGATGCATCGACGCCGTCGGCCGCCAACTCGGCGGACCAGGCCGCCGCCTGCCCGGCGAAGCCCTCCAGGGCCGTCGCGAAGGCCGGGACCTGCAGCCCGGCGAGGGCGAGGTGGCGATGGAGCACCAGCTGGCCGCTCTCCGGCTCGATGGCGAGCGTGGCGCCGCCGGTGCGACGCCAGAGGAAATTGGCCTCGAGGGCGCGGCGGACGAGATCGGACCGGGTGAAGGGCCCGGCGGTCAGCGGCGCGAACAGCGTCAGCGTCTCGCCGCCGCCGTCCACTCCGACCGAGACCAGCACGCTGTCGTCCAGCTCCAGCGTCAGGGTGCCGTCGTCGGGATCGAAGGCCAGGCCGTCGAGCCCGAGACTTCGACCCAACCCCGAGGCGAGCACCTGCGCGGCGGCGGGAATGTCCATTGTCGTTCTGCCACCTGCTCTTCGTAGGCACGCCGTTCGCTGGGCCGCCCGGGCGGCATCATATGCATATTCTACCGAGCTTTGGTGGCGGAGATCATCAGGAACATCGGCCTCCGCAGCTCGTGGCGCAGCTCCGGCCGATCCGCGATGGCCGCCTCGGGCGGCCCGGGCTCGGCCAGCCGGTCGATGCGAAAGCCGGCATCGATCAGCCCGTTGATCCAGCTCGCCAGCGTGCGGTGGTACTTGACGACGTCCTCCGCCAGCCAGGCGGTCCGCCGCAGGCCTTCGTGCTGGTAGCCGTCGACCGGCCAGTGCAGCGGCGTGCCGTCCTCGGAGCGCCACCAGTCCTGCTCGGCCCTGGCGGTGAAGACCGGATGCTCGACCGACAGCACGAAGCTGCCGCCGGCCACGAGGCATTCGGCGACGCGCCGGCAGACCGGGTCGAAATGCTCGACATAGTGCAGCGCCAGCGAGCTCAGCACGAGGTCGAACGAGCCGGCGGGGAGCGCCATGTCCTCGATGGCGCCGCGGCGGTAGGCGATCGCCGGATCGGCCGTCGCCTCGACGGCACGGGCGAGCATCCGCTCCGAGACGTCGATCCCGAGAACCGAGGCAGCACCCTGCCCGCGGGCCCAGCGGCAATGCCAGCCGAAGCCGCAGCCGATATCGAGCACGCGCTTGCCGCGCAGGTCGGGCAGCAGGGCGCACAGCACCGGCCATTCCAGCGCCGCCCCCAGCCCGCCCGTCGAGCGCGGCATGGCGCTGTAGGCGGCGAAGAAGGCGGGATCGTCATATTTGTTCTGCGGCATCGCCAGGGACCTTGCAGCCGGGCATATTTCGATATATCTGAGAAATCGACATATCGAAACGCCATCGGAGAGTGGGACTTGCCCATGCATTTGCATCAACATCGGCGACGGGGCGAAAGGCGATTTGCCCGCGGCGAGCGGGGCGGCGAAGGGCTGCATGCCGGCCGGCGACACGGCGGCGGCCGCGGCGGTCTCGGGCGGTTCTTCGCCCACGGCGACCTCCGCCTCGTCATCCTGCAGCTGATCGCCGAGAAGCCGCGCCACGGCTACGAGATCATCAAGGCGATCGAGGAGCGCGTGGCCGGCGCCTACAGCCCGAGCCCGGGCGTGATCTATCCGACCCTGACGCTGCTCGAGGAGCTGGGCTGGGTCACGGTGACGCCGGTGGGCGAGGGTGCCCGCAAGCAGCACGCCATCACCGAGCAGGGCCGGGCCTTCCTGGAAGCCAACCGGCCGGCGCTCGACGCCCTGCTGGCGCGAATGGACGAGGCCGGGCGGGCGCATGACGACGGCCCGCCGCCGCAGGTCGTCCGCGCCATGGAGAACCTGAGGCTGGCGCTGCGGCTGCGGCTGGCGCGCGGCCCGCTGGCGGCCGAGGAGGCCGATGCCGTGGCGGCAGCACTCGACGCCGCCGCGACCCGGGTCGAGCGCAGCCGATGACCGGATCCTCGGCCGCGTCGGCATCCGAGGCCCGTGGCCGGCGGCGGTGCCAACAACTGGAAGTGATCTGAAAGAGAGCCGGATGACACCGGCGCGAGAGGAGCTAGATAGATGCCCCGACGACGACACAAGGACGACCGCCACACATGAGCACCGCCGACCTCGACGCCTGGGCGCCGCGCGTCCTCAGCATCCTCCGCATCATGTCCGCGCTGCTGTTCTTCGAGCACGGCACGCAGAAGCTGCTGGGCTTCCCCGCCAGTGACTATTCGCCGGCGTTCATGTCGCTGTCCTGGATCGCCGGCGTGCTGGAGGTGGTCGGCGGCGCGCTGCTGATCGTCGGCCTGTTCACGCGGCCGGTGGCGTTCATCCTGTCGGGCCAGATGGCCGCCGCCTATTTCATGGCCCACGCGCCGAACAGCTTCTTCCCGGTCCTGAACGGCGGCGATGCCGCCATCCTGTTCTGCTTCGTCTTCCTCTATCTCGTCTTTGCCGGTCCCGGCCCCTGGAGCGTCGACGCAGCGCGCGGCCGCGAGGCGGCCTAGGGCCTGAGGAAGCCCACCAGCCCCTCGACCTCGCGCAGGATGGGTGCGGCGATCGCATCCGCCCGCTCGGCACCCTCGCGCAGGATCTGGTCGATGTAGCCGGGATCGGCGGAGATACGCCGCATCTCGGCGGCGATGGGCGACAGCTTCGCCACGGCGAGATCGGCGAGCCGGCTCTTGAAGTCGGAGAACGGGCTGGATTCCAGCTCGACCTCGACCTCGGCGCGCGGCCGATTGGAGAGGGCGGCGTAGATCGTCAGCAGGTTCGATGCCTCGGGCCGGCTCGCCGGGTCGTAGGTGACGCCGGGGAGGCTGTCGGACTTCGCCCGGCGGATCTTCTGGGCGATGGTGTCGGCATCGTCGACCAGGTTGAGACGCGACTGCTCCGACGGGTCGGACTTGCTCATCTTCTTGGTGCCGTCGCGCAAGGACATCACCCGCGTCGCCTCGCCGAGGATCATCGGCTCGGGCAGGGTGAAGTAGTCGACGGCGAACTTGCGGTTGAACATGCCGGCGATGTTGCGGGCGAGCTCCAGGTGCTGCTTCTGATCGTCGCCGACCGGCACGTGGGTCGCGCGGTAGGCCAGGATGTCGGCCGCCATCAGCACCGGGTAGTCGAAGAGGCCGGTGACGGCACCCTCGCGGTCCTTGCCGGCCTTCTCCTTGAACTGGGTCATCTTGTTGAGCCAGCCCATCGGCGTGATGCAGTTGAAGATCCAGGCCAGCTGCGTGTGCGCCGCGACGTTGCTCTGCACGAACAGCACCGAGCGCTTCGGATCGATGCCCGAGGCGAGGAGTGCCGCCGCCACCTCGCGGGTGTTGGAGAGCATCTCCCTGGCGTCGTGGACCACGGTCAGCGCGTGCAGGTCGACGATGCAGTAGATGCAGTCGTAGCTCTCCTGCATCGTCACCCAGTTGCGGATCGCCCCCAGATAGTTGCCGAGGTGGATGCCGCTGGTCGGCTGGATGCCGGAGAACACGCGATCGGCCATCGGGACGAGTCTCGAAGCTGGGGATGGGGCGGCGCAGCACCTGCCCGCCACGCGGCCCTGCGTCAAGCTTTCCGCGCCAGCATCGCCTTGATCTCGCGCACGTCGCTGCCGCCGGCCAGCTGCACCGCCAACGCATAGCTGGTGACGCCGGTGGCGACGACGAGGCCCAACATCGCCAGGGGCGAGGCGCCGGCGAACGCCCACTGCACCACCCACAGCGCCACCGCCATCACGGCCGAGGCCAGGATCAGGCGCGGGATCCGGGTCCGCAGGCGCTCGTCGATGCCGATGTGCTTGTCGCGCCACAGCCACCAGGCCAGCAGGGCGACATTGATCCAGTTGGAGATCGCCGTCGCCAGGGCGATGCCGACATGCGACAGCGGCCCGATCAGCCCCAGGATCAGCAGCACGTTGGCGACGAGGCAGATGACCGCGATCTTGACCGGTGTGCGGGTGTCCTCCCGCGCGAAATAGGCCGGCGCCAGCACCTTGATCAGCACATAGGCCGGCAGCCCGATCGAGAAGGCGGCGAGTGCCCCTGCCGTCGCCACGGTGTCGGCGGAATCGAAGGCGCCGCGCTCGAACAGCGCGCGCACGATGGCCTCCGGAGCCACCAGGAACGCCACCCCCGCCGGCAAGGTGAGCAGGAGCCCCATCTCGATGGCCCGGCTGAAGGCGTAACGCGCCTGCGCCACGGCACCCGATCGCAGCTGCCGCGACAGCAGCGGCAGCAGGGCGGTGCCCAGCGCGGTGCCGACGACCCCGAGCGGCAGCTGGGTCAGCCGGTCGGCGTAGAACAGCCAGGAGGGGCCGCCGTCGATGGTCGAGGCGAACCAGGTGTCGATCAGGAGATTGATCTGCGCAGCGCCGGCGCCGACCAGGCCCGGCAGCACCAGCGCGAACAGCCGCCGGATCCGCGGCGTGATGCGCGGCCGCACCAGCCGGATCGGCATGCCGGCCCGCGCCACCGCCACCATCACCCAGGCCAGCTGCACGACGCCGGCCACCGCCACGCCCCAGGCCAGCGCCATGGCCGGGCCCTCGGGATGCAGGCTCGACAGCAGCAGCGAGCCGATCATCACGAAGTTCAGCACCAGCTGCACCGAGGCCGCGGCGGCGAAGCGGCCCATCGTGTTCAGCACGCCGCAGACCAGCGCCACGAGGCAGATGAACAGTATGTAGGGAAAGGTCATCCGCGTCAGTTCGACGGCGGCCGAGTAGCGCAGCGTGCCGGGCTCGAAGCCCGGGGCGAGGGCCCTGATGAACCAGGGCATGATCATCTCGACGACCAGCACCACCACCAGCAGCACGGTCGCCATCAGCGCGAAGGCTTCCTGCGCGAACCTGCGCCCCGCCTCCTTGCCCTCGCCCTCGATGGTCCGGGCCAGCAGCGGCACGAAGCCGGCATTGAAGGCCCCCTCGCCGAACAGCCGGCGCAGGAAGTTGGCGAGCTTGAACGCGACGAAGAACGCATCGGCCAGCGGCCCGGCGCCCAGCAGCGCCGCCGTCAGCATGTCGCGGACGAAGCCCGACAGCCGCGACAGCAGGGTGAACGAGCCGACCGTCGCGGCGGCACGGACGAGGTTCATGGACGGGAATCCGCAGGCATGGCGGCGGGACTTGCCCGAATTCGGCTGCACAGGGCAACGGCAATCGGCTTCCGGCGGCCATGGCAAACCACCCCTCGAGCGACCCGGAATGTGGCTCGGGGATGCCGGGCACGCTGGGCGATGGGCCGAGGGAGACCGTGACGGCCGCTCGTCGCGCGATGACGTGATCGGCCGCAGGCGCTACGACTGATCCTCGCGGCCGCCCGCCGCCCCAGCGACGAGGCAAGGACATGGCGCCGAGATATTCCGACCTGGGCCTGGCGCGCGTCGCCATCGAGCTCACCTTGCGGGTCGGCCTGCTGCTGGCGCTGGTCGGCTGGTGCGTCTGGCTGATGCTGCCCTTCATCGAGCCGCTGGTATGGGGCACCATCATCGCGATCGCGGTGCATCCGGGCTACGAGACCCTGAGCGCGCGCCTCGGCGGCCGGCACCGACTGGCGGCCGTGATCGTGACGGTGGCCGGGCTGGTGATCCTGAGTGGTCCGCTCAGCGTGCTCACCATGTCGCTGATCGACACCATCGCCATCATGACCGAGCGCATGGGCGTCGACATCGCCATTCCGCCGCCGCCGCCGCAGCTGCAGCAGATACCGCTGGTCGGCGAGCCGATCGCCCAGCTCTGGACGCTGGCCTCGGTCAACCTCGGCGCGGCGCTCGCCCAGATCGGGCCGCAGTTGCGCGTTGCCGCCGGCTGGCTGCTGGCGCTGGTGGCCGATGCCGGCTTCAGCCTAGTGAAGTTCGTCGTCGCCATCGTCATCGCCGGCGTGCTGCTGGCGCACTCGCGCCGCGCCGCGGCAGCAGCGCACGCCCTGGCCGAGCGGCTGGTCGGCAAGCGTGGCCCACAGTTCGCCGACCTCGCCGAGCAGACCGTCCGCAACGTCACGCGCGGCCTGCTCGGCACGGCGCTCATCCAGTCGATGCTGGCGGGACTGGGCCTGCTGCTGGCCGGCGTGCCGGGTGCGGCCTTCCTGGCGCTGATCGTGTTCCTGCTGTGCGTCGTGCAGATCGGCCCGGTGCTGGTGATGGTGCCGGCGCTGGTATGGACCTTCCTCAACGCCGACACCCTGACCTTCGTGCTGCTGCTGGTCTGGGCACTGTTCGTCGGCACCATCGACAACTTCCTGCGCCCCTACCTGATGAGCCGGGGCAGCGCGGTGCCGATGCTGGTCATCCTGATCGGGGTGATCGGCGGCCTGCTGGCGCACGGCCTGATCGGCCTGTTCATCGGCCCGATCGTCCTGGCGCTCGGCTACGAGCTGCTGCGGGCCTGGGTGATCCATCCGGGTCGGGGGAAGGAAGGCGGAGGTCAGGCTTGAACAGTGGCCCGTGGGCGGCGACATTCTGTCCAGATGCTGTCCAGAACGGAGCCTTCGAATGGCGCGATGGCAGTTGCAGGAAGCCAAGCAGAAGCTGTCCCGCGTCGTCGACATGGCGGCGACGGAGGGACCGCAGACCATCACGCGGCACGGCAACGAGGTGGCCGTGCTCGTGTCGATCGACGAATATCGCCGCTTGCGGGAGACGGCGCGGCCGACGCTGAAGGACGTGCTGCTGCGCTATCAGGGTGCCGATGGCGACGGACCCGATCTGATGTCGCTCATCCCGCCGCGCGGCCAGTCGAAGGGGAGGCCGCCGATCGACCTGGCGGATTGAGCCGGTGGCGCGCTTCCTGATCGACACCAACGTCCTGTCCGAAGCGCGCCGCAAACGGGCCGACGCCGGTGTCATGACGTGGATTCGCGCCACACCCCCACAGGACATGGCCATCAGCGTGATGGTGATAGGTGAGATTCTGAAGGGTATCCTGTCGATCGAAGCCCGCGAACCCGAGCACGCGGCCTCGTTGCGCGATTGGCTGTCGGATATCGAGGCGACCCATCTGATCCTGCCCGTCGACGAGATGGTGATCCGCGAGTGGGCGCGGCTGCGCATCATGTTTCCGATCCGATCGGAGCTGGAGGACATGCTGATCGCCGCCACCGCCCTGGCGCATCGGCTGACGGTGGTCACCCGCAACATCCGCGATTTCGCCGAGTTCGGCGTGCCCGTACTCGATCCGTGGCAGGCGGGCTGAGCGGGCTCAGGCGCCGCCCATCACCTCGAGCAATGCCTTCTGGATGCGCTGCATCTTGGCGCGATGGGTCACCTTCAGGCCGAAGACGTCCTTGACGTAGAACACGTCGACCACGCGCTCGCCGTAGGTGCTGATGTGGGCGCTGTTGATGCCGAGCCCGATATCCTTGAGCGTGCGGGCGAGGTCGAACAGCAGGCCCGGGCGGTCGCGGCCGTTGACCTCGATGACGCTGTGGGTGCGCGAGGCGTTGTTGTCGATCAGCACCCGCGGCTCGACCTTGAACACGTCGGTGCGCGTCGGCAGCGAGCGGCGGCCCTTCAGCGCCTTGTCCAGCCAGATCTCGCCGCCCAGCGCCTTGCGGATGTTGCGCGAGATGCGCTCGAGGCGGCCCTGGTCGTCGATGGCCTCGCGGCTGTCGGCATCCTGGAAGCCCAGCACGTCGAGCGCCATGCCGTCGTGGGTGGTGAAGATGTGGGCATCCACGATGCTGGCGCCGCTCAACGCCAGCGCTCCCGCCACCTTCATGAACAGGCCCGGATGGTCGGCGGCGTAGAGCGTCAGCTCGGTGCGGGCGCGGAACGAGTCGATGCGGTAGTCGATCGACAGCGGCTCCTTCGCCTGGTCGGCGCGGCGCAGCATGACGGCGTGACGCACCAGCTCGACCGGGGCGAAGCCCAGCCAGTAGCGCGGGTCGTGCCGCTCGCCGTAGGCCGCGATCTCGGCTTCGCTCCAGGGATCGTCGGCGAGCGTCGACAGCGTGCGCGCCACGGCGAGCTTCGCCTCGGCGATGCGCTCCGCCCGCCTGCCGCTCGGATCGCCCGCCGCCATGGCGGCCTCGGCCTCGCGATAGAGCTCGCGCAGCAACTGGCCCTTCCAGCCGTTCCAGACGTTGGGGCCGACCGCCCGGATGTCGGCGGCGGTGAGCACCAGCAGGAGCTTCAGCCGCTCCGGCGACTGCACGATGGCGACGAAGTCGGCGACGGTCTTCGGATCCTCGGCGTCGCGCTTGAAGGCATAGTTGCTCATCAGCAGGTGCCAGCGCACCAGCCAGGCGACGGTCTCGGTGACGGCGTCGGGCAGGCCCAGCCGGGCGCAGACGCGCTTGGCGATGTCTTCGCCGATGACGCTGTGATCGCCGCCGCGGCCCTTGCCGAGGTCGTGGACGAAGGCGGCGAGGTAGAGCTCGCGCCGGGACAGCAGCTTCGGCATCAGCTCGGTGACGAGCGGCAGCTCGGCCGAGAGCTGGCCCTGCTCGATCTGCCAGAGGATGCCGATCATCCGGATGGTGTGCTCGTCCACCGTGTAGACGTGGTAGAGCCCGTACTGCATCTGCGCCACGACCCGGCCGAACTCCGGGATGAAGCGGCCGAGCAGCCCGGCCTCGTTCATGCGCGTCAGGGCGAGCGAAGGGTCCTTCCTCGATCCCAGGATGTCGAGGAACAGCCGGCCGGCCTCCGGGTTCTCGCGCAGGGCGCTGTCGACGCGCTTCAGGTTCTGGCCGACGGCGTTGAGCGCCTGGGGGTGGATGTCGAGGTCGCGTTCCTGCGCCATGTGGAACAGCTCGATCATCCGCGCCGGCTCGCGCTCGAACAGCTTGGGATCGGCGAGGCCGACGCGGGCACCGGTGATCTCGAAGCCGTTGATCCGGCGCATGCCGAAGCCGAAGCGCGGAAAGAGGAAGCGCGGGCGGCGCTTGTGCTGCTCCTCGAGGGCGGCGCAGACGATGCGGGTCAGGGCACCGACGTCCTTGGCGACGAGGTAGTAGCGCTTCATGAAGCGCTCCACACCCAGCGAGCCCGGCCGGTCGCGATAGCCCATGCGCTTGGCGACCTCGGACTGGAGGTCGAAGGTCAGCCGCTCCTCGGCGCGGCCGCTCAGCCAGTGCAGGTGGCAGCGCACCGTCCACAGGAAGCGGCGCGAGTTGATGAAGGTGTTGAGTGCCTGCCGGCTCAGCACGCCGTAGCGCACCAGCTCGCCGACGTCCTGCACCCGGAACAGGAACTTGCCGATCCACATCAGCGTGTGCAGGTCGCGCAGGCCGCCCTTGCCCTCCTTGATGTTGGGCTCGAGGAGGAAGCGGGAATCGCCGACCCGCTGGTGGCGGGCGTCGCGCTCGGCGAGCTTGGCCTCGATGAACTCCGCACCGCGGCCGGCGACGATGTCGCGCTCGAAGGCCGCCGTCAGCTGATCGTGGAGCGGCCGGCTGCCCCAGACGAAGTGGGTCTCGAGCAGCGCGGTGCGCACGCTGAGGTCCTGCTGCGCCAGCTTGATGGATTCCGAGACCGAGCGGGTCGCCTGGCCGACCTTCAGACCGAGATCCCACAGCTTGTAGAGCACGAACTCGGCCAGCTGCTCGACCAGCGGCGTCGGCTTGTAGGGATGCAGGAACAGCAGGTCGATGTCCGAGCCCGGCGCCAGCTCGGAGCGGCCGTAGCCGCCGACGGCGATCACCGCCAGCTGCTCGCCGGTGGTGGGATTGGGCTGGGCGTAGACCTTGCGGTCGGCGAAGTCCAGGGCCCCCTGGATGAGCCCGTCCATCTGCCGCGACAGCTCGTGATGCACGACCTCGGCACTGCCGCCGGCCTCGAAATAGGCCCGCAGCGCCTCCCGGCCGCCGGCCAGCCGCTGGCGCATCGAGCGCAGCAGGTCGACGGCTTCCGATTCGCGCGGTGTGGCTGCCAGCGCCTCGCGCAGGCCGGACGGGTCGACAAGCGCCTGCTCGCTGCTAAACTCCATGATCGGGTCCAAACGGGGCGACGACGCGCCATCTTGCATCCTGACCGCCTGTTAGCACATGCATGGCGAGCCTGGGCAGGAGCCACGTCGCGGTGGAGGCTGGACTTTCGGTGGACGCATTCCTCGCCATGGGAGGCTATGCCGCCTATGTCTGGCCGGCCTTCGGGCTGACGCTGCTCGTGCTGCTGGGCCTGTTGTGGCAGAGCCTGCGGATGTCGCGCCAGCGCGAAGCCGAGCTCGCGGCCTTGCGCGAGCGTCTGCGCGGCAGCCGCGCGCGCCCTGCGCCGCGGCTGACACCCCGGCGCGAGGTCGCCGCCGGCCCTGGCGTCGGCGGAGCCGTCTGAGCAGCTCATGCGTCTTCACAAGCGACAGCGGCTGATCCTGGTCGCATTGGCCCTGGTGCTGATCGGCAGCGCCACGGCGCTCGTGCTGGCGGCGCTGGGCGACAGCATCTCCTTCTTCGTGACGCCCTCGGAGATCGCCTCGCGTCAGGTCGAGGAGGGCAGGCGGTTCCGTATCGGCGGCCTCGTCGTCGCCGGCAGCGTCGAGCGCGGACAAGGCCACGAGGTCCGCTTCGCTTTGACCGACACCGCGGCCGAGGTCGAGGTCGTCTATGCCGGCATCCTGCCGGACCTCTTCCGCGAAGGGCAGGGGATCGTGGCCCAGGGAATGCTGCGGCCGGATGGCGTGTTCGCCGCCGACGAGGTCCTGGCCAAGCACGACGAGAGCTACATGCCCAAGGAGGTCGCCGAGGCGGTGAAGCGCGCCGGCTTCTGGCAGGAAGGCGGGCAGAAACCTTGATCGCCGAACTCGGCCACTACGCCCTGGTCCTGGCCTTCGGCCTCGCCCTCGTCCAGGGCACGCTGCCGCTATGGGGAGCCTCGCGCCGCGACCCGGTGCTGATGGCGCTGGCGCCGAGCGCCGCCACGGCACAGCTCATGGCGTTGACCCTGGCCTTCGCGGCGCTGGTCCACGCCTTCGTGGTCTCGGACTTCTCGGTGGCGCTGGTCGCCGGCGGCTCGCATTCGAGCAAGCCGCTGCTCTACAAGATCAGCGGGGCCTGGGGAAACCACGAGGGCTCGCTGGTCCTGTGGGTCTGGATCCTGGCGCTCTTCGGGGCGGCCGTCGCGTTGTTCGGCAGCAACCTGCCCGACGAGTTCCGCGCCCGCGTCCTGTCGGTGCAGGGGCTGATCGGCGCCGCCTTCCTGGCCTTCGTGCTGTTCACCTCGAACCCGTTCCTGCGGCTCGACCCGGCGCCGCTCGACGGCCAGGGCCTGAACCCGATCCTGCAGGACCCCGGCCTCGCCATGCACCCGCCCATGCTCTACCTGGGCTATGTCGGCCTCTCCACGACCTACTCGTTCGCCATCGCCGCCCTGATCGAGGGCCGGGTCGATCCGACCTGGGCGCGCTGGGTACGGCCGTGGACGCTGGCGGCCTGGTCGGCGCTGACCATCGGGATCGCGCTCGGCTCGTGGTGGGCCTATTACGAGCTGGGCTGGGGTGGCTTCTGGTTCTGGGATCCGGTCGAGAACGCCTCGTTCATGCCGTGGCTGGTCGGCACCGCCCTGCTACACTCGGCGATCGTCGTCGAGAAGCGCGACACGCTGAAGAGCTGGACCATCCTGCTCGCCATCGTCGCCTTCTCGCTGTCGCTGCTCGGCACCTTCCTCGTCCGCTCGGGCGTGCTGACCTCGGTGCATTCCTTCGCCAGCGATCCGGCGCGCGGCGTCTTCATCCTGGCCCTGCTGGTCGTCGCCGTGGGCGGCTCACTGGCGCTCTATGCCTGGCGGGCGCCGTCGCTGCAGGGCGGCGGCGTGTTCGCGCCGATCTCGCGCGAGGGCGGGCTGCTGCTGAACAACCTGCTGCTGGCGACCGCCGCCGCCACCGTGCTGCTCGGCACGCTCTATCCGCTGGCGCTCGAAGCGGTGGGAGGGGCCAAGATCTCGGTCGGGCCGCCGTTCTACAACGCCACCTTCGTGCCGCTGGCCATGCCGCTGCTGCTGGCGCTGCCGATCGGCTCGATGCTGGCCTGGAAGCGCGGCGACCTCGCGGCGGTGCTGCCGCGGCTGTGGATCGCCGCCGCCTGCGGCGTTGCCGCCTGCCTGCTGCATCTCTGGCTGCGGAGCCCGCACGGCGCGCTGGCGGCGCTGGGGATCGGGCTCGGTGTCTGGACCATCGCCGGCTCGCTGTCGGAGCTGCTCGACCGGCTGGCGGCGTTCCGGGGGCCTTTGGCCTCGACCCTGTCGCGGGCGCGGGGGCTGCCCCGCTCCGCCTGGGCGATGACGCTGGCGCATATCGGCCTCGGCATCGTCATCCTGGGCGTCACCTCCGTCGCCACGGGCCGCAGCGAGCGCCTGCTGGTGATGCAGCCGGGCCAGCACGTCGACCTCGCCGGCTACGACGTCGAGTTCCACGGCGTGAGCCAGGCCCAGGGGCCCAACTACACCGCACAGCGAGGCACTTTCCGGGTGACGAGAGGAGGGAAGCTCGTGGCCGAGCTGTTCTCGGAGAAGCGCTTCTTCCCTGTCGAGGGCATGCCGACCACCGAGGCCGGCATCGACACCGGGCTGTTCCGCGACCTCTATCTCGTGTTGGGCGACGCCGCGCCGGACGGCGGCTGGACGGTCCGGCTCTATCACAACCCGCTGGCCTTCTGGATCTGGGGCGGCGCCGGGCTGATGGGGCTGGCGGGCCTGCTGTCGCTGACCGATCGCCGGCTGCGCGTCGGCGCACCCCGACCTGCCAGGGCGAGGCTCGCCCCCACGTGAGCCGCCGGCTGCTGTACCTGATACCGCTGGCGCTGTTCGCGCTGGTGGGCGGCTTTCTCGCGGTGGGCCTAACCCGCGATCCCGGCACACTGCCCTCGGCGCTGATCGACAAGCCGGCGCCGCAGTTCACGCTGCCGCCGCTGCCGGGTCGGGAGCAGGGCCTGTCCACCGCCGACCTGCAGCCCGGACCCCAGCTCGTCAACATCTTCGCCTCCTGGTGCGCGCCCTGCCGGATCGAGCATCCGCTGCTGATGCGGCTGAAGCAGCAGGGCGTCACGATCCAGGGCATCAACTACAAGGACGAGCCCGAGGACGCGGCGGCCTTCCTGGCGGAGATGGGCGATCCCTTCGCCCGCATCGGCAGCGACCGCCAGGGCAGGGTCGGTATCGAATGGGGCAGCTACGGCGTGCCCGAGACCTACGTGATCGACCGCCGGGGGCGCATCGTCTACCGTCATGTCGGGCCGCTGCAGCCGCGCGACCTCGAGCGCGTCATCGACCCGCTATTGGCGAAGCTGCGATGAGGCCGGCCGCCATCGCCCTGCTGGCGCTGTTGGCCGTGCCGGCGCTGGCTGCGACCTCGCCCGACGAGATGCTGGCCGATCCGGCGCTGGAGGCGCGTGCGCGGGCGCTCGGCCACGAGCTGCGCTGCCTGGTCTGCCAGAACCAGTCGATCGACGATTCCGACGCTGACCTCGCCCGCGATCTGCGCCGGCTGGTGCGTGAGCGGCTGACCGCTGGCGACAGCGACGCCGAGGCCAAGGCGTTCCTCGTCGCGCGCTACGGCGACTTCGTGCTGCTGGAGCCGCCGTTCAGGCCTTCGACCTGGCTGCTCTGGCTCGGGCCTGCCGCCGGGCTGCTGTCGGCCGGCGCATGGCTGGCGCTGAGGGCCCGGCGGCGTCACACGAATATCGGCGAGCCGTTGAGCGATGCCGAGCGCGCCCGCCTGGACCGTCTGCTCGCCGAGCCCGGCGACCGATGAGCGTCGGGCTCCTCCTCGGCTGCGCGCTGCTGGCTTCGATGGCGGCGCTGGCGCTGGCCTGGCCGGCTCTGCGCCGCCCGCCCGAGCGGCCGCGCGTCGGCTTCGATCTCGCCGTCTATCGCGACCAGCTGGCCGAGATCGAGCGCGATCGGACGCGCGGCCTGATAGGCGGGGCCGAGGCCGCGGCGGCGAAGCTGGAGGTCGAGCGGCGCATCCTGCGGGCCGCCGCGGCGTCTTCCACCGAGGAGGGCGCCGGCGGCCGCCGCTGGCCGGCCCTGGCGGCCGCCCTGGCCGTGCCGTTGCTGGTCACCGGGCTCTATCTCGGGCTCGGCACCCCGGCGCTCGAGGACCAGCCCCTGGCGTCGCGCGAGCTCCCGACGCCCGGCCCCGACGTGGCCGCGATGGTGGGGCGGCTGGAGGAGCGGCTGGCGCGCGAGCCGCAGGATCCGCGCGGCTGGCTGATGCTCGGTAGGTCGCGCATGGTGATGGGCCAGCCGGATGCCGCCATTGCCGCCTATCGCAGGGCGCTGGAGCTGGCGCCCGACGAGCCCGAGGCGATCGGCGGCCTCGCCGAGAGCCTGATCGTCGGTGCCGGCGGCACGATCGCCCCCGAGGCGCTGGCGCTGTTGACCAGGCTCGACGACATCGTCCCGGGCCAGCCGCGCATCGGCTACTACCTCGGGCTGGCGGCCGCGCAGTCCGGCGATGTCGGGGCTGCCGTCGAGCGCTGGCGGTTGCTGCTGGCGGCGGCTCCGGCCGATGCGCCCTGGCGGGCCGGCATGGTGGAAGCGATCCGCGGGGCGGCGGCACGGCTCGGCATCGAGGTCGAGACCATGCTGGCGGCGACGCCGGGAGTGGCGCCGCAGCCCGGTGCCGCCGGGGCCGCGGCCATCGCCGCCCTGCCGCCCGAGCAGCGCCAGGACCGCATCCGCGAGATGGTCGACGGCCTGCAGGCGCGGCTCGAGGCCGATGGCGGCGATGTCGAGGGATGGTCGCGGCTGGCCCAGGCTAGGGGGGTGCTCGGCGAGCGGGAGGCGGCACTCTCGGCCTGGGACCGGGCGCTGGCCCTCGCGCCCGAGGATCCCGCCCTGCTGAAGGGCAAGGCCGGTGTCCTGCTGGGGCCCGAGGTCGCCGAGGGCGCACCCGAGGTCGGCGATGCCGCCGCAGCCCTCTACGAGAAGGCGGCGGCCATCCGTCCCGACGATGCCGAGGCGCTGTGGTTCCTGGGCCTGCGCGACTGGCAGCAGGGCCGGCCGGCCGAAGCGCGCCAGCGCTGGGACCGGATGCTGGCGCAGCTCGACCCGGGCCGTGCCGAGACCATCGAGCTGAGAGCGCTGATCGAGCGGTTCCTGGCGCCGGGCTGACCGTCGCTAACGGCCCGTTAACCTCGCCGTTGCAGACTGGCGCGACCCGTTTCCAACCCGAGGGCCACTTGGCCGCGCCGACCGCCACCTCCTGCCGCCCGTCGACGTTCCAGGAACGCGGCGTTGCCGTTCCGTTCACAACGCCCGCCCTGGCGCAGGCGCGGGTCCGGGCGGTCCGGCCGCCCGCTGTCGAGCTGATCGTCGCCAACCCTTCCGGCGGACGCGGCTGGTACGTCCTGCCGGCGGAGAAGGTCGTCGATTCGCTGCGCCTGACCCTGCACGATCGGCTGCTGCTGGAGGCGGTGCGCTGCCTGCCGGCACTGTCGCCCGCGACGGTACGCGGCGCGGCGCGCCGGACCGCCGCGGCCGGGTCCGCCGGACGGGAGGCCGCGCACGCCGTCGCCGAGGCCGAGCAGCGCGAGGCGCGCGAGCAGGCGCAGGCGGCATGCCTCCTCGCCGCCGGGCTGCTGAAGCGCACGGTGCGGTCCGAGCTGGACAGGCGGGCGCTGGATGCCGATGACGACCGCACCCGCGAGTCGATGCGCGCCGCCCTGGCGGAGGTGGCGCCGGCACTGGAGACCTCCCAGGGCAGGCTCGCCGCCTGCCTGGACGAGATCGCCCGGCATGTGGTGCCGGTGGGCCTGGCCGACGGCCTCTTCGAGAGCCGGGCGAGCCGGACGATCGAGGCCCTGGACCGCTTCGCCTCCGAGGTGCGGGCCTGGGCGTTGCTGGAGCCGGAGGACCGTCGGCCCGGCGTCGAGCTGATCGCGACCTGCGCCGACACCACGCTGTCACGCGCCAGGACCTGCCTGCAGCGTCTCTGGATGGCGCTCGACGCCACGCCGCAGCTGGTCCGCCAGTGGCTGGCCGACCCCGAGGTGGTGGTGGCGCGGCTGGCGCTGCCCGACTGGCTGCTCGACGGCTGGCCCTATATCTGCGCCAGTTGGGACCAGGCGACCAGCGAGGATCGCTCGGCGCAGCGCGTCACGCTGGCCCGCATCGAATCCCTGGTGCCGAGCGTGCCGACCGAGGTCGGCGGCGACGCGGCCCCGGCCGAGGAGCGGCTGCACGCCAGGCGCTGGCTGCGAGGCCGCGACGACAGCCGCAGCCCGGCGGCGATGGCGCGTGCCATCGGCCGCAACGAGGCGTTGCGGGCGGTGCTGGCATGAACGGCATCGAGAACCGCCTGCTGCTGGGCGTGGAAGGCCTGTTGCAGGAGGCCGGCGACGGGCCGTTGCTCAAGGCGCTGCGCCTCATCGAGTCGCTGGAGGAGCGCGGCTCGTTGGACGAGGCGGTGGCGAGGGTGCGGCCGCGCCTGGCGGTGCTGCGGCCGATCCGCTCGATCGGCCTGCGCCGGCTGGTGACGCTGCCCTTCGAGGACTTGCTGGTGCCACCCGATTCCTGGGTGGCCGGGCGTGGCCGGATCGACCGTGCGAGGCTGGGCGAGCTGCATGCCGCCATCCTGCCGGGCCTGGCCCCCGATCTCGTCGCACGCGCCAGGGCGGGGGGGCGCGGCCGGTTCATGAACGAGCAGGGGGCTGTGCTGGCGCTGGGCCAGGAGCTCTGGCCGGCGGCTTCGGCAGCGCTCCACCGGTATCTGGCGACCGTCGAATCGACACCCTCGGCCGATCGGGCCCTGGCCGAGCAGATGCGGTCGGTCGGTCTGCTGCTCAACGTCGCACCCGCCGTGGTGCCGCTGCTGTGGCGGCTGCCGCCGCGGCCGATGCCGGAGCTGATCGACGACGAGCGCCGGGCGGCGCTCGATCTGATCCGCTTCGGCCGCGCCGGCGGCCCGCAGCTCCTGGAGCTGCTGTTCCATCTGCTGCTGGCGCGCACCGCCAGCCCGGCCACGGTCCTCGACCTGCCGTTCGCTGCCGAGCTCCTGATGCCGGCGCGCGAGGTCGAGCCGCTGGTGGCACGGGCCTCGGCAGCCTGCCTCGCCGAGCTGGTGCCGCCGCCGGCGACCGCGAGGCAGGGCCGGGCGCTGGCGGCGGCGGCCGACGGCATCGAGCGGACGGTGAGCTGGGTGCGCTCGCTCGAAGGCGGCTCGAGCCGGCTCGGCATCGACCGCGCCACCTTGCGGGACATTCGCGGCAAGGTCGCGCGCAGCATCGGCAGCCATCTGGCCGAGGTGGTGGTGGGCGCCCTGCCGCAGCAGTTTGCGCAGCTCCGCGCCGACCAGGCGGCACCCGACAATCTCGTGGCCGAGGCCGAGGAGGCGGCGCGCGCCGTCCGCCGTATCGGCATGGCCGGACGCGAGCTCGGCATCGGCGACACGGTCGACCGGACGCTGGGCCAGGCGCGACCGCTGTTCGTGGGACCGGTCTCGGCCGGGCCGTCCGATCTCGGGGCCATGGACCGCGCCAGGATCGTCGAGATTCTGTTCGGTCCGGAGGCGGCGATGGCGGTGCTGCGGCCGGGCGAGGCCGGCGGCCGATGACGGGTGGCCCCTCGGGCGGGCGGCCGCCGGCGGCTCGTCAGCCGCGCATCTCGTCGTCGAGCACGCCCCAGATGGCGCCGCGCCGCACCCAGCCGCGCTTGGCGTCGATCTCGATCAGGCACCATTCGGGCTGGCAGTCCAGCAGGCGCCCGACGACGCCGGCCTCGGCGCGCAGCACGACGCGGGAATCGCCGCTGGCGGTGCGATGCAGGTCCTCGGTGCCGCCCATGATCATCACGTTGCGCCGGCTGGTGAGCAGCTGCGAATGCACCCAGCCCTCGCCGCCCTCGGGGTCGAGGATCTTGCGCCAGACATCGTGCTCCTCGACGATCTTCACCGGCAGGTCGCGCCGCAGGTAGAGCCAGCGGATCGGGTACTCGCGGCCGGGGCCGGTGCGGGCGTTGACCTCGGGCTCGGCGAGGCTGACGAAGCGCGGCAGCGGCAGGCCCGAGGGACCTACCGCCACCGATTGGGCCGACACGGTCGTGGCCGCCAGCAGCAGCCATGCGGCGAGGGCGAGGCGACGGAGGGCGGGCAGGGGCATGGTGGCGACGGCGAGTTGCTGCGACACTTCATCTATAGGCGGCGAGCCCTTCGCGGCGAAGGCTATTTTCCGCGACACTCGGTCGTTTGAGGCGGGGCTGGCTTTCTGCTAAGGCCCCAACCGACGATCGGCCCCCGTAGCCGTGCCGGAGACCGCTGATGCCGCGCCTTCGACCGCTTGTGATCGTGACGCGAAAGCTGCCGGACGCGATCGAGACGCGGATGCGCGAGCTGTTCGACGCCCGCCTCAACCATGCCGACACGGTGATGAGCAAGGCCCAGCTCGTCGAGGCGGTGAAGGACTGCGACGTGCTGGTCCCGACCGTCACCGACCGCATCGACAGCGCGGTGCTGGCCCATGCCGGCGAGCGGCTGCGGCTGATCGCCAACTACGGCACCGGTGTGGACAACATCGACGTCGAGGCCGCCTACAAGCGCGGCATCACCGTCACCAACACACCGGGCGTGCTGACCGAGGACACCGCCGACATGACGATGGCGCTGATCCTCGCCGTGTCGCGCCGGCTGGCCGAGGGCGAGCGGGTGGCGCGCTCGGGCGAGTGGTCGGGCTGGACGCCGACGGCCTTTCTCGGCCGGCGCATCTGGGGCAAGCGGCTGGGCATCCTCGGCATGGGCCGCATCGGCTCGGCGCTGGCCCGCCGCGCCCGCGGCTTCGGCCTCGCCGTGCACTACCACAACCGCCGCCGGGTGCACGAGAGCATCGAGAACGAGCTCGAGGCGACCTACTGGGAGAGCCTCGACCAGATGCTGGCCCGGGTCGACATCGTCAGCATCAACTGCCCGCACACGCCGGCGACCTACCACCTGCTGTCGGCGCGGCGGCTGAAATTGCTGCGCGAGAGTGCCATCATCGTCAACACCTCGCGCGGCGAGGTGATCGACGAGGCGGCGCTGACCCGGATGCTGCGCGACAAGGAGATCGCCGGTGCCGGCCTCGACGTGTTCGAGCATGAGCCGGCGATCAATCCGAAGCTGCGCCAGCTCGACAACGTCGTGCTGCTGCCGCACATGGGCTCGGCCACCATCGAGGGCCGGCTCGACATGGGCGAGAAGGTCATCATCAACATCAAGACCTTCATCGACGGCCACCGCCCGCCGGACCGGGTGCTGCCGAGCATGGTGTGACCGGCCGGTGCATCGCCTATAGTCCTGGCGACGGCTGACGGAGCGGGCGATGGCGGATGCGGCCCACGAGCTGCTGACGGTCGAGGACTGGCTGGCCTTCGACGACGGCACCGACACGCGCTACGAGCTGCTGGACGGCGTGCTGGTGGCGATGTCGCCGCCCAGCGATCGCCACGGCACGATCTCCTACAACGCCGCCCGGGCGATCGAGGACGCGGCCGGTGACGGCCCATGCCGCCCCGTCGTCGGGGCCGGCATCGAGATTCCCGGGCGGAGCCGCAGGCGCGCCTATGTCGCCGACGTGGCCTATACCTGCGAGCCGCCCGACGACGAGGGGATCCTCGAAGCGCCCCGGCTGATCGTCGAGGTGCTGTCGCCGAGCACCAAGGGCATCGACAAGATGCGCAAGGTGCCGGACTACAGCCTGCTACCGAGCGTCGAGGAGATCTGGCTGGTCGAGAGCCGTGGCCGCTGGGTCGTGGTATGGAGCCGTGTCGACGGCGTCTGGGTCGGCACCTTGCCGCTGACCGGCAGCCAGAGCTTCCGCAGCCGCGTGTTGGCTGCGGACGTTCATCTCGACCGCCTCTACCGCCATACCGAGCTCTAGGCTCGAGACTCATTCAAATCCACCAGATGACGGCGATGTCTATGGCGACGGCTGCGGCGTAGTTGGTGGCGAGCTTGTCGTAGCGGGTGGCGATGCGGCGCCAGTCCTTGAGACGGCAGAAGGCGCGCTCGATGAGGTTGCGCAGGCGGTAGGCCACCGGATCGAAGGGATGGCGGCGCTTGCGGGTGGGGTTGTTGGGGATGACGGGCCGGGTGCCGCGCTCGATCAGCATCTGGCGCAGGGCGTCGCTGTCGTAGGCGGCATCGGCGATGCAGCAGGCGGCGGCCGGCACGGCATCGAGCAGCACCGGTGCTGCCGGTGCATCGCCGCGCTGCCCAGGTGTCAGCGTGAAGGCGAGCGGCCGGCCACTGCCGTCGACGATGGCGTGGATCTTCGTGGTGCGCCCGCCACGCGAGCGGCCGATCGCCTGGAGTTGGGCCCCCCTTTTGCGCCCGACGCCGAGCGGTGCGCCTTGGCGGTGGTGCTGTCGAGCAGATGGACGTCGCCGGGCTCGGCCTTGGCCAGGGCCTGGAGGAGCTTCCGCCACAAGCCGCGGCGTGCCCAGCGATGAAAGCGATTGTAGACCGTGGTGTAGGGGCCGTAGTCGGGCGGACAATCCTGCCAGCGACAGCCGGTCCGCAGGACCTGCACGATGCCGCTCAAAACCCGCCGGTCATCGACGCGTCTGGCGCCCGGCTGATTGGTCGGCAGCAGCGGCTCGATCACCGACCACTGCCGATCGGAAAACCAGAACAAGCCCGCCATGACCCACGCTCCGCCGTTTGCCAGCTTGAATCACCGCAACTACAATATGTCAATGTTTTGATCGGGTTTGGAGCCTAGTCCGCATGCGCCAGGAGGATGTCGACGGGCACCGCCGCTACGTTCTGGCGCTGGCGGCGGTCTATGCCGTGTTCTGGCTGTGGCTGGCCGTCGACCCGCACGATCGCGCCGACTGGGCGCTGGAGAACGTGCTCGTCCTGCTGTTCGTGCCGGCGCTCGCCTGGTCGTGGCGGCACTTCCGGCTGTCGCGGGTCTCCTACACGCTGATCTTCCTGTTCATGGCGCTGCATGCCGTGGGTGCCCACTACACCTATGCCGAGGTGCCGCTCGGCTTCTGGGTCAAGGACGCGCTGGGCCTGGAGCGCAACCATTTCGACCGGCTGGTCCATTTCAGCTACGGCCTCTTGATGGCCTATCCGGCCCGCGAGCTGTTCTTCCGCGTGGCGCAGGCGCGCGGCTTCTGGGGCTACTTCCTGCCGCTCGACCTGATGCTGTCGACCTCGGCGCTGTTCGAGCTGTTCGAGTGGGGGGCCGCCGAGCTGTTCGGCGGCGATCTCGGCGTCGCCTATCTCGGCAGCCAGGGCGATCCGTGGGACGCGCAGAAGGACATGGCGCTGGCCGCGCTCGGCGCCCTGATCGCCATGGGCATCACGCTGGCCGTCAATATGCGCTACCAGCGCGACTTCGCCCGCGAATGGTGGCGGAGCCTCAGCGTCAAGGATCCGGCACCCATGGGCGAGGAGCGTCTCGCCCGCCTCGCCGCCGAGGCCGGCTACCCGGCGGCCCCGCCCGGCGGATAGTCGCGGCCCGGTCGTGGGCGGTAGGCCGGCAGCGACCAGCCATGCCACAAGGCGAGGCCGCGGATCGCGAAGCAGGCGGCCGCAGCGGCGATCAGCGACGCATCGGGCCCGGCGCCCAGCGCGGAAAGCCCGACGAAGACCAGGGCTCCGAGGGCGGCTGCGGTCACATAGATCTCGCGGCGCAGGACCAACGGCACCTCGGCGCAGACGATGTCGCGGATCAGGCCGCCGCAGGTGGCGGTCATCGTTCCCATGAGGACCGCCACGGAGGCGGGTGTCCCCTGGGCCAGGGCGATGTCGGCGCCCATGGCGCAGAACAGCGACAGCCCCATGGCGTCGAGCCAGAGCAGCACGCGGAACCGCGATTCCAGGCGATGCGCGGTGAAGAAGACCAGCAGCGCCACTCCAGTGGTGACGGCGATGTAGACGGGCTGGCCGATCCAGAAGACCGGCCGGCCGATCAGCAGGTCGCGCAGCGTGCCGCCGCCGATGCCGGTCACCGCCGCCAGCAGCATGAAGCCGACGATGTCCAGCTGCTTGCGTGACGCCGTGAGAGCGCCGGTCGCCGCGAAGACGGCGACGCCAAGAAAATCGAGCCAGAACACGAAACCGTGCATGGCGCAGGCTGTGGCGCGACCGGGCTTGATCCGCAAGACCTGATGGACGACATCCCGAGACGGAGCCGATGCGAGGAGGCGCCGATGAACCGCCGTACGCTGCTGCTCGCGACCCTGGGTGCCGCAGCGCTGACGCGCCCGACATGGGCACACCATGGCTGGGGCGGCTACGACGCCGGCACCATGCTGACGCTGACCGGCCCGGTGCGCGAGGTCTATTTCGGCAACCCCCATTGCTCGGTGGTGATCGAGGCCGACGGCAAGGCCTGGACCTGCGTGCTGGCACCGTTGTCGCGCATGACCAACCGCGGGCTGCCCGACGGCTCGATCGAGGTCGGCGATACGGTGACGCTGGTCGGCTATCCGCACCGCCGCGAGGCGGCCGAGCTGCGCGCCGAGCGGATCATCGTCGACGGCAGGGCCGTCGAGCTGCGCTGATGGAGCACGCGGCCGATGGCCCGGCGCTGCTCGTCGCCCTCGAGAGCTCGGGCCTGGGCCGGACGCTGCGCGGCTCGCTGTGGCTGTACCCGGCGGTGGAGACCCTTCACATCCTGGGATTCGCCGTCCTCGTCGGCAGCATCGTCGCCTTCGACCTCCGGCTGCTGACCGCGCCGGATCGATTCGACGTCGAAGGCTGGGTCCGCCGGCTGGTGCCGATCGCCGCCGCCGGCCTGCTGCTGGCCGTGCCGATGGGCTTCCTGCTGTTCACGGCCGAGGCCACGGCCTATTTCCGCAACCCGGTCTACCTGACCAAGATGGCGCTGCTGCTGCTGGCGCTCGCCAACGTCGTCTGGTTCCATCTCGGCCCCTACCGCCGGCACAAGGCCATCGGCCCCTCGATGGGCATCCCATCGTCGATGCGCCTCTCGGCCGGGGCGTCGATGGTCGGCTGGATCGCCGTCCTCACCTGCGGCCGGCTGATCGCCTACATCTGAGCAGCTTCGCTGTCGACGCGGAGGCGAATGCGGCGGAGGCGAATGCGGCGGAGGCGAATGCGGCGGAGGCGAATGCGATCGCTCCGTCGTCACACCATCTTTGACCCGAGGGCCGCCTTACGCTGATAGCCCGCCGCGTTGCTGTAGCAGAATACGCAAGTTATCTGCTCCTCTCAGGTGAATCTCGCACTCACAGGTGGCATCATTGGCTCTCCTTGAGGTGCTGGCCCAACGGCTGTCTCAATGCCTCTTGAGAGGCATGCACTCGTGAATTTGGAGGGTCAATGCTGCGCAATCTGTTCACATGGAGGGGTCGAATCGGCCGAGCGCGGTTTCTTGGCTATTCTATCCTCCCCCTTCCATTGTTTGTTATTGGTCTTGCGCCGCTAGCGTTAGAGGTGAGAGCTGGCAACCAAGGTTTCGGCAGCCTCAGTATCGGCACTATCTTGTTGACAATTGCCGTGCTTGTGACGATATCATGGATCAACGTTGTTACGCCAATAAAGCGTCTCCATGATCTTAACCTATCCGGATGGTGGTGGTGGCTTTGGATTCTTATACCTACACTTTTCACCGGATCACCATCAGCCGTTGTAAACAATGTGTGCTTTGTCTTATTTATCATATCGTTGATTCTTATCTATTGCTTGCCTGGCACGCGAGGTGACAACAGATTTGGGCCAGAGCCAGCTCGATATCCTGCTCTGCCTACAGCAGTTGAAGATAGAATCTTGGCCATGTCTTCTGGCACATCGAGGCAAACGAGATAGAGCGTTGCAATACTTTTTTCGATGTCCCATCAAGTTGCAGCCGTTTCGCTTTCGGCACTTTCGTCAGGTCCCGCCGTCTGATGCCAGCTCCATCCGGCAGCTGAGCCGGCTATGCGTTCGCAGGCACGGTCGCTATCGTCACGCCGCGCCTAGTCGGGCTCAACCAGGGAATTATCCATGAATCTCATCCTGTTCCTGATCATCGGCGGCCTGGCCGGCTTCATCGCCGGCAAGATCATGCGCGGCGGCGGCTTCGGTCTGCTCGGCAATATCCTCGTCGGCGTGATCGGCTCGTTTATCGGCGGCTTCATGCTGAGCGTTCTCGGCATCGGCGATGGCGGCCTGATCATGGGCCTGATCGGCGCCGTCATCGGCGCCATCGTGCTGATCTATGTCGTGGGCCTGATCAAGGGCCGGTCCTGAAGGCCGGTCCCCGGACCGGCTCGCGCCGGCCCGGGGACACGTGCCTCAAGGCAGGCCGAAGCCGCTGCGCCGGGCGGCGAGCTCGCGCTGCTCGTCCAGCGAGCTGTAGTCGATCGGCTCCCAGAACGGACGCTGGAACTCGCGCTCGACGTCCGAACGGCTGAGGCCGACGTCGCGCAGCATCTCGTCGCTCATCGCATAGAGCCTGCGGCGGTCGTTCTGGGCGCGCCACCAGCTCCACAGCACGTTGGCGACGTGCCGGACCAGGCCCCGACGGCTCGGACGGCGGCCGGCGACCACGCTGTCACGGTAGGGGTTGGCGATCATCGCTCATGCTCCTCGAAGGTTTGCGGCTGCAGCATCCCCGCTCGCCCGCCGCCTCACGACCCGATAGTTGCGCATCGGGGCTTGATCATTCCAACGAATAGGACTTATGTTTCGGTTCAATGTCATTGATGGATCCGCCGTGATGCTGTCGACCCTCGAGCCCGACCTGTTGCGCACCTTCATCGCCATCGCCGAGACCGGCAGCTTCACCGCCGCCGCCAAGCGGGTGCACCGCACGCAGTCGGCGGTGTCGATGCAGATCAAGCGGCTGGAGGAGGGCCTCGGGCGCTCGCTGTTCGAGCGCGAGGGCCGCAGCGTCGGCCTGACGCCGCACGGCGAGATCCTGCTCGACCATGCCCGGCGCATCATCCGGGCGCACCAGGAGGCCCTGGCGGCGTTCGACGCCCAGGCGATGCACGGCCATGTCCGCGTCGGCTCGCCGGACGACTATGCCAGCTCGTTCCTGCCCGGCATCCTGGCGCGGTTCGCCCAGACGCATCCCAAGGTCCATGTCGAGGTGATCTGCCGTCCCTCGGTCGACCTGCTGACGGCGCTGGCGGCCGACGAGGTCGACCTCGCTCTGGTCACGCAGGGCTCCGGCGAGACCGGCGGCACGCTGGTGCATCGCGAGCCGCTGGTGTGGGTGACCAGCGCCCATCACTGTGTCCACGAGGACAATCCGCTGCCGCTCGCGGTGTTCGAGCAGGGCTGTCTGTTCCGGCGCTACGCCACCGAGCGGCTGGCCCAGCAGGGGCGGCAGGTCCGGATCGCCTACACCTCGGTCAGTGTCGCCGGCATCTATGCGGCGCTCGATGCCGGGCTCGCCTGCAGCCTGTTGCTGCGCAGCAACGTACGCCCCGGATTGCGTGTCCTCGGCGAGTCGGAGGGCTTCCCCAAGCTGCCGGAAATCGGCGTAACGCTGCAGCGCTCGCCGCACGCGACCGGACGCCTCATCGACAGGCTGGAGCAGCACATGCTCGATGCCTTCGGTTCGGCACCCGGTTTCGCGATGGCGGCGTGACCAGAATGACGAATGGTCCCGAGGTCACGTTTTTCTATAGGGAACAGTGTCGGAGGAGTCGCATTTCGCCAGTGCGATGATCCTGCACTGGCGGAGATGTGATCATGGTAAAGTATACTGGCACACAACTCGGCGATTTCAAGGTCGGGACGGGCGCTGCGGACAGCATGTACGGGCTCGGGGGCGACGACCTCCTCGATGGCGCGGGCGGTGCCGATCGGGTCGAGGGCGGTGCCGGCCATGACGAGCTCTACGGCGGTGCCGGCA
>DAOLFG010000033.1:15347-54188 GCA_035326425.1 Geminicoccus sp. | reverse complement strand
GTGCTGACGCAGGCGGGCGTGGCGATGCTGGCCCAGGCCAACCAGATGCCTCAGACTCTGTTAAGACTCCTCAGCTAATCATCGGCATCGGGCGGCGGCACCGGCTCTGTCGGCGCCGCCGCATCGGTCTGATCCAACCGGTTGGCAACGGCCATGACGGACCTTTCCATCCAGCCGCCGGCCGTCTTCGACGGTTCGGCGGCGGTTCGGGGCGCGACACGGACTGCCGGGCAGGCCCCGTCGCGTCCAGGCGCGGGTACCGATGCTGCCGATCTCGTCTCCGGGGACGAGGCGTTGCATGCGGCGGCCACCCGTGCTGCGGCATCGCTCTACAGCGACAGAGAGGTCGAGGTGTCGAGCTTCCACGACGAGAGCACGGGCCGGATGGTCCACCGCATCGCCGATCCCTACAGCGGTCAGGTGCTGATGCAGTCGCCGTCGGACGAGCTGTTGCGCTTCTATGCCAGCAGCCGGCCCGCGGCGGACCGCCCCCTGCTCGCGATCGACGCCTGAGGCCGGGACGCCATGGCGACCTCGGCCATCGATTTCGGCAGCCTGAGCTCGACGGGCACCACGTCGCGGCTGAGCGGCACCAGCTCCGGCATCGACACCGAGGCCATGGTCGAGGCTCTGACCCAGACCAAGCTGCTGCCGGCCGAACGGCTGGAGAGCCGGATCACCGAGAACGACGCCAAGATCGCGGCCTATGCCGAGCTGCGCACATTGCTGGCCGATCTGTCCTCGGCCGTCGAGGGGATGCGCAATCCGCCGGGCTTTCTCGGCCGGAGCCAGAACCTGTTCGAGGCCAAGGAGGCCTATTTCAGCTCCGATACCTCGACCTCGCCATCGACGCTGCTCGCGGTCACGCCCGATGCCACGGCGGACATCGGCAGCCACGAGGTCGTGGTGCATCAGCTGGCCACCGCACGCAAACTGATGGCGGACGGCGTCGCCGACCGGTCGGTCGATCTCGCGTCCGTGCTCAACGACGGTACCGCCTTCACCGGCAGCTTCACCCTGGGCCTGGCCGGCGGCGACACGGCGACCATCGCCGTCGATGGCGGCATGAGCCTCGACGACCTGCGCGAGGCCATCAACGCCACGAGCTCGACCAGCGGCGTCACCGCCTCGGTCCTCCGGGTCTCCGCCAGCGAGCATCGGCTGGTGCTCACCGCCAATGCAACCGGCAAGGAGGTCGTCATGACCCCGGCCGGCGGCGACGACGTGCTCGGGATCGTCGGGCTGTCGGACGATGGCGGCGCCACCTTGAAGAATCCGATCCAGGAGCCGCTGCAGGCTCGGGTCGAGATCGACGGCGTGATGCTGACGCGCGACAGCAACCGTATCACCGATGCCGTCGATGGCCTCTCGCTCGACCTCTATCGGGCCGAGCCAGGAACGACGGTCACGGTCGAGGTCGGACGGTCGCTCGCCGGCGTCAAGGAGCAGGTCGGCGCGTTCGTCGACGCCTACAATGCCCTGCGCGACTTCGTTGCCCGGCACAACCGGTTCTCCGACGACGGCGGCGTCGACGATGAGGCGGTGCTGTTCGGCGACACCACGCTGCGGTCGATCTCCCAGACGCTCGACCGGATCGTGACCGGCCGGGTCGATGGCCTCGCCGCCGACGCGCCGGCCTCGCTCGGTGCCCTGGGCATCACCCTGGACGAGAGCAACCACCTCGAGGTCGACGACACCAAGCTCGATGCCAAGCTGCTGGGATCGCTCGACGAGCTCCGCAAGGTCTTCGAGTTCTCGTTCACCTCGTCCTCACCCGATCTGCAGCTCTTTGCGCGCCCTGCCTCGCTCGCCGACACCAGCTTCACGGTCGACATCGTCGACGCCGATGCCGACGGCATCCCGGAGAGCGCGACCATCGATGGTGTCGCCGTCGACATCGACGGCACCACGCTGGTCGGTCGGACCGGCACGCCCTATGCCGGCCTCGAGCTGATCTGGAGCGGCAAGGGCAGCACCAGCATAGACGTCACCGCCACCAGCGGCATCGCCGAACGGCTCTACAACGAGATCGAGAAGGCGACGAGAACGACCGGCGGCATGCTGGCCACGGCCAGCGAGAGCCTGGAGACCCAAAGCACCCGGTATCGCCGCGATATCGACAAGATCGAGCAGCGAGCCGAGGACTTCCGGTTGCGGCTGATCGAGAAGTTCTCGGCGATGGAGACGGCGCTGTCGATGGCCAAGGCGATGCTGCAGCAGATCTCCGCCACCACCGAGGCCATGTTCGCCGACGACTGATCGCCCCTCGGGGCGTCCTTTCACCAGCTCGAGAGCCCAGCCCGATGATCCAGCCTTCGACGAGCGCCTTCGTCAACGCCAGGGCGGCCAGCGCCTATGGCCGTGCGGTGCGGCCGCGGGCCGACGCCAACATGATCGTGATGCTGTATGACGGCGCCATCGGGCAGCTCGCGCACGCCAGGGCCGCGATCCTCGCCGGCGCCATCGAGGAGCGGTGGCGTCATGTCCGAAAGGCGGTTGCCATCGTCGAGGGCCTGCAGGGCAGCCTGGACCATGCGGCGGGTGGCGAGGTCGCGGCCCTGCTCGATCGCTTCTACGATTATGTCGGCATGAGGCTGGTGCAGATCGACCTGCGCAACGATCCGGGGATCTGTGACGAGCTGATGGCGCGGCTGGGCGAGATGCGGGCGAGCTGGAGTGCCATCGCCGCCGGTGCCTCTGTGCCATCGGCTCAGACGTGACGCCCTCAGGGACGGGTCAGGACGGACTTGCCGGCGGTTCGCCGGCAGCTGCTCCCGGAACGCCACGTCACGGCACATCGCGCGCCTTCCGATCCTCGGCAGGGCCTCGTTCAATCGCCGGTCAGGAAGTCGAGGTCGGCGCCGTCGTCGGCCTGGTTGACGTGGTCGTCGTAGAGCCTGGCGAAGCCACGGTCGGGCCGACGACGGGCGGCGAGCGCGGGCTGCAGCCCTTCGAGCCGGCTGGCCATCTCGGTCTCGTCGATCATCAGGTCGAGACGGCGCGCCGGCACGTCCAGGGCGATGTGGTCGCCGGTCTGGACGACGGCCAGGGGGCCACCGTCGGCGGCCTCGGGTGCGATATGGAGGACCACCGTGCCGAAGGCGGTGCCGCTCATGCGGGCGTCCGAGATCCGCACCATGTCGGTCACGCCCTGGCGCGCCAGCTTGCGTGGGATCGGCAGATAGCCGGCCTCCGGCATGCCGGGCGCGCCCCTGGGGCCGGCATGGCGCAGCACCAGCACGTCGTCGGCCGTCACATCGAGGTCGTCGTCGTCGATCCGGCGCGCCATGTCCTCCAGCGAGTCGAACACCACGGCCCGGCCGGAGTGGCGCATCAGCCGCTCGGATGCCGCCGAGTGCTTGATGACTGCCGAGCGCGGTGCCAAGTTGCCGCGCAGCACGGCGATGCCGCCCATCGGCTTCAGCGGAGTCGCCAGCGACCGGATCACCGTCTGGCCCGGCACCTCCTCCGCTTCCGCCACGACATCGGCGAGCATACGGCCGTCGATGGTGGGGGCCGTGAGATCGAGATGCGGCGCCACCTCCTTCAGCAGTCGTGGCATGCCGCCGGCATGGTGGAAATGCTTCATGTAGCGGGTACCGGACGGCTTGAGGTCGACCAGGACCGGCACCTCGCGGCCGATGTCGTCGAGCTGGTCGAGATCGAGGCGCAGGCCGGCGCGCCGGGCGATCGCCGCCAGGTGGACGACGCCGTTGGTCGAGCCGCCCAGCGCCTGCAGCACCACCATGGCGTTGCGAAGGCTCGCGGCGGTGACGAACTCACGGGCGAGCGGGCCGTCGCTGGCTGCGAGCCGCGCCGCCTGCCGGCCGGCGAGCTCGGCCAGATGGACACGCTCGGCCATCACCGCTGGTGCCGACCCCGACAGCGGCAGGGCGAGGCCCAGCGCTTCCATCAGGCAGGCCATGGTGCTGGCCGTGCCCATCACGGTGCAGGTCCCGACCGAGGGCACCAGCCGGGCATTGATGCGCTCGATCTCCGCCCGGTCGATCCGGCCGCCGCGGAAGGCGCCCCACAAGCGCCGGCAGTCGGTGCAGGCACCCAGCTCCTCGCCCTGGTGGTGACCGACCGACATCGGCCCGGTCGGAAGGACGATCGCCGGCACCTCGCTGCTGACGGCTGCCATCACCTGGGCCGGGATGGTCTTGTCGCAGCCGCCGATCAGCACCACCGAGTCCATCGGCTGGGCGCGGATCATCTCCTCGGTCTCCATGGCCATCAGGTTGCGGAGATACATCGAGGTCGGGCTGGCGAAGCTCTCGTGGATCGAGATGGTGGGAAAGACCATCGGCATGGCGCCGGACAGCATGACGCCACGCTTCGCGGCCTCGATCAGCTGCGGCACGTTGCCGTGGCAGGGATTGAAGTCGCTATGGGTGTTGGTGATGCCGACGATCGGCCGGTCGAGCGCGTCGTCGGAGTAGCCGGCCGCCTTGATGAAGGCCTTGCGCAGGAACAGCGAGAACGCTTCGTCGCCGTAGCGTGTGAGTCTGCGGCGCAGCCCTCGTGTCACGGCGTCGTCCTTTCGCGGCTCGATCTAGTGGGCCGGCAGATGCAGCTCGCGCCGGGTGTCGGCGCAGCCGGTGGGCGGGCTCCAGCCGGCGGGCTGCTGCCACGTCCAGGCCAGCATCTGGCTGCCGGGCGGCAGCTGCACCGGCGTGGCGCGCTGCTCGATCAGGACCTTGGCGGCGGCGTCGGCCTGGAAGGTCACCTTCCAGTGGTGCCGGTGCGAGATCACCAGACCCGAAGCCGTACAGTCCATCAGCGTCCCGAGTGTGGCGGCTTCGGCGACGATCGGACGCCCGGTCCGCCAGTCGCGGCCGAACTCGCGGCGCTCGTCCCGGCCCAGCTCCTCCATGCGCGAGCGGCTGAGCAGCAGGTCGTAGCGCCCATAGTGGAACAGCGTCTCGAGCTCGGCCGTGGTGACCACGACCTCGGCGCTGGCGAGCCAGGGGGAGAGGGCCGTGGCGGCCTGTTGCCAGCGGATATAAGGGTCCTCGGGAGGCACCGAGATGTCGGCGAGCAGGGTACCGGTGCGCAGCCAGGCCGGATTGCCCAGCAGCAGGAAGGCGATGGCGCAAGCGGCAAGGCCGCGGCCGAGGCGCGTGCCCCAGCTGGCGGCGATGCCGAGCGCCGGGGCAAGGCCCTCGACGATCCGCCGCAGGCCGTCGCGCAGGCCCGGCCACAAGGCGGCGATGCCAATGCCCCAGACCGCGAACAGAAAGGGGAAAGCATAGGCGAGGTATCGCAGGCTCTTGGGTCCGGCGAACGAGTTGAGCAGGAAGGAGACGGCGAAGACTACCAGCGCCAGCAGGCCGGGGCCGGGCCGGGCGACGATGGCGAGCAGGCCCAGCAGGCCGGTGGCGGGCCACAGGCTCGGATAGAACAGGCTGAGCCAGCCGTGATAGAACCAGAACTGGCCGGAATCGCCCTGGTTGAACAAGGGCGCCCAGCGGTAGCGGGCCCATAGACCGGCCAGCATGCCGGTGGTCCACATGCCGGTCAGCGCCACGGCAGCCGCGGCGAGCAGCCCGCCCGCCACCAGCAGCTTGCGGCCGGGCGGGACATCGGGGTCCGCCAGTCGAGGCAGGCCCAGGGCCAGGGCGATCCAGGCGGCGAGACCTGCGATGCCCAGGATCGTGGTATCCTGCAAGTGGGCCGCCATGGCGAGGCAGGCCGCTGCCAGCATGCCCATGATTCCCCGGCGTACCGGCCCGTCGGCGCCCCGGAGCGCCTCGAAGGCAGCGACGGTCCCGAGGAAGAACAACAGGCTCTGGGGTCCATAGAACCGCGCGAACTGAGCCGTGCCGACGGCGAAAGGCGAAGTGGCGAACAGCGCGGCGCCGATCCAGGCCGCCATGTCGCCGGCCTTGGCACGCAGCCACCAGAACATGGCCGCCACCAGCAGCGCCATCGACACGGCCGCCGGCAGGCGGGCAACGAACAGATTGTCGCCGAACAGCCTGAAGCATTGCGCGACGATCCAGGTATAGGCGTAGCCGCGCTCGTAGAGGCCCTCGGCGATGCTCGGCAGACCGGTGGCGAGCAGGCCGCGCGCCGCCAGCAGGTGGTACAGCTCGTCGTGGACCGGCAGGCCGTCGTCGAGGTTGATGCAGAACAGCGCAAGGGCGCCCAGGAAGACGAGCAGGGGGGCGAGCCAGCGCTGCCCGCTGGCGGTCCGCTCCGCGGCGCCCGATTCAGCCTTCGCCGTCGCCAATCACCAACTCCGTTCCTGCCGGACGCCCGCTCTTAGCCGAATCGGCGGAGGCCGGCCACCGCCGGAGTCTTCAGATGCACCGCCCGCCGTCGACTTCCAGGCAGACGCCGGTGAGAAAGGCCGCCTCGTCCGAAGCGAGGAAAAGGGCGGCGTCGGCCACATCCTTGGGAGTGCTCAAGCGGCCCAGCGGCACCGTGGCCCTGAACTTGGCGCGAAGCTCGGGCGTGTCGCCGCCCATGAAGGAGGCGAGCAGCGGTGTCTCGCCCGCCACCGGGCACAGGGCGTTGACGCGGATCCTGTCGGGAGCCAGCTCGACCGCCATCGACTTGGTGATCAGAACGGCAGCACCCTTGCTGCCGTTGTACCAGCAAAGGCCCGGCCTGGGCCGCAGGCCGGCCGTCGAGGCGGTGTTGATAATGACGCCGCCGCCGGCCTCGCGGAACACGGGCACGACGTGCCGTGCAGCCCAGTACAGGGCCTTGACGTTGACGGCATAGACCCGGTCGAAATCGGCTTCCTCGACCTCGGTCATCGGCATGTTCACATGCGTGGTGCCGGCATTGTTCACCAGCACGTCGAGCCGCCCGAATCGGTCGAGGGCGTGGCCGATCATGGTGGCGGTATCGCTATCGCGCGTGACGTCGGCCTTGAAGGGCGAGGCGGTGTCGCCGATGGCTGCCGCGACCCGCTTGGCGGACTCCTCGACGAGGTCGGCCACGACGACCCTGGCGCCCTCGCGGGCAAAGGTCTGGGCGATGGCCTCGCCGAAGCCCGAGCCGCCGCCGGTGACGATCGCTACCTTGTCACGCAGTCGCATGGGTCCGCCCCTTTTCCTGCCCGCCCTGTCCTGCGATGAAGCCGGCCGGAGCCGGAGCGGTCAAGCCGGCGCCGCGTCGGAGGCGACATGCGAACGACCAGGATCGACCTGCCAGCAGCGGCACCCGGGACGGAGCGGCACCTGCTGGTGCACCGGCTGGGCCGGCCGGGCTCCTCGCCCAAGGCCTACCTGCAGGCGGCTATCCATGCCGACGAGCTGCCGGGCGTGATGGTACTCCGACACCTGATGCCCATGCTGGAGGCGGCCGAGGCCGAGGGGCGGTTGCGCGGCGAGGTGGTGCTGGTGCCGATGGCCAACCCGATCGGCGCCGCCCAAGGGCTCATGCAGAGCCATCTCGGCCGCTACGATCTCGTCCGGATGAGCAATTTCAACCGCGGCTGGCCCGATTTCACGGCACAGCTCGCCGACCGGGTGGCGGAGAGGCTGGGTGATGATGCCGAGAGCAACGTGGCCGTGATCCGCGCCGAGTTGCGACAGTTGGCCGAGGAGCTGCCCGCGGGCGACGAGAACAGGGCATTGCGGCGCGAACTCTGCCGGCTGGCTGTCGATGCCGACCTCGTGCTCGACCTTCATTGCGACCTCGAGGCGGCGATGCACCTCTACCTCGGCACCCCGTTATGGCCCGGCGCCGCCGACCTCTCGGCCGAGATCGGCGCCGAGGCGGTCATGCTCGACGAGGCGTCCGGCGGCAGTCCGTTCGACGAGGTGTTCTCCGCTCCTTGGTGGGTGATGGCGCGGCGGTTCCCGGACCGGCCGATCCCGCTGGCTTGCCTCGCCGCTACCATCGAATATCGCGGGATCCGCGATGTCGAGGATGGCTTGGCCAGGGGTGATGCCGAGGTCCTGTTGCGGTTCCTGGTACGGCGTGGCGTGGTCGATGGCGCGGTGCAGGATTTGCCGATCGCGCGCTGCGAGGCGACGCCGCTGACCGGCGCGGCGATGATCGAGGCGCCTGCCAGCGGGATCGTGCTGTTCGATGTGACGCCGGGCGAGGAGGTGGAGGCCGGACAGCGCGTGGCGCGGCTGGTCGACCCGCTGCAGCGCGCCGAGGTTGCAGTGGCGACGCCGGTGTCGGGCAGGGTTTTCGCACGCAGCCTGCGCGGATTCGCCAGGGCCGGGGACGTGATCGTGAAGGTGGCTGGCCGCGAGCCGATCGCCGGTCGAGGCGGCAGCCTGCTCCCTAACTGATCCGGGAGCCGAGTAGCGGCTCGAGATCCATGATGCTGGCGACGACGTGGTCGGCCAGCGGCACCAGCGAGGAAGCGGGCGCGCCCCCGGTCAGCACACCGACGACGAGGCCGCAGCCGGCGGCACGGCCCATGGTGAGATCGGCCGGCGTATCGCCGACCATGGCGACCTCGGCCGGCTCGAGGCCGCAGGCGGCACAGAAGGCCAGCACCATGCCCGGCTCCGGCTTGACGCCATGGCCCGAATCGCAACAGGCGAGGAAATCGAGGGCGGGCGTGATGCCCAGCAGCGCCGCCGTGGCGCGGGTCGGCGCCAAGCTGTCCATGGTCGCGAGGCCGACCTTGAGGCCGTGTCGACGCAGCCGGCCGAACAGCGCAGCGACGTCGCCCACCGGACGCGGCGGATAGCGTTCCAGATCGTTGAAGTGGCGCTCGACGACCTCGAGCACGTCGATGCCGCCGAGGCCGGGAGCCGTCGACCAGTGGCGCGCGATCACGACGTTGGTGGCCCACAGCAAGGGGCTGGCCTCGTCGAACGCATCCTCGGCGAGCCGGTAGCCCATGTGGGCGAGCAGCCGGTCGGCCATCGTCGGCTGGCTCGCCATGGCCGCGAGTTCCGCGGCCACGCCCAGGTAGGCAGGCACCCAGGTGGTGCGGAAATCGACCAGCGTGCCGTCCTTGTCGAACAGCACGCCGCCCAATCGCCTCGGCGACCGTTCAGGATCCGGTCGAGAGCGAGACATCGTGCATGGCGTGGAATAGCCCTGGCATTCGAAGTGTTCTAACGATACGGCTCACAAGGTCCCCTGGAGGGCAATATCCATGCTTGCACGCGTCACGTCTATCGCACTCGGATTGGCCCTCGCGGGCCTAGTCGGCGCGGCGGGCGCGCAGGACATGGTGGCCAAGCGTCAGGAGGAGATGAAGGGTTTCGGCAAGAACATGGGGATCGTGAAGGGTGCCGTCGTCGACAAGAAGAGTACGCTGGCCGACGCGGCGGCGGCGGCGGCTCACATCGCCGGCGATGCCCCGGAGATTCCGAGCTGGTTCCCGGCCGGCAGCACGCAGGGCGAGACCGCAGCACTCCCGGTGATCTGGGAGAAGCCCGACGAGTTCGCCGCCAAGGCCAAGAACATGGGGGAGCTCGCGGCGAAGCTCGAGGCCGCTGCCAAGTCCGGCGATCAGGCCGCGGCGATGGCGGCCTTCGCGGCGCTAGGCAGGGATGGATGCGGCGGCTGTCACAGCACCTTCCGGAAGCCGCAGAGCTGAAACCAGCCAGCATGTGGAAGGCGGCGTCGCTGCTGCTCGTCATGACGGCGAGCGCCACCGCCGCCGCTGATCCCGAGCTGCTCGCGCGAGGCGAGCAGATCTTCAATATTGGCGGCTGCACGAACTGCCACACCGCCGCGGGCGGCCAGACGCTCGCCGGCGGCGCGGCGCTGGTGACGCCCTTCGGCACGTTCCATCCGCCCAACATCACGCCCGATCCGACGCACGGCATCGGCGGCTGGACGCAAGAGCAGTTCAATACGGCGATGCGCGAGGGCCGATCGCCCTCGGGAGCGCCCTACTATCCGGCTTTTCCCTACACCTCCTATACGCGGATGAGCGACGACGACCTCGTGGCTCTCAAGGCCTATCTCGACGGCCTGCCGCCGTCGTCGAGCCCCAGCCGGGGTCACGAGCTCGGATTCCCGTTCAACCAGCGTTGGGGAATCCGGTTCTGGCAATGGGCGTTCTTCACTCCCGGGCGGTTCGTGCCGGAAGCGGACAGGGACGACGCCTGGAACCGCGGCGCCTATCTCGTCCTGGGGCCTGGCCATTGCGCCGAGTGCCACACGCCGCGCAACGCGCTGGGCGTGCTCGATATGGATCGGGCCTTCGCCGGCGGCGACCTCGGCGGCCCGAACGGCAAGGTGCCCAACATCACGAGCTCGCCCGACGGCATCGGCTCCTGGAGCGAGGGCGACCTGTCGATGACGCTGAGCCTCGGCATGCTGCCCGACGGTGACTTCCTGGGCGGCGAGATGGGCAACGTCGTCAGCAACGGCACCGCCAAGCTGCCGCCCGAGGATCTGGCTGCGCTCGTCACCTACTTGAAATCACTGCCGCCGCACTGAACGGTCGCGCTGGTCAAGGCCGGGGCGTTGGTGCATGTGACGTCGCGTCGTCACATCCTCGGAGTTGCCGCCCGCATGAAGCGATCAGCGCTGGCCGGCCTGCTCGGTCTCTTCCTCCTGGCCGCCCCCGACGCCACGAATGCCCAACAGGCGGCTCTGCAGCCCGGCGACACCGCCCGGGTGGAGGCGCAGCCGGGCAGCAGGGTCAACATGCGCAGCGAACCCACGACGCAGCGCAACAATGTCACCGGTCGGGTCGGAGCCGGCGACCAGCTGACGGTGCGCGATGCAGAGCGCCAGGGCGCCCATGTCTGGTACCGCGTCGAGACCGCGACCGGCGAAACCGGATGGATCCGCGGCGACCTGCTGGAGTTGGCGGCCCGTGAACAGGCGGCCGATGGCGCGCCCGAGCCGGCCGCACCCTCGACTCCGCCACCGGCGGCCGAGCCTCCGGCCCAGGCGACGATCCCGCCGGCCGACGACTGGACCCGCTTGGTCCCGCCCCTGGTTCGGCAAGTGGATGCCTGCATCAACAGCCTCTCGATGCAGCCGGTGACCGTCACCCGCGTATTCCAGGTCGAGCCCGACATGGTGGGGGTGCGCTTGCGCGATCCGACCGACCGGCGCTGGGAGTGCCTCATCGGCCGCAACGGCAACTATCCGATCCGCCTCGATCCGCTGGGTGACAGGGTGCGGCCGATGCCGGGCGACGGCAATCCGGTATTCGTGCGCGCTCCCGCCGAGGCCACGGCCGATTCCTGCTCGATCGTGAGCCCGTTGGTCGATCCCGCCGACGGCAGGGTGGTGGGCTCACGGATCTATCGCACCTGCCCGAGCACGGTGGATGTGCCGCGGCCTTGACATGGGCATCTCGCCGTCGAAGCCGCAAAGCGGTGGCGGCGGGAGCGCAGTGATGGACGGCCGTGCGGTGATCGGCCTCGGCGCCGGAACTGGAGAGCCCGGGTTCCAGGTGACCTTCAAGCTCGAGCCGAGGGAGCTCTTCATGGTCGACAACCGCCGCGTGCTGTACGGTCGGACCGGCTTCTCGGGGGTGAGGGCAACCGCCACCTCCAGGGCTGCTATGCCGATCGTGACGGGCTGCGGAGCCGGCTGGCGGTACTGCGGACCCAGCCTGGGTGGAGAGGACAGCCGATGAGCCGCCGCTGGATGGCCGCCTCCGGCCTGTTGCTGGTCGCGGCCGCCTGCCAGCCCTTCACGACCGTCTCGGAGGATGCCGAGAACGTGACCTATCGGTTCGATCCGAACGAGGTGAGCCAGGCCCGCGTCGTCGAGGCGGCCTTGGACAAGTGCGAGATGTCGCCGCTCGGCCAGCGGCCGGCGGTGCTGGTCTCGGCCGAGGATGTCGACGGCATGCGCCAGCTCGGCTTCGTCTGCAAGGCGCCGGACGGCGGCTTGAACATCGGCCCGACGCTCGACCGGGCGCTCGGCAAGGTTCCGGTTCCCTGACCCTGGTCGGAGCGGCAGAACGGATGACCATCGTCGATCCCATCGAGGACATCATCGCCCGGCGCGGTGCCGAGGCCTGTCTCGGCGAGGATGTCACGCAGGCGCAGCACACGCTGCAGGCGGCGACCCGGACCGAGCGCGGGGGCGGCTCGGACGCCATGGTGGCGGCCGCCCTGCTGCACGACATCGGCCACTTCATCGGCGAGTTCGGACAGGACTACATCGAGAAGGGCGTCGACAACCGCCACGAGGACGCGGGTGCGGCGATCCTCGAGCTGTGGTTTCCGCCCGAGGTCGTGGAGCCGGTGCGGCTGCACGTCACCACCAAACGCTATCTCTGCGCCACGGATTCCAGCTGTTTCGGCAAGTTGCCGGAGGCATCGGTGGGCACGCTGGCGCTGCAGGGCGGACCGATGGTGACCGAGGAGGTGGCGGCGTTCGAGCGCAATCGGCATCGCGACATCGCCGTCGAGGTCAGGCTCTGGGACGAGCGGGCCAAGGATCCGGAGATGGCCACGTCCGACTTCGGCCGTTTACGCCTTGTGCTCGAGCAGCTGGCGCGCGCGGCATGAGCGAGCTGTGGCAGAAGTCGGCGCGCGAGGTCGTCTCGCTGTTGCGTCGCGGGGAGGTTTCGCCCCTGGACGCCATCGACGTGTCGCTGGCCCGGATCGGGGAGGTGGATGCCCGCGTCAACGCCGTGCCGACCTTGTGCGTCGAGCGGGCACGTGAGCGGGCGAGGCGATTGCCCGAGCCGCCGACGGACGGCCGCGGCTGGTTGGCGGGGCTGCCCGTGCTGATCAAGGACCTCGTCGACGTCGAGGGGGTTCGCACGACCTATGGCTGCACCGCCTTCGCCGACAACGTGCCGACGCGCTCGGCGATCGAGGTGCGGCGGCTGGAGCGTCACGGTGCCGTGGTGCTGGGCAAGACCAACACGCCGGAGTTCGGCGCCGGCGCCCAGACCTTCAACGAAGTGTTCGGCGCAACGCGGAACCCCTGGGACCTCGCCCGGACCTGCGCCGGCTCGTCCGGTGGCGCGGCGGTGGCGCTCGCCACCGGCATGGCTTGGCTGGCCGACGGCTCGGATGTCGGCGGGAGCCTGCGCACACCGGCCTCGTTCTGCTCGGTCGTGGGTCTGCGGCCGAGCCCGGGCCGCGTGCCGCACGGCCCGGCGTCGCTGCCGTTCGACACGCTCGGTGTCGAGGGGCCGATGGCCCGCGACGTCCGCGACTGCGCGCTGCTGCTCGATGCCATGGCCGGCTTCGAGCCGGGTGATCCGCTGAGCTTCGATGCGCCTGCGCGGCCCTATGTCGAAACCGTCGAGGAGGCGCCGTGGCTGGGTCGGGTGGCGTTCTCGGTGGATCTCGGCGGCATCACGCCGGTAGACTCGGAAGTTGCGGCGATTTGTGCCGCAGCGGCCGGCCGGTTCGCCGAGCTCGGTGCCGAGGTCGAAGAGGCCTGCCCGGATTTCTCGGCCGCCCTCGATGTGTTCACCGTGCTGCGGGCGGCTCGGTTCGCCGCGGCCAGGGCGCCGACGCTGGCGCGGCATCGCCATGCGCTGAAGCCCGAGGTGGTCTGGAACATCGAGCACGGCCTGTCGCTGAACGCCGATGCCATCGGCGCCGCCGAACGCAGGCGAGCGGCGATGCAGCAGGAAATGGCGGCGTTCATGGAGACGCACGACCTGCTGCTCAGCCCTGCCGCCATCGTGCCGCCGTTCCCGGTCGAGCAGCGCTACGTTGAGGAGCTCAACGGCCATCGCTTCCCGAGCTACATCGACTGGGTGACCATCGCCTACGCGATCACGCTGATGGGGTGCCCGGCGCTCAGCCTTCCCTGCGGCTTCACGCGCAGCGGTCTGCCGGTGGGACTGCAGATCGTGGGGCGGCCGCGCGGCGAAGCCGGGCTGCTGGCGGCGGCTGCTGCGCTCGAGGACGTGTTGGGGTTGGCCGGCAGAGTGCCGATGACCCCAGCCGGCTGAGAGGATCACAACGCCACCCACTCCATGTCGCCGAGTGCCACGACGACGGTGCCGCCCAGGCGGAGCACCGCGTCGCCGTGGCCGGACAGCAGCCAGCCGCCGGCCGTCGCGGTGATCGTGGTCCCGGTGGCGGGCGTCAGCGTCCAGGTGCCGCTGACCGTCACGGCCGACACGTCGATCCCGTCGTGTCCGGCGTCGCCGTCGATGGTCAGGCGGATTCGATTGGCGCCCGACAGGCGTATCAGATCGTCGTCGTCGCCGAGCGAGCCCGAGGCCCTGCCGCCTGACATCAGCAGCAGGTCCGAGCCATCCGCGCCGTTCAGTAGATCGGTGCCGGCCGATACGATCAACGTGTCGTCGCCGTCGCGGCCGTTCAGCCAGTCGTCGTTGGCCCCGCCGTCGAGCATGTCGTCGCCGAGGTCGCCGCCCAGGATGTCGTTGCCGGCGCCTCCTGACAGCGTATCGTTGCCGTCGCGGCCGTAGAGGCGGTCGATGCCGCCGGCGCCGGCCAGCACGTCGTCGCCGTCCTGTCCGACCAGCAGGTCGTCCCCGGCATCGCCGGCGAGGAGGTCGTCGCCCGCTCCGCCTGACATGACGTCGTTGCCATGGCTGCCCCTCAATGCGTCGTTGCCGGCGCCGCTCTCCAGCCGGTCGTCGCCGCTGTTGCCGGCGAGACTGTCGTCGCCGTCTCCGCCATAGAGCCTGTCGTTGCCGGCGCCGCCGCCGAGCCGGTCGCTGCCTTCCATACCGGTGAGATAGTCGTCGCCGAGGCCGCCTTCGACGAGATCGCTGCCGTCCTCGCCGTACAGCTTGTCGTTGCCGGCACCTCCGTACAGGCTGTCGTCGTCGATGCCGCCGTTGATGAAGTCGTCGTCGGCCTCGCCCAGGATGGTGTCGCTGCCACCTCGGCCGAACAGCCGGTCACTGCCGGCCCGACCGAAAATGTGGTCATCGCCGCCCAGGCCCTCGATCCAGTCCCAGGCCGAGCTCCCGACCAGCGAGTCCGCCAGCTCGGAGCCGAGCGAGGTGCGAAGGAGGGACTGCGTGGGTTCCGACGATGCGGATACGAGCCGCCGTTCGATAGGCGCCATGGGCGGCCTCCGTTGCGTCGGGCAGCTTCTACCTTAATGCGAGATATACTGGCGATCAATTCAATTAAATAGCTATATTAGGCCAGCTAAGGTTGGCGATCCACCACGGCGCGCACCAGGGCGTTGACCGCGAGCTTGACCTCGTGGTCGTCGATGCGGGCAAAGCCGCGCGCCAGCTCGATGGCGGCGCGCTGGCGCCCGCCATGCTCCTCGAGGCTGGCGGCCGCCAGCGCCGTGCCGGCGTCCTCGCCGAAGAACCAGCCGACCGGCACCTCCAGCCGCTGCGCCAGCGCCTGCAGCTGCGACGCAGCGATGCGGTTGGTGCCGTTCTCGAACTTCTGGATCTGCTGGTAGGAGCAGTCGAGGGCCGCGGCCAGCTCGTGCTGGGTGAGGCCTGTCTCCGTCCGCCGCTGGCGGATGCGCTCGCCGATGCGGCGGTCGACGTTGGGGCTGGCCGACATCGAGGATTCTCCGTCCGGTCCGACGAGAACGGGGTGGGCTGGTAGGCGGCGAACGCCTTGGCTATGTTCGCGCCGCCGGTGCGCCGCCCTGCGCGGGGGTGGGTTCGACCGGCCCATGGTCGCACAACAGGGCCTTCGCTGCGAGAGCCACGGAGTTCGCATGTATCACAAGCTGCGGCGCGGTCGCGGCCTTCGGGCGCTGACCGCACTGGCCATCGCCGCTTTCATCCTGGGCGGCTGCGCCTCGTCGGATACCGACGAGGCCGCATTCGCCGATCGTCCGGTGGACGAGCTCTACAACGAGGCGCAGGACCTGATGCAGGCCGGCAACTATTCGCGCGCCGCCGCCGCCTTCGAGGAGGTCGAGCGCCAGCATCCGTATTCGCAATGGGCCACCCGCGCCCAGGTCCTGGCGGCGTTCGCGTTCTATCAGGCCAACGAGTACGACGAGGCCGTGGCCGCGGCACAGCGGTTCATCGACCTGCACCCGGGGCACGAGGACGTGCCTTACGCGTACTATCTGATCGGCATGTGCTACTATGAGCAGATCTCGGATGTCGGCCGCGACCAGGAGATGACCAGCAAGGCACTGGACTCGCTGGGCGAGCTCGTCCGGCGTTTCCCCGGCACCGACTATGCCCGGGACGCCCAGCTCAAGATCGACCTGGCGCGAGACCATCTGGCTGGCAAGGAGATGGAGATCGGCCGCTACTATCTCGATCGCCAGCAATACGTCGCTGCCATCAACCGCTTCCGCAACGTCGTCGAGACCTACCAGACCACGACCCACGTCCCCGAGGCGCTGCACCGGCTGACCGAGGCCTATCTGGCCCTGGGCATCAGGCCCGAGGCGCAGAATGCTGCGGCCGTGCTCGGCTACAACTTCCCGGGCAATGTCTGGTACGAGCGCTCCTACGCGCTGCTGGAGGAGGAGGATCTCCAGCCGCTGGCGAGCGAGCAGTCCTGGCTCAGCCGGCTGTTCTGAGCCGACCGGGCGACCGCAGGGCCTATGCTCGAGCGCCTCGCCATCCGCGACATCGTGCTGATCGACAGGCTCGATCTGGCGCTGGGCGACGGCCTGTCGGTGCTGACCGGTGAGACCGGCGCCGGCAAGTCGATCGTGCTCGATGCGCTGGGGCTGGCCCTCGGCGCGCGCGCCGATCGTGGCCTCGTGCGCGCCGGTGCCGAGCAGGGCACGGTCACGGCTTCCTTCGCCATTGGTGAGGCCGGGGCGTTGCGGGCACTGCTCGACGAGCATGGTCTGGATGGCGGCGACGAGCTGGTGCTGCGTCGCGTGTTGGGCGCCGATGGCCGTGGCCGTGCCTTCGTCAACGACCAGCCCGTGGGCGCCGGACTCCTGCGGCAGATCGGCGATGCGCTGGTCGAGGTTCACGGCCAGATGGAGCAGCAGAGCCTGCTGGCGCCTTCCAGCCACCGCCGGCTGCTGGACGCATTCGGCGACTACGAGCCTCTGCTCGCCGCCGTGCGGCGGGGTTGCGCCGCCTGGCGGGAGGCGCGCGAGCGGCTCGAATCGCTGCAGGCGGCCGTGGATGCCGCCGAGCGCGACATCGACTACCTGCGCCATCGCGAGCGGGAGCTGGCCGACCTCGCTGCCGTGGTCGGCGAGGAGGAGGAGCTGGCGGAACGCCGTTCGCGGCTGCAGCATCGCAAGCGATTGGTGGAGGCGCTGGCCGAGACGCTGAAGAGCCTGGGCGGCTCGGGCGGCGCGGTCGAGAAGCTGGCACAGGCGCAGCGGCGCATCGAGCGGGCCGCGGGGATCGACGACGATCTGCTGGGGCCTGCCGCCGAGGCCGTGGCGCGCGCCGTCGTCGAGGCGGGCGAGGCCGAGGCTGCCGTCGAGCGGGCGGCGCGGGCCTTGGCCGAGGACGATGGCGGCCTCGAGCAGGTCGAGGAGCGCTTGTTCGCGCTGCGCGGTGCAGCCCGCAAGCATCGCGTGTCGGTCGACGGTCTGCCGGGTCTGCTGGAAGAGACGCGAAGCCAGCTCGCCGGCATGGATGCGGCTTCTGGGGAGCTCGACCAGGCCCGCAAGGCGCTGGTCGAACGCGAGGGGCGTTTTCGCGATGCGGTGGCAGCACTCTCGAAGGCAAGGCAGGCGGCGGCGGGCGAGATGGAGGCTGCGATCGCGGCCGAGCTGCCGCCGCTGCGGCTGGAGCGGGCGAGGTTCCGTGTCGGCCTGCAGCCCCTGGAGCGGGACGACCATGGCGCCGAAGGCGGCGAACGGGTGCAATTCGAGGTGGCGACCAATCCCGGCCAGCCGTTCGGTCCGCTGACCAAGCTGGCTTCGGGCGGCGAGCTGTCGCGCTTCATGCTGGCGCTGAAGGTGGTGCTGGCGCGGCTCGATGCCGCCGAAACCCTGGTGTTCGACGAGGTCGACTCCGGCATCGGCGGAGCCACGGCCGACGCGGTCGGCGAGCGCCTGGCGCGGCTCGGAGCCGAGCGACAGGTGCTGGTGGTGACCCATGCGCCGCAGGTGGCGGCACGGGCACGTCGGCATTTCCGGGTCAGCAAGTCGGCCGAGGGCGCAAGGGCGACGGTGCGGGTCGACGAGCTGTCGGCCGAGGAGCGGCGCGAGGAGATTGCGAGGATGCTGGCGGGAGCCGCGATCACCGATGCCGCGCGCGAGGCCGCGGTGAGCCTGCTGCGCGAGGCCGGCTGATGGCCGACAAGCCCGGTCCCGAGGAGGCGGCGCGCGAGCTGGCCCATCTGGCGGCCGAGATCGAGCGCCACGACCGGCTGTACTATCGGCAAGACGATCCCGAGATCACCGACGTCGAGTACGACGCGCTGCGCCGGCGCAACGCTCAGCTCGAGGCTTGGTATCCGGAGCTGGTGCGGCCGGACAGCCCGAGCCTGCGGGTCGGCGCTCCGCCAGTCGAGGCCTTCGTCAAGGTCGAGCACAAGGTGCTGATGCTGTCGCTCGACAATGCGATGGAGGACGCCGACGTTGCCGAGTTCCTGGCGCGAGTGCGCCGGTTTCTCGGCCTGCCCGCCGACGAGCCGCTCGACATCGTGGCCGAGCCCAAGATCGACGGACTGTCCTGCGCCCTGCGCTACGAGAACGGCCTGCTGGCTCGCGGCGCCACTCGCGGCGACGGCGCGGTCGGCGAGGACGTGACGGGCAATGTGCGGACCATCCGCGACATCCCGCAGCGCCTGCACGGCGAGGCACCGGCGCTGCTGGAGGTGCGCGGCGAGGTCTACATGGAGCGGCCGGACTTCGCGGCGCTGAACGCGGCGCGCGAGGCCGAGGGCGAGCCGCTATTCATGAATCCGCGCAACGCTGCGGCGGGCGCCCTGCGTCAGCTCGACAGCGGCATCACCGCCAGGCGTCGGCTGCGGTTCTTCGCCTATGCCTGGGGCGAGGCCGAGCCGGCGATCGAGGGCAGCTACAGCGACTTCCTGGCGCGGCTGCGCGAGTTAGGCCTGCACACCAACCCACTGGTCGAGCACTGTCGCTCGGCCGAGGAGATGATCGCCTATCATCGCAAGATCGGCGAGATGCGGACCGATCTGCGCTACGAGATCGACGGCGTCGTCTACAAGGTCGACAGCATCGAGCTGGAGCGGCGGCTGGGCTTCGTCGGCCGGGCCCCGCGCTGGGCTGTCGCCCACAAGTTCCCGGCCCAGCAGGCACAGACTAGGCTGCGCGACATCGCCATCCAGGTCGGCCGCACCGGCGCACTGACGCCGGTGGCGATGCTGGAGCCGGTGGTGGTGGGCGGCGTGACGGTCAGCCGGGCCACCCTGCACAATCAGGACTACATAGCCCAGAAGGACATCCGCATCGGCGACACGGTGGTGATCCAGCGCGCCGGCGATGTCATCCCGCAGGTCGTCGAGGTGGTGACGGCAGCACGACCGGCCGACGCCGCGCCGTACATCTTTCCGGAAGTCTGCCCGCAATGCGGCAGCCAGGCGGTGAGGCTACCCGGCGAGGCGGTGCGGCGTTGCACCGGCGGCTTGGTCTGCCCGGCGCAGCTCGTCGAGCGGCTGCGCCACCTCGTGTCGCGTGAGGCGCTCGATATCGACGGGCTCGGCCGCAAGCAGGTGCCGCAGCTGATCGAGGCCGGCCTGCTCGGGGCACCTGCCGACCTCTACCGCCTGGTGCGGGACGAGGCGGCACTCGCCAGGCTGGGGCAACTGGACGGCTGGGGCGACAAGAAGGTCGCCAAGCTCGTGCAGGCGGTCGAGGCGAGGCGGCGCATCCCGTTGCAGCGGTTCATCTATGCCCTGGGCATCCGCTTCGTCGGCGAGGTCAATGCCAAGCTGCTGGCCCGCCACTATGGCAGCTTCGACGCCTGGAAGGCCGCCATGGCGCGGATGGCCCAGGGTGACGCCGAGGCCAAGGCCGAGCTCGACAATGTCGACGGTGTCGGCGATGCGCTGGTCGAGGCGCTCAGCGAGTTCTTCGCCGAGCCCCACAACGTCTCGGCGATGGACGAGCTGGCGGCGCAGCTCGACATAGAGGAGGCGGCGGTACCCGTGGCCAGCGGGTCGGCCTTCGCCGGCAAGACAGTGGTATTCACCGGTACGTTGCGGCGGATGACACGGGCGGAGGCCAAGGCCCGCGCCGAGGCCCTGGGAGCCAAGGTGGCGGGCTCGGTATCGCGCAGCACCGATTTCGTCGTCGCGGGTGCCGAGGCCGGCTCGAAGCTCAAGAACGCGCAGCAACTCGGTGTCGCCGTCCTCACGGAGGACGAATGGCTGGAGAAGGCGGGTGCCGCCTGACGGACGGCGGCGTGATTCCGTCTACCGGAGCGGCGCGCACATCCGGCGCAACCAGTCGCGGGCGTCGTCCACGAGCGGAGCCAGCTCCGCTTCCACGCGGGCGTGATAGGCATCGAGCCAGTCCCGTTCCTCGGCGTCGAGCAGTGCCACATCGACGAGTCGCCGATCGATCGGGCAAAGTGTCAGCGTGTCGAAGCCCAGCAGCTTGCGCACGCCACCCTCCGGCGTCTCCCTGGTGCTCACCGAAATCAGGTTCTCGGTGCGGATGCCGTATTCGCCGGCGCGATAGCAGCCGGGCTCGTTCGACAGGATCATGCCGGGCTCGAGCGGGACCGTGCCGGTCTTGGCGATGCGGGCCGGGCCTTCGTGGACGCACAGATAGGCGCCGATGCCGTGGCCGGTGCCGTGGTCGAAGTCGAGGCCGGCACGCCACAGCGCCATCCTCGCCAGGGTGTCGAGCTGGGCGCCCGAGGTCCCGACCGGGAAGACGGCGCGCGCGATGGCGATATGGCCCTTGAGCACCAGCGTGAAATCGCGGCGCATCGCCGGCGGGGGCTCGCCCAGCGGCACGGTACGGGTGATGTCGGTGGTGGCATCGAGATACTGGCCGCCGGAATCGACGAGATAGAGCGTGCCGGCGGTCAGCGGGCGGTCGGCCTCGGGCAGGGGATGGTAGTGCGGAATCGCCGAGTTCGGCCCGTGGGCGGAGATGGTGAAGAAGCTGGGGCCCCGGAACAGCGGATCGCGCGCCCGCTCCTGCTCCAGCCGATCGGCGGCACCGATCTCGGTGATCGAGCCGTCGTGCGGCTGGCCGTCGAGCCAGGCCAGGAAACGCACCACGGCTGCGCCATCGCGGCGCTGGGCAGAGAAGGCGCCCGCCGTCTCGACGGCGTTCTTGCGCGCTTTGGCGAGCACGCAGGGATCGCTGCCCTCGATGACGAGCGCACCGGCGGCGCGCAGCCGGTCGACGAAGCCGACATGGGTCGCCGTGGCGTCGACCAGCACCGGCTCGCCACCGGCACCCAGCCGATCGAGTGCGGCGAGGAAGCCGGATTCCGGCTCGAGCCGGATCGCATTGTCCAGCTTCAGGCCGCGCGGCACCTTGCGCGGGTCGACGAACAGGCGGCAGGTGCTGTCCTCGGCAAGCAGGGCGAAGGCCAGTGCCAGCGGGTTGAATGGGATGTCGCCGCCACGCAGGTTGAGCAGCCAGGCGATCGAGTCCGGTGCCGTCAGCACGAGCTGGCGAGCCCCCTTGGCAGCGACCTCGGCCGCCATCCGCTGCCGCTTCGCCGCGCTGCTCTCGCCGGTGTAGCCATCGTCGAGCCTGCGCAGCGCCGCCACCGGCTCGGGCGGGCGCGACTTCCAGACGGCGTCGACCGGATTGGCGTCGAGGGCCACCAGCTTGCCGCCGCGCTTGGCCACGGCCTTGAGGAGCCGCTCGCGCTCGGCTGTCCGGGTGAGCATCGGATCGTAGCCGAGGCTGGCTCCCTCGGGCAGGTTCTCCTCGATCCACCGTGCCGGCGGGTGCTCGATCAGATGGCAGATCGTGAAGCGGGCGGGATCCACCTGCTGGGCCACCTGCACGGTGTAGCGGCCGTCGACGAACACCGCGGCGCGTTCGCTCAGCACGACGCACTCCCCCGCCGAGCCGGTGAAGCCGGTGAGCCATGCCATGCGTTCGGCCGAGCCCGGCAGGTACTCGCTGCCGAAGGCGTCGGTGCGCTGGAGCACCACGCCGTCGACACCCAGCTCCGCCAGATGCCGGCGGAACAATTCCAGCCGTCGGGGCAGGGGCGGGTCGTCGGGCCGCGCCTCGGCGATCTCCTTCAGCCGCCTACGCAAGGCCTCGGCACACTCGGGCGACGCATCCGGATCGACCAGCTCGATCCAGGAATCCGGCTCGTACGGCGGGGGCGCGGCGGCAATGGCGCGGAGCAGGTCGTCGTCGATGTGATCCATGCTACTCTCGAGGTGCGCGTCCGGGTGGCGGTGCGAGCTCGTGGCGCTGTCGCATGCGCGCCAGCCAGCCAGGGGCTCGCTGATAGACCAGTTGGATCGCCTCGGCACGGCTGGTGACCTTGATCGCGCTCAGGATGGCCCGCATGTGGACCTTGACCGTGGCCTCGGTCGTCGCGAGCGAGCGGGCGATCTCGCGGTTGCTGGCGCCACCCTCCACCAGCAGGTAGAGCACGTCCTGTTGGCGGGCCGTCAGCAATCCCGCGATGTCGATCTCGTCGGGCTTGGGCTGCGGCGGGCCGCGCAGGGCACGCGGCCGGGCAGGCTGGCCGGCCATGAAGGCGGCCACATAGTCCGCGTAGCTGCCGAGCAGCTCCTCCTGCCAGCCATCGACGGCGAGGTCGGGATCGGCCTCGACCGCCAGCACGCCGAGCAGCCGGTCGGCAGCCTCGATCGGAGCATACAGCTTCAATCCTGCCGGAGCCGCCGACCAGTCGGCGATCAGCCGACGCTCGCCGATGGCGATCGCGCAGGCGCCCTGCGTCGCCGACAAGGGAATTTCGGCTGGCCCGACCGCATCCTGGTTGTTGCCGGCGCGGGCGATCACCTGCAGCCGGGGGCGGCCATTGTCGAGACGGCCGATGGCTGCCCGGCGGAGGCCGGGGGTGCTGGCGATCTCGTCGGCGATGCGGGCGAGACCCTCCTTCTGCGGCGGATGCTCCAGCAGCACGCCCGAGATGCGGAGCAGGCGCAACAGGCCGTCGACGTGCCGGGCGTGGGCGTGAGGCACGGTTCGCTGGGGCTCGGAGAGCCAGAAGCCGACCGCCACGTCGCCACTGGCGGTCGTGCCCTTGAACAGCCGGCAGACCAGCCTGCGGCCGCCCCAGCGCGAATCGGCGAGCGCCAGATCGAGGAGCGGCGAATCGTCGGGCAGGTCGGGCATGCGAAGTATCGCCTCGGCCCGTGCCAGCATTACGGCCGCCGCCGGCGTGTACGCGAACTCGTCGGCGGCCATCCCGATCAGGCTGCTGATACCCTCTCCGACAAAGGCGAGGCGCAAGGCCCGATCCGGGCCTGGCGCCGCGAAGACCAGCGAGGCTTGCGGCGCGCCGGACAGCAGCCAAGTGGGCGATCGCAGCTCGCCCACCTCGGCCTCGCGCAGATCGAGCGTCGCCGTCCGTTCGCCGCCGATGCGCAGGCCATGGACCGTCGCCAGCAGGTGGGGGCCTTCGCTGTCGGGACCGACCAGGCCGAGCTCGAGCTCGAGCTCCGCGCAATCCAGCTCCAGGCGATCCAGCACGCTGCCCAACGCCATCGCCAGCTCGCTGCCGCCCGGCGCGCGCAGGTAGTCCCGCAGCGTAGCGCCGACGACTCGCTCCCATTGATCGTCACAGAAATCGATACGGAAGGCTCCGTCGCTATTCCGGGAGCAACGCGCATAAGCGAAACTCGGCGATGCCGCTCGGCCGCCGCTGCTGGGGCCGCCCTCGGCGTCCCCGTTCACTTGATCGGGGCCATCACCATGATCATCTGCCGACCCTCGAGACGCGGCATCTGCTCGACCTTGGCGATGTCCGCCATCTGCTCCTTGACCTTATTCAGCAGATCCATGGCGATGTGCTGGTGCGCCATCTCGCGCCCGCGAAACCGCATCGTGACCTTGACCTTGTCACCCTCGTCGATGAAGGTTCGCACCTTCTTCATCTTGATGCCGTAATCATTGTCATCGATGCTTGGGCGCATCTTGATTTCTTTGACCTCGATGACCTTCTGCTTCTTGCGAGCGGCGTTGGCCTTCTTCTGCGATTCGTACTTGAACTTGCCGTAGTCGAGAATCTTGCAGACCGGCGGCCGGGCGGTCGGCGAAACCTCGACGAGGTCCATGCCGGCGTCGTCCGCCCGGATCAGCGCTTCCCGTAAGGGGACAACGCCGATCATGTTGCCTTCCTCGTCGATCAGACGGACCTCGCGGGCGTCGATCTCGTGATTGATGCGAAATTCCTCGGCAGCCGTCGACATTCCGTTCGATTCAACCCCACCTTGTTACGACCGAGTGGGCCGCAGCGTTTCCGCTACGGCCGGGATGTGAGCCGGTCCCCGGTCTCAGACGGCGAGATCCGGGGGCGTGGCTTCGCGCTGACACAAAGCGACAACGGCGTCAAGCCGCAGGACTTCCTGCTCCTTGCCGCCCAGCCGCCGCAGGCTGACCGTGCGCTCGACGCTCTCGCGTCCGCCGACCGCCATGATCATCGGCACTTTCGCCAGCGAGTGCTGTCGGACCTTGTACGAGATCTTGTCCGGCGACAAGTCCGTGTCGGCCCGAAGCCCCGCGGCGCGCAGCGCCTCCGCCACCTCCTTGGCGTAGGCGTCGGCCTCGTTGGTCACGGTAGCCACCATCACCTGCACCGGGGAGAGCCACAGCGGCATCCTGCCGGCATGGTGCTCGATCAGGATGCCGATGAACCGCTCCAGCGAGCCCAGGATCGCCCTGTGCAGCATGACCGGCCGGTACTTCTGGCCGTCGGAGGCGACGTAGCTGGCGTCCAGGCGCTCCGGCAGGACGTAGTCGACCTGCAACGTGCCGCATTGCCAGTCGCGGCCGATGGCGTCGCGCAGCACGAATTCCAGTTTGGGGCCATAGAAAGCGCCCTCGCCGGGATTGGGCTCGGTGGCGATGCCGGCGGCCTCGCAGGCCGAGCGCAGGGCGGCCTCGGCCTTGTCCCAGACCTCGTCCGAGCCGGCGCGCACCGGCGGCCGGTCGGAGAACTTCACCCTGACGTCGGTGAAGCCGAAGTCGCGGTAGACCTGCATCAGCAGCTCGCAGAACGCCACGCTCTCGCTGTTGATCTGCTCGGGCGTGCAGAAGATGTGCGCGTCGTCCTGCGTGAACGCGCGCACCCGCATGATGCCGTGCAGCGCCCCCGACGGCTCGTTGCGGTGGCAGGAGCCGAACTCGGCCAGCCGCAGCGGCAGGTCGCGATAACTATGCAGGCTCTGATTGAAGATCTGCACATGTCCGGGACAGTTCATGGGCTTGATCGCCAGGTCACGCTCATCGGTCTTGAGCGTGAACATGTTGACGCCGAACTTGTCCCAATGGCCGGACTTCTCCCACAGCACCCTGTCGATCAGCTGAGGGGTCTTGACCTCGCGGTAGCTGTTCTGCGCGAGCCTGCGGCGGACATAGCCCTCGACCTCACGCCAGATGGTGTGCCCGTTGGGATGCCAGAAGACCGAGCCCGCGGCCTCCTCCTGGACGTGGAAGAGATCCATCTCGCGACCGAGCCGGCGATGATCGCGGCGCTCCGCCTCCTCGAGCATCCGGAGATGGGCATCGAGCTCGGCCCTGCTGGCGAAGGCGGTGCCGTAGATGCGCTGCAGCTGGATGCCCTGGGAATCGCCGCGCCAGTAGGAGCCCGACACCTTGGTCAGCTTGAAGGCGCCGATGCGGCCGGTGGAAGGCCCGTGCGGGCCGCGGCACAGGTCGAGCCAGCCGCCCTGGTCGTAGAGGGTGACCGGCTCACCCTCCGGGATGGCGTCGAGCAGCTCCAGCTTGAAGCGCTCGCCCGTCTCGTCGAACAGTCGGCGCGCCTCGTCGCGGCTGACGACCCGCCGGGTGAACGGCCGGTCGGCCTTGACGATCTGGGCCATCCGGGCCTCGATCTGCGCCAGATCCTCGATCGAGAACGGCTCGTTGCGGAAGAAATCGTAATAGAAGCCGCCCTCGATCGCCGGGCCGATGGTGACCTGGGTGCCGGGGAACAGCTCCTGGACCGCCTCGGCCATGACGTGGGCGCAGTCGTGGCGGATGTGCGGCAGCGCCGCCGGGTCGTCCGCCTTGAGGATGCGCACACGAGCGTCGCGCTCGATCGGCCGCGAAAGGTCGCGCATCTCGCCGTCGACCTCGATCATGTAGGCCTGCTTGGCCAGCCCCTTGCTGATCGATGCCGCCAGCTCCAGGCCGGTGACCGGCGTCGTCAGCTCGCGCACCGCGCCGTCGGGCAGGGTGATGGCGATGGGACGCGCGTCGGTCGACATGATCCGGCGAAGCTCTCTGCTGGGTGTGGATGAGCGGGTCGTGAAAAGCGGCCGGAAGGTGCGTTTGCCTAGGTCCCGATGTCAAGCGCGGCCAGCACATCTCCGACCGAAACCGCCTCCAGCGGATCGCCGCGCAGCCACCGTCCCGAGGGCCAGCCCGGGGCCGACTGCCGCGGGTCCGAGGCCGGGCCGAACAGCGCGAGCACCGGGCAGCCGGCGGCGGCGGCGAGATGCATCGGTCCGGTATCGTTGCCGATCGCCAGCTCTGCCCGCCGCGCCAGGGCGGCCAGGGTTGCGAAGTCGGTGCGGCCAGTGAGATCGAGCGTGCCGGCGACCCTCGTGGCGTCGGTGCCGCCGATCGTCACCGGTGCCAGGCCGTGCCTCTGGAGGGCGCCGGCGAGCTCAGTCCAATGTTCGAGAGGCCATTGCTTCGCTGGCCGGCCGGCCGACGGGACCAGCAGCACCATCCGGGGAGGCAGACCGAGGGCGGCGACGTCGGTATCGAGGAAGGCCACGGACGGAGGCGGCGTGTCGGCGATACCCCCTGCGGCGAGCAGAGCCGCCAGCCGCTCGCGGACGTGACGCCCGTCGGGTGGGCCGGCATCGCGCAGCCAGCGACCGGCGGCGACCGGCCAGAGCCGCCTGTACCAGCCGGTGCGCGCCGATCCCTGCAGATCGTAGATGCGGGCCGGCGACAGCCGGCCGACGCGGCGGCGCAATGCCAGGGCCTCGCCCGGCCGCCAAGCCGGGGCTCGGCCCTCCGTCCAGATGTCGTCGAACCAGCCCGAGGGCTCGACGAGCGGGACATAGGGCGGCGTGGTCAGCAGGGTCAGCCGATCACGGAGATGGTGGGCCCGGATCGCGGCGAAGGCGCCCAAAGCCAGCACCATGTCGCCGAGCGCGCCATGCTTGATGACCAGGATTTCCGTCATCAGGCGAGCTTGGGCGCGCGCAGCAGCTCCTCGTAGACCATGGCGGTGCGGGCACGGCTGCGCTCGATGCCGAACTCGCCTGCGACGAACTCGCGCGCGCGCTCGGCCAGCCGCGCCTTGACGTCGGGCTCGAGCTTGAGCGCCAGGTCGAGCGCCCAGGCGAGCTCGTCGGCGTCGTCGGGCTTGACCAGCCAGCCGGTAGCGCCGGGCATCAGCGTCTCGGGCAGGCCGCCCATGGCGGTCACGACCACGGGCTTGCCCATGGCCTGGGCCTCGGCGACGACGAGGCCGAACGCCTCGGGGGCGGTCGCCGGCAGCACGACGAGGTCGGCCAGCATCATCGCCGCCGGCATGTCGTCGCAATCGCCGCCGAAGCGCACGCGGTCGCCGAGACCGGTGCTGCGCAACAGGGCCGCGATCTGCTCGCCATAGCCGTCGTCATCGCGCTGCGGGCCTACCAGCAGGGCCAGCACGTCCGGCCGCTGCAGCCGTGCCAGGGCACGCAGTAGCAGCATGTGGCCCTTGGCCTTCGACACGCGGGCCGGCAGCATGACGACCTTGCGGTCCATCCCCACGCCCCAGCGGTCGGCCAGGCGGGCGACGCGGTCGCCGCGCACGCGCCTCGGATCGAACACGCCGAGGTCGATGCCGGGATAGACCATCCGCAGCCGGTCCTGCGGCACGGCGTAGGTGTCGACCACGGTCTGGGCGACGTGACGGGAGACGGCGATCACGCGCTCGCCGCTGGCCATCACGGCATTGTAGCGCCGCTTCATCTTGCGCTCGGCGCCTTCGTGCAGGCCATGCACGGTGGTGACGAATGGCAGCCCGGCGCGCCGGGCCGCCGCCGATGCGCTCCAGGCCGGCGCCCGCGAATGCGCGTGGATCAGGGACGGCCGCAGCTCGGCCACCAGCCTGCCCAGGCGCAGGACGTTGGCGGCCATGGTCAGCGGATTCTTGCTGGCCATCGGCAGCCTGACATGCTCGACGCCGCCGCCGACCAGCCGCCGCTCCATCTGGCCGCCGGCCGAGCAGACCACGGCCCGCCAGCCCTCGCGGCCGAGGCCCAACGCCAGATCGACGGTGCTGCGCTCGACCCCGCCGCTGTCGAGCCGCGGCAGGACGTGCAGGACCACGGGACGGTCGGGTGAGGACGAGGTGGCTATCGGCGTGGCCCCGGGAAGAGTCGCATCGGTCGAGCCGGGCGCCGGACGTGCTAGCATCGCTTCGCTATGGTGCAAGACTGATTCATGCAACTTTCGGTGGAATATATCGACCTGGGCGCCGATCGTCGGCTGGCGTTCCGGCATCGCAATGGCGCTGTCCCGGCCGTGATGTTCCTACCAGGGCTGCGCTCCGACATGGACGGCGCGAAGGCGACGGCGCTCGCGGCGCATTGCGCGACGACTGGCCGCGGCTTCCTGTCGCTCGACTATCGCGGCCATGGCCGATCGTCGGGCCGATTCGAGGACGGCTGCATCGGGGACTGGCTGGCGGACGCTCTGGCCGTGCTGGACCACTCGGCCGAGCCGTCGGTGGTGCTCGTCGGCTCCAGCATGGGCGGTTGGCTGATGCTGCTGATGGCCCTGGCCCGGCCCGACAAGACGAAGGGCCTCGTGGGTGTCGCGGCGGCGCCGGATTTCACCGAGGATCTGATGATCGGGCGCGCCACGCCGGCCGAGCTAGACGAGCTGGCGCGCTACGGCGTCCTGCATGTGCCGTCGATCTATGGAGAGCCGCTGCCGGTGACCCGCCGATTGATCGAGGAGGGCAGGAAGCACCTGCTGCTGCGTGCGCCGATCCCGGTCGCGTGTCCGGTGCATCTGCTGCACGGCCAGCTCGATCCCGACGTGTCCTGGACTACGGCGCTGCGCCTCGCGGCCCGGCTGGAATCGCCGGCCGTCACGGTCGAGCTGGTCGGGGATGGCGACCACCGACTGTCGCGCGAGCTGGATCTGCGGCGAATCTCGGCCGCCGTCGACCGGCTGGTCAGCCTGGCGACGACGGGCCGACCGGCATGACGGTGCAGCCCGCCCGCTCCAGCGCTTCGACAGCGGTGGCCAGCCTGTCGTCGCGGACCAGCAGGTAGTCGGTATCGAAGGTGCCGACCGGCACCAGAGCGACGCCCGCCGCGGCAAGGGCTGCCGCCAACGGGGCCAGGATGCCGGTCTCGGCGAGATCGAACGGTCCCTCGAGTTTCAGGCAGCGCCAGCCGTCGGAACGCGCGGCACCTTCGGGAGCATCTTCCTCGGGCAGGATCAGCGACAGCTCGTCGGCGGTGGCGGTGACGCTGGTGAAGTCCCGGCCCGGTTGCGTTGGCCATGCCGCGCCGGCGGGCAGCCGGCAGATCGAGAACAGGCCGGGCAGGATATCGATCCGGCGGGTCATGGGCATTCCACGCGCAGGAGCGCGCGCAGGCCCTCGCGATAGGTCGGATAGGCCAGCCTCACACCCAGCTCCCGCTTGATCAGCTCGTTACGGACCCTGCGGTTGTCCCGATAGAACGATCGTGCCAAGGGCGGCAGCTCGGCGGTGTCGTAGGGCAGCTCGGGCGGCGGCTCGATGCCGAGCAGCTCGGCCGCGAAGGCGATCACGTCCTGCGGTGGCGACGGCTCGTCGTCGCAGACGTTGTAGATCGCGCCGGGCCGCGGCCGTTCGATCGACGCCTCGAGGGTGGCGGAGATGTCCTCGACATGAGTGCGCGAGAACACCTGCCCTGGCTTGACGATGCGCCGTGCGGTGCCGCGCCGCAGATTCACGAGCGCGTTGCGGCCAGGCCCGTAGATGCCGGCGAGGCGGAAGATGTGCGCCGGCAGGCCGCTGGCCTGCCAAGCCGCCTCGGCCCTGGCCCGCCTGTCGGCCCTGGCGATGCTGGGCTGCAGCGGGGTCGTCTCGTCGACCCAGCCGCCATCATGGTTGCCGTAAACCGCGGTGGTGCCGAGATAGCCGCACCAGCCGATGCCGCCGAGCTCGGCGGCGTGCAGGTCGAGCACGGGGTCGCCGGTCTCGTCGGGCGCGATCGAGGTCAGCGCATGGCTGGTGCTGTCGAAAGCCTCGCGAGGCAGCGGGCGGTCACGGTCGAACAGGAAGGGCTCGATGCCCGCGGCCCGCATCACCGCCGCCTTGTCGGCACTGCGGGTGGTGCCACGTACGGTCCAGCCCCGGGCCAGCAGACGCCTCGCCAGGGTGGTGGCAGTGTAGCCATAGCCGAAGCATAGCAGCGTGCCGGTCATGCGGCCGCCCGCCACTCGGCCCGCACCCCGGCGTCGGGCTCATCCGTGCGGCGGCAGGCCATGGCTGCCGCCGGCCCGAGCAGGCGGCGGAGCGCCCACACCGCCATCCCGCGCACCAGCGGCGAAGGATCGGCCAGCAGGCGCTCGGCCGACGACGCCAAGCCGGCGTTGCCGCTGTTGCCGATCGCGATCAGCACGTTGCGCACGAAGCGGTCCCTGCCGATGCGCTTGATAGGCGAGCCCGCGAACCGGGCACGGAACCCGGCATCGTCGAGCGCCGCCAGTTCCGCGAGCGGCGGCGCTTCGAGGTCGGCCCGCGCCTGCAGCTTGGCCTCGCGGCAGGCACGGGCGAACTTGTTCCACGGGCAGGCGGCGAGGCAGTCGTCGCAACCATAGACGCGGTTGCCGATGGCCTCGCGGAACTCGGCGGGGATGGGGCCGGCATGCTCGATCGTGAGGTAGGAGATGCAGCGCCGCGCATCGAGCCGATAGGGCGCGGGAAAGGCGTCGGTCGGACAGGCGTCGAGACAGCGGCGGCATTGGCCGCAATGGTCGACCTCGGCGGCATCGGGCTCGAGATCGAGCACCGTCAGGATCTCCCCCAGGAACAGCCAGGAGCCGAAGCGGCGCGAGACGAGGTTGGTGTGCTTGCCCTGCCAGCCGAGCCCGGCGGCCTCGGCCAGCGGCTTCTCGAGCAGCGGGGCCGTGTCGACGAACACCTTGACGTCCGCCCCGAGCTTGCCGTGCATCCAGCCGGCGAGCTGCTTCAGCCGGCCCTTCAGCAGCTCGTGATAGTCGCGGTTGCGGGCGTAGACCGACACGGTGCCGACCGTGGGTTGCGCCAGGCTCGCCATCGGGTCGGTGTCGGGTCCGTAGTTGACGGCGCAGACGATGGCGCTGCGCGCCTCGGGCCACATGCCGCGCGGCGCCGCCCGACGGTCGGGGTCGCGGGCGAGCCAATCCATCTCGCCATGGCGCCCCTCGGCCAGGGCCTCGCGATAGCGTCGGCCGACGATCGCTGGCAGCTCGGCACGGGCGAAGCGGACCTCGTCGAAGCCCAGCTCGCGGCCGCGGGCCCGGATCGCCTCGCGCGGATCGGCAGGCATGTCGGCCGGCTCAGAAGTCGAGGTCGTCGTAGTGCGGCGGCGGCTTCATGCCGATCAGCCGGTCCTGCAGCAGCGGCCGGAAGCTCGGCCGCGACTTCATGCGGGCGTACCAGTCCTTGGCGAGCGGCGCCACCGACCAGGGCACGTCGCCCAGATAGTCCAGGATCGACAGGTGGGCGGCGGCCGTGATGTCGGCCATGCTGAGATCGTCGCCGGCCAGCCAGCGCCGGCCCTCGAACAGCCAGGCGATGTAGGCCAGGTGCTCGCGGATGTTGGCGGCCCCCGCCCGCAGCAGCTCGGAGCTGGGCGTGCCCGCGCGCTTCAGCCGCTTCAGCAGCTTCTCCCGCCACAGCAGGTCCGTGACCTCGCGGTTGAACTTGCTATCGAACCAAGCGACCAGCCGACGGGTCTCGTTGCGCTGCTCCAAGGACTTTCCGAGCAGCGTCAGCTCCGGATAGGCCTCTTCCAGATAGTCGGCGATGGCTTGGCTGTCGCAGACCACGAGGTCGTCGTCGACCAGCACCGGCGCCTCGCCAGCGGCGTTCAGCGCCAGGAACTCCTCGTCCTGCTCCCAGGGCTGCACCTCGACCAGCTCGGCGGCGAGGCCCTTCTCGCGCAGCGCCAGCCGGACCTTCCGGCAGAAGGGCGAAAGTGGAACGTGATAGAGGCGGATCATTGGGCCCAGATGCCGAAGTCCGGACGATGGCCCGTTGAACTCCATGCGGGCCCCCGGCGCAAGAGCCGGCAGCCGCTCAGACGCCGGCGTACATCCGGCCGGGGTTCAGCACGCCCCCGGGATCGAAGCCCTGCTTCACTCTCTGGCTGAGCGCCGCGAGCGCCGCAGGCTGGGGTTGGAAGGGGGCGATCCGGCCGCGCAGCTCGGCCGGGCCGCGCACCAGGGTTGCATGGCCACCGCAGCTTGCGATCGCACCGCGCAGCACGGTCGAGCCCGCGTCCTCGCCGGCATCCGCCAGCGCCGCCCAGACGAGGCCGCCGGCCCAGTCGAGAAGCAGCTCCGCTCCAAGCGACGCCGCAGCGGCCACGACCTCCGCTGCCGCCGTCGGTGGACACGAGATTCGCCAGAGGAGCGGCAGCGCCGGATCGAGCAGCCGGACGTCGCGAATCTCGCGCCACAGGATGCGCGACGCCTCCGCATCCAGCCGGCTGGCCCCGAGGCCACCGGGACGGGTGCAGAGGCGTTCCAGCTTGTCGATGCGATAGGCGATGGAGACCGTGGTGCCCTCGAACCGCAGGCAGGCCACGGGACGCCCGGATCCGGCGATGGCGGGCACCGTGGAACGCCGGGCGGCGGATTCGGGCAGCAGGGCGGCACTCGACACCTCGCCGGAGGTGCCCATGGCCTGCCGCAGGGTCGCGAGCAGCACGGCTTCGTCTGCGCCGGCGAGCAGCAGCGTGGCGGAGTCGGCGGCCGCCGGCAGCACCTTGAAGGTCAGATGGCTCGCGACCGCCAGCGTGCCGTATGATCCGGCCAGCAGCTTGCACAAGTCGTAGCCGGTGACGTTCTTCATCACCCGGCCGCCGGTCTTGATGGTCTGGCCGTGGCCTGTCACGCATTGCAGGCCGAGCAGGTGATCGCGGGCGGCACCTGCCTTCAGCCGGCGCGGGCCGGCGATGTTGCAGGCGAAGACGCCGCCGATGCTCTGGCGGCCGGGCTCGCCGCCGAGGATGAGGCCGTAGTCGGCGGGCTCGAATGCGAGTTCCTGGCTTCGCTCGGCGAGCTCGGCCTCGATCGTCGCCAGCGGGGTGGCGGCGGCGGCGGACATCACCAGCTCGTCCGGCTCGTACATCGCGATGCCGCCGAGCTGGTCGAGGCGCAGCTCGGCCTCGGCCCGGACGGGTCGGCCGAGCCGCCGCTTGCTGCCGAGGCCGATGACCTCGAGCGGCGCTTGTTCCGCCACGGCCCAGGCGACGACCTGTTCGAGCTCGGTGAGCCTGGTGGGGGCGAAGACCTGCACGACGCTAGAAGCGCGGCAGCTCGGGGAACGGGATCTTCCCCTTGTGGACGTGCATCCGCCCGAGCTCGGCGCAGCGGTGCAGCTTCGGAAACACCTTGCCGGGATTGAGGATCTGTGAGGGATCGAAGGCGCATTTCAGCCGCTGCTGCTGGGCCAGATCCTCCTCGTTGAACATCTCCGGCATGAGGTCGCGCTTCTCGACGCCGACGCCGTGCTCGCCGGTCAGCACGCCACCGACCTCGACGCAGAGCTTCAGGATGTCGGCGCCGAAATCCTCGGCCTTGCGCAGCTCGCCGGGGATGCTGGCGTCGTACATGATCAGCGGATGCAGGTTGCCGTCGCCGGCGTGGAAGACGTTGGCGACGCGCAGGCCGTAGTGCTCGGACATCTCCTGCATGCGCTGCAGGACATGGGTGAGCTTGGCACGCGGGATGGTGCCGTCCATGCACAGATAGTCGGGCGACAGCCGGCCGACGGCCGGAAAGGCATTCTTGCGCCCGGCCCAGAAGCGCAGGCGCTCCTCCTCGCTCTCGCTGACCTTGAGGTAGGAGGCACCGTGCTGGCGCGCGATCGACGCCACGGTGTCGATGAGATGGTCGACCTCGACCGCCGGGCCGTCCAGCTCGCAGATCAGCAGCGAGCCGGCATCGCGCGGATAGCCGGCCTCGACGAAGTCCTCGGCGGCGTTGATCGCCGGGCTGTCCATCATCTCGAGCCCACCCGGGATGATGCCGTCGGCGATGATCGAGGCGACGCAGGCGCCGCCCTGCTCGGTGGTGGGAAAGCCGATCAGCACGGCGCGAGCTGTCTCCGGCTTCTGCAGGATGCGCACCGTCACCTCGGCGATGACGCCCAGGAGCCCCTCCGAGCCGGTCATCACGCCCAGGAGATCGTAGCCGTCGCTGTCGAGGTGCTTGCCGCCGAGGCGGACGATGTCGCCGTTGGGCAGCACCACCACGATGCCCAGCACGTTGTTGGTGGTGAGGCCGTATTTCAGGCAGTGAACGCCGCCCGAGTTCTCGGCGATGTTGCCGCCGATGGTGCAGGCGATCTGCGAGGACGGATCCGGCGCGTAGTAGAAGCCGGCATGCTCGACCGCGCGTGTGATCCCGAGATTGGTGACGCCCGGCTGGGCCGTGACGGTGCGGTTGTCGAGGTCGATGTCGAGGATACGGTTGAGCTTGCCCAGGCCCAGCACGATGCCGTCGACGATCGGCAAGGCGCCGCCGGAAAGCGAGGTGCCGGCCCCACGTGGCACCACCTTGACGCCCTCGGCGGCGCACAGGCCCAGGATCGCCGCGATTTGCTCGGTGGTGCCGGGGAGCACCACCGCCATCGGCAGAGCCTGGTAGGCTGTGAACGCGTCGCACTCGTAGACGCGCAGCTCGTCGTCGTCGGCGATCACGCCCTCGCCCGGCACGATGGCGCGCAGAGCCGCAACGACGCGCTGGCGCTTGGCGAGCACGTCGGCATCGGGTTCGGGCATCAGCATCCACGGGCCTCCACGCCTCGGGGAGGATGGGTCAGCCGCCGATGCCGGTCAACGGTTGCGAAAGAGGCGCCCGAGGACGGCGCCTGCCGTTCAGCCCTGGCGCGCCTTGAAGCGCGGGTTGGTCTTGTTGATGACGTAGACACGCCCCTTGCGCCGCACCAGGCGGCAATCCTTGTGGCGGGTCTTGGCGGTACGCAGCGAATTGCGGATCTTCATGGCACTTGGCTCCGATCGGCCGGCGCGCCGAAAGGCGCCTGGGCTCAACAGATGGGGACTACTTCTTGCGGCGGAAGCTCTGGAAACGGCGGTTGAACCGCTCGACCTGACCACGCTCGATGACCTGCACCGCACCGCCGGTCCAGGCCGGATGCGACTTGGGATCCACGTCCAGGGTGAGCGAATCGCCGGCCTGGCCATAGGTCGAGCGCGTCTTGAACACCGAGCCGTCCGTCATCACCACGTTGATCTCGTGGTAGTCCGGATGGATATCCTTCTTCACGAACCTTCCCTCCTCGCGGGGCGCCGGCTATATAGCGACAGCGCGTGCCCCGCTCAAGGGGCGCGGTATCTTCGTGCGGCCCGAAGCGCTGGCCGCTGGTTGGCGAGGGTCCATGGAACGAGGCGGCCGGGCGCTGTCCGCCATCGGTGCGAAGCGGGAGCCAAGCCGCGATCTCGGTCAGCTTCGCCGCCTCGCTGTCTTTCTGGCCCCGTATCGACTGCATGTGCTGGGCGCGCTGATCGCGCTGGTGCTGGCCGCCGCCTCGCTGCTCTCCCTCGGTATCGGCCTGCGCTATGTCATCGACGGCGGATTCGTCGCCGGCCGCGAAGGAGCCTTGCGCCACGCCTCCGAGGCTGTCGTCCTCGTCATCCTGGTGCTGGCGGCTGCGACCTATATGCGCAGCTATCTCGTCACCTGGCTCGGCGAGCGGGTGGTGGCCGACCTGCGTGCCGCCGTCTATGCCAAGCTGCTGCGGCTGTCCCCCGGCTATTTCGAGGTGATGCGCACCGGCGAGGTGCTGTCCAGGCTTACCACCGACACCAGCGTGATCCAGGTGGTGATCGGCGCCAGCATCACCCAGGCGCTGCGCAACCTGCTGCTGGTCATCGGCGGGCTCGCGCTGCTGGTGGCCACCAATCCGCGCCTCGCCGGCATCGTGGCGCTGATGGTGCCGCTGGTGGTGCTGCCCATCGTCGTCATCGGCAGGCGGGTCCGACGCCTGTCGCGGGCGGCGCAGGACCGTCTCGGCGATAGTTCCGCCAGGGCCGAGGAGACGCTCAACGCCGTCCGCACCGTGCAGTCCTTCGCCCAGGAGCAGTGCGAGATCGGCCGTTTCGTCGCCGGCACGGGCGAGGCTTTCACTGCCGCCGTCGCCGTGGCGCGGGCGCGGGCGGCACTCGGTGCCATCGTCGTGGCGCTGGTGTTCGGTGCCATCGTCGCCGTGCTCTGGGTGGGAAGCCAGGACGTGCTGGCCGGCCGCATCAGCGCCGGCGAGCTTTCGTCCTTCGTGTTCTTCGCAACCGTGGTCGCAGGCGCCTTCGGCGGGCTCAGCGACGTGTTCGGCGACCTGCAGCGCGCCGCCGGCGCCACCGAGCGGCTGATCGAGCTGCTCGATGCCGAGCCGGCGATAGCGGCGCCGGCCGCCCCGCAGCCGTTGCCGGCGCGCAGCCAGGGGGCCGTGGCCTTCGAGGCGGTACGCTTCGCCTATCCCGCACATCCCGATCGGCCGGTGCTGGACGGCGTGTCGTTCGAGGTCCTGCCGGGCCAGGCCGTGGCGCTGGTCGGGCCTTCCGGTGCCGGCAAGACCAGTGTCTTCCAGCTGCTGCTGCGGTTCTACGATCCCCAGGAGGGCAGGGTGCTGCTGGACGGCCAGCCGCTCACCGGGCTCGACCCTGCGGCGTTCCGCGCCCGCATCGGCTTCGTGCCGCAGGAGCCGACCATCTTCTCGGCCGATGCCTGGACCAACATCCGCTACGGCCGGCCCGATGCCAGCGATGCCGAGGTCCGCGCCGCCGCCGAGGCCGCGGCCGCCCTCGACTTCCTGGAGGCATTGCCGCACGGCCTCTCGACCTTCCTCGGCGAGAAGGGGGTGCGGCTGTCGGGCGGCCAGCGCCAGCGGATCGCCATCGCCCGGGCATTGCTGCTCGATCCGGCCGTGCTGCTGCTCGACGAGGCGACCAGTGCCCTCGATGCCGAGAACGAGCGGCTGGTGCAGGCGGCACTCGAACGCCTCATGCGACGGCGCACCAGCATCGTCATCGCGCACCGCCTCGCCACCGTGCTGCGCGCCGATCGCATCCTCGTCATGAACGAGGGCCGGATCGTCGACCACGGCCGCCACGAGGAGCTGGTGCGGCGAGATGGGCTCTACGCCCGGCTGGCCGCCCTGCAGCTGGCCCCCAGCCGCGCGGCCTGAGGCCGGCCGGACATCTCCGGGCGGTGTTCGTCCCGCCCCGCCTCGGGCTCACCCCTGATCGACCAGCCGGATTTCGATGCGGCGGTTCTGGCTGCGCGCCCGAGGGCCGCTGCCCGCCACCACCGGCCGTGTATCGGCGAAGCCGGCGGCGACGAGGCGATTGGCCGGGAAGCCGCGGCTGATCAGGTACTCGGTGATCGTGCTGGCCCGAGCAGCCGACAACGCCCAGTTCGACGACCAGCGGCCGCCACGCACGACCGGCCTGTCGTCGGTGTGGCCGTCGACGTGGATGGACCAGGGCGTTCCCTCGGGCAGGACTGCTATCGCGGCCTTCAGCTCTTCGGCGAACGCCTCCAGCTCGCGCCTGCCGGCGGAGGTGAGATCGGAGTCGCCCGAGGCGAACATCGCGGTATCGCCGATCACCACGCCGCCGCCGCGCAACCGCTGCAGCAGGTCGGCTTGCGCCGGCGGCGCTGCGCCGACGCTGGCGTCGAGCCGTGCATCCTCGGCATCGGCCGATGGATCGGCCCCCGGCTCGGAGGCGGTCAGCATCTCGAGGTCGGATGGAACAGCGAGCGCAGCGGCAAGCCGGGTCTGCGCCTCGACAAGCGCCGACTCCGCCTCGCTACGCGCCTGGCGCTCCCGCTGCAACGACGTTTCGAGGTCGCCGAGCCTGGCCGTGGCGTCGGCCTCGGCAGCCCGGGCACCGTCGCGCTCCTTGCGCTCGGCATCGAGCGCCGCCGTCATCTCGGCAAGGCGGGCGTCCGCCGCCCTGGCGGCCGCGCTGGTGGCGCTCTCGGCCTTGCTCAGGGCCTGCTCGAGCCGTTCCTGCTCGGCCTGCGCCCGGCCTTCGCTCTCGGCGAGCGTCTGCCGCAGCGCCATGAGATCGGTCTCGCGCCCCGCCACCGCCGCCTCGGCGTCGCTCTTGGCCTTTTCCAGCTCCGAAAGCGCCGCCTCGCGGACGCTCGCCAGCTTCTCGGCCTCGGCGAGGCGTCGTGCCAGATCCTCGATCTGTTGGGCGGCCCTGCCTCGCTCCGCCTCGGCGGCGGCGGCCTGCCGACGTGCTTCCTCGGCCATTCGCTCGGTGGCCTGCCGTGCCGATTCGGCATCTGCGAGCCCGCTCTCGAGGCTGGCGATCCGCCCGGTGAATTCGGCACGTACGGCTTGCGCCGAGGCGCCGGCCTGGACGAGCTGACGCTCGGTCGCGTCGGTGACCGCGAGCTTGGCCTCGGCGAGGTCCCGGCTCAGCTGCTCGGCCCGAACGGCCGCGGCCTGCCTCGCACGCTCGCTGTCGGAAGCGATCACGGCAGCTTCGGCACGTTCCTTCTCGGACGCGGCGAGCTTCTGCGCGAGCGATGCCAACTCGGTCTCACCGTCGCGCTGCGCGGTCTCGGCCTGGACCAGCCGGCCGCGCAGCGCCTCGGTCTGCGCGGCTGATTCTGCCAGCGCCGCTTCGGCCGTCGAAAGGCGGACGGCGAGCGCCTGGGCACGATCGGCCTCGGCCTGGCGGGCGTTCTCGGCTTCGGCCGACGTCGCCGCCATGCGCTGCTGCTGTGCCTCGGCTT
>DAOLFG010000033.1:0-15247 GCA_035326425.1 Geminicoccus sp. | reverse complement strand
CGCTTCGGCCGTCGAAAGGCGGACGGCAAGGCCCTCGGCACGATCGGCCTCGGCCCGGCGGCTGTTCTCGGATGCGGCTGCCGAGGCCGTCAGTCGCTGCTGCTCTGCCCGGGCATCGGTGAGGTCCTGCCCGAGCTTCTGGCCCAGCGCCTCGATCTCGGCCAAACGGCGCTCGAGTTCCGCGCCGCGGCCGGCGGCCGCCGTTGCGGCCGCCTCGCTGGCCTCCAGCTCCCGCCTGGCGTCTGCCAGCGCCGCATCGGCCTCGGCCGTCCTGTCGGTGAGGTCGGCGAGGTTCTGCCGCAGCTCGGCGATGGTCGAAGCGTCGGCGGCGCCGGCCTGCCTGGTCGCCGCGAGATCCGCCAGCGCCCGATCACGTTCGGCGGTCAGGCGCTGGATCCGATCGGTCAGGTCGGCAGCGCCGGCCTCGGCCGAGGCACGCCGCGCGGCCAATTCCTCGGCCAGCGTCTCGGCGCGCGCCGAGGTTTCGTGCAACGACTCGATCGCGCTGTCGTTGTCGGCGCGCAGCTTCGCCGCTGCCTGCTCGGTCTCCGCCAGCCGCTCGGTGGCGGCTGCGAGGTCGTTGTGCAGGCCGCCGATCTCGGCGTCGAGGCGCGCCTGCTGCTCGCCGGCTGTGCGCTGCGCCTCGTCGAGCCGACCCGCCAGTGCCGTCGCCTGCTGGCGGAGCTGCTCGCGCTCCGCGGACAACGCCACGACACGCGCCTCCAGCTCGGGGATGCGGCCGGCCAAGGCGAGGGCCTCGGCACGGCCGACCTCCCGCTCGGCCTCCTGTTCCTGCATCCGGCCGAGTGCCGCGCGAAGCTCGGCCTCGCGGGCGGTCGAGGCGGCGACGTCCTGCTGCAGGTCGCGGGCGGAGGCGGCGAGGGCGTCGCGCTGCTGTTCGACGGAGGCCAGGACGGAGCGGCCCTGCTCCGCCGCGAGCTCCAGCTCGGCGGCGCGGCGCTCGGCTTGGCCGGCGCCAGCGCGGGCCTGCTCGAGTTCGCCCGCCACCCGCGCCAGCTCGGCGCTCGTGGCATCGAGCCGCGCCGGCAGCGCCCGTAGCTGGCTGAGCTCCGGTCCCAGGCCGGCAATGTGGTCGAGCGTCGTCGTGGACTCGGAATCCGGCAGGTCGAGCGCCAGTCGCGCCTGCTCGACCCGGGCCTCGATCCCGGCGATCCGATGCTCACCCCACCAGCCGACGATACCCGCGGCCACGACCGGCACGGCGATCGCAGCGGCCGTGCGCCGACGGTCGCGCCGCCGCCACTGCTCCAGGTGGGTCTCGAGCTCGCTCAACCGTGATTCCTCGGTCATGCCGGCTTCGCCTTGGCGTCGGGAGCCTCGTCGCCGGTGCCATAGAGATCGAGCAGGATGGAGCGCAGCCCTTCCAGGGCGCGCTCGTGCGCGGTCTCCGCCCACTCCTCCTTGAGCACCTCGATGCCGGCCGCCCGCTCGGCGTGCTCCGACGACTTCTTCCAGCAGACGAACGCCGACATCGCCACGACCAGGCCAGGGCCGGCGAGCGGTACCGAGCCTGCGAGCGCGGCCATCGCCACGATCGCCACGCCCAGAATCACGAGCAGCCACGCCAGCTGCCTGTAGGAGGCTGCGGCATCGGTGTGGGTCCGGATCAATCGATCGAAAGAGGGTGGAGGCGTGTCGGCCGGAGCACGGGCCGCTCCTCCGCTCTCGCTCTGCTGCGTCATCCTCGCCGCGCCGCTTTTGTTTGGCCCGCGTCGATCGGCGAGCCTGCGACGCCAATCTCGCCAAATCGTCGCGCAAAAGCAATCGCCGCCGGCCACATCCGAACGAACCGCTGCAACTCGGGCGATATCTCGCATCACTTGGAGAAACGACTCCAAGTTTCTGAGATACCGGCGATTCGGCGTCAGCGAGTTGTGAGCTTGATCTCGATCCGTCGGTTGCGCCGCCATGCTTCCTCGTTGTCGGCGGGATCGAGCGGCTGGAACTCGGCGAAACCGGTGGCAGCGACGCGGTCGGCCGGTATGCCCTGGCTCACCAGGAACCTGGCGACGGAGATCGCACGCGCGGTCGAAAGCTCCCAGTTCGAGGGAAACCGCAACGTGTTGATCGGCCTGCGGTCGGTATGGCCGTCGACCTGCAGCACCCAGGGCAGCTCCTGCGGGATGCCGGACGCGATGTCGCGCAGGGTCTGCGCCAGCGCCGCCAGTTGCTGCTGGCCCGCCGCCCCGATCTCGGCGGTACCGCTGTCGAACAGTACTTCCGACTGGAAGACGAAGCGGTCGCCGACGATCTGCACGTCCCTGCGCTCGCCCAGGACCTGCCGCAGCCGGCCGAAGAACTCCGAGCGGAACTGCGACAGCTCCTCGACCTTGCTGGCCAGCGCCATGTTGAGCCGCTGGCCGAGATCGGCGATGGTCGCCGACTGCTGCTCGATCTCCGCCTGCTTCGTACCGAGCGCCTCGTCGAGCCGTCGCAGCTGCTCGCTCAGGGCCACGAGCTGGCGGTTCAGCTCGGCGGCCTCGGCGGCCGCCTCGCTGCCCTTGGCCGCGGCAGCGTCACGCTCCTGCTCGAGGCTGCTGGCGCTGTGCAGCAGCTCCTCGATCCGGATGTCGCGCTGGCTCAGCTCGCGCTGGGCGAGAGCGGTCCGCTCCTCGGCCGTCGATAGCCTGGCCTCGAGCGCGCTGGCGCTGTCTCGGGCCGAGGTCAGCTGCTCCGAGAGGCTCCGCGTTTCGCCACGCGCCTGCTCCAGCTCGGCCGCGCGGGCCGCCACCTGGTCCTCGAGCTGGCGGCGCACCTCGGTCAGCGCCTCGATGTCGCGGCCCAGCTGCACCAGCTGTGCAAGCTGCAGCTCGATCTTCTCCCGGTCGGCCGCCACCACTTGGCGGGCCTGGTCGAGCTCGGAGCGCAACGACGCCACCTGCCGCTCGGCCTCCTCGCGGCCGATCCGCATCTCGCCGAGGGTCCGCTGGAACAGGCGCTGCTCGTCGGTCAGCAGGCCCAGCCGCTCGGCCGTCTGCTGACGCTCGGCCTCGCTGCGGTGCAGCTCGGCCTCCAGGTCGTCACGCCGGCCGAGCGCCGCCGCGAGGTCGGCATTGAGCCGGGTGAGGTTGCGGCGCAGCTCGGCCGCGCCGTCGCGTTCCAGGTCCAGCCGAGAGGACAGGTCGTCCACCTGGCTCTGCATCCGACCGAGGTCGGCGTTCTGGCCCTCCAGCAGCCGGCCCATCAGGAACTGCGACAGCATGAACACGACCAGCAGGAAGATGATGGCCATGAGCAGCGTCGACAGCGCGTCGACGAAGCCCGGCCAGATGTCGACCTGGCCGCGCGTCTCTCGGCGGGAACGCGCCATGCCCTAGTCCCGGATCGCCTGCGGCTCGCCGGCGGCGAGGGCGATGGTACGGGCGACGAGCTTGATCTCGCCGCGCAGCTCGCGGGTCATCTCGTCGCGGCCGCGCCCCAGCTCCTCCACCAGGCGGGCGAGCTGCAGGTCGGTGTTGCGGATATGGCCGCGCGTCGCTTCGTCGAGCGCCTGTGACACGGCTGGTCCTTCGATCCGCCGGGTCAGCCGCTCCGCGATCATCTCCTGGCTCTGCGCCAGGCGTTGCAGCAGCTCCTGCTCGCGGCCGAGGCGATCGCCCAGGGCCCCCATGTGCTGGACCAGGGCGGCCAGCGTCGCATCGAGCCGGCCGCGGCCTTCCTCGGCACGGCTGACGCTGCGTTCCAGCCGCTCGAGGTTCTCGCCGGTCTGCTGCAGCATGGCCTGGACGTAGCTCGGGAGCGCGGGCCCGCCCCCGGGCTCGCCGAGGCCGGACCCCTCGATGGCGCCGAGCCTGGTGAGGCTGGACAGCCACTCCTCGAGATCGTTGTAGAAGGCGTTCTGGGCCTGGGTGGCCTGCAGGTCGAGGAAGCCCAGGACCAGTGAGCCGGCGAGGCCGAACAGCGAGGCGCTGAATGCCGTGCCCATGCCCTGCAGCGGTGCCGCCAGCCCACGCTTCATGTCCTCGAAGATGGCGACCAGATCGCCGCTCAGCCTGAGGCTGCCGATGATGTCGCCTATCGTCGCCATCGTCGTCAGCAGGCCCCAGAAGGTGCCGAGCAGGCCCAGGAAGATCAGCAGGCCGGTGAAGTAGCGGGCGATGTCGCGGCTCTCGTCGAGCCGCGAGCTGATGCTGTCCAGGAGATAGCGCAGTGACAGCGCCGACAGCGACTGCCGGCCGCGGCGGTCGCGGGTGGTCAGCACCGAGGCCACGGGCGCGATGATCTGCGGCGGGTCCTGCAGCGACAGGCCGGGCTGGTTGGTCCGGAAGGCCTCGATCCAGCGGGCCTCGGGCTTCAGCAGCAGGATGCGGCGGATGTTGTAGGCGATGCCCACCAGCAGCATGCCTAGGATCAGGCCGTTCAGCGCCGGATTGTGGGTGAAGGATCGCCAGATGACCGTGTGCAGGGCGCCGGCCACACCCGCCGTCAACAGCAGGAAGACGAGCACACGGTTGAGGAAGCGCTGCGGATTGGTCATATGGCGGGAGGCTCGGATCGCGAATGGCGCTGGACACTCTACAAGCTTGCGGTTGCAGCGGCACCAGCAATTTGCCCGCCAATGGTAAATCCCGGCTTAAGCCTGAATGTGGAATCGTCGGCGGCACGACGCTGCGGCCGTGAATTCGCGGCCCGAAGGCGCAGTGCGGTGGGCCGCCGCCGTGCTACGATCCGGCAGCGATTCTTCGGCCAGGGGCGGCATGCGCGATCAGGCGGCGGAAGCGGGGCCACGGATCCTGGTCGCCGAGGACGACCCGGACATCCGCGACATCCTGGTGCTGACCCTGGCCCGGGAGGGGCATCGCAACGTCGTGGCGGTGGCCGACGGGGTGGAGGCGATGGACGCGCTGTCGAAGGGCGCCTTCGACCTGCTCCTGCTCGACGTGCTGATGCCGCGGCTCAGCGGCATCGAGGTGCTGCAGCGGCTGCGCCGGATGCCGGGGGGTGAGGACGTGCCGGTCGTCGTGGTCTCGGCGCTGAGCGATCTCGACGTGGTGGTGAGCTGCATCAGGGCGGGCGCGGACGATCATCTGGCCAAGCCGTTCGACCCGATCCTGCTCGGTGCCCGCGTCAAGGCCTGCCTCGACCGCAAGCGGCTGCGGGATCTCGAGAAGATGCATCTCGCGGCCATCGAGCGCGAAAGGCGGCGGGCCGACGACCTGCTCCACGCCCTGATGCCCGCTCCGGCCGTGCAGGAGCTGAAGGAGACGGCGCGGGTGCGGCCGCGGCGGCACGAGGAGGTGACGTTGCTCATCGCCGACGTCGTCGACTTCACGGCGTTCTGCGACAGCCGTCCGGCCACCCGGGTGGTGCGCAATCTCGAGGATCTCGTCGAGTGGTTCGAGGCGCTGGCCGAGGTCCACGGGCTCGAGGCGATCAAGACGGTGGGCGACGCCTTCTTCGCCACCGGCAACCTGATGCTGCCCTGCGTGGACGCACCCCTGGCGGCGGCGCGCTGCGCGCTGGCGATGCGCGATGCCGCCGCTCTGCTGCCCGAGCCCTGGCAGATCCGGGCGGCGCTGCATGTCGGGCCGGTCGTCTCCGGCGTCGTCGGCCGCAGCAAGCCGGCCTTCGACTTCTGGGGCGACACCGTCAACGTCACCGCCAGGCTGGTGGGTCTGGGGCTGCCCCCGGGCGTGTATTGCACCGCCGCCGCCTGGGCAGGGATCGAGGGACGGGCCACCGGGATCCGGCTCGAGGACATGGCGGTCAAGGGCAAGGGGCCGATGGAGGTGTGGCGGCTGATGTCGGTGGCCTGAGCCGGCGGCTCAGAACCAGCCGAAGCGCCGCAGCAGCCAGATCTCCCCGGCCATCAGGCCGAGCAGGCCCAGCACGACCGCGGCGAAGCCCCATGGCGAGCCGCCGCCCGGCAGGCCGCCGACGTTCATTCCGAACAGTCCGGCGATCAGGCTGGGCGGCAGCAGCACCGCCGCCAGGGCGGTGAGCCGGTTGGAGGTCCGGGCGATGCGCTCGGAGGTCTGGGCGGTGAGATGGTCGTTGAGCAGCGTCGCCCGCTCGCGGATCACGTCCAGGGTCTCGACATAGCGCAGCACGCGGTCGGCGACCTCGCGCAGATATCCGTAATCGCGACGGTTCAGCCACGACACCTCGGCGGTGAGCAGCAGCGTCAGCGCCTCGCGCTGCGGCGCCAGGTAGCGGCGCAGCTCGAGCGCCCGGCGGCGCAGCTCGCCCAGCGAGCTGCGCCAGTCGCGGCTCATGTCGATCTCGCACTGCTCGTCGAGGCGGTCGATCTCCTCGTCCAGCTCGTCGAGCACCGGCCCGACGTCGCGCATGACCTTGGCGGCGATGCGGACCAGCAGGTCGCCGGCGCCGGTCGGGCCGCGGCCCGCGCGCAGCGCCTCGCGGATGTCGCGGAGCGCCGAGAGCTCATGATCGCGGTCGCGCAGCGAGATGACGCGGTTGGCGTGGATCCAGATGTGGATCGGCACCAGGTCGACCGGGTCCTCGTGGGCGCTGCGATTGACGCCGCGCAGGAACACCAGCAGCGAATCCTCGCTGCCGTCGACGCGCGGCCGGGAATCCTCGGCGAGCAGGGCCTGGACGATCACCGGGTCGACGCCGCTCTCCTCGCCGAGCCAGGCCTGGGCCTGCGACGTGTCGCGCTCGAGATGGATCCAGATGACGCCGTCCTCGCGGCTCCAGCCGCGCACCTCGTCCCAGCCGAGCGGACGGGCGCCGCCCCGGCCGTCGAGCACGCAGGCGAAGCGCAGGCCGGGAGCGACGCCGGCCGCCGCCAGGCCGGACGGGGAGGGCTGATCCAGCATGGCCATGGCCGGTCACCTCGCTGTGGCGCTGGGTCGCAAGGCGAGTTCTAGGCCACCGAGGCGTCCCAGGCCACTGGCTGCACTCGACGCGGTGGGCCTCGGCGTCTATGCCGCAGGACACCAGATCAACGCCGGGAGCCGCATCGATGAGCCAGGGCCGCTTTCGCCGGGTCGCCCCGGATTTCTGGGTATCGCCGCAGCTTTCCGCCGGGGACTTCGCCGCCGCCAGGGCCATGGGCGTGCGCACGGTGATCAACAATCGTCCCGATGGCGAGGCGGCGGACCAGCTGCCGTCGGCCGAGGCCGAAGCCGCGGCGCGCGAAGCCGGGCTGGACTACGTGTTCGTGCCGGTGCCGTCGGGCGGCATGCAGCCCGGCCATCTCCAGGCCTTCCGGCAGGCGGTCGACCGCTACGAAGGGCCGTTCCTGGCCTATTGCCGTTCGGGTACCCGGTCCTGCCATCTCTGGGCCTTCTCGACGGCGCGCACGCAGCCTGCCGAGGCGGTGATCGAGGCCGCGGCGGCAGCGGGCTACGATCTGTCGGCTGCGGCGCCGATGCTCGAGCGTATCGCCGCCGAGAACGCCGGGCGCTAGGCGCCGAGGAGGTACAGCAGCCAGAAGGCCAATGCCATCGGCGCGCCGAACGGCACGACCGCCGTCGCCTCCAGGCGACGATACAGCAGGAGGGCCAGGCCGAGCCCCATGAGCGCCCCCGACAGGATGACCCAAGGCAAGGGCTCCATGCCGACCCAGGCCCCGGCCGCGGCGCAGAGCTTGGCGTCGCCCAGCCCGAGGCCTTCGCGCCCGCGCAGCCGGAGATAGCCATAGGCGATCGCTGCCAGCGAGAGGCCGCCGAAGGCAGCAGCGACGGCAGCCTCCCGGAAGGGAGGTGTCGGCAATGCGGCCGGCTGCAGCCAGGCCAGCACCAGGCCGATCGCCAGCAAGGGCAGGGTCATGGCGTCGGGCAGGCGCAAGATGCGCAGGTCGATCAGGGCCAGCCCCAGCAGCCACCAGCCGAGGGCTGCTCCCACGACGGCAGGGACCAGCGGCAGCATGAGCGCAGGCACCAGCCCCACCGCGCCGGCGGCGAGCTCCGTCAACGGATAGGCGAGGGCGATCGGCTGGCCGCAGTGGCGGCAGCGGCCGCGCATCAGGGCGAAGCTGACGAGCGGCACGAGGTCGTGCGCGGTCAGTGGAATCTCGCAGCGCGGGCAGCGGGACCGGCCGAGCCAGAGGCCTGCGAAGCCCTCCTCGCTGCGTGCCGCCAATGTCGAGAGAAAGCTGCCGACACAGAGGCCGATGGTTGCGAGGGCAACCGCCGACAACGACGTCAGAGCGGCCGTTCGGCCGGCATCGGCGGCGGCACCGCCGGCGCGGGGCGGGCGACCGGCGTCGGTGCGCGGGCGAGGTCGAACCGCACCCGCGACGTATCCGGCTCGGCGGCGCCGGTCGGAGCCAGCGGTGTCGGCTCGACAGGCAGCGGCCCGGGCTGCGACGCCTGGTTGGGCGGCAGCACCGGCCGCGCCGGCGACGACAGCGGGCTGGCGGTCGGCCGCAGCGAGCGCAGCCTGGAGCGCAGCTCCTCGCTGACGTCGCGCGCATCCTCGGCGTTTCGGATCACCCTGGGCGTAATGAACACGATGAGCTCGGTCCGCCCGGTGGAGACGGAGGTGCTGCCGAACAGCTCCCCCACTACCGGGATGTCGCCGAGCACCGGCACCTTGCTGCGCCCGCGGTCCTCGGACTCCTGGATCAGACCGCCCAGCACCACCGTCTGGCCGCTGGTGACATTGACGCGGCTGGTGATCTTGCGCTGGGTGAAGGTCGGCGTCAGGGGATCGACGTCCGTTCCGGACGAGGTCGGAGCGACCCGGCTGACCTCCTGCGCCACGTCGAGCGAGACGGTCTGGTCGGTGTTGATGCGCGGCTTGACCTCGAGGATCACGCCGGTGTCGCGGTACTCGATGTTGTTGACGACCGGGGCGTCGACCGAGGTCTCGACGCTGACCGCCGTCCGGGTGATGACCGGCACCTCGTCGCCGACCGTCAGCACGGCGGCGCTGTTGTCCTGGACGACCACCGATGGCGACGACAGCACCTTGACCGCGGTGACCCGCGACAGCGCGTCGATGGCGATGGCCGAGTTGCCGGGCGTGGCGAAGAAGTTGAAGCCGGGGACGGACGGCGTCGGGATCATGCTGCCGATCGTCGAGCCCGAGTCCCCGCTGTTGAAGCCCATGCGCACGCTGCCGAACTGCAGGAAGTACTGCACGCCGTAGCGCAGCGCGTCGGTCAGCGTCACCTCGGCGATGGTCGCCTCGATGATCACCTGCAGCGGCGGCGTGTCGAGGCGCCGCAGCGTCGCCTCGATGCTCTCGTAAACCTTGGGCGTGGCGCGGATCAGCAGGCTGTTGTTGCTGCGGTTGGCGACGATCTTGACGCCCGTGCCGCCGCTGCCGCCGCCGGAGCTGCCCCCGGACAGATCGGAAGGCGTGCCGATGCCGGACTCGCTTCCGAAGGGCACGGGGCTCTCGACCGCCGGCGAGGAGCCCTGTTCGGCCACCGACGCATCGCTGGCCGGCCGTGCCGCGAGGGCACTCGCGAACGGGCTGGACGACGAGGAGGAGCCGCTGCCGCTGTCGCCGGTGCCGAAGGTCTCGTTGAGGACGCGCGCCATGTCCTCGGCCACGGCGTGCTTCAGCGGATAGACATAATATTGGACGGTCACAGTGCGGCCGCGGTCGAGCCGGCCGATCCAGGCCTGGATCTCCCGCATCTGCTCGCCTGAGCTCGAGATCGCCAGCACCGCATTGAGCCGGGCGATGGGCATGAACCGCACCAGGGGCGGCGCGGGGCCGACGGTCTGGTCGACGGGGGGCGTGAACAATGCCTCCAGCTCCGGCACCACCGCCTCGGGCGTCGAGTAGGCCAGGGGGAAGATGCCGATCGACTTGCCGGCCAGCCAGTCGACGTCGAGGTCGGACAGCGTCTCGACGACATTCTGGCGCTCGGCGCCGGTGCCGCTGAACAGCAGCAGGTTGCGCGAGGCATCGACCCGGATGTCGTCGGCGCGCGATACCAGTGGCTGGACCAGCTGGGCCGCGGTCTGGGCCGAGATGTAGCGCAGGGGCACGACGCTGAGGCCGAATCCCGGGCTGACGCGCAGGTCGCCGCCGGCGAGCGGCGTCACCTCGGCAGGCCCGTGGAGCTCGGCGGCCGGCACGATGTTGTAGCTGCCGCCGCTCCGCAGGAGCGCGGCATCGAACGAGCGCAGCACCGTCTCCAGCAGCGGCAGCAAGTCCCGCTCCGGCAGCGGCCCCCCCGACGACAGCACCACTTGGCCCTGGACGCGCGGGTCGACCGAGTAGGGCAGGCCCAGGATGTCGCCGAGGATGACGCGTGCCACCTCGCGCACCTCGGCGCCGTCGAAATTCACCTCGACGCCGTCGGCGCTGCGCCGCGCCTGCTGCGCCGCCATCGCGGCACCGCCGTTCGAGCGCCGTGCCGGCTGGCCGATGAAGATCTGGGCCTGCGGCGTCGGCTCGGAAGCACCATCGGTGATGCGCACGGGCTCGCCCCCCGCCCGACCCGGCGGCGGTTCGAAGGAGACCTCCCGCAGCGTCCGCGAGATCGTCGAGTGGTCGGCCGGTGAGGCGCAGCCGGCGATGGCCGCGAGCACGACCGCGACAGCGACGAACCGAGCGGCGTGCGGATGGGTCTGATTGGGCATGGTGCCGCTTTTGTATCGACAACGCCAATTCCCGCCCAGGCGCTCGGGTCAGGATCGGCCGGCGGATTGATGCGGGAAAAGGGTTCGACCCGCAACATCGCTGGTGTCGCGCGCGGCCAGCGGGGCCCGGGCGCTCATCACATCGATCGAGCCAATACCATGATATGTAGTGCATATCATGGTATTGGTGTCGCGAGCCAAGTGAAAATAAGCATCATCGTAACTTATGGTACAAGACTAACGAAAGATTCACAGATTTGGGACGAAATAACGCGCTATGGCGTCGGTACTCTTCATCGAAGGTGTTGCGAGCGCCGCGGCCGATGCCGCCGGGGATTGCGGCAGCTGCGAGACCCATCAGCGATACCCGGGAGAACGAGAACGATGAGGGGCGACGATGCGAGCTCGATGCCGATCGAGCATCGCTTGACCAGACGTGGACTCGTGACGGGCATGGCCGGCCTGGGGTGTGCCGCTGTTGCCACGACCTGGCCGGGCGCCGCCGACGCGGCCAAGACCAAGAAAGCAGCGGGCGGCGACTACCGGTCGCGGCTGAGACCGCCGATGCCGCTGTCCAACCTGCGCGTGCACCGCCTGGCGGCGAGCGGGCGTCAGTCCGTCTCGGGCGGCCCGAACGAGGATCTGCTGATTGTCCATCCGGAACGGGAGATCACCGGCCAGTTCCTGCTGAGCGTCGAAGGCTTCCGCGGCATCTACTACATTGGCGCGGCGTTCGATCCGGCGCCCATGGGCTGGCTGAAGTCGCCCAACGGCCGCAAGGTCGACGGCATCGGCTCGCTGCTGAAGCTGCGGACGCACAAGGACGCCGACCGGCCGTTCATCTATCTGAGCCGAGTCGCGTTCAGCACCTCGAACATCCAGTTCGGCGACTTCCTGCAGTTCGGTGGCGCGGCCGGCGCCGGCAAGTGGTCGGCCTGGCCGGACCTCTATCGCTACAAGATCAAGGCCGAGCCGCTGTTCGGCTGGACCGGCTACTGGGGCGGCTCGTTCAGCCAGTACGTCTCGCACAGCGATTTCGTGAAGGCCGAGCTCGGCGGCTTCCGGCATGGCTACGCCGCGGACATCGACGTCACCTGGGGCTACCAGCACGAATACGTCACGCCGACCCACGCCTTCGGCTTCAAGCCCTACAAGGGGCCGGACGGGCACGGCGAGCTGCACTACTGGAACTATGTCGCGCGGATGGCGCGGCGCCCGGACATCGGCTCGGACGCCAGCCCGAAGGCCTTCTTCATGTCGCGCGGCTCGGACAAGGTGGCCGCCGGCGAGTACTACACGATCGAGTTCCACGAGGGTGGCGGCGACGGCGACGGCAGCTATCTCGTGCCGTGGTCGGGCGAGCGCGACATCACCCAGTTCGTCCATCCGGTCGGCGGCGCATTCGCGCCGACCGAGAGGGATGGCGCGCTGAGCTGGCCGCGATCCGGCTATCCGGGGGACAGGCCGATGGTCACCGGCCGGCTGATCAATGGTGCCCAGCGCAAGCCGCCGACGGTAGTGAGCAACCGCGACATCGGCCTCTCCTGGCGCGTCACCAGCCGCAACGAGCTGTTCGACTACATCGACGGCGGCTACGGCGCCTGAACGGTCGTCATCGTCGAGGGGTAGTCCGGATTGGAGATTTCCAGCCGGGCCAGCGTACGCGCCAGCAGCACGGCGCGCACGCGCTCCTCGCGCTCGACGTCGAGCCGGCCGCGGCGAAGCTCACGGGCGAGTCGGCGCTCGAGGTTGCGCAGACCCGAGCCCGCGGCCTCGGGATAGAGCGCCGCCAGCGCCTGCAACTGCCTCGCCTCGCAGTCGTCGCCCAGCGAGAGCCGGCGGGCAGCGATGGCGAGGGCGTTGCCGACCATCGCCGCCCGATAGCGCAGCGCGGGCTCCAGCGTCGGCTGCAGCTCGCCACGCAAGCTTTCGCGGGCGATCGACAGCAGGCTCGCCAAGCGTTCGTCGTCGCTCATCGGCCGGCCTCGATCTCGGCGATTCTCGTCAGGAGATCCAGCTCGAGCTGGGGGAGGAGCTGTCCGGTCAGCGCCAGCTCGAGCGAGGGCTCGGCGCCGGAATGGTGCCGCTCCGCCTGCTGCAGGGCGATGACCGCCCAGCGCACGGTCGCCATCACCTCCCAATACGGCACGAGCGCCGCCTCGACTGGTTGGCCGGCCTCGGCCTCGTAGCCAGCGAGCAGGGCCTGGCGCGAGCCGATTCCGCCGGCCTCGCGCCCATGGGCGCCGAAGCGCCAGCAGCGCGCCAGCATCCAGCCGAGATCCTCGAGCGGATCGCCGAAGGCGGCGAACTCCCAGTCGAGGATGCCGGCGAGCTCGCCCTTGTCGACCAGATAGTTGCCGGTGCGGAAGTCGCCGTGCAGCAGGCAGACGCGGCTCGCCGCCGGCGCTCGCTGGTCGAGCCATGAGAGCGCCCACTCCAGCACCGGCTCGGCGGCATCGAGCGCATCGAGATGGCGGCGATATTCGGCGATCCGCCCGGCGGCCGGCGAGCCGTCCGGAACCGGCATGAAGTCGAGGCCGGGCACGGGCGGAGCGATGCGGTGCAGTTTGGCCAGCTCGCCGCCGAGCCGGCTCGCCAGGCCGTCCGAGCCCGCCAGCACGAGCGGATCGCGGACCAGCCGGTTGCCGCGCGCCTCTCCTCGCAGCCTCTTCATCAGGTAGAATGGCCGGCCGATGACGACGGCGTCGGCGCAGGCGACCCAGGGCTCCGGCACCGTGACGCCGGCGGCGTGCGCCGTCGTCAGAATGGCGAACTCCTGCAGGCGGTCCCAGCTCACCGCCACGCCCGAAACGGCCGAAGTGCGCAGCACAAGCGCGTGGCGGCCGGCGCGCGGTCCGTCCGCGAGTGTGAGGTCGAGCGCCCAGTTCTCCTGGATCGCGCCGCCGGACAGGACCTCGATCCGGTCGATCGCGGCCACATCCGCCCCGGCCCATGCCGCGATCCATGCCGCCAGGCGCTCGGTGTTCAGCGCCAATGGAAGAAGCCTTCCGGGTCGGCCAGCAGCTCCCGCGCCACCACCATCCGGTGCACCTCCGAGGCACCGTCGACGAGGCGGGCCTGCCGAGCGTAGCGGTACATCCACTCGAGCGGCGTGTCCTTGCTGTAGCCCTTGGCACCCAGCAGCTGGATCGCGGTATCGACCGCCAGGTGCAGCGCGTCGGCGACCTGGATCTTGGCCTGGCTGACCTCGGCACGGGCGCGCCCGCCGGCTTCCAGCGCCCGGGCGGCGCGCATGGTCAGCAGCCGGCCGATCTCGATCTGCATCGCCGCCTCGCCCAGCAGGCCCTGCACGCTCTCCTTCTCGGCGAGGGCCTGCCCGAAAGCGCGCCGGCCGCGGACATGCGGCACGGCGATCTCGAGGGCGCGCCGGGCCATGCCGAGCCAGCGCATGCAGTGGGTGAGCCGCGCGATGCCGAGGCGGATCTGGGTCACGCGCATGCCGAGGCCTTCGCCCAGCAGCACGTTCTCGACGGGGACTTCGAGTCCTTCGATCTCGAGCTCGCAATGGCCGCCATGCTCCTCAGGCCCCATGATCGGGATACGGCGGAGGATGCGCCAGCCCGGCTGGTCGGCATGGAACATCATGGCGGTGAGCCCGCGTCGCGGGTCATCGGAGGTCCGCGCCAGCAGGATGAAGTGCGCGGCTCCCTCCGCGCCGGTGATGAACCATTTGCGGCCGTGGACGATGTAGCGGTCGCCCCTCGGCTCCGCCGTGGTGCGCATCATGCCGGCCGGATCCGAGCCCGCGCCCGGGTCGGGCTCGGTCATGACGATGGCCGAGCGCACCCTGCCGTCGACGATGGGCTGCAGCCAGCGCGCCTTCTGGTCGGGTGTGCCCACCTTGTCCAGCACCAGCATGTTGCCGTCGTCGGGTGCGGCGCAGTTGCAGGCGACCGGCCCGAAGCGCGACCGGCCGAGCGTCTCGTAGATCACCGCCATGCCGACCGGCCCCAGGCCCTGGCCGCCGCGCTCCACCGGCATCTGTGGGCACCAGAGCCCCCGCCGGCGCGCTTCCGCCCGCAGATCCGCCAGGACGGCTGGGGCGACATGCTCGCCTTCGCCGAAGCTCGCAGGATCGGCCTCAACAGGAAGCAGCCGTTCCTCGACGAAGGCGTGGGCGCGGTACTGCAGCGCCTCGAGCTCGGGTGGCAGGAGCGCGGTCATGGTGACCGCTAGGTCGCACGTGGCGCGGCAACCGGCAAGGTTGTGGCACTGCCGACACGCTGGAAGGAAAGTGCGGGGCGCATTCCCCGGGCTACAGCAAATCGAGGATACCCGCGCCACATTCGGCCAACGCGATCCACGCGCGAGGACGTTCGATGAACGGTCGGCTGAGTGCCTTGATGTCTGCGGCGGTTGCGGTTTGCGCCCTGGCGCAGCCCGCGGCGGCGGTCGAGCTCACGCTCGGTCTCGGCGCCACCTATGGCCCGGACTACGACGGTTCGGACGACTATGCCGCGGCGCCCTTGTGGAACGTTCGCGCCGCGGACCTCTACCACCCGGAGACCTATGCCCAGCTGCTCGGGCCGGCCTTCATGTCCAACTTCCTGCCGGATCCCCACTTCCGGCTCGGATTGGCCGGCGGCTACCGGCCCGACTACAACGACGTCGACGACAGCGCCGTGCAGAGCGTCAGGGGAACCCAGGACGCGCTGCTGGTCGGCCCGACCCTGGGCTACGATTTCTGGGGCGAG
>DAOLFG010000112.1:0-11366 GCA_035326425.1 Geminicoccus sp. | reverse complement strand
TGGCTGGGGGACCTGGATTCGAACCAAGACTGACCGGTTCAGAGCCGGTAGTTCTACCGTTAAACTATCCCCCAGCAGGGCCGGTCGCCGGGGCATATGCGTCGCGCTTCCCCCCTTGTCAAGGCGAGCGCCGGGGCGGCTCCTGCCGCCTCGCGCGGGTGGCATGGTCGAGGCAGGCGGCGCGGTCCGGCGCGAAGTCGCGCTCCCGCCACCAGCGCCTGACCTCGGCCAGCAGCCGGCCCAGCTCGGGCCCCGCCGGCACGCCCAGCGCCAGCAGGTCCTCGCCGCCGACCGGCAGCGCCGGCACGGTCCACGCCGCCAGCCGCCCGGCCAGGGCCGCCAGCGCGTCGCGCCCCGATCCCTGCTCGGCCGCCGCCAGCCGCAGCAGGTCGAGATAGTCGTCCGGCCCCAGCGCCTCGATGCCGCGCCGGTGCAGCGTCTCCGCCGCATCGGCGGCGGGCAGCGCCAGCGAGACGAGCCGCCCCAGCCTGGCCGCCTCGGCCCGCGACAGCCGCAGCCGCGACGCCACCCGCTCCACGGTCGGCGCCTCGGCCGGCCGCATCATCGCCGCCAGCGCCAGCAGCCCGTCGCCCGCCGGCACCACCGCCAGCAGCCGCGCCAGTGCCGCGACGTCGAGCGGCGCCGGCACCACCCGCGCCAGCACGCCGGTCTCGGCCATCAGCCCGACGGCGCGCGGCGCGCGCTGCAGCGCCAGCAGCAGCAGCAGCTCGGCCCGCAGCCTCTCGCCCGAGAGGATGTCGATCCCGCCCGCCTCGGCAGCACAGGCGGCCAGTGCCGCCGCATCTGGCGGCTCGTGGCCGAAGCGGGCGAAGAAGCGGAACCAGCGCAGGATGCGCAGATAGTCCTCGCGGATGCGCAGCGCCGGCTCGCCGACGAAGCGGATGCGCCCGGCGGCGAGGTCGGCGAGGCCGCCGAAACAGTCGTGGACCCGGCCCCGGCCGTCGCAGCTCATCGCATTGATCGTGAAGTCGCGCCGCGCGGCGTCGGCGGCGAAGTCGTCCGTGAAGGCCACCTCGGCATGCCGGCCGTCCGTCGCCACGTCGTGGCGCAGGGTCGTCACCTCGTAGCGATGCTCCGGGCCCAGCGCCGTCACCGTGCCGTGGGCGAGGCCGGTCGGTATCACCCTGAACCCCGCCGCCTCCAGCAGCTCGGCGGCGCGCTCGGGAGGCTGCTGCGTCGCGACGTCGAGATCCCGCGGCCCGGCGGTGGGATCGAGCAGCGTGTCGCGTACGCACCCCCCGACGAAGCGCGATTCCCGGCCGTCGGCGGCCAGCGCCGCCAGCAGCCGCCGGCTGTCCGGGGCCATGAGCCAGGCTGCCCCGGCGAGCGCCGGCGGGTCGCTCACGGCTCGTCCGGCGCCGGCAGGAACCGCCCCGGCACCACCCGTCCGTCCTCCATGTGCGGCGGCACGTAGACCTGCTCGGGCGGCGAGCCGGTGACGAAGGCCAGCGACGCCACGCTGAGCGCCGCCAGCACCACCCCGGCCACCGTCAGCGCATACCACGGCGTGCGCTCGAGGAAGGCGCGCTCGCGCGTCACCAGCAGTCGCCAGACGAAATAGACCAGGAACGGCGCCAGGAACGGCACGAGGACCTGCAGCCAGGCGCGCAACATCGCTCAGTCGGCCATCATGCGGGCGAAATTCACCAGGATCCCGGCCGTGGCTCCCCAGATGTAGCGGCTCTGCCAGCGCAGCACGAAGAACTCGCGCCGCTGGCCGTCGCGCTCGTAGCTGTCGCGCTCGTGGTTGCGCGGATCGAGCGCGAAGGCCAGCGGCACCTCGAACACCTCGGCGACCTCGAACGGATCGGGGACGAGCTGCGACGGCCGCTCGATCCACCCCACCACCGGATGGATGCGAAAGCCGGTGACGGTGTCGTAGATCGGCAGCTCGCCCAGCACCTCCACGCCCTCCGGGTCGAGCCCGATCTCCTCCTGCGCCTCGCGCAGCGCCGCCGCCACCGCATCGGTGTCGGTGGTCTCGATCCGGCCGCCCGGCAGGCTGATCTGGCCGGCATGGTCCTTGAGGTGTGCCGTGCGCTGGGTCAGCAGCAGGTGCGGCCCGCCCTCGCCGCGCGCCACCAGCCCCAGCAGCACCGCCGCCGGCACCTTGCAGCCGCCCCGGTGGCGCAGCGCATGGCCCTCGTCGCCGTCGATGCCGAGCGATCGCGCGTCGGCGGCGCGGGCGAGGCGGAAGCGGAGCTGGTCCGGCGTCATTCGGTCTCGCCGAGCCGGCCGAGGCCGAAGCGGCGGCCGCCGCTCCACACCGCCAGCTCGCCCTCGGCGTCCTCGGGCTCGGCCAGCTCGATCAGCTCGTAGAACACCGGCCGGGTCAACCGCGCCTCCAGCCCGTCGCGCACTTCTATATACGGCACCTGCGTCGGCGGCTCGCCGAACGGGCCCAGCCGAATCGGATGATCGGCATCCGCCGTCACCCACTCGTCGAGATTGGTGCGGAAGGCGATCCGCCGGTCGCGGCCGGCGCCCTCGGCCCGCATCTCCACCGCCACGAACGGCACGTCCTCGACCTCGATGCGGCCCTGCTCGGCCGGCGTCACCAGCCAGTAGGTGCCGTCGGGCAGTCGGTGCAGGATGCCGGCGAACAGCCGCGCCATCGCCTGGCGGCCGATCGGCGAGCCGCGATAGTGCCACTGCCCGTCCCGGTCGATGCGCATGCCGAGGTCGGCGCAGGCCGCCTCGCCCCTCACGATCCGCTCGAGGAAGGGCGCCGGGTCGAAACCTGGACGCTTGTAACGAATAGGCGACATCGAATCGAACAGTGAAAAGCCTCTTGCCCCGATCTATGTACGAGTGACAGGCTCAGGATCAAAGCCCACGAGGCTCGTCGCGAGGACCTGCACATTGCGTGATGCATCTACCGGCGACATCGTCAGCGAGGTCGAGCAGGCGATAGCCCGGCTCGACGAGGTCCGCACCGAGATCGGTCGCGTGATCTTCGGCCAGGAGAGGGTCGTCGACGAGACCCTCGTCACCCTGCTCTCCGGCGGCCACGCCCTGCTGGTGGGCGTTCCCGGCCTCGCCAAGACCCGTCTCGCCGAGACGCTGGGCGTCGTGCTCGGCATGAGCCAGAAGCGGGTGCAGTTCACCCCCGACCTGATGCCCGCCGACATCCTGGGATCGGAGGTGCTGGACGAGGGGCCGGGGGGCCGGCAGGCCTTCCGCTTCATCCCCGGCCCGGTGTTCGCCCAGCTGCTGATGGCCGACGAGATCAACCGCGCCAGCCCGCGCACCCAGGCGGCGCTGCTGCAGGCGATGCAGGAGCGCCGCGTCACCGTCGCCGGCCAGGACCACGGCCTGCCCCAGCCCTTCCATGTGCTGGCGACGCAGAACCCGATCGAGCAGGAGGGCACCTATCCGCTGCCCGAGGCCCAGCTCGACCGCTTCCTGCTGCAGGTCGACGTCGACTACCCTTCCGCCGATGCCGAGCGGCGGATGATGATCTCGACCACCAGCGGCCACGAGGAGCAGCCGCGCGCCGTGCTCGACGCCGCCACCCTGCAGCACATGCAGGAGCTCGTCCGGCGCGTGCCGGTGGGCGAGCAGATCGTCGAGCTGATCCTGCGGCTCGTGCGCGCTGGCCGGCCGGAGAACCGCGCCATCGACGGCATCGAGCGGCTCGTCTCGTGGGGACCGGGCCCGCGCGCCAGCCAGGCGCTGATGCTGGCCGTGCGCGCCAGGGCGCTGCTCGACCGCCGGCTCGCCCCGGCGGTCGAGGACGTGACGGCGCTGGCGGGCCCGGTGCTGCGCCACCGCATGGCCGTGACCTTCGCCGCCAGGGCCGAGGGTGTGACGATCGACGACGTGGTCGGCCGGCTCGTGCGGCATGTCACCTGAGGCGGCGTCCGAGCTTCGCGGCCTGCGCCAGCGGGGCGAGAGCCTCGCCGACCGGCTGCCGCCGCTCATGGTCGAGGCCGACCGGGTCGCCACCACCGTCGCCCAGGGTGTCCACGGCCGGCGCCGCACCGGCGTCGGCGAGACCTTCTGGCAGTTCCGGCCCTACCAGTACGGCGACGACGCCAGCGGCATCGACTGGCGCCAGTCGGCGCGCTCGCAGCACCTGTTCGTGCGCGAGCAGGAGTGGGAGGCGGCCGCCAGCGTCTGGATCTGGTGCGATCTCTCGCCCTCGATGTCCTTCCGTTCCATGAGGAGCCTGCCCGGCAAGCGCGACCGTGCCGCGCTGCTCTGCCTGGCGCTGGCGGCGCTGCTGGTGCGCGGCGGCGAGCGCGTGGCGCTGCTGGGCTCGGGCGAGCGGCCGCGCACCGGTCGCGCCGCCCTCGATCACCTGGTCCGCGCGCTCGGCGAAGCGGCGCGGCAGCCGGCGGCGCTGGTTCCCGAGGCGTCCTTGCCGCGCCATTCGCGCCTGGTCGTGCTGTCGGACTTCATGCATCCGCTGGGGGCGGTGGAGCAGCGGCTCGGCCGCTTCGTCGCCCAGGGCGCGCGCGGCACGCTGCTGCAGGTCTGCGATCCGGCCGAGGAGCTGCTGCCCTATGACGGTCGCGTGCTGTTCGAGGGCATGGAGCAGGACGGCCAGCAGCTCATCGGCAACGTCGAGGTGGTGCGCGCCCGCTACCGCAAGCGCTACGAGGCGCACCGCGAGACCCTGGCGCGCATCTGTACCCGCCAGGGCTGGCGCTTCTCGGCCCACCGTACCGACGGCACGGCCGAGGCGGCACTCCTGGCGCTCTATCAGATGCTGGCTCCACGCATGGTGAGCTGACCGGTGCTCGATCTCGGCCTCATCGGCTTCGCCCAGCCCTGGATCCTGGCCGCCGCCGTGGCGCTGCCGGCGCTCTGGCTGCTGCTGCGCCTGACACCGCCGGCGCCGCGACGGGTGGCCTTCCCGGGCCTGTTCCTGCTGCGCATGGACTCGCCCGAGGAGACGCCGGCGCGCACGCCGCTGTGGCTGCTGCTGCTGCGCCTGTTGATCGCCGCCCTGCTGATCCTGGCGCTGGCCGGCCCGCTGCTCAATCCCACGCCCCGCCTGGGCGGCGGCGGGCCGCTGCTGCTGGTGGTCGACGACGGCTGGGCGGCGGCACCGGGCTGGGAGCGCCGGCTCGACACCATGACCGACCTGCTGTCGCAGGCCGAGCGCGAGGGCCGCGAGGTGGCGCTCTTGCGCACCGCCCCCGACAGCCAGACCGGCCAGGTGGCGCTGCAGCGGCTCGATGCCGGCAGCGCCCTCGAGCAGGTGGCGGGCTGGACGCCCAGGCCCTGGCCGGTGTCTCGCGCCGCCGCCGCCGAGGCGCTGGCGGCATCCGGGCTCGCCGAGGCCAGCGTGTTCTGGCTGGGCGACGGCATCGTCGGTGACGAGGCCGGGCAGGCGGAGGCCGAAAGGCTGGCCGGGCAGCTCGCCGCGCTCGGGCCGGTCAGGCTGTTCGAGGACGATCCGGGCCAGCGGGCGATGTTGCTGCTGCCGCCCGGCCCCGCCGGCGACGCCCTGGAGCTGAAGGCGCTGCGCGCCTCGTCGACGCCGCCGCTGCCGGTCGAGGTGCGCGCCATCGGCCCGGCCGGCGAGGTGCTGGCGCGCGGCCGCCTGGCCTTCGCGGAAGGTGCCGCCGAGGCCGAGGGCAGGCTGGAGCTGCCGCAGGAGCTGCGCAACCGCATCGGCCGGCTCGAGCTGTCGCCGGTGGCCAGCGCCGGCGACGTCGTGCTGTTCGACGAGCGCTGGCGGCGGCGCACCGTTGGCCTCTACGGCACGCACCATGCGGCGGCCAGCCAGCCGCTGCTGGGCGACCTCTATTTCATCCAGCGCGCCCTGGCGCCGTTCGCCGACATTCGCGAGGGCTCGGTCGACGAGATGCTGTCGGGACCGCTGTCGCTGGTGGTGATGGCCGATGTCGGCAGGCTCGGCGACAGCGAGCGCGTCCGGCTGGAGGATTGGATCGACAAGGGCGGCGTGGCGCTGCGCTTCGCCGGGCCGCGGCTCGCCGCCGGCGGCGACGACTTCGTGCCGGTGCGGCTGCGCCTGGGCGACCGCCAGCTCGGCGGTGCCATGTCCTGGTCGCAGCCCCTGGCGCTGGCCCCGTTCGACCCGGCCGGGCCGTTCGGCGGCCTCGCCGTGCCGCCCGAGGCCACTGTCAGCCGCCAGGTGCTGGCCGAGCCGGGACCGGACCTCGCCAAGTCGGTGCTGGCCTCGCTGTCCGACGGCACGCCGCTGATCACCGGCCGCCAGATCGGCCAGGGCTGGCTGATCCTCGTCCACACCACCGCCAATACCGCCTGGTCGCAGCTGCCGCTGTCCGGCCTGTTCGTCGACATCCTCAAGCGGGTGCTGGCGCTGTCGCCCGGCGTCGGCGGCCGCGTCGACGGGCTGCTCGAGCTGGACGCCGCCCTCGACGCCTTCGGCAGGCTGGGCGAGCCCCAGGCCGGCCACAGCCCGGTCGAGGGTGCCCGCCTCGGCGAGGCCCGGCCCGGTCCCGCCACCCCGCCGGGGCTCTACGCGCCCGCCGATCTGGCGCCGGGCGAGCGCGACGACGTCGCCCGCGTCGCCCTCAACCTGCAGGCCGCCGTCCGCGGCATCCTGCCGCTGGACGCGCTGCGCCTCGACGCGTCGCCGGAACGCTACCGCCGCGCCGCCGAGATCGACCTCGCGCCCTGGCTGCTGCTGGCGGCGACCCTGCTCGTGCTGTTCGACCTGATCGTGGCCTACGCCTTCCGCGGCCTGCTGCCGGCGCTGCGCGGCACCGGCACCGCCGCGGCGCTGGCGCTGCTCGTGCTGTCGGCGGCGGCGCGCGCCGACGACGCCCGCATCCGCGACCTCACCGCCGAGACCCATCTGGCCTATGTCGCCACCGGCCGGCCGGAAATCGACGAGATCAGCCATGCCGGCCTCGAGGGGCTGGGCGCCATCCTGATCCAGCGCACCTCGATCGACACCGGCGAGCCGGTGGCGGTCGATCCGGCCATCGACGACCTGGCGCTGTTCCCGCTGCTGTACTGGCCGGTGCCGCCCGACCATCCGGATCTCACGCCCGAGGCGCTCGACCATGTCCGCAACTACCTGCGCACCGGCGGCATGATCCTGTTCGACACCCGCGACGCCGGCGTGCTGCTGCCCGGCCAGTCGGGCGGCGGGCCGGGCGAGCAGCGTCTGGCCGAGATCCTGGCCGGCATCGACCTGCCGCCGCTGGTGCCGATGCCCGAGGACCATGTGCTGACCCGCTCGTTCTATCTGCTGCAGGACTTCCCCGGCCGTTTCGCCGGCCAGCCGGTCTGGGTCGAGCAGGCCTCGAACGGCGTCAACGACGGTGTCGCCGGCGTCATCATCGGCGCCAACGACTGGGCCGGCGCCTGGGCCATCGACAGGGGCGGGGCCAGCATGCTGCCGGTCGACCCCGGCGGCGAGACCCAGCGCGAGATGGCCCGCCGCTTCGGCGTCAACGTCGCGATGTACGCGCTCACCGGCAACTACAAGACCGACCAGGTGCACGTGCCGGCGCTCTTGGAGCGGCTCGGCCAATGAGCTCCTACAGCCTGGTCTTCCAGCCCTGGTTCCCGGTCTGGCTGCTGGCCGTGCTGGCCGTCCTGGCGCTGCTGGCCGTCGGCTACGGCATCCTGCGCCGCGCCAAGGGCGCCTGGGTCCGCCTCGTGCTGGCCGCCCTGCTGCTGGGCGCGCTGGCCAACCCGGTGCTGCACCAGGAGCTGCGCCAGCCCCTGCCCGACACCGTGGTGCTGGCCGTCGACCGCTCGGCCAGCCAGAAGCTCGGCGACCGCCCGGCCGAGACCGACGCCGCCGTCGCGGCCCTGCGCGAGCGGCTGCAGGGCATGTCCGGGCTCGAGCTGCGCGAGGTCGCCGTCGACGACCGCGGCAATGCCGGCACGCCGCTGTTCGGCTCCCTGCGCGAGGCGCTGGCCGAGATCGACGCCCAGCGGCTGGCCGGCGTCATCGCCATTACCGACGGCCAGATCCACGACGTGCCGCCCACCGACCGCAGCGGCCTCGAGGCACCGCTGCACGTCCTGCTCACCGGCCGGCCCGACGAGAGCGACCGCATGCTGGCGGTCGACCAGGCGCCGACCTTCGGCATGGTCGGCGAGCCGCAGAGCCTCACCGTCCGTATCGACGAGCTGCCGGGCGAGCGCCCGGGTGATCCCGTGCCCGTCACCCTGCGCCAGGACGGCCGCGTCGTCGGCCAGACCAGCATCGTGCCGGGCACCACGGCGACCCTGCCCTTCACCCTCGACAAGGCCGGCACCAGCGTGCTCGAGGTCGAGGCCGAGACCCGTCCGGGCGAGCTCACCCCGCTCAACAACCGCACCGCGCTGTTCGTCAACGGCGTGCGCGACCGGCTGCGCGTGCTCTTGGTCTCGGGCCAGCCCTATCCGGGCCTGCGCGTCTGGCGCAACCTGCTCAAGGCCGACCCCGCCGTCGACCTCGTCCACTTCACCATCCTCCGCCCGCCGGAGAAGCAGGACGGCACGCCGATCCGCGAGCTGGCGCTGATCGCCTTCCCGTCGCGCGAGCTGTTCGAGGTCAAGCTCGACGAGTTCGACCTCATCATCTTCGACCGCTACTCCCGCCGCGGCCTGCTGCCGCTGGTCTACCTCGACAACATCGCCCGCTACGTCGAGCAGGGCGGCGCCCTGCTGGAGGCCGCAGGTCCCGAGTTCGCCGAGCCCACCAGCCTCTACCGCACGCCGCTGGCGCGCGTGCTGCCCGGCCGGCCCTCGGGCCAGGTGTTCGACCGCGGCTACGTCCCCACCCTCACCGACCTCGGCAACCGCCACCCGGTGACCGCCGGCCTGCGCGCCGAGGCCGGCGGTGCCGCCTGGGGCCGCTGGTTCCGCCAGGTCGACGCCGAGACCGACAGCGGCGAGGTGCTGATGACCGGCGTCGCCGACCGGCCGCTGCTGGTCCTCAAGCATGCCGGCGAGGGCCGGGTCGCCCAGCTGCTCTCCGACCATGCCTGGCTGTGGGCGCGCGGCTTCGAGGGCGGCGGGCCGCAGAGCCTGCTGCTGCGCCGCCTCGTCCACTGGCTGATGCGCGAGCCCGAGCTCGAGGAGGAGCAGCTGCTCGCCCGTGCTGCCGGCGAGGGGCTGGCGATCGAGCGCCGCTCGTTGCAGCAGCAGCCGGTCGAGGTCACGGTCACGGCACCCTCGGGTGCCGAGCAGCGCCTGACGCTGACCCCCGGCGCCGACGGCCGCGCCGAGACCCGCATCGACGTCGCCGAGGACGGGCTCTATCGCGTCGGCGACGGCACGCGCACCGCCTACGCCGCGCCGCGGCCGATCTCGCCCGCCGAGCTCGCCGACATGCGCGCCACGCCCGACCGCCTGGCGCCGGTCGCCGAGGCCACCATGGGCTCGATCCGCTGGCTGAGCGAGGCCGGCCTGCCCGACATCCGCCGCACCGACCCCGGCCGCGCCGCCTCGGGCCGCGGCTGGATCGGGTTGCGGGCCAACGGGGCCTACGAGGTGCAAGGCGCCCTGCAGCTGCCGCTGCTGCCGGCCTGGCTGGCGCTGGCGCTGATGCTGGCCGCCGCCGGCCTCGCCTGGTGGCGCGAGGGCCGCTCCTAGGCCCATGCCCATGCCGCAGGCGACGGAGCGCGCCGCGCTCGAGCAGCGGGTGCTGAGGCGCTCGATCGCCGTGACCGTGGCGATCGCCGCCCTCGGCATCGTGCTGGGCCTGCTGTCGGGCTCGCTGTCGATCGTCTTCGACGGCATGTTCTCGCTGATCGACGCCGCCATGTCGCTGCTGGCGCTGTTTGTCGCCCGCCTCGTCACCCGCGACGGCAGCCCGCGTTTCCAATTCGGCTACTGGCATGTCGAGCCGATGGTGCTGGCCTTCAACGGCGGCGTGCTGATGCTGCTCTGCTGCTATGCCTTCATCAACGCCGTCGGCGGAATCCTCGAAGGCGGCCGCCCGCTGGCGCTCGATTGGGCCATCGGCTACGCCGCCGTCGTCGGCGCCGTCTGCTTCGCCATGTTCCTCTGGGAGCGCAGCGCCAACCGCCGCATCGGCTCCGACTTCGTCCGGCTCGACACCCAGAGCTGGCTGATGTCGGCGCTCGTCACCTCGGCCCTGCTCGTGGCCTTCGCCGCCGCCTGGGCGCTGCAGGGCACCGCCTCCACCTGGGCGATCCCTTATGCCGATCCCGTCGTGCTGGCGGTCCTGGCCTTGTGCCTCGTCCCGGTGCCGATCCGCACCGTCCGCCGGGCGCTGTCGGAAATCTTCCTGGTGACGCCGGGGGATCTCGACCGTCGCGTCCACGAGGTCATGGACGGCGTGGTCGCCCGCCACGGCTTCGCCGGCTACACCAGCTATGTCGCCAAGGTCGGCCGCGCCCGCTTCATCGAGGTCCACGTCGTGGTGCCGGCCGACTGGCGGCTCGACGGCATCGCCCGGCTCGATGCCGTCCGAGCCGAGATCGGCAGGGCGCTCGGCACCGAGAGCCCCGACCGCTGGCTCACCGTCGCCTTCACCGCCAACCCGGCCTGGACGTAGGATGGCGCCATGACCGGCGCTCCCGACATGCCCGCATCATCCGCCGACGGCACGCCCGTGTCGCGCAAGCTCACCACCATCCTCTGCGCCGACGTCGAGGGCTACAGCCGGCTGATGGGCGGCGACGAGGCCGCCACCCTCGACCGTCTGAAGCAGCACCGCGCCGCCATGGCCGGCCTGGTCGAGCGCCATCGCGGCCGCATCGTCAACACCTGGGGCGACGGCGTCATCGCCGACTTCCCGAGCGTCGTCGAGGCGGTGCAGTGCGCCATCGAGACCCAGCGCGAGCTCGCCGCCCGCAACGAGGATCTGCCGGCCGACCGCCGCCTGGAGTTCCGCATCGGCATCAACCTCGGCGACGTCATGGTCGACGGCGGCGACCTCTATGGCGAGGGCGTCAACGTCGCCGCCCGCCTGCAGGGGCTGGCGCCGCCCGGCGGCATCGTCATCTCCGGCGCCGTCCACGACCAGGTGCGCGGCAAGCTGACGGTCGGCTACGAGACCATCGGCCCGCAGCATGTCAAGAACATCGCCGACCCGGTCCCGGCCTTCCTCGTCACCCTCGACGGCACGCCACCCCGCCGGCACCCGCCCGCCTTCGCCCAGCCCGCCCAGCCGCCGCCCGCCGCCGACGACCGCCGCTGGCGGATGCTGCTGCGCGCCGGAATCGTCATCGCCTTCCTGCTCCTCATCAACCTCTTCACCATGGCCCACGGCAGTGGCTTCTGGTTCCACTGGCCGGCGCTGGGCATCGCCTTCCTCACGGCGCTGCGGTGGACGCGGGGACGGTGAGCCCGCTCGAATAGGTTGAAATTCCCCCGACTCTTCGCCTATAGTCGCGCCATGCGCCACCCTCTGCCCCACCACCGCCGCCTCACCG
>DAOLFG010000111.1:0-11752 GCA_035326425.1 Geminicoccus sp. | reverse complement strand
GATCGACCCGATCACGGTCGAGGTCATCGGCTCGGCGCTGGAATCGATCGTCGAGGAGATGGGAGAGGCGCTGATCCGCGCCTCCTACTCGACCAACATCAAGGAGCGGCGCGACTGCTCGACAGCACTCTTCGACATGAAGGGCACGACGCTCTGCCAGGCCGAGCACATCCCGATGCATCTGGGCTCGTTCATCGGGCTGATCCCGCACATCATGAAGCGGCACCAGCTCTCGGAGATGCAGCCGGGCGACGTGTTCGTCGGCAACGACGCTTATGAGGGGGGAGGCACCCATCTGCCCGACATCGTGCTGGCCGAGCCCGTCTTCTTCGAGGGCCGCCAGATCGCCTGGGCGGTCAACCTCGCCCACCATGCGGACTTCCTGGACCGGGGCCACGCCCACATCTTCCAGGAGGGCATCCGCATCCCGCCGATCCGGCTCTATCGCGCCGGCGAGCTCCAGTCCGACGTGATGGAGCTCATCCTCCTGAACTGCCAAGTGCCGAAGGAGCGGCTGTCGGACTTCCGCGCCCAGATGGCGGCCAATCGCCTGGGGGTGCAGCGGGTTCAGGCGCTCTGCGCGAAGTACGGTGCTGAGACGGTGCTCGCCGCCGGCGACGCGCTGCAGGACTATGCCGAGCGCAAGATGCGCGCCGGCATCGGCCGGATCGAGGACGGCATATACCGGTTCGTGGACTACTTCGACAATCCGGAGCTGGACGAGCCCATCGAGTTCTCGTGCGAGATCGAGGTCTCGGGCGAGGAGATGCACCTCCACTTCGACGCTCCGCCGCAGCAGCGTGCCGCCTTCAACATGACTTACACGGCGCTGCTCTCCACCGTCTACTACGCGGTGAAGTCGGTGGTCGATCCGACCATCCTGCCCAATGCCGGCCTGTCGCGGCCCCTCGAGGTCACGGCTCGGGAAGGCTCGGTCGTGAACGCCGTCCTGCCGGCTGCGGTCGACGGCCGGATCGGCCCCTGCCAGCGCGTCGTCGACCTCATCCACGGTGCCTTGGCCCAGGCCGTTCCGGAGCAAGTCCAGGCCGCCTGCAACGGCGCCTGCTCCGGCATCAGCTTCATTGGCCGCCGCACGGACGGGACCTTCTGGGGCTATGTCGAGACCATCGGCGGCGGTGCCGGAGCGCGGCCCGACAAGGACGGGCTGGACGGCGTCCACGTCCACATGACCAACACCTCGAACCTGCCGGTCGAGGCGCTGGAGACCGAGTATCCGCTGACCCTCGTGCGCTACGAGCTGGTCGAGGGCTCGGGCGGCGCCGGCACCTTCCGCGGCGGCATGGGCCTGCGGCGCATCTACCGCGCCAACGACGAATCCCGCGTGCGCTTCGACATCTCGCGCATCCATTCGAGCCCCTGGGGCCTCGGCGGAGGCGGCGAGGGCGGCAGGGCCTATGCCCGCTTCACCGGCTGCGTGATGGAACGCGAGCAGGGTCTGATGCCACGAGGCGCGATCGCCGAGATCGTGACCGCCGGCTCGGGCGGCTACGGCCCGCCCGAGCGCCGCCCACTCGAGGCCGTCCGCCGTGACATCGCGCAAGGTGTCGTCACCGAGGAGGAAGCCTTCGGTCTCTATCCACAGCTTCGCAGCTGACCGGCAACCCGACGAGGCGAGGAACCGTCCGATGAAGCTCGACCGCAGAGGCCTGCTAGCCGCAGGCGCCGCCCTGCCCTTCCTCTATGGCAGGAAGGCCAGAGCCGCGACCGGCGCGCTCACCTTCGGCCTCTCCTCCTATCCGCCGAGCCTCGCCCCCTGGTTGAACGTCGGCACCGCGGCAACCACGGTCAAGTTCGCGATCAACCGCGGGCTCCTCGGCTACTCGACCGACGGCGTGCTGCGCGGCGAGCTGGCCGAGAGCTGGGAACGGACAGATCCCACCACTTGGGTCTTCAAGCTGCGCGACGCCGTCTTCCACGACGGCAGCCCGATCACCTCCGAGGACGTCCGGTACTGCATCGAGCAGGTGACGGCGCCCAACTCGACCGCCTGGTTCCGGGGCGAGTTCGCCCAGTTCGAGCGGGTCGAGACGCCCGATCCCAGGACCGTCCGCATCATCACCAAGAAGCCCCTGGTGCCGGTCGCGTTCTGGCTCGCCAGCTGCTACATGATGATCGTCAAGAAGGACTCCGTGACCGAGGAGCGGCCGCACGGCATCGGCGCCGGCCCGTTCACGCTGGAGAGCCAGGAGCGCGGCGTCGCCGTCGAGGTCAAGGCGTTCGACCGCTTCTATCGCAAGGACGAGCCCAAGCTCCAGACGATCCGGTTCGTGGCCTACGCCGACGAGAACCTGCGGGTGGCGGCGCTCGATGCCGGCGACGTCGACATCATCGAGTTCGTGCCCTGGCAGTCCATGACCTCGATCGAGCAGAACCCCCGCCTGCGGCTCGACAACCGCGACGGCGGCCTCTTCATGTATCTCTTCTTCAACGGCAACGTGAAGCCGTTCGACGATCCGCGGGTCCGGGTCGCCGTCGCCCACTCGATCCGTCGCGAGGAGATCATCCAGTCGGCGTTCTATGGCCGCGGCGAGGTGCTGGAGGGCCTGCCTATCCCCAGCAGCAGCGAGTTCCACGATCCGGCCAAGGCCAATGCGCTGGCCTACGATCCGGACAGGGCGCGCCAGCTCCTGAGCGCGGCCGGTGTCGGCGACGGCTTCTCCTGCAAGTTCCTCTCGACCGCGCAATACGGGATGCATCGGGATACGGCCATCGTCGTGCAGCAGCACCTCTCGGAGGTCGGCATCCAGTGCGAGCTCGTGCTGCCCGACTGGCCTACCCGGGTCGCCATGGGCGAGAAGGGCCAGTTCGAGATGACCATGAACGGCACCACGCTGGACTACAACGATCCGGACGCGCTGGGGCAGTGCCTCGATCCGGCGCTGCCTCCCTCCGTCATCCGCAGTCGCGACGTCGAAGTACCGGGGCTGTCGGAGCTGCTGGCGCAGGGGCGCAGCGAGTTCGACCTGGCGAAGCGCAAGCAGATCTACGCCAAGGTCGAGGACCTCACGCTCGAGTACGCGCCGATCGTTGCCCTAATGTGGCGCGTGCAGGGCTACGGCCTGCAGAGGAACGTTGGCGGCTTCAAGAACATGCCGGGCGCCCTCACCATCTACTCCGGCACGGCGCTCAGCGAGACCTTCGTCTAGCGGATATACGGAGAGGGGCGCGCTGCGCCCCTTTCTCCAGCCGCGGCAACCCCTATCCTGCCGGACGCACGGCGGATCGGCCGCCGTCGGGCAGGTTCGGGATCTTCCGCGACATGGCGCTGAGCGGCGGCCAGTTCGCCTTGTGGAACGAGCAGATCGGCAAGGTCGTGCAGCACGTGGGCGCAAGGGAGTTCTGCGACCACCTGCGCAACGCCCTCTCGAGCTACTTCTCGTTCGATGTCTGCGCCATCTTCGCCTATCGCGGCTTCGAGATCCCGCGCGACCTCTATACGAGCCTTCACCCCGAGCAGGCGCTCAGGCTCATCAACGACTACAGGGGCGGCCCCTTCCTGCTCGATCCCTTCTTCGAGGCGGTGGTCAAGGGCAGGCGCACCGGCGTCGCAGCACTGCGCCGTCTCCAGCCTGCCTTCGACCAGGGCGCCTATGCCCGGATCTTCTTCCGGCCCGCGGGCTTCGCGGACCAGATCGGCCTCTTCTCGGCGCTCGGCAACGGCGTGACCCTGGTCATGAGCCTGATCCGGGGAGGCTCGCTTCCCGTCTTCAGCGCCACCGAGCTCGACCATCTGCATGAGGTCGAGCCGCTGATCCGCGCTCTGCTGCGGAGCCACTGGAGCGGCGACCAGCGCGGCAGCAGCCTCGAGGGCGGCATCGACCTCGCGAGCCGGCAGAGCTATGCCCGCTCGGCGCTGGACGAGATCGGCCTCGGCACTCTCTCCTCCCGCGAGATGGAGGTCGTGGCCCTCGTCCTCTACGGCCACTCCGCCGAGAGCATCGGCGACGTTCTCGGCATCAGCGCCGGCACGGTCAAGATTCACCGGAAGAACATCTACAGGAAGCTCCAGATCTCCTCCCAGATCGAGCTGTTCCGGCTGCTGGTGGACACCACGGTCTACAAGATGACCTCGCTGGCACGGGAAGGATGACGCGGGGACAGCCCCAGATCCGGCGAGCCGGGATCATCCGCGTTGCGGGCGGTGCCCGCGTTCTGCGCACCGCCAAGTCAAATCCATAGCTGCTATCGGCGCTCCGTCGCTGCGGGCCGGCACCGCCGGCACTAGCCTGCACCAGCCGGATCGATTCCACGATCCGGCATGACCGGAAGGATTCGCAAGATGACCGAGGTGATCAAGGTCAAGTCGGGCAGCAAGTACGAGGACATCGGAAGCTACTCGCGGATCGTCGCCGTCGGCGACCTCGTCTTCGTCTCGAACACGGCGGGCATCGACTACGCGAGCCGCGAGATCTCCGACGATGCCGGCAAGCAGTGCGAGAAGGCGCTTCAGAACATCGAGCGGGCGCTGGCCTCGGTGGGCTGCACCCTGGCCGATGTCGTGAAGCTCACGAAGCACATCCAGAATCGCGACGACAAGGAGAAGGTCGGCGAGGTGATCGGCAGGGTCTTCAAGGGTATCGACCCCGCCTCCACCACGCTCTGCACCCCGCTCGCCTCCGACATCTACAAGGTGGAGCTGGAGGTGATCGCCTATCGCGGCGTGAAGGACATGGAGCAGAAGCGGCTCCGCATCACGGTCTGACCCCGCTCCATCCGGCGCTCGCCATCGCCTCCTTGATGGCGAGCGCCAGCCGCTCGAGATATTCGGCCGAGAGCGCCGGATCGGCTAGCGAGGCGGTGATCGCCGCGTTGCAGGAGCCGTCCCGCCCGATGATCGGCACGCCGACGCCGCCCGAGCCCGGGTGGATGTCCCCGAGCGAGCGCGAGTAGCCGCGCACCACCGCCTCGTTCACCATGCGCCGCGCCAGCTCGGGCGTTACGCCCGAGGTCGGATAGCGGTCGTGGTTCGTCGACAGCACCTGCTCCCGCGTCGCCTCGTCTTGCACCGAGAGGATGGCCGAAGCGCCGGGGCCGGCACCCAGCGGCAGCCGGCCGCCGACGCCGGTCGACATGAGCTGGATCGGCATCGGCCCGACATGCATGTCGAGCACCACCGCGTCGAGGCCCGCGCGCACGATCAGGAACGTCGTGCAGCCCAGCCGCTGGCCCAGCCCGATCAGCACGGGGCGCCATTGCCGGACGAGCTCGCCCGCCGAGTTCTCGCGCCGGGAGAGGGCGTAGATGGCCGGTCCCAGCCGATAGCTGCCCCGGCCCTGGCGCTGCTCGACGAAGCCGTGCCGCATCATCGCGACCAGGGTCCGGTGAACGGCGGGCTTCGCCTCGCCGAGGCTCACGGCGAGCTCGCGCAAAGCCATTCCCTCCGGCCCGGCCTCGCCCAGAGTGAGCAGGAGGATGGCCGCGCGCTCGGCGTTGGATGAGGATCCTCCGGCCTTATGTTCCAATATTCGGAACTCCACGGCTGCGCCGCTCTAATAAAAAGAATGGAATTGACGGTCCAGTGATATTGGGATCACTCTCAACCGACCACGTGGTGGTCGACCGCCGGAGGTGAGCGGCAACTCTCGTCGAGAGGAGTTTCCGAGCCATGACTCTTTCGTGTGGCAGTAGCCGTCGCGACCGGGGCAAGCCCTCGGCTGCGCTCCGAACCCTCTGTCCGCCGGGGAGCGGCTCGCGATGAACCAACGCGACCTCGAATACTTCATCAAGGTGGTCGACGCGGGCAGCTTCTCGCAGGCCGCCATTCTCCTGGGCCGGCCCCAGCCGGCGCTCAGCCGCCACATCCGCGATCTCGAGACCGACCTGCGCGTGCCGCTGCTCTACCGCAACGGCCGGGGCGTCGTGCTGACCGAGGCCGGAAGGCGCGTCTATGCGCGTGCCACCACGATCCTCCAGGAGATCGAGCTCGCCCGGAACGAGGCGCACGCGCTGGCCAAGGGCGGGATCGACGAGGCGACCATCGGCATGCCGCCCAGCCTCGGCCGCCGCCTCGCGGCTCCGATCGCGAAGTCGCTCTATGCGGCCTATCCCCAGATCAGCCTGCGTCTCGTCGACGCGTTCAACGGCCATCTCCTGGAATGGCTGGCCGACGGCCGGATCGACGCCTCGATCCTCTATGCCACCGAGGCCAGCCAGCGGCTCAGCGCCGAGCCGCTGGTGAGCGAGCCCATGCATCTCGTGGAGGTGCCCGGCCATGCCGGGCACGACCGGCCGGTGCGCGCGGCGGAGCTCGCGACCGTGCCGCTCCTGATGCCCAGCCGGCAGCACGGCCTGCGCCAGCAGGTGGAGCTCTGGGCGAGCCGCCATGGCCTGACGCTCCGGGTCCGGGCCGAGTGCGACGCGTTCTCCTCGATGCTCCATCTCGCCCAGGCCGGCATCGGCGCCATGATCATGCCGGCAGCGGCGGTGTGGCCGGAGATCGAGTGCGGCACCCTGCGCGCGCGGCCGATCGTCGAGCCGGCCCTGTCGCGCCAGCTCGTGCTGGCCACGCCCGTGAACCGACCCTGCGCGCCGGAACTCGTGCGCATCATCAAGCGGGAGGTGCGGGCGCTGTTCGACGGGCAGGCCACGGGCGAGCGCCGCGACGAGGCCGTGCCGCCCAGGAGCGCCGTGCGGATGTCCGGCCCGCAGCACATTGCGGCCTGACATCAGGCGAGGTCGCGCGAGCACGCGCTTTTGTGCCCGGGCTCGCGCTCGCGCAAGGTCGGCACCTCGGCGGCGCAGCGCGGGCTGGCGATCGGGCAGCGGGTCCGGAAGACGCAGCCCGACGGCGGATCGGCAGGACTGGGCGGGTCGCCCTTCAGGATGATCCGCTTGCCGCGCCGCTCCGGGTGCATGCTGGGCGCCGCCGAGAGCAGCGCCTGGGTATAGGGATGGTGCGGGCGGGCGAAGATCGCCTCGACCGGCCCCTCCTCCATGATGCGGCCCAGATACATGACCGCCACCCGGTCGCAGAGATGGCGCACCACCGGCAGGTCGTGGCTGATGAACAGCATGGCGAGGCCGAGGCGGGTGCGGAGGTCGGCCAGGAGGCGGACGACCTGGCCCTGGACCGAGACGTCGAGCGCCGAGACCGGCTCGTCCGCCACCAGGAACTCGGGCCCGCTCGCGAGGGCGCGCGCGATGGCGATTCGCTGGCGCTGCCCGCCGCTGAACTCGTGCGGGAAGCGGTCGGCATGCTCCGGCGGCAGGCCGACCTGGCTCAGGAGCTCGCGCACGCGGCCGGGGCGCTCCTGCCGCGGCACCAGCTCGTGGATGCGCATCGTGTCCTGGATCTGCGAGCCGACGCGCCGCCTGGGATCGAGGCTGCCATAGGGATCCTGGAAGACGAGCTGCATCCGCCGCCGCAGGGAGCGGGGCACCGACCTGCCGTCGGTCGCCATGGGGGTGCCGTCGAACACGACCTCCCCCGAGGTCAGCGACATGAGGCCCAGAAGCAGCCGGCCGACCGTGCTCTTGCCCGAGCCGCTCTCGCCGACGAGGCCCAGCGCCTCGCCGCGGCCCACGCCGATCGTCACATCCGAGACGGCCTGCACGGGCCGGTCGCGCCCGAGCCATCCCGCCTCGCCGAACTGCTTGCAGAGCGCGGTGCCCTGGACCAGCGGCTCGGCCGTCATGCGGCCTTCCTCAGCCCGGCGCCGCGGACGAAGCGGCCGGGTTGGACCTCGACCAGGGGCTCCGAGATCTCGTCCGGGGTGGCGGGGCGGGTCATGCCGCCCAGGGCCATGGGCTCGACGCCGTCCGCCTGCGGTGCCGACGGCTCCGCCTCGGGCCCGTCCTCCTCCGGTGCCGCATCCCTGAGGGCGCGGGTGTAGGGATGGAGAGGACGGGCGAAGACCTCGGCGGTCGGTCCGCTCTCGACCACCTCGCCCCGGTACATGACGACGACCCGGTTCGCGATCTCGGCGACCACGGGCAGGCTGTGGGTGATGAAGAGCATGGCCAGCCCCTCCTCGCGCCGCAGCTCGGCCAGCAGCTCCAGCACCTGCGCCTGCACGGTGACGTCGAGCGCCGTCGTGGGCTCGTCCGCGATCAGGAGCTTGGGCTTGTTCGCGATCGCGATCGCGATCATCACCCGCTGCCGCATGCCACCCGACATCTCGTGCGGGTAGGCCCTGGCGCGGCGCTCGGGGTCGGGGATGCCGACGCGGGCGAGGAGCCTGACCGCCTCCGCCCAGGCGGTGCTGCGGCTGACCGGCCGATGTGCCAGGATCGTCTCCACGATCTGAGCGCCCACGGTGTGGACCGGGTTCAGGCTGCTCGCGGGATCCTGGAAGATCATCGCGATGTCTCGACCCCTGAGCTTGCGCTTCTCCTCCTCGGAGAGCTGGAGGAGGTCGACGCCGTCGAGGCAGGCGGCACCCGCGACGGCTCGCGCCGAGCCCGGCAGGAGGCCGGTGATGGCGAGGCTCGTCACCGACTTGCCGGAGCCACTCTCGCCCACGATCGCGACCGTCTCGCCGGGTGCCACCTGGAGCGTGACGTCCCGCACCGGGCGGATCGTCAGGCCGCCCGCCTCGATCTCGACCGTGAGGCCGCGGACGTCGAGCACCAGATCCGTGGCGGCCGAGCCCGGCTGCGTCGCCGGAGGCGGCGGCATCTCGCGCGACCGTGGCGGCACGGGATGCGGGTCGACCGCGTCGCGCAGCCCGTCGCAGAGGAAGTTCATGATCAGGATGGTGGCGGTGAGCACGAGGCACGGCCAGAGGAGGAGCAGCGGCGACTGCGCCATGGTGGCGCGCGCGGCACCGATCATGAGGCCCCAGGAGGGAGCCGGCGGCACCACGCCCAGGCCCAGGAAGGAGAGCCCGCTCTCCAGCACGATGGCGGCGGCCACGGCGAGGCTCAGCTGGACCAGCACAGGCCCGCCGATGTTGGGAAGGATCGTCCGCAGCATGATCCAGCCGCGTCCGGCGCCGGCGACGCGCATCGCCTCCACATAGTCGGCTGAGCGCACGGTGAGGACACCCGCATAGGCGACGCGGGTGAAGCCCGGGATGAAGACGATCGCCAGCACGGGAATGAGGGTCGCCGTGCCGGGTCCGGCCAGCGTCACGACCAGCAGCGCCAGGAGCAGCGGCGGGAAGCAGAGCAGGATGTCGATCGAGCGCAGCGCCAGCATCTCGACGATGCCGCGCATGAAGCCGCCGAGGATGCCCAGCGCCGTCCCGATCACGCAGGCGATCAGCGTCGAGGCGGCGGCGACCGTGAGCGAGGCTCGGGCACCCCAGATGAGGCGGCTCAGGACGTCGCGGCCATACTCGTCCTGCCCCAGCCAATGGGCGAGCGAGGGGCCGGCCATGCGCTGGGCCACGGCCATGCGGGTGGGTGGCGGCAGCGGCAGGAAGGGTGCCGCGATCGCCAGCGCAATGAGGGCGAGGAGGAAGCCGATCGCGATCCAGGGAAGCCTCCTCGTCATCGGCGGACCCTGGGGTCGATCAGGCCGTAGAGGATGTCGACCATGAGATTGAGCAGCACGAACATGATCGAGATCACGAGCACGACGCCCACCACCTCCGGATAGTCGCGCGCGTTGACCGCCCCGACGAGCAGGCCCGAGAGGCCAGGCCAGTTGAAGACGTACTCGACCAGCACCGTGCCGCCCAGCAGCGTTCCCAGATGCAGCGCCAGAACCGTGATGATCGGCATCAGTGCGGTCCGGACCACATGGTGGGTCATGATGCGCAAGGGTGCTACGCCCTTGGCACGGGCGGTCCTGACATAGTCCTTCAGCATCACGTCCAGGACCGAGCTCCGGGTCATGCGGAAGAGGACGGGCAGGAGGCTGGAGGCAATGGTGATCGCCGGCATGGCCAGCAGCACCAGATGCTGCACCGGATCCCGCTCGAAGGGGACGAAGCCGCCCGCCGGAACCCAGCGCAGGACCTGCGCGAAGATCATGACCATGAGCGTGCCGACGACGAAGACGGGAATGGCGAGCGAGAGGCCGGCGAGAGCCGAGGCGATCCGGTCGAAGGGGCCGTCGCGCCGGATCGCGGCATAGGTGCCGGCCGGCAGCCCGATCGCGACGCTGATCAGCGCCGCCGCCAGGATCAGCTCGAGGGTGCGCGGCAGCCGGCGCATGATCTCCTCGCTCACCGAGCTGCGGTCCTGCATCGACCGGCCGAGGTCGAGGTGCAGGAGCTGCCACATCTTCTGAAGGTATTGGGTCAGCAGCGGCTGGTCGAGGCCGAGCGTCGCGCGCAGCTCGGCCACCGCCTCGGGCGAGGGCGAGGCGCCGCCCTGGCTCAGCAGGATCTCGGCGGGGTCGCCCGGCACCAGATTGATCGCGAGGAAGACGATGCTCGCCACGATCAGGATCAGGAGGAAGGAGACGCCGAGCCGGCGCGCGAGCCAGGGCAGCATCGCCTCAGTCCACGCCGAAGGCGGTACTGGCCATGAAGCGCCGCTCGGCGAGGTCGCGACGGATCAGCTCCGGATCACGCAAGGCGGGCACGCCGTAGCCTCCGGCGCCGGGTGTCACGATCTCGACGATGTCGCCCTCCTCCATCGTGCCGTTGCCGTGCACCAGAACGGTCGCATCCCCGTTCATGGAGAAGCTGCCCTTGCCGCCCGGCAGGCCGCCGTCCAGGCCCCAAGGAGCCGACCGCAGCCGCGACATCGAGACGTGCAGCCGGCAGGGCGCCTCGGCCCGATAGGTCCTGCGCAGCCCCATGCCGCCGATCTGCCTGCCGGCGCCGCCGGAGCCGTCGACCAGTTCGTAGCGCACGAGGGTGAGGGGATACTCGATCTCCAGCGCCTCGACCGGCAGGTTGGAAGTGTTGGTGAGGTGGACCTGGATGCCGTCCAGGCCGTCCTTGGCGGCACGGGCGCCCGAGCCGCCGCCGATGGTCTCGAGATAGATCCACATGGCACCGTCGCGATCGGCGCCGCTGAAGATCGCGGCCGCGACCGTGCTGCTCGAGGCGGCCGCGAGACGCTCCGGCACCACCTGCGCGAAGGCCCGGTGGATCACGTCGACGACCCGCTGGCAGGTCGAGATGCGGCCGTTCACCGCCGCGGGGTGGGCGCAGTTGAGCAGCGTCCCCTTCGGGCACTCGACCGTGATCGGGCGCGACAGGCCGGCATTGGGCAGGATGGTCGGATCGACCACCGTCTTCACCGCGTAGTAGACGGTGGAGAGAAGTGCCGTCCAGATCATGTTGAAGCCCGAGCGGACCTGCGGCGGGCTGTCGAACCTCAGATGGACCCGGTCGCCCTCGACGGTGATCTCGCAGCCGATCTCGAACTCGCCGGGCCAGGATTCGGAATCGAACAGGTCGCTGGCGCGGTAGCTGCCGTCCGGGATCGCGGCCAGACCCGCCCGCATCTTGCGCTCGGCATAGTCCATGAGCGCGTCGCCCGCGGCCATCACGATCTCGCGGCCGTACTTGGCGCAGAGCGCCTGCATGCGCTGCACGCCCAGGCGGTTGGCGGCCATCTGGGCGCGCAGATCCGAGAGCCGCTCGCGCGGCACCTGGCAGTTCAGGAGGAATATCTCCTCGACGTCCTTCTGCAGGACACCGGCACGGTAGAGCCTGACCGGCGGCAGGCGGATGCCCTCCTGGAAGATGTGGGCATGGCCCCGGTCGGCGAAGTCCGAATGGTGCGCGGTGTTGATCGCCCAGGCCACCATCTTCCCCTCGAAGAAGATGGGCTCGGCCAGCACGATGTCGGGCAGATGGGTGCCCCCGCCCTCATAGGCGTCGTTGCC
>DAOLFG010000032.1:0-56033 GCA_035326425.1 Geminicoccus sp. | reverse complement strand
CCTCAGAAACAACACCCCATGGCAAAACGCTTGAAAGACAACACAGTCTCTCAGCGCGTCGCCAGCCAGGTCCAGCGCCGGCCACGCTCCTCCAGCGCCTCGCGGGCGAAGGCGGGATCGGCGAGGCGTAGCAGGGCGGGATCGTCGGCGGCGCCGAGGCGGCGGGCGATCTCGAGGCTGCCGGTGGCGAGGCGAGCCAGCGCGACCGCCAGCATCGGCAGCTTCAGGCGCAGCAGCGGGACGGAGACGCTGACCGCCGCGACGGCCTCGTCGCGGTGGTCGCGGATCGGCACGGCCACGCAGAACAGGCCGGGCGTGTATTCCTGGTCGTCGACGGCGAAGCCCCAGCGGCGGACGCGGTGCAGCTCCTGGATCAGGGCGTCGATGGTGACGATGGTGCTGGGCGTCATCCGCGGCAGCGGCCGGTCGGCGAAGCGGGCGCGCACGGCCTTGTCGCCCAGGCAGGCGAGCAGGGCCTTGCCGAGACCGGTGGCGTGGGCGCTGAGGCGGGCGCCGACCTCGGACTGCAGCCGCAGCGGATGGGTGCTGTCGACCTTGGCAAGGTAGACGTTCTCGGTGCCGTCGAGGCGGGCGAGCTGCACGGTCTCGTTGGTGGCGGCGGCGATGGCCTCCATCACCGGCCGGGCCTCGCGGACGAGATCGCGGCCCTTGCGGTAGGACTGGCCGTTCTCCCAGACCTTGACGCCGAGCGTGTAGAGGCGGCTCGCCTCGTCGAGGTCGAGATAGCCGCGGACGGTCAGCACACCGAGCAGGGCATGCAGGCTGCTCTTGGGGATTCGGGTGAGCTGCAGCAGTGTCGGGAAGCTCAAGCCGGCCTCGTGGGCGGCCACGACCTCGATCAGGTCGAGAGCGCGGCTCGCCGACTTGACGCGCTCGCCCGCCGCCGCTTCGTCCGCCGCCTCGCTCACGGGCGCTCGGCCCTCCCTGGATCCGTTGACAGCCGGTCGAGGCCGGGTTCATCTTTCGATTCGGAACCGTTGTTTCCGTATATGAACCAAACGACGACCGCAAGGGAGGCGCCTGCGGGCCGGCATGAAGATCAAGAGCATCGAGGCGTTCCCGACCCGCGCCCGCACGGTGACGGCGCCGGACAACATCAAGTCGTGGGCGGTCGACGCCGAGGTGGCGGGGCCGATGTCGCGCTATCCGCGCTTCAAGCCGCATCGCAAGCTCTGGCGGCCGACCTGGCCGGACTTCGGCTGCCTCGTCACCGCCGAGGACGGCACCTGGGGCCTCGGGCTCGGCCGCTATGCCGGCCCGGCCGCACCCATCGTCAACGATCACTTCGCACCGCTGCTGGTGGGCGAATCGGCGTTCGCCACCGAGAAGCTGTGGGACATGATGCACCGGATGGCATCGCCCTACAGTGCGGCCGGCATCGCCAGCTACGCCATCAGCGCCGTCGACCTCGCCTTGTGGGATCTGAAGGGCAAGCTGCTCGGGCGGCCGGTCTACGATCTCCTGGGCGGCCCGGCGCGCGATGCCCAGTTCTGCTACGCGACCGGCAACGATACCGCGTGGTACATGGAGCTGGGCTTCAAGGCGACGAAGCTGGCCTGCCCCTACGGGGCCGCACAGGGGCTGGAAGCCATCAACCTCAACGAGGCGTTCGTCGCCAAGGCGCGCGAGACCATCGGTCCCGGCGTCGAGCTGATGCTCGACTGCTGGATGGCGTTCGACGTCGAGTTCACCGTGCGCATGGCCGAGCGGCTGAGGCCGTACGGCCTGAAGTGGATCGAGGACTACCTGATCCCGGAGGACATGGACGGCTTCGCCCAGGTCCGCCAGCGCCTGCCCTGGCAGATCCTGGCCACCGGCGAGCACTGGTACGTGCCGCAGACCTTCTCGACCGCCGTCAGCCAGCGGCTGGCCGACATCCTGCAGCCCGACATCGCCTGGGCGGGCGGCGTCACGGGGCTGCTCAAGATCTGCCACATGGCGGAGGCCGCGGGCATCGCGGTCATCCCGCATGCCGGGCTCAACATGCCTTATGGCCAGCATTTCTGCTTTGCCATGCCCAACGTGCCGTGGGGCGAGTTCCTGCCGCAGGCGGCACCCGGCGTGGCGCTGGAGGACAGCATCACCATTCCCGGCATGGCGGTGCCGAAGGACGGCCTGCTGGTGCCGTCCGACGCACCGGGCTTCGGCATCGACGTCACGCTCGACTGGGTGAACGCGCAGCGGATCTGAGCAACCGGGGAGGCAGGAGCATGCGGACGAGAAGGGCGGCGCTGGCCGCGGCCTTGGCGGCGGGACTGGCGCTGCCGCTGGCGGCGCGGGCGGACTTCCCGGAGAAGCCGATCGAGGTGCTGGTGCCGGCAGGCCCCGGCTCGGCCACCGACACCGTGACCAGGCTCGTGGTCAACATGGTGGCGGAGCAGAAGTCGCTGTCGCAGCCGCTGGTGGTGGTCAACGTCACGGGCGGCGGGCCGCTGGCGGCCAACCGCACCAGGGACGCCACGCCCGACGGCCATACCATCATGGTCTACCATGTCGGCCTGATCGGCCTCGCCACGGTCGGCAAGCTGCCGTTCGGCGTCGAGGCGTTCGCGCCGCTGGCGCAGACCGGCAGCACCCGCTTCCTGCTGGTGGCGGCGAGCGACGGCCCCTATGCCGACGCCAAGGCGCTGGTGGAGGCCGCCAAGGCCAATCCCGGCGGCATCAGCGAGGCCAACTCGATCGGCGGCGCCAGCCACATCGCGACGCTGCTGTTCGCCAAGGAGGCGGGCTTCAAGGTGCGGGTCGTGCATGTCGGCGACGGGCCGAAGCGGCTGCAGTCGGTGCTGGGCGGGCACAGCGCCTACACCGTGGTGTCGCCGCCGGAATATGACGGCTTCCAGGGCACCGGCATCAAGGCGCTGGCCGTGCTGGGCCAGGAGCGCAATCCGAAATATCCCGACGTGCCCTCGACCAAGGAGCTGGGCTGGAACGTCGATTTCTCGGTCGACACCTGGTGGTTCGCGCCCAAGGACACGCCGGCCGAGGTCACGGCCGAGCTGAGCGGCGCCATCGCCAAGGCCATGGCCGACCAGGGGCTGAAGGACGGGCTGAGCGCCGGCGGGGTCGACCCGGTGATCCTGACCGGCGAGCCGCTGGCGCAGCGTATCGCCACGGTCGACGCCGCGGTGAAGCCGCTGGCCGACGCGCTCCAGGGCCAGTGAGCGCACCGGCGGGGTCGCGTCGCGAGCGCCGGGCCGATATCGGCCTGGCGCTACTGATGCTGGGGGCGAGCCTCGTCGCCTTCTGGCAGGCGTGGAAGCTGCCGCCGTCGCGCTTCGATCCGCTAGGCCCCGGCAGCTTCCCGCTCGCGCTCTCGGCGATCCTGGGCTTCCTGTCGCTGGCGGCGCTGGTGATGGCCCTGCGCGGCCGCGACATCGGCCGGGCCGAGATGTCGATGGTGCTGGGCGTGGCCGGGGGCGAGGGCGGCCACCGCCGCCGGCCCTGGCTGGCGGCCGGCACGCTGACAGCTCTGGTCGCCTATGGCCTGGTGCTGGAGCTCACCGGCCTCGGCTTCTTCTGGGCCTCGGCCGGGCTGATCGCCGGGCTCGGCATCACCATGGGCCGGCGCTTGCCACGCGAGATCGCGATCGCCGTGGCCGTGGGGCTGGCGATGAGCGGGCTGCTGACTTGGCTGTTCGGCCGCGTGCTGCTGCTGGCGCTGCCGTGACGCTGCTCGACGCCTTCATCCACCTCGCCGAGCCGGGCTCGATGCTGATCCTGTGCTTCGGCGTGTTCCTGGGCATCGCCATCGGCGTGCTGCCGGGCATCAACACCGGCACCCTGATGGTGCTGGTGCTGCCGTTCACCTTCACCATGCCGAGCGTCGATGCGGTTATCCTGCTGATCGCCATCTTCGTCGGCGGCGTCAGCGGCGGGCTGGTCACCGCCACGCTGATGCGCATCCCCGGCGAGCCCAACGCCATCATGACCTGCATGGACGGTTATCCGCTGGCCAAGTCGGGCCACCCCGGCCGGGCGCTGGGGCTGGGCAACACCGCCTCGATCATCGGCGGCGCCCTGTCCTGGGTGGCGCTGGTGCTGCTGGCGCCGCCCTTGGCGCGCGTCGCCGTGGTGTTCGGGCCGTGGGAGACCTTCGCTCTCGTCTGCATGGCGCTGGTGCTGATCGCCTCGCTCAGCCGCGGCTCGCTGCTCAAGGGCTGCATGTCGGCGGTGTTCGGCATGCTGGTGGCGATGGTCGGCATCGACCCGTCCTCGGGCGTGCAGCGGTTGACCTTCGGCTCGGTCGAGATGTCGGGCGGGCTCAACATCCTGCCGGTGATCCTCGGCATCTTCGCCATCAGCCAGCTGCTGTCGGACACGCTCAACATCGAGGAGGAGAACCTCGACCACGTCCGCGCCAACATGAAGGGCATCCTGATCCGTTTCCGCGACTACGTGCTGCACGGCTGGAACATGCTGCGCTCGTCGCTGATCGGCATCGGCATCGGCATCCTGCCGGGCGTTGGGGCGACCATTGCCTCGATCGTCGCCTACACCACCGCCAAGGGTGCATCGAGGACGCCGGAGAAGTTCGGCCGCGGCAGCGAGGAGGCGATCGTCGCCGCCGAGAGCGCCAACAACGCCACCACCGGCGGCACGCTGATCCCGCTGCTGACGCTGGGCATCCCGGGCGGGCTCGCCGATTCGGTGCTGCTGGGGGCCCTGGCGATCCACAACCTGGCGCCGGGGCCGATGCTCTATACCCACCACCCCGAGATCGTGAACGCGGTGCTGGCCTCGCACCTCGTGGCGCACATCGTCATGTTCGCGATGATGACCGGCGGCGTGCTGCTGTTCGCCCGGCTGATGCTGCTGAGCCGGGTGTGGATTTTCCCCACCGTCTTCGTGGTCTGCTATCTCGGTGCCTACACCGTCAACGCGCAGATGTTCGACATCTGGGTGATGCTGATCTTCGGCGTCATCGGCTACGGCCTCGAATATGCGCGGGTGCCGATAGCACCGTTCGTGGTCGGCATGGTGCTGGCACCCCTGGCCGAGGGTGAGCTGCGCACCGGCCTGATGGCGGCGGACGGCCGGTTCTCCGCCATCCTGGAGCGGCCGATCGCCGTGAGCTTCATGGTGGTGGCCGTGGCGGCACTGGCCTGGTCGCTCTACCGCAACCGGCAGCCGGCCCGGCCGGTTGCCGCGTGACCGGCCGGTCGGCCCGCACACGGCTGCACGCCGACGAGATCGAGATCGATCTGGCGCTCGTGGAGCGGCTGGTCCGCGGGCAGTTCCCGCAATGGGCCGGGCTGGGGCTCCGGCCGGTCGGCTCGGCCGGAACGGACAACGCCATGTGGCGGCTGGGCCAGGACCTGGCCGTCCGAATGCCGCGCCATCCGCGGGCGGCACCGCAGATCGAGAAGGAGCAGCGCTGGCTGCCGAGGCTGGCGCCGCGATTGCCGCTGGCGGTCCCGGTGCCGCTGGGGGCGGGCGAGTCCGCCGACGGCTATCCTTGGCCCTGGTCGGTCTGCCGCTGGCTCGAAGGCGAGAGTGCCCTGGTCGCCCCGGTCGCCGACCCGCGAGGGCTCGCGCTCGATCTCGCCGGCTTCATCGCAGCCTTGCGAGCCATCGATCCTGGCGGCGGGCCGGCTCCGGGTCCGCACAATTTCGGCCGCGGCGTACCGCTGGCGGAGCGTGATGCACGGGTCCGGGCCGCGATCTCGAGCCTCGACGGCAGGGTCGACACCGGCGCAGTGACGGATGCATGGGAGACGGCACTGCGGGCGCCGGCGTGGCAGGGGCGGCCGGTCTGGCTGCACGGCGACCTGCTGCCGGGCAACCTGCTGGTGCGGGACGGCCGCCTGGGCGGCGTCATCGACTTCGGCGGTCTCGCCGTGGGCGATCCCGCCTGCGACCTGCTGCCCGCCTGGACGCTGCTGGACGGCGCAGCGCGAAGCGTGTTCCGCGCGGCGCTGGCGGTCGACGACGCGACATGGGAGCGGGGACGCGGCTGGGCGCTGTCGATGGGGCTGATCGTCCTGCTCTACTATCGCAATACCAACCCCGCGCTGGTCGGCGTCGCACGGCGCGCGATCGCCGAAGTCCTGGGTGAGAGCTGAACGGGAGGCTCGCTTGACCGAGCAGAAGCTGAAAGCCGCCGTCATCGGCGCCGGCTGGTACGGGGCCGAGAACCACATCCCGGTGCTGTCGCACCGGCCTGAAGTCGTGCTCGACGGCGTGTGCCGGCTGGGGGCGGCCGAGCTGGAACGCGTGAAAGGCCATTTCGGCTTCGCCTTCGCGTCGAAGGACTATCGCGAGGTCCTGGCGCGGAAGCCCGACATCGTCGTGGTGTCGACGCCGCACCAGCTGCACTACGCCCAGGCACGCGACGCCATCGAGGCCGGGGCGCATGTGCTGTGCGAGAAGCCGCTGACGCTCGATCCGGCCGAGGCCTGGGATCTGGTGGCGCGGGCGCGGCGCCGGGGCCGGCACCTGCTGATCGCCAACGGCTACCAGTACATGCCGCACACCGACGAGCTGCGGCGGATTCTCCGCGAGGGCGGCATCGGCCGGATCGAGAGCCTGCTCTGCACCTTCGTCTCGGCGACACGGGCGGTGTTCGAGGGCGATGTCGGCCTCGAGCGCTGGCAGCGCACCTTCTTCCGCCCCGACCGCGCCACCTGGCAGAACCCGGCGCAAGGTGGCGGCTTCGCCTATGGCCAGCTTTCGCACTCGCTGGCGCTGCTGCTGTGGCTCACCGGCCTGACGCCGCGGACGGTGGAAGCCCGCACCTACAACCGCGACGGCGTGGATTTGTGCGACGCCGCCACCGTCGCCTTCGCAGAAGGGGCGGTCGGCAGCCTGCACGGAGCGGCGGCGATGCCCGAGGGCAGCCGGGCACTGCTGCACATCATCGTCACCGGCAGCGAGGGCATGGTCTCGGCCGAGTTCGAGCGCGACAGATGCGAGATCCGCCGCTTCGACGGCCGGGACCGCACCCTGTCGATCGAGCCCGGCCAGTGGGCGGTCGACGGCAAGCGCCCGACCGACACCCTTGTCGACCTGGCGCTGGGCCGCGGCGAGAACCGCTCGCCCGGCGAGATCGGCGCCGGTGCGGTGAGCCTGATCGAGGCGATGCTGCGCTCGGCCGCCGGGGGAGCCGCGGTCGAGGTCTATAGCCCCAAGGAAGCCTGATTCATGGAAACAGAGACCATCGCCTTCATGCTGAAGATGCGGCCCGGCAAGGCCGAGGAATACGAGAAGCGGCACGACGAGCTGTGGCCGGAGATGAAGGAGCTGCTGTTGGGGGCCGGCATCCTGCACTACGAGATCTATCTGGAGAAGGAGACCAACTACCTGTTCGGCCACATCGTGCGGCGCAAGGACCATACGATGGACAGCATCCCGGACAGCCTGGTGCAGAAGCGCTGGCAGGCCTTCATGCGCGACGTGCTGGAGCAGGAGGGGGAGAGGAGCTTTCGGCGGCCGCTGAAGAGGGTGTTTCTGCTGGAGGCCAGCTCCTGAGCCGGCGTGCTGTCGTCAGACCGTCAGGATCCCGTCGATCACGTATTCCGCGCTGTAGCGCTTGCCGGCACGATCGAGAAAGTCAGCCGGCTCCAGTCAAAATAATATAAGTTTCAAGCGTAACCGAATTTTCTCCTTCTGAAGCCGTAGCGTAACCCCGCACCGCCAGATTCGCGCCTCAGGAGACGATAGTCACAGCTCGCCGAGTGGATGGCTACAGGCCAGCCGGTTGCGGCTGTGACTGGTTCTAAAAGAGAGGGTGCTATTATGGCAAGTCAGCTTTCGCGGACAGCGCCTCCGGCCAAGCATGCAAACGTCCAGCCGATCGTCACCACGCAGGTGCTTCCTTCCGCCGTCCCGCTGATGGCGCTTTCGACCGGTTTCTGGGCCTTCAAGACTCTGGCTGCTGCGCACGAGTTGGACCTCTTCAGCCGCCTTGCGGGCGGCGCCGGCATCACGGTTGCCGGGTTGACGGAAGCGCTCGGTCTGCATCCACGCCCCGCCGAGATGCTGTTGACCGGCTGCGCTGCACTCGGGCTTCTGGAGAAAACGGACGGCCGCTATCGCAATACGCCGTTGAGCGAAGCCTATCTCGTGCGCGGGAAACCGTATTACTTTGGTGGCTTCGTGCAGATGGCCGACAAGCGGCTCTACGCGGGCTGGGGCAAACTTGCCGAAGCGCTGTGCACGAACCGGCCCACCACGTGGGACCCGGCAGTGCAATCCTCGATGTTCGACGACGAGGATCCGACGATGCTGGCGCTCTTCTGGGAGGCGATGCATTCGCTTTCCACGATGACCGCGCGCAAGCTCGGCGAAGCCGTGGATCTCGGTCATTTCCGCCGTCTTCTGGATATCGGCGGCGGATCGGGCGCCTACGACATCGAGCTTTGCAAACAGTATGGAGAGCTGCGCGCAACAGTGTTTGATCTGCCGCATGTGGCCGCGATTGCCGCGGGAAAGATTACCGAGGCCGGCGTAACCGACCGCATCAAGACCGTCGGCGGCAACTTCTTCGAACAGCTTCCCGGAGATCACGACGTGCATCTCCTGTCGATGATCCTGCACGACTGGGACGAGGCGAAGAACCGCGCCCTGCTGCGTCGGTCTTTCGAGGCTTTGCCGAGCGGCGGCGCAGTCGTCATCAGCGAGCTTCTCGTCAATGACGAAAAGACCGGGCCGGCGCCGGCCGCGCTGATGAGCCTCAACATGCTGATCGAGACGGAAGGGCGGAACTACACGCCGGCCGAATATTCGGCGTGGCTCGAGGAAGCCGGATTTCGGCACATCGAGACGGTCTGGTTCGACGCACCCGCCGCCAACGGCGCCGTGATCGGCCGCAAGCCGTAAGCGTAAACCAGCGCGTGGTCGGCATCCGGACGAGGACGCCGGCGTTCTCACATGCCTCTGCTGCCAACCTGTGTTCGAGTCGGGCGCGGAACGACCTCTGCCTGGCGAACCTATCTCCCGGGTCCAAGCAATCGCTGCATGGTCCCGCCGAATACCAGCGCCAGCTCGGTCCCGCCGAGGAACGCCGCATGCCGCCGCGCCACCGCCAGGGCCTGGGCGTAGGTCATGTAACGGCGCACCACCGGATAGTCCGAGCCCCAGCACATCCGCTCGGGGCCAACCAGCTCGTGGATCATCCGTACGAGCCAGGAGACCTCGTCATAGGGATAGGCGCAGCCCGGTGCAGCGTAGCCGAAGCCCGAGATTTTCACATGCACGTTGGGGCAGTCGGCGATGTGCAGCATCTCGCGCATGCCGGTGGGCGTGCCGATGCCGCGGACGCGGGCCATGTGGTGGAGGAGGATGGGGAGCGTCCGCCAGCGGCGGGCGATGTCGGCGACGAGGCGCAGGTGATGGGGGGCGCAGGCGAGGCTGAGGATCAGGTGGCGGTCGGATGTCGCCTGGAGGAAGGCCACGCCGTCCGGGGAAAGGAGCCAGCTTCCGTCGCTTTCCGGGGTTTCGGCGAGGTAGTGGGTAAAGCCTTTCAGGGCATAGCGGTCGACGGCGGCGATCAGGCGCTCGGCGGCGCCGGGGGTGTGATGGGTGGCCGACCATTTGCAGTCGATGTCGGCGAACTGGATCAGGCGGTCGGGCCAGCGGCGGACCTGCTCGGCGATGTAGTCGTTGTTGCGCGGGTTGTGGTCGATGCCGGCGCAGATGACAACGGCGCGGTCGACGCCGTTCTGGTCCATCTCGAACAGCAACTGCTCGATGCGGCCGCGGCTCTCGGGGTCGGGCACCGGCGGCTGGTAGGGCCAGTATTCCCAGGCGTGGCAGTGGGCGTCGATCACGGTCATCGGGCGGCGGCCAGTTCGGGCTTGCCCCAAGGGGCGTCGGGATCGGGCGGCGGAATGGCGTCGATGAGCTGGCGGGTATAGCTGTGGGTCGGGCGGCGGATCACCTGCTCGGCGTCGCCGCGCTCCATCACCTTGCCGCCATAGAGCACCACCACCTCGTCGGCGATCTGGTAGGCGGTGGTGAGGTCGTGGGTGACGTAGATCAGCGAGATGCCGTGCTCGCTGCGCAGCCGCGCCAGGCTTTCGAGGATACTGGCGCGGAGCGAGGCGTCGACCATCGACACCGGCTCGTCGGCCAGGATGATCCGCGGCTTCAGCAGCAGGGCGCGGGCGATCATGACGCGCTGGCGCTGGCCGCCCGAGAGCTGGTGCGGGTAGCGGCCGAGCGTGTGCTCGGGCCGCAGTCCCACCGTCACCAGCGCGTGCTCGATGCGCCGGCGCATCTCGGCCCTGGAGGTGGCGATGCCGAAGCTGAGCAGCGGAATCGCCAGTGCCCGGTCAACCTTGTAGAAGGGATTGAACACCTCGAACGGGTCCTGGAAGATCGCCTGCACCTGGGCGCGGAAGGCGCGCCAGCCGGCGCCGTCCAGCAGGCGCAGGTCGCGGCCGTCGTAGCGGACGGTGCCGCTGGTGGGCGTGAGGAAGCCGAGCAGCAGGCGGGTGAGCGTGGTCTTGCCGCTGCCGCTCTCGCCGACGATGGCGATGATCTTCGCCCGGTCGCCGCCGATGGCGAGCGAGACGCCGTCGACGGCCTTCTTGGCCGACGCACCGTGGCCGAAGGTGACGGCGACGTCGTCGGCTTCCAGCACGCTCTCGGAGGAGGAGGGATAGGCTCGGCCGGCCTGCTCGCGCCGCTCGGTCAGCGAGGGCAGGCTCGCGATCAGCATGCGGGTATAGTCCTGCCGCGGCGCGTGGAAGATCTGCCGCACCGGCGCCAGCTCGACCAGGCGGCCCTGGTACATCACGCCGACGCGCTGGGCGAACTGCGCCATCAGGCCGAGGTCGTGGCCGACCAGGACGACGGCGGCGCCGATCTCCTCCTGCACCTGGCGCAGCGTGGTCAGCACCTGCTTCTGCACCACGACGTCGAGGGCGCTGGTCGGCTCGTCGGCGAGGATCAGCCGTGGCTCGAGGGCGATGGCCATGGCGATGCAAACGCGCTGCTTCATGCCGCCGGAAAGCTCGTGCGGGTAGAGCCGCGCCACCTCAGGCTTGAGGCCGACGCGCGAGAGCAAAAAGGCCAGCCGGCGGTCCAGCTCGGCCTGTCCCAGCCTGACGCCGTGGGCGCGCATCACGTCGTCGATCTGCTCGGCGATGCGCAGCACCGGATTGAGCGAGCTCATCGCTCCTTGCGGGATGAAGGCGATGCGGCTGAACCGCCGGGCGCGCATGGCCTCGGGCGGCAGGGCCAGCAGGTCCTCGCCGTCGAGCAGCACGGCGCCCGAGGCGACGCGGCCGGGCCGGCGGATCATGCGCAGGATCGCCAGCATGGTGGTGGTCTTGCCCGAGCCGCTCTCGCCGACGAGGCCCAGGCGCTCGCCCGGTGCCAGGTCGAAGCTCGCATCGTCGACGGCGCGGAACGGACCCGTTGGCGTCGGAAACTCGACCGTGAGATTGCGGACGCTGAGGACCGGCTTCATGCGAGGGTGCGCAGCCGGGCGTTGACGACGCGGTCGAGGCCGGCCGAGGTCAGCAGCAGGCCGATGAAGACCAGGGCGATGACGACGACCGGCGGCACCCACCACCACCACAGGCCGCGCAGGATGGCGCTGTAGAACTGCGACCAGTAGATCATCATCCCCAGCGTCAGCTCGTTCTGCGGGCCGAGGCCCAATGCCTCCAGGCCGATGGTGGCGAGGATGGCGCGTGACACGGCGGTGACGAAGCTGGCGGCGAGGTAGGGCAGGAGGTTGGGCAGGACCTCGGTGAGCACGAGCCGCAGGCCGCCGATGCCATTGAGCCGGGCGATCTGGACGTAGGACAGCTCGCGCAGGGACAGGGTCTGGGCGCGGACGGTGCGGGTGACGGTCATCCAGGACAGGGATGCCACGATCACCGCCATTAGCTCGACGTTCATGGCGCGGACGTTGGTCGCCACCAGCAGCAGCACGGCGATGCCCGGGATGGTCATCATCACATCCGAGGCGATGCGGATGACGGTGTCGGTCCAGCCGCCGAAGAAGCCGGCGCACAGGCCGAGGAAGGTGCCGATGGCGAGGCCGATGATGCCGGCGAGGATGCCGATCTCGAGGGTGCGCGGCATGGCGAGGATCAAGGAGACCAGCACGTCGCGGCCTTGGCCGTCCGATCCCAGCCAGTGATCGAGCGAAGGCGGCCGGCGCGGTCGCAGGGCGCCGACCTGGGCCAGGGTGGTATCGACGACGAGCGGGCCGATCAGCGAGACCAGCACCAGGAACAGGGTGAGCGCCAAGCCGGCCACCAGCATCGGCTCGCGCAGGACGATGCCCAAGGCCTCGCGGGCGGGGGAGGCAGGTGCGGTCATCGGCGCTGGTGGGTGATGCGTGGGTCGATGAGCGGATAGACCAGGTCGAGCAGGAACATGGTCACCGCGATCGAGATCGACAGCAGCAGCACGATCCCCTGGATGACGAAGTAGTCCTTCGACTGGATCGCCAGGTAAAGCTTATAGCCGATGCCGGGATAGGCGAAGATCACCTCGACCAGGATGGCGCCCGAGATCAGGTGGCCGAGGGTGAGCGCCAGGCTGGTGAGCTGGGGCAGCAGGGCGTTGCGCATGCCGTAGCGCAGGAAGATGCGGCGCTCAGGCAGGCCCTTGGCCTCGGCCAGCGTCATGTAGTCCTCGCCCAGGACGCTGACGAGCATGCCGCGCATGCCGATGGCCCAGGCGCCGATCTCGGCCAGGATGATCGAGGCGGCCGGCAGCACGGCGTGGGCGGCGATGCCGGAAAGGGTCTGCCAGTTCCAGCCCGGGACGAGGCTGAAGGGATAGCCGCCGCCGGCTGGCAAGAGCTTGAGCTGGATGGCGAAGACGAACAGCAGCACGAGGCCGACGAGGAAGTAGGGCACAGCCGAGACCAGCAGCAGCGGCGGGCCGACGATGCGCACGAGGTGGCCGCGGCCCGGCCAGCCGAGCCGGGCGCCGAGGAAGGTGCCGATCAGGAAGCTGGCGATGGTGGCGAAGCCCAGGAGGCCCAGCGTCCAGGGCAGGCCCGCCATGATGGTGTCGTTGACGGTCTCGGGATAGTGGGCCAGCGACACGCCGAGGTCGAGCCTGAGCACCGAAGCCCAATAGGAGAGGTATTGGTGCCAGAGCGGCTGGTCGAGGCCGAAGCGGGCGCGGTAGGCCTGGGCGATGGCCTGGATGTCGCCGACCTGGCCGCCGCCGGACGACACCATCTGGCTGAGCTGCTGCTCGATCGGGTCGCCCGGCATCAGGCGCGGGATGACGAAGTTGATGGTGACCGCCAGCAGGATCACCAGCAGCATCATGCCGAACCGGCGCGAGACATAGGCGAGATACATCGAGCACCTGCCTCGCGCCGTGCGGCCGCGGTGCCTACTTTGTCGGCTGGAGCCGGTGGATCACCATGGCGAAGCCCTCCCAGGGCGGATACGGCGCCACATAGGGATCCTTGGCCGAGGGATAGCCGGTCCAGTAGGTGGTGTTGAAGGTGACGACGTGGAATTCCTCGGCGAAGACCAGCTCGGGCAGGTCGCGCAGGAAGATGTCCGCGGCCTTGCGCACCAGCTCGACATAGGCCGGATCGTCGGGCGACGGGATCATCCCCTCCATCTGGTTCAGCAGCGCGTCCAACTCGGGGTTGTTGTAGCGGGTCAGCGCCCGCGGATCGCCCGGCTTCTGCCCCAGCGGCAGGGCGTACTTGCTGTGGAAATGGGTGAGCGTCTGCCAGGGATCGTAGAAGCTGCCGCAATGGGTGTTCAGCGCAGCCTCGAAATTGCCGGTCAGGACGGCGTCGTTGAAGGCGGCGTCCTGCAGCGCCTGGTAGACGACGTTGAAGCCGGCCTTCTTGAGCTGCTCGACGATCACCGGGCCGATCGGGTTGCCCTGCATCATGATGATGGTGATCGGCAGGGCACTGCCATCGGGCCTGGCCCAGTTGCCGTCGGCGCCGCGCTTGTAGCCCTTCTGGCTCAGCGCCTGGGCCATGCGGTCCAGGTCGTGGGTGTCGGCGCCGTATTTCTCGGTGAGGTCGGCGAGCTTGTCGGAATAGGCCAGCACGCCGCCATAGGAGGCGAACGGCAGCACCGCCTTGGGCACCGAGCCCTCGTAGGCGATGTCGGTGATCTGGTCGCGGTCGACGGCGAGATTGAGGGCCCGGCGCAGCTCGACGTCGTCGAACGGCGCCTTGGCGTTGTTGAAGGCGAGGCGGAAGACGCAGCCGTCCGGCACGCCCCAGACCGGGCCTTCCTCGTTCCAGGAGACGAGGCCGGGATTGCGCGCGGCACCGGCCTCGAAGGCGCCGATCTGCAGCGAGCGGCCGATGTCGACCTCGTTGTTGGTGAAGAGCTGCGGCAGCGCCTCGACGGTGGCCGGCTTGTAGACCACGCGCTCGATCGCCGGCATCGCCTCCACGAGCCCGGCATCGACCGCCCACCAGTTGTCGCGGCGGTCGTAGATGATCGAGCCGGAATCGCTCTTCACCAGCCTGTAGGGGCCGGTGCCGAGCGGCAGGCCCTTGGCCGGGTCGAAGAAGGCGAAGGTCTTGGGATCCTGTCCTTCCCAGACGTGCTTGGGCAGGATCATGAAGCGCGAGCTGGTGCCCTGGACCAAAAAGTCCATGACGAAGCGCGGGCCGGGCTTGTTGAGCGTCAGCTTGACGGTGAGCGGGTCGACCACCTCGGCCTTGGCGACCCATTCCTTGATCGCCGACGACAGCAGCAGGTCGGGAGCCGACGCCTTCAGCATGTTGGCGGTGAAGACCACGTCCTCGGCGGTGAAGGGCTGGCCGTCGGCCCACTTCACGCCGTCGCGGATCTTGATGGTGATCTCGGTCTTGTCGTCGTTGTAGGCGAAGCTCTCGGCCTGCCAGGGGACCAGCTCGCCGGTGTTGTAGTTGGTGTAGAAGAGGAACTCGCTGACCGTGTAGTGCAGGCTGTTGCGCTGGTGCAGCAGGTTGCCGATGTAGGGATTGAAGTTGGTTGGCGAGGGGACCTGGTTGTAGAAGTCCCAGCCCTGGCTGATCAGCGTGCGCTCGCGCGGCACGTCCTTGACCTCCTGGGCGGAGGCCGCCGACATGGCCAGCGTCAGCCCGAGGCCGACGCACGACATCAGCAGCGCAGCTCTGCGCATCTGCCCCCCTCCAGGCCTCTCGCGGGCCTGAGTTCACATCCACGAACTCATGTTCGCGCGGCGAATCAGGCTATTGCCCGCGCCCGGCAAGTCAAGCTCGACATGTTTGCCAGTTGGTACACGCAGGCTCAGCGCTGGATCAGCCCCCAGCGGCGGACGGTGCGGCGCTCCAGCGGCTCGAACAGCAGCCGGTCCATGACCAGCCAGAGCACGCCGATCAGCAGCATGCCCATGACCACGGTATCGGTCTGGTACCACTGCACGGCGTCGATGGTGAGGTAGCCGATGCCGCTGGTGCCGGCGATCAGCTCGGCGCCGACCAGCGCCCGCCAGCCGAAGGCCATCGAGGCGCGCAGGCCGACGATGATCTGGACGAGCGCACCCGGCAGGACCAGCGCCGTCAGCACCTGGCGGCCGCGGCCGCCGTGGCAGCGCACGGCGCGGTAGAGCACCGGCGGAATGCTCTCGACGCCGACCACCGTGTTGTAGATGGTCGAGAAGAAGATGATGTTGGCGATGACGAAGACGACGGCACCGTTGCCGATGCCGAACCAGATCACCGCCAGCGGAATCCAGGCGATGCCGGCGATCGACTGCAGGAAGGTCAGCAGCGGCCGGGTGAGGTCGGCGACGTGGCGGTTCAGGCCGATGGCGACGCCGAGCGGGATGGCCAGGGCGTTGCCGACCAGGAAGCCCAGGACGAGGCGCCACAGGCTGGCGCCGACATGGTGCAGCAGCGAGCCGTCGGCGATCATCGCCTCCAGCCGCAGCAGCACGTCGGCGAGGGTGGGCAGCTTGTAGGCCGGCACGTCGCCGAGTTGCGGCAGCAGCCACCAACCCGCCAGCAGGACGAGGAAGGGCAGCGCACCCTCGAGGCGGTGAAGGGCGCGGGCCGGCATCGGCCTACTCCCGCCTCTCGGCGCCGGTCACCTGGCCCCAGCGCTCGATGGTCGCGCGCTCGAAGGCACGCAGATAGACGAGGTCGATGAACAGCCAGAGCAGGCCCATGCAGATCATGCCGACCATGGTGCGGGCGGTCTCGTGGTGCTTGGCACCCTCGAAGATCAGGTAGCCGAGCCCTGTCTTGGCGGCGATCATCTCGGCGATGATCAGACCGCGGAAGGCGAAGCCGGCGCCGACGCGGAAGCCGGTGATGACGCTGGGCAGGATGCCCGGCAGGACGACCTCGCGCAGCACCTGCGTCCGGCTGGCGCCGAGCGAGCGGGCGGCGTTGACCAGCACCGCCGGCAGCGTACGCACGCCCGAAAGCGTGTTGTAGAGCACCGGGAAGGCCACGACGTAGACCAGCAGCAGCACGATGGTCTTGCCGCCATAGCCCCACCAGATGACGAACAGCGGCAGCCAGGCGGTCTCGACGATGGCGTAGAAGAAGCTGACGATCGGCCCGAACATCCGGGCCATCAGCGGGACGAGGCCGATGGCGAGGCCCAGCGAGATGCCGATGAGCGAGCCGGCCGCAACGCCGACGACGTATCGGCCCATGCTGTCGGCGATGTAGACCGGCAGGATGCCCTTGCGCACGAGATCGACGAAGGCGTGCCAGACGTCGAGCGGCGAGGGGTAGAAGTAGCTGGAGAGGCCGACCAGCGGCACCGAGGCCTGCCAGGCCAGCAGGAACAGCACGAGGCCCAGCACACCTTTGAGCGTCCTCGCGGAGACGAGGTGCCGCCGGGCCGGGCGCGCCGGCAGGGCATCGGCGCCGAGGGCGGTGGTGGGCGTCACGATCCGGTCCAGGGCTCGATGCGCTCGACCCAGTAGCGCTGCGCCAGGTCGCGGGCGGCGGGCTCGGGAACGTCGACCAGATAGGCGGTGCGGTCCTCGACGCGGATCAGCCGGCCGGCCTCCTGGAGCAGCGCCATGTGGAAGGCCTCGGGGGGAAAGTCGAGGGTGACGGCGAGGCCGGACCGCGCCTGGCCCTGAGCGTAGGGGGTGCCTTCGAGCTTGCGCTCGCCGGACCGGACGGCGCGCAGCTCGTAGGCACCCCACAGCGCCAGGAGCAGCAGCGTCACCCAGACCGGGCGGATCTTGAGCCAGGCCAACTCAGGCGGCCGCACGGTCGAGGCCGCGCACGAGATGCATCACCCGGTCGCGCAGCCGCTGGAACAGTGGGTCGCCCTCGAGGCTGGCCCATTGCCGGCGGTCGCGCGGGATCGGGACGTCGACGATCTCCTTGACCCGGCCGGGGCCGGGGGTCAGCACGGCGACGCGGTCGGCCAGGAACACCGCCTCGTCGACGCTGTGGGTGACGAACAGGGCGGTGAGGCGGGATTCCTCCCAGACGCGCAGCAGCTCCTCCTGCAGGGTCATGCGGGTCTGGGCGTCGACGGCGGCGAAGGGCTCGTCGAGCAGCATCACCTCGGGCGCGTTGGCGAGCGTGCGGGCGACGGCGGCGCGCTGCTTCATGCCGCCCGACAGCTCGTGCGGGTATTTCCGAGCCGCACCGGCGAGGCCGGTGAGCGCCAGGAAGCGGTCGGCGACGCGGTCCCGCTCGGGCTTGGGCACGCCCTTGAACTTGAGGCCGAGCCCGACGTTGTCGCGGACGGTCTTCCAGGGCAGCAGGGCATATTCCTGGAAGACCACGCCGCGGTCGGCGCCCGGTCCGGTGATCGGCCGGCCGTTCATGGTGACGCTGCCGGCCTTGGGCCTCATGAAGCCGGCGATCGCCGAGATCAGGGTCGACTTGCCGCAGCCCGAGGGGCCGACGACGCACAGGAACTCGTTGGCGAGGATGTCGAGCCCGAGGCCCGCCACCGCCAGATGCCGCTCGCCGCGCTCCTCGTTGACATACTCCATCGAGAGGTCGGCGATGCGGATCTTGGGCGTCATGGCGGGCTCCCCGGGCGCCTCTCAGCGGAGCTTGATGGCGTCGGGGATCGGCGGCAGGTCGCTGTAGTATTGCGGTGCCGAATCCTCGGCGAAGCCCGAGAACTGCGGGTCGATCGCCGTCATCGGATCGAACATCTTCTTGAGCTTACCAGCGGCGTTCAGCTCGGCCAGCGTGATCTTGGTGTAGCCTTCGGGCGTATTCTTGGACATCCGGTGGTCCATCACGCCATGCGGCAGGGCCGCCTTCATCACGTCGAGGGAGACGCCGGGGATCCAGCGGACATTGATCTCGGCTGCCTCGTCGAGATGCTGCCGTCCCCACTGCGCCGACTGGGCGAAGGCCACCATGAAGCGCTTCAGGGCCTCGGGCTTCTCGGCCGCGATCTGCTTCGTCGTGAGCAGCGTGCCGGGATCGTAGCAGGTCTTGCAGCCGCCGGCGATGATGAGCTTGGAGCCGGTCACCTTGTTGGTGGCGGTGCTGACCCACGGCTCCCAGACGCTGATGGCATCGACGTCACCGTTCTGCAGGGCAGTCGACAGCTCGGACGGGCCGATGTTGACGAGCTTGACGTCGCTGATGCCGACGCCGGCGGCGGACAACAGGCCAAGCAGGTAGCCCTCGGCGCCGGTGCCGCGCGGCAGGCCGATGGTCTTGCCCTGGAGGCCGGCGACATCGGCGATGCCGGAGTTGGCGCCGACCACGACGCCGTTGTTGTCGGCATAGTAGTCGCGGGTCGGATCGCCGTGCAGGTGGCCGATCAGCACCAGCGGAAAGCCGTTGGACACGCCCGACAGGAAGGGGATCGAGCCCATGGCGTTGACGTCCTGGGCACCGGTCAGCAGGCCGTTGATCATCTCGACGCCCGACTGGTACATCACAGTCTTCACGTCGAGGCCGTTGGCGGCGAAGAAGCCCTTCTCGACGCCGATGAAGATCGGCGCGTGAAGGGTCGAGGTGGCCACCCCGATCTTCAGCTCCAGCGTCTCGGCCCTGGCGGTGCCGATGCCGACTGCGGCCATCGCCGCGATAGCCAGTCCAGCAAGTCTCTTCAGCATTTCACGCCTCACCTCCTGCGCGCGGCCAGGTCAGCGGCCTGCCAGCGTATCCAACCGGTTGAGCTCGGGCACCAGCGGCCAGCGGATCGAATCCTTGGGCCGCACTGCGCGTCCCCAGGCCGACAGCAGCGCCTTGTCGGCCAGCCGCTCGCGCATGCGGCGCGCGATGTGATCGGGATCCCAGTCGGCCAGGATACGGTCGACCAGCCGGTCGCGCACCGTCGCGAAGGCGGAATCCTCCGCCAGATCCACAAGTTCGTCGGGATCGAGCGTCAGGTCGAACAGCTGCGGCCGGTAGCCGTGGTAGTAGACGCACTTCCAGCGCCCCTGCCGGATCATCCGCTGCTGTACGGCGCCGCCGCCGGTCCAGGCCGGCCTGGGATCGGTGCAGTATTCGGAGAAGGTCTCGTCCAGCCACGGGGCGTTGGGATCGAGCGCCAGCGGCCAGAAGCTGCGGCCCTGGCTGTTGGGCAGGGCAGGGGCGCCCACCGCGTCGAGGATGGTGGCGGTGACGTCGATCAGGTTGACGACCTGCTCGCGCCGGCCGCCGGCGCCGAGATGGCCGGGCCAGGACAGGATCAGCGGCACCTTCACGGAGTCCTCGTAGAAGGTGTGCTTCCACCAGAGGCCGCGCTCGCCGATCTGGTCGCCGTGGTCGGAGGCGTAGACGATGAGTGTATCCTCGGCGAGGCCGTTCTCCTCCAGCCGGTCGAGCACCTGCCCGACCATCAGGTCCAGGCGGTGGACCAGCGCGTAGTAGGCGGTGCGGGCGCGTATCGCGTCGGCCTCCGGTACCTCCTCGATGTCGCGTGCCTCGCGCCACCAAGCGAGCCAGGGATGGTCGGGTTCGGTCCGCGGCAGCCGGGCCGGGCCGACACGGTCGCGATAGCGCGCGAAATCCTGCTCGGTGGCGACGTAGGGGGCGTGCGGCAGCATCAGCCCGACGGTCAGCGCGAAGGGCGCATCGTCGCCGGCATCGCGGGCGGCCTTCAGCCGGTCGAGATGCGCCAGCGTCGCCTCGATGGTGGCGGCGTCGAGGAGCTGGTAGGCGCTCTGGCCGGGACCCGAGCGGTCGATGCTGACGCGGTCGGGATTGTTGGTCTCCTCCAGCACACCCATCGAGTGGCGGGGAATGCCCGGCCAGTTCGGCGAGTGGTCGCCGATCTCGCGGTGGACGTAGCCGTGCAGCTGGTCGGGCCCCATGGCGTGTAGCCGGCCGATCAGGGTCGGCCGCATGCCGGCCGCACCCAGCGAATGCGCCATGGTCGGCAGATCCGAGGCCAGCATGTCCTCGTTGGTCCAGCACTCCTGGCGCGACGGCCAGCGGGCGGTGAGCATAGAGGCGCGCGCCGGGGTGCAGATCGGCGAGGCGGTGTAGCAGTTGTCGAAGACCACGCCGCGCGCTGCCAGGGCGTCGAGGTTGGGCGTGTCGGCCAGCGCGTCCCCGGCGAAGCCCGCGATCTTGGAGGAATGCTGGTCGGAGAAGATGAACAGCAGGTTCGGGCGTCGGGACAAGGCGGCGCGGCTCCTCAGGACAGACCGAGCGAGCGACGCTCGGCGGTGCGCAGGTGGTGGTCGAGTGCCGCCGCGGCGGCGTCCGCATTGCGCGCGATCAGCGCCTCGATCACCGCCAGGTGCTCCTCCATCGCCGGGCGGACGCGCGGCGCGGTGAATCGCAGGTTGAGCCGGATCAGCCGGATCTTGTCGCTGTTGACCCGGTGGACCTCGGCGACGATCCGGTTGTCGAGGGCGTCGATCAGCAGGTTGTGCAGCCGCCAGTCGACCTCCATGGTCTCGTCGAAGAAGGCGTCGTCCTGGCGGCGCTCGGCCTGCTCCAGCACCTCGATCGTGGCGCGTTTCAGCGAGTCCAGGGCCTCGCGGTCGCCGTTGAGCGCGTAGTCGCGGCAGGCCTCGAGCTCGAGGAAGCGGCGAATCTGGAAGGCGTCGTGCACCAGCTTGCGGTCCACCATGGCGATCCGCACGCCGCGCTGCGGCACCAGCTCGACGAGCTGCTCGGCCTCCAGCCGCTTCAGCGCCTCGCGCATCGGCCCGAGCGGCACGTCCAGCACCTCGCACAGCTCCTTCTGCGACAGGAACTGCCCGGGCTGGATACGCTCGGCGAACAGGCCGGCCTTGAAACGCTCGTAGGCGTCGTTGCGGAGCAGTGCCATGCCTCCCAAGCCGTCGGCCACGGGCTGCGAGATACCGGGTAATATCTCATGGCGTCAATAAGGTCCCGACTGGCGGCGCCGGCGATTTCGCAGCATGCAGGCGCAAGGCCGCCGGCCCCGGGGAGGATGCTACGGATGCGCGACGTGAAGGTGCTGCTCGACCGCGACTTCGCCATCGGCGAGACCGATCGCCGGCTGTTCGGCGCCTTCGTCGAGCACCTCGGGCGATGCGTCTACGATGGCATCTACGAGCCCGGCCACCCCACCGCCGACGAGAAGGGCTTCCGGCGCGACGTGCTCGACCTCGTGCGCGAGTTGGCGCCGACCATCATGCGCTATCCGGGCGGCAACTTCGTCTCGGGCTACAACTGGGAGGACGGCGTCGGCCCGGTCGAGCAGCGGCCGCGCCGGCTGGAGCTGGCCTGGCAGTCGATCGAGCCCAACAGCTTCGGCACCAACGAGTTCATCGACTGGTGCAGGCTGACCGGCATCGAGCCGATGCTGGCCGTCAACCTCGGCACGCGCGGGCCCGACGATGCGCGGCGGCTGGTCGAGTACTGCAACTTCCCGTCCGGCACCCAGCTCTCCGACCTGCGCCGGTCGCACGGCTGGGAGGAGCCGCACGGTGTCGGGTTCTGGTGCCTGGGCAACGAGATGGACGGGCCCTGGCAGATGGGCAGCAAGACGCCCGAGGAATATGGCCGCATCGCCGTCGAGGCCGCCAAGATGATGCGGCTGGTCGATCCCACGATCGAGCTGGCGGCCTGCGGCTCGTCCGGCCGCAACATGGCGACCTTCGGCGAGTGGGAGCGGGTGGTGCTCGAGCACACCTTCGAGCAGGTCGAGTGGATCTCGCTGCACACCTATCTCAACGACTATGCCGGCGACGCCGCCGCCTTCATCGCCAGCCCGGATCTGATGGATTCCTTCATCGAAGAGGTGGTGGCGATCGCCGATGCCGTGGCGGCGGGGCGGCGGTCGGACAAGCGCATCATGCTGAGCTTCGACGAGTGGAACGTCTGGTACCGCACGCGGCGCGGCGACACGCGGGTGGTGCGGGGCTGGCCGGTGGCGCCGCACATCCTCGAAGAGCAGTACGACATGAAGGACGCGCTGGCCTTCGGCGGCTGCTGCATCTCGCTGCTCAACCATGCCGACCGGGTGAAGGCCGGCTGCCTCGCTCAGCTCGTCAACGTCATCGCCCCCATCATGACCGAGACCGGCGGGCCGGCATGGCGACAGACGATCTTCTTCCCGTTCGCCGACTTCAGCAACCTCGGCCGTGGCCGGGTGCTGCGCGCGCGGATCGATGGCCCGACCTATTCGGCCTGCTATTACGATCCACGCGGCAAGCAGGACCTGTGGTTTCCGATGCCGGAGGTGCCCTATCTCAAGCTGGCGGCGGTGCATGGGCAGCAGGAGGGGACCCTGACGCTGTTCGCGCTCAACCGTCACCTCGGCGAGGAGATGCCGCTCGACGTGCTGGCCAAGGGATTCCCCGGCCTTTCGGTCGAGCGGGCGACGGTGCTGCGGGACAATGACCTTTCGGCCGTCAACAGCCGGCAGGCGCCCGAGCGCGTCCGGCCGGCGACGCTGGCGGGGGTGAGCGTCGAGGGCGAGCGCATCCGGGCGACGCTGCCGCCGGCTTCCTGGAATGTCGTGCGCCTGAAGGGCTGAGTGGGTCAGGGCTTGAGTTTGTCCGGATCAGGACATATATTCCGGTTCTGGACAGACAGGAACGTGGCAATGGCGATGCAGGCGGCCGGTCCCGTCATCGGTGCTGCGGGACCGGCGGACATGGTGGTGGATCCGGCCCTGGCCGATCCGGCGACGCGCCGCAGGTTGAGCGGGCCGGCGCTGCGGACCTTCCTCGGCCTCGCCGACCGCTGGCAGCTCGGCGAGGCCCAGCGGTTGCGGATCCTCGGCCAGCCCGGACGGTCGACCTACTACGCCTGGCTCGACAAGGCCCGGCGGCGGGAGGCGGTGACGCTGCCGCTCGACACGCTGCTGAGGCTGTCGGCGCTGTTCGGCATCCAGAAGGGCCTGGGCATCCTGTTCGCGCGCGGGGGCGATGCGCTGGCATGGCTGTCGGCGCCGAACGCCGGGCCGGTGTTCGGCGGCCAGCGGCCGCTGGATCTCGTCATCTCGGGCACGCAGGACGGGCTGATGCTGGTGCGCCGCCATCTCGACGCCTGGCGCGGCGGCAATTTCTCGGCGCCGTCGCCCAACGCCGGCCCGCCCTTGCGCGACGACGACATCGTCATCGTCGACGACCGGCGGCCGACGGCTTGAGGCGGGTAGCTATCGAGGGCGGGACCTGGCGCCTGGTTCCCACGCGCCATCCGCCCGTGCAGACCTTCGAGACCGTGGCTTCGCCCGAGGACCTCGAGGCGGTGATGGAGCTCGAGGGCTGGACCAACGACCGGCTGGTCCGCCAGCGCGTGGCGCGGCTGCCGCGCGAGCGCTGGGTCTACGGCCGGCCCAACGCCAGCGTGGTGATGGCGGCGTTCCTGCACGCCTCGCCGGCCGGCGGACGGTTCAGCGGGCCGGATCTCGGGGCCTGGTACTGCACGCTCTCCGAGATCACCGCCATCGCCGAGGTCGGCCACCATCTCCGCCAGGAGGTGCGGCGCGCCCGGCTGCCGTCGCTCGCCGTGCAGTACCGGGGCTATGTCGCGACGCTCGTCGGTCGCTACCACGACCTGCGCGGGACGAGGCGGAGCCGGCCGGAACTCTACGATCCGGCATCGTGGGCGATGTCGCAGCCCTTCGGCGAGGCGCTGCGCGCCGATGGCGCCGATGGCGTGGTGTTCGAGAGCGTGCGGCATGTCTCGGGCACCTGCATCGCCGCCTACGATCCGCGGCAGGTCCAGCGGGTGACGGTCGGCGCCAGCTTCGAGCTGACGGTGCCCGGGACCGGCAAGATCGTCGCGAGGCGGCTGTCCTGACCTGTCCGGCGCCGACCGTTGCCGCCGGGACACTGGTGCGGCGGCAACTGCATCCAATGGCCCTGGATTCTAACTCTTATGGTTCTATAGTCCCCGGCGCATTGCGCAGGTGAGGCCGATGACAATCGTGGAGGCGGATGAAGCTCCGCCGGTTTCTCGCCCCCAGGTCGGCATGCCGCCGACCGACATCGGCGACCCAGACTATTTTCACAAAGTCGTCGACTGCCAGTGGGCATGTCCTGCCCACACGCCAGTACCCGAATATATCCGGCTGATTGCGGCGGGCCGCTACGCCGACGCCTATATGGTCAACTGGCACTCCAACGTCTTTCCCGGTGTACTTGGCCGGACCTGCGACCGCCCGTGCGAGCCGGCCTGCCGGCGCGGCCGGGTCGAGAAGGAGCCGGTGGCGATCTGCCGGCTGAAGCGCGTCGCCGCCGACAACAAGGGTGATATCGCTTCCCGGCTGCCGCGGCCGGCGGCGGAGCGCAACGGCTGGCGCGTCGCGCTGGTGGGCGCCGGGCCGGCCTCGCTCACCGTCGCGCGCGACCTGCTGCCGCTCGGCTACGAGGTGGTGGTGATCGACCAGGACGCCCGCGCCGGCGGCATGATGCGCACCCAGATCCCGCGCTTCCGGCTGCCCGACGCGGTGCTGGACGACGAGGTGGGCTTCATCCTGGGCCTCGAGCCCGAGACCCGCTTCGGCCAGCGCGTCGACAGCATGAAGGCGTTGCTGGAAGAAGGCTTCGACGCCGTCTTCGTCGGCTGCGGCGCGCCGCGTGGCCGTGATCTCGACATTCCCGGCCGCAAGGAGGCCGCCGCCCACATCCATGTCGGCATCGACTGGCTGGCCAGCGTCTCGTTCGGCCACACCGACCGCATCGGCCGTCGCGTCATCGTGCTGGGCGGCGGCAACACCGCCATGGATTGCTGCCGCACCTCGCGCCGGCTGGGCGGTGAGGAGGTCCACGTCGTCGTCCGCAGTGGCTTCGACGAGATGAAGGCCAGCCCTTGGGAGAAGGAGGATGCCATGCACGAGGGCATCCCCATCCACAATTTCCTCGTGCCCAAGGCCTTCAAGCACGAGGCCGGCCGGCTGACCGGCGTGATCTTCGAGAAGGTCGAGCCGCGCTATGACGGGCGCGGCCGGCGCGAACTCGTGCCCACCGGCGAGCCCGACCTCCACATGGCCTGCGACGACGTGCTGATCGCCGTCGGCCAGGAGAACGCCTTTCCCTGGATCGAAGCCGATTGCGGCATCGACTTCAATCGCTGGGGATTGCCGGTGGTCGACGAGGTGACGCACCAGTCGACCAACCCGAAGGTGCTGTTCGGCGGCGACGCCGCCTTCGGGCCCAAGAACATCATCTGGGCAGTGGCGCACGGCCACGCCGCCGCCGTCACCATCGACAAGTTGTGCCACGGCGAGGATACGCGGCAGCGGCCGGCGCCGGGCGTGACGCTTTCCAGCCAGAAGATGGGCATCCACGAGTGGTCGTACGACAACGACATCTCGCTGGCCCTGCGCAACCGCGTGCCGACGCTCGACAATGCCCGGGCACTGGCCGATCTCAAGCTCGAGGTCGAGCTGGGTTATGACGGCGCGCTCGCCTGGAAGGAGGCGCAACGCTGCCTCAACTGCGATGTGCAGACCCTGTTCACCAGGGATCTGTGCATCGAGTGCGACGCCTGTGTCGACATCTGCCCGATGGACTGCATCACCTTCACCGGCAATGCGCCGGAGCCGCAGCTGCGGCTGAAGCTCACCGCTCCGGCCGGCAACCTGGCGCAGGAGCTTTACGTTTCGGCCGCACTCAAGACCGGCCGGGTGATGGTGAAGGACGAGGATGTCTGCCTGCACTGCGGGCTCTGCGCCGAGCGCTGCCCGACCGGAGCCTGGGATATGCAGAAGTTCCTGCTCAACACCACCAAGGCGGGTCGGGCATGTCGCAGCTGAAGGCGGTCAACGACTTCGTCGTCCGCTTCGCCAATGTGAACGGCTCGGGCTCGGCCAGCGCCAACCTGCTGTTCGCCAAGTCGATCATGCGCATGGGCGTGCCGGTCGCCTCGCGCAACATCTTCCCGTCCAACATCCAGGGCCTGCCGACCTGGTACGAGGTGCGGGTCTGCGAGGAGGGCTGGCGCGGCAGGCGCGGCGGCATCGACCTGATGGTGGCGATGAACCCGCAGACCTGGGACAGGGATGTGGCCTCGATCGAGCCCGGCGGCTACCTGTTCTACGACTCCACCAAGCCCATGCCGCCCGAGCGCTTCCCGGCCGGCGTCAACGTCCTGGGCGTGCCGCTGACCGAGCTGTGCGCCGGGATGTGGAAGGACCCCAAGCAGCGCCAGCTGTTCAAGAACATCACCTATGTCGGCGCGCTCGCCGCCCTGCTCGACATCGATCCCGGCGTGATCGAGAAGCTGCTGGCCGAGCAGTTCCGCACCAAGGAGAAGCTGATCGCCGCCAATGTCGAGGCGCTGAAGCTCGGCCACGAGCATGCGCGCGTCGAGCTGGCCGGGCGCTGCGGTCTGAAGGTGCGGCGCTCCGACCGGGTGGGCGACCGCATCCTCATCGACGGCAACGACGCCGCGGCCCTGGGCTGCGTGTTCGGCGGCGCCACGATGGCGGCATGGTACCCGATCACGCCCTCGACCTCGGTGGCCGAGGCCTTCGCCCGGCACTGCAAGCGCTTCCGCACCGACAAGGAGACCGGCAAGGGCCGATACGCCATCGTCCAGGCCGAGGACGAGCTGGCGGCGATCGGCATGGTGATCGGTGCGGCGTGGAACGGCGCTCGCGCCTTCACGGCCACCTCCGGGCCCGGCATCTCGCTGATGCAGGAGTTCATCGGCCTTGCCTATTTCGCCGAGGTGCCGGCGGTGATCATCGACGTCCAGCGCGGGGGGCCGTCGACCGGCATGCCGACCCGCACCCAGCAGTCGGACGTGCTGATCTGCGCCTATGCCGGGCATGGCGACACCAAGCACGTCCTGCTGTTCCCGTCGGATCCCAAGGAATGCTTCGAGATGGCGGCCGAGGCGCTGGATCTCGCCGACCGGCTGCAGACGCCGATCTTCGTGCTACAGGACCTCGACATCGGTATGAACGAGTGGCTGTGCGAGCCGCTGCGCTGGGACGACAAGCGCCGCTACGACCGCGGCAAGGTGATGACGGCCGAGCGGCTCGAGGCCGGCGCGGAGTTCGGTCGCTATCTCGATGTCGACGGCGACGGCATCCCCTGGCGCACCTGGCCCGGCACCCATCCGACCCGCGGCGCCTTCTTCACCCGCGGCACCTCGCGCGACCGGCACGCCCGCTACACCGAGGAGGGCGAGGTTTACGTCGACAACGTCCAGCGCCTGCTGCGCAAGCTGGAGACGGCAAAGTCGCTGGTGCCCGCACCCTTGCGCCGCGACGCGCGCGAGCCGACCCGCTTCGGCCTGATCCATTACGGCTCGTCGGCCTCGGCGGTGGCGGAGGCGATGACCGTGCTGGACAAGCGCGGCATCCATCTCGACGTGATGCGGCTGCGTGCCTTCCCGTTCGCCGACGAGGTGGTCGACTTCGTCAACGACCATGACCAGGTGTTCGTCGTCGAGCAGAACCGCGACGCACAGATGCGCACGCTGCTGGTCAACGAGTGCGGCGTCGATCCGGCCCGCTTCGTGCCGATACTGCATTTCGACGGCACGCCGCTGACCGCCCGCTACGTGGTGGGCGAGGTCGCGGCGCGCCTCACCGCCCTCAACGCCGTACCCGTGGGGGCCGTGCGATGACCTATCTCGCCAAGCCGCTGCTGCATCACCCGAAGCTGCCGACCAACAGCCTGGGCTACACCCATCGCGACTACGAGGGGTCGGTCTCGACGCTCTGCGCCGGCTGCGGCCACGATTCGATCAGTGGCGCCATCATCCAGGCCTGCTTCGAGCTGGCGATCCAGCCGCACCGCGTGGCCAAGCTCTCCGGCATCGGCTGCTCGTCGAAGACGCCGACCTACTTCCTCGGCCAGAGCCACGGCTTCAACAGCGTGCACGGCCGTATGCCGTCGGTGCTCACCGGCGCCAATCTCGCCAACCGCGACCTGATCTACCTGGGGGTCTCGGGCGACGGCGACAGCGCCTCGATCGGCCTCGGCCAGTTCGCGCACTGCCTGCGGCGCGGCGTCGACATGGTCTATGTCGTCGAGAACAACGGCGTCTACGGCCTGACCAAGGGCCAGTTCTCGGCCACGGCCGACACCGGCTCCAGGAGCAAGAAAGGCGCTGTCAACACCGATTCGCCCATCGATCTCGTGGCGATGGCGCTGCTCCTGGGGGCCACCTTCGTCGCCCGCAGCTTCTCGGGCGACAAGAAGCAGCTGGTGCCGCTGCTGAAGGCGGCGATCCGGCATCGCGGTGCTGCCTTCATCGACGTCGTCAGCCCCTGCGTCGCCTTCAACAACCACACCGGCTCGACCCGCAGCTTCGACTATGTGCGCGAGCACAACGCCGCCGTGAACCGCCTCGACATGATGGTCGAGCGCGAGGAGATCACCGCCGACTATGCCGAGGGCGACGTTCAGGACGTGGTCCAGCACGACGGCTCGGTGATCCGGCTGCGCAAGCTCGCCGCCGACTACGACGTGCGCAACCGCATCGCCGCCCTGACCTATGTGCAGGAGCGCCACGCCGCCGGCGAGGTCGTCACCGGCCTGCTCTATCTCGACCCCGAGTCACGCGACCTGCACGACGCGCTGGGCACGGTCGACATGCCGCTGAACCGGCTGGGCGAGGCGGAGCTGTGCCCAGGCTCGGCGGCGCTCGACGCCTTCAACGCCGCCCATCGCTGACGGCGGCGGCCCGGCCCGGCTGCCCGGTCCGCCACGCCATCCACAGCAAAGCCGGCAGGACGAGCGCCCGCGCCAAGGTCAGCAGCAGCAGCAGGCCGAAATTGTTGGCGGCGAAGTTGCCGGCCTCGACGGCTTCGCGCACATGGCCGAAGGCAACGCCGAGATAGAATAGCACCGCATAGGCGACGACCGCGGCCTTGAACGGCAGGCTTCGCCAGAAGGCCAAGATCGCCACGAGGCCGATCGCGATGTCGGCGACGCCGACCTCGAACTGGAAGGGGCTGACCTCCCAGCCGATGGAAGTGGCGGCGACGTGCGGAAACAGGACGTGGAACAGACCCGCCCATAGCCCGTCGATGCCGACCGCCAGCAGCAGCATCCAGTCGAGCAGCCGGCTCGCCGGCGGACGGCCGTCCCGCCGCAACGCCGCGACCAGTATGGCCGCCACGACCATGATCGCCGGAATGTTCGACAGCACGAGCCTGATCAGGTCGGCCACCGGCAGGTCTCCGCTGGGCGCCTAACGCGATCCGGGAAAATGCTCGACGTGAACCTCGCCGGTCCGCCCGAAATAGACGGCGCGCCGGCCGGGGAACGAGACCATGTAGCCGGCGCATCCCGCCGCCTTGGCCTTGGCGCAGAAGCCCTTGTAGCTGTAGCCGGGTGCTTGGGCCTGGGCCTCGCGGATGGCAGCCGAGAGCCCGGCCTCGTCGAGCCGGTCGGCGACGGCGCCGTCGATCTCGTGCGTCGCTAGGACGACGCTGTCGCCGTCGGGCAGATAGTAGGTCGCCGTGGCGCGGCGGAAGTCGATGGCATAGCTCTCGAAGCCCGCCTCCATCAGCCGGCCGACGATCTGCGGAAACGACATCGTGTCGATCTCCGCTGCCTTGATGCAGCTTTCTGCGACGGCTTGCCGGTGCGTGTCCACGTCTGTTCTCCTGCCTGCAGGATTCATGGATGGAAGGATCAATCGACCGGGATCGCCCTGAGATCGTGCCGGCTGACCAGCTTCTTCAGGATGGTCTCCAGCAGCTCGCGCTCCTCGGCGCTCAGCTCGTCGAAGAACTCGGCGTCGTTCCGATCGGCGAGGGCCGCGAGCTCCGGCACCATCGACACTCCCGCCGGCGTGAGGGCGAGCTTCTGGGCCCGGCCGTCATCCGGGTCGGCGATCCGGACCAGGAGCCTCTTGGCGAGAAGGCGGTCGGCCAGCTTGGTGATGGCACCGCGCGTCATGCCCAGCCGTGCGGCCAGCACGCTGGGCGGCGTCGGCTCGGCGCCATGCAGCGAGCGCATCAGCACCCATTCGGCTACGGTCACGCCCTTGGCGGAGACTTTCCGGGCAAAGGCATGCGAGACGTGGTTGGACACGTAGCGGAGCCAGTAGCCGAGATGGCTGGTGAGGTCTGAGGTCAGGGCGGCGCTCTTTGTTGACTAGGAAACTATAAGTCCGACGATGCCGCTGTCAACAACGGAATCGCCGGTCCACGCCGTCACGGCTCATGGAGGGCAAGCTTTGGCAGCCACAGACGATGCGCCGCTCGTGATCGAGCGTCAGGGCAGCTTCTTCGTCGGCGGGCGGCAGCTCCGCGCCGACACGCTTTCGACGCTGCCGCAATACCCGGCGGCCGGGACCATCGCCGTCGACCAGGTCTATGTCCGCTACCAGATCCCGGCCGGCTCGGCGGGACGTTGCCCGGTCACGCTCATTCACGGCTGCTGCCTGACCGGCAAGACCTGGGAGACCACGCCCGACGGCCGCATGGGCTGGGACGAGCATTTCGTCCGCCATGGTCATCCCACCTACGTCATCGACCAGGCCTGGCGTGGTCGGTCCGCGTGGAGTCCCGCGGCGATCAATGCCGTCGGCACGGGTATTGCCGCCGCGGATCGCCTGCCGACCGTCTTTTCCGCCAGCCAGGAGGCGGCGTGGGTCATCTTCCGCTTCGGGCCGGAATATCCGCAGGTCTTTCCGGGCATGCTGTTCCCGCTGGAGGCCGAGGCCGAGCTGTGGAAGCAGCTGGTTCCCGACTGGTGGGCCGGCCTGCCGACGCCCAATCCGACCGTGCCGGGCCTGTCGGAGCTGGCCCGCCGTATCGACGGCACGGTGCTGGTCAGCCACTCGCAGTCGGGGATCTATCCGTTCCACGCCGCCGCGCGCGACACGCGGGGCGTCGCCGGGATCATCGCCCTCGAGCCCGCGGTGGTTCCGGCCCCGGCCGACGATCTGCGTCCTTTCCTGCGGGTGCCGATCCTGATCGTATTCGGCGATTACGTGGACGAGTCGGCACGTTGGGCGCCGCGGCTCGGGGCGTCGCGCGATTTCGTGGCGACGGTCAATGCCGCCGGCGGGCGTGCCGAGCTGATGCTGCTGCCCGAGATGGGCATCCGCGGCAACTCCCACATGCTGATGCAGGACAGGAACAGCCTTGAGGTCGCCGACCTGCTCCTCGACTGGGTCGGACGGCATGTCACCTTGTCGGCAGGCCCTTGATCCGCCCGGCGGAACTGGCCGCCGGGGGATGACAGCCCGCCGACCCGCCGTTACTGTCCGCCGCAACATTCGGTCCGGGAGGCGGAAAGATGCAGCGGAGATTGGCGCTCGGCGCATTGCTGGCGACAGGCTTGGCGTTCGGGACGGTGGACGCGGCCCAGGCGGCCTATCCCGAGCGGCCGATCACCATGATCTGCCCGTGGGGTGCCGGCGGCGGCACCGACGCCACGGCGCGCATCGTCGCCTCGCTGCTGGAGAAGGAGCTGGGCGTTCCGGTCAACGTCGTGAACCGCACCGGCGGCTCGGGCGTGGTCGGCCACACCGCCATCGCCACGGCCGCACCCGACGGCTACACGCTGGGCATCATCACCGTCGAGATCGGGATGATGCACTGGCAGGGCCTCACCGAGCTGAACCACGAGGCCTACACGCCGCTGGCGCTGTTCAACGAGGATCCGGCGGGCCTGCAGGTCGCGTCCGACGCCCCCTATGCCAACGCGCAGGCGCTGCTGGATGCCATCAAGGCCTCGCCGGCGGGCAGCATGAAGGCGTCCGGCACCGGCCAGGGCGGCATCTGGCACTTGGCGATCGCCGGCATGCTGCAGAAGGCCGGGCTCGATCCCAACCACGTGCAGTGGGTGCCGAGCCAGGGGGCGGCGCCGGGCCTGCAGGATCTCGTGGCGGGTGGCGTGCAGATCGTGCCGAGCTCGGTGCCCGAGGCCAAGGCGCTGATGGACGCCGGCCGTGTGAAGAGCCTCGCCATCATGGCCGAGGAGCGCAACCCGACCTTCCCCGACGTGCCGACGCTGAAGGAGGCCACCGGCATCGACGTGACGGCCGGCGCTTGGCGCGGCTTCGTCGGTCCCAAGGGCCTGCCCGAGGAGGTGACGGCCAAGCTCGTGCCGGCGCTGGAGAGGATCTACAACGGTCCCGACTACAAGCCGTTCATGGACAGCCGCGGCTTCGCCACCGTCTATGCCGCACCCGACGAGTTCGTCGCCTTCATGGCCCAGCGTGACGCGATGTTCGGCGAGACCATGAAGGGCGTGGGCCTCGCGAAGTAAGAGCCGGTCGGAGCGCCGCCTTGCGCTTCAACGATGCCCTGATCGGCGCCGCCCTGCTGCTGCTGGCGGCGTCGATCCTGTTCATGACCCGCAACTACCCGTCGATGCCGGGCCAGCACTACGGCCCGGCGCTGTTCCCCAACATCATCGGCCTGGGGCTCGGCGCCTGCGGGCTGGTGCTGGTCGTCTCGGGGCTGCGGCGGCTGCGCGAGCATCCGTGGCTGGATTTCGACGAGTGGACGCGGACACCCGGCCATCTCACCGACGTGGCGCTGGTGCTGCTGGGCCTCGTCGCCTACATTCTGCTGTCCGATCTCCTGGGCTTCCTGGTCATCGGCACTGCGCTGCTGACCTTGTGGATGGTGCGCTTCCGTGGCGGCAAGGTGCTGTCGTCGCTGGTGGTCGCCGTCATCGCCGCCCTGGTGATCGACTACGCCTTCCGCCGCATCCTGCTGGTCCCGCTGCCGCTCGGCCCGCTGGCCGGCGTGATCTGGTGAGCCGATGAGCAGCCCGCTCGAGACCGCCTTCGCCCTGGTCTTCGACCCCTACACCCTGTTCGTGATGGTGGTGGCCTCGGCCTTCGGCCTGTTCGTGGGCGCCATGCCGGGGCTCACCGCCACCATGGCGACGGCGCTGCTGGTGCCGGTGACCTTCTTCATGGATCCGGTGCCGGCGCTGGCCGCCATCGTCGCCACCACCGCCATGGCGATCTTTGCCGGTGACCTGCCGGGGGCGCTGGTGCGGATCCCCGGCACGCCCGCCTCGGCCGCCTATGTCGACGATGCCTACCTGCTGACCCAGAAGGGCCAAGCCGAGACCGTGCTCGGCTGCGGCCTGGTGTTCTCGGTAATCGGCGGCCTCGTCGGTGCCGTGGTGCTGTCGGTCTCGGCACCGGCGCTGGCCGAGTTCGCCCTCAACTTCAGCTCCTATGAATACTTCTGGCTGGCGCTGTTCGGCCTGACCTGTGCCGCCTTCATCTCGCGCGGCTCGCCGATCAAGGGCGTGATCTCGCTGCTAATCGGCCTTCTGATCGCCTGCGTCGGCATCGACGTCACCGCCGGCCATCCGCGCTTCACGTTCGGCAGCGTCGAGCTGATGGGCGGCGTCAGCTTCATCCCGGCGATGATCGGCATGTTCGCCATCGGCGAGGTGCTGCGCTGGGTGATCGGCTCGCGCCGCGCCGAGCTCGCCGCGCCGATCCGCCAGATCGGCAACGTCTTCCGCGGCCAGATGGCGCTGGCCAGGAAATACTGGGTCAACACCGCCCGCGGCAGCGCCATCGGCACCTTCATCGGCATCCTGCCGGGCGCCGGTGCCGACATTGCCGCCTGGGTCAGCTATGCGGTCGCCAAGCGCTTCTCCAAGGAGCCGGAGAAGTTCGGCACCGGCCACATAGAGGGAATCGTCGACGCCGGTGCGGCCAACAATTCCAGCCTCGGCGGCGACTGGGTGCCGGCGCTGGTCTTCGGCATCCCCGGCGATTCCATCACCGCCATCGTCATCGGCGTGCTCTACATGAAGGGCCTCAATCCCGGCCCGACCATCATGATCGAGCAGCCGCACCATCTCTATGCGGTGTTCATCCTGTTCTTCCTCGCCAACATCCTGATGCTGCCGTTCGGCTGGGTCGCCATCAAGGTCTACAAGCAGATTCTGGCGGTGCCGCGCGAGGTGCTGATGCCGCTGATCCTGATGTTCTGCATCGTGGGATCCTTCGCCATCAACAACACGGTGTTCGGCGTCGGTATCATGCTGGTGATGGGCATCCTGGCCTTCCTGATGGAGGAGAACGGCATCCCGGTGGCGCCGGCGATCCTCGGCCTCGTGCTCGGCGGCATGATCGAGGAGAACTTCATGACGTCGATGATCAAGTCCGACGGCGACATGCTGGCCTTCTTCGAGCGGCCGGTGGCGGCGGTGCTGGGGGTGATCACGCTGCTCGCCTGGGCGTGGGTGCTGTTAGACTGGCTTCGCCGTCGCGGGCAGGAGCCCGTCGCGGCCGGCTGAACCCAATCCCCGGAGTCCCTAGGATGTCCAGCTGGGCGGTCTATCCGAGCCTCGAGGGCAGGTCGGTGTTCGTCAGCGGCGGCGGTTCCGGCATCGGTGCCGCGATCGTCGAGCATTTCTGCACCCAGAAGTCCAAGGTCGCGTTCTGCGACATCGACCACAAGGCCAGCCTGGCGCTGGTCGAGACCGTCGCCGGCCGCGGTGATCCGGCGCCGGTGTTCAAGCCGTGCGACGTCCGCGACATCGGCCAGTTGCGCACCGCCATCGAGGCGGCGGCGGCCGAGGTCGGCCCGATCACGGTGCTGATCAACAACGCTGCCCGCGACGATCGCCACGCCTTCGAAACCATCACGCCGGAATATTGGGACGAGCGGTTCGCCGTGAATCTCAAGCACCAGTTCTTCGCGGCACAGGCGGTCTACCCGATGATGAAGGCTGCTGGCGGCGGCTCGATCGTCAATTTCGGCTCGACCAGCTGGATGATCGGCCTCGGCGGCATGCATGCCTACACCGCCGCCAAGGCGGCCGTGGCCGGCCTCACCCGCTCGCTCGCCCGCGACTTCGGCCCGGCCAACATCCGCGTCAACTGCATCGCGCCGGGCTGGATCATGACCGAGCGCCAGAAGACGATGTGGCTGACCGCCGAGGGCGAGAGGCAGCTCCTGGAGCGGCAGTGCCTGAAGCGCAAGCTCGAGCCCTCGGAGATGGCCCGCCTCGCGCTGTTCCTCGCCAGCGACGACAGCTCGGCCCTGACCAACCAGACCTATGTCGCGGACGGCGGCTGGGTGTAGGCTCGCCCGCATGACCGGCTGAACCCGGCCGAGCGGGGTGGCCATGCTCGATTCCCTGCTGATCGCCAATCGCGGCGAGATCGCCTGCCGGATCATCGCCACCTGCCGCCGGCTGGGGGTGCGGACGGTGGCGGTCTGTTCCGATGCCGACCGCGGCGCGCGGCATGTCCGGCTCGCCGACGAGGCGGTGCGGATCGGGCCGGCGCCGGCGCGGGAGAGCTATCTGCGGATCGAGGCGATCCTGGAGGCGGCGGCATGCACCGGGGCCGCGGCGGTGCATCCGGGCTATGGCTTCCTGTCGGAGCGGGCGCCGTTCGCGCGGGCGGTGGGCGAGGCCGGGCTGATCTGGGTAGGGCCGCCGCCCGCCGCCATCGAGGCCATGGGCGGCAAGGACGTCGCCAAGCAATTGATGCGGCGGGCCGGCGTGCCGGTCGTGCCGGGCTATGACGGCGACGACCAGGGCGAGGCGCGGATCGCTGTTGAGGCGGAGGCGATAGGCTTCCCGGTGCTGCTCAAGGCTGCCGCCGGCGGCGGCGGCAAGGGCATGCGGATCGTCGAGCGACCCGACGAGCTGGCCGAGGCGCTGGCGGCGGCGCGGCGCGAGGCGCTGAATGCTTTCGGCGACGAGCGGATGATCGTCGAGAAATATCTGCGCCGGCCGCGCCATGTCGAGCTGCAGGTCTTCGCTGACAGCCACGGGCAGGCCGTGCATCTGTTCGAGCGTGACTGCTCGCTGCAGCGGCGGCACCAGAAGATCGTCGAGGAGGCGCCGGCGCCCGGTCTCGCGGATGCGACGCGCGCCGCCATGGGGGCTGCCGGCGTCGCCGCGGCCAGGGCTGTCGGCTACGTCAATGCCGGCACCATCGAGTTCCTGCTCGACGAGGACCAGAGCTTCTACTTCATCGAGATGAATACCCGGCTGCAGGTCGAGCACCCGGTGACCGAGATGATCACCGGCCTCGACTTGGTCGAGTGGCAGCTCCGGGTGGCGTCGGGCGAGCCGCTGCCGCTGCGGCAGGAGGAGATCACGGGATCCGGCCACGCCTTCGAGGCGCGGATCTACGCCGAGGATCCGGCGCGCGGCTACCTGCCCTCGGCCGGCCGGCTGGAGCGGCTGCGCTTTCCGCAGCCGGCACCGGACCTGCGGGTCGAGACCGGCGTCGAGGAGGGCGACGAGGTCACGCCGTTCTACGACCCGATGATCGCCAAGCTGGTGGTGCACGGGCCCGACCGGGCCGCGGCGCTGCGCCGGCTGGAGCAGGCGCTGGACGGCTGCCTGATCGCCGGTCCCAGCAGCAATCTCGGCTTTCTCCGCGCGGTGGTCGGAACAGCGCCGTTCCGGACGGGTGCCGTCGATACCGGCTGGCTCGACCGTGAGGGGGCCGCCTCCTTCGCGGTCGAGCCCGAGCCGGGCGACGAGGACCTGGTGCTGGCGGCACTGGCGCTGGCCGAGGAGCTGGCCGAGCAGGGGCGCAGGCGAGCCCGCGACTCGGCCGACCACACCTCGCCCTGGCATCGCACCGATGGCTGGCGGCTCAACCGGCCGCACCGCCAGCTGCTGCGGCTGCTGCAGGGCGAGCGGAGCTGGCCGGTCGAGATCGAGCGCCTGGGCGACCGCTCGGTCGTCGAGGTGGCGGGCAGGGAGCACGATGCACGCCACGGCGTCGCGGCCGATGGCGGCCACTGGTGCGAGCTGGACGGGCGGCGGCTGCGGTTCGCCGCCGAGCTGGTTGGCGACCGCCTGCTGCTGGTGCATGGCGGACGGCGGCTGGAGTTCCGGCTGCCCGGCTTCGCTGGACCGGGCGAGCCTGCGGACAGCGGTGCCGACCTGCTGAACACGCCGATGCCCGGCCGGGTGATCAAGCTGCTGGTGACCGTGGGCGAGCAGGTGAGCAAGGGCCAGCCAGTGGCGGTGCTGGAGGCGATGAAGATGGAGCAGCGCTTCGCCGCCCCGCGCGATGGCATCGTCACCGCCGTGCATGTCCGCGAGGGCGAGCAGGTGCCGGAGGGCACGCGGCTGCTCGACCTGGGCGATCCGCCATGAACGACCCGCTGGCCGATGTTCCGCCGGCGGTCACCATCGTCGAGGTCGGCCCGCGCGACGGCCTGCAGAACGAGGCGCGGACCGTGCCGCTCGAGGCCAAGGTCCGGCTGATCGAGGATCTCGCCGAGGCCGGCCTGAAGGTGATCGAGGCCGGGGCCTTCGTCTCGCCGCGCTGGGTGCCGCAGATGGCCGACAGCGTCGAGGTGCTGCGGACGATCCGCCGCAGACCCGGCGTGCGCTATCCGGTGCTGGTGCCGAACGCGAGGGGGTTGGAGGCGGCACTGGCGGTAGGTGTGGACGAAATCGCCGTGTTCGCAGCGGCTTCCGAGAGCTTCTCGCAGAAGAACATCAACTGTTCGATCGCCGGGAGCCTGGAGCGGTTCGCGCCGGTGATGGAAAGGGCCAAGGCCGAGGGCGTGCGGGTGCGCGGCTACGTCTCCTGCGTCGTCGGTTGCCCCTACGAGGGCGTGATCGCACCCTCCGCCGTGGCGGGCGTCGCCGGTCGCCTGCATGCGATGGGCTGCTACGAGGTGTCGCTCGGCGACACCGTCGGCGTCGGCACGCCGCGCAAGGTCGCCGAGATGGTGCGGGCGGTGGCGGGCGAGGTGCCGGTGGCGGCCCTCGCCATCCATGCCCACGACACCTACGGCCAGGCGCTGGCCAATGTGCTGACCTGCCTGGAGATGGGGATCGGCACCGTCGACAGCTCGGTAGCCGGATTGGGCGGGTGCCCCTATGCGCCGGGAGCGAGTGGAAACCTGGCGACGGAGGACGTCGTCTACATGCTGGAGGGGATGGGGGTGGCGACGGGGGTCGATCTCGGGGCTCTTGTCGCAACTGCCAGGGTCATTGGAAGCCTGCTCGATCGCGGGTCGCGCGGCAGGGCACACGCCGTCGTTTCCCCAAGGCAGTCCATCGTGCTAGAGGCACCGTAACCGTATCCAGAGAGCGTTGCCATGACGTCCTTCAACTCCCAGAGTGACGCAGAAATCCGGGAAACTGCAACTGCGGACTCAACGACTGTATTTGCGTACCAATTGAAGCAATGCCGCCATGGACTATTCCTGATCAATCCGCAAGACATCTATATAGGTCGGAGCTTGTCGGTTTATGGCGAGTATAGCGAGTACGAGATTCAAGCGCTGATCAGCCTTGTTCAGCCGGGCGCGTGGATCGTAGAAGCGGGGGCCAATATAGGCGCAGACACCGTTCCATTGGCGCGTCACATCGGACCGAAAGGACGCTTGCTCGCGTTCGAGCCACAGCGGATCGTCCATCAACTGCTCTGTGCCAATCTCGCCCTGAATGGCGTGTTCAACGTCGCCGCTCGCTGGATGGCATGCGGATCAGGCCCCGGCGAACTCGTGGTGCCGCCGCTCGACTATACAAAGGAGGACAATTTCGGCGGCATACAGCTTGCGGAGTCAGGACCGGGCGAACGCGTTTCGGTCGCTGCCGTCGATTCGTTCGACCTGCAGCGTTGCGACTTGATCAAGGCCGATGTTGAAGGGATGGAGTTCGCGGTGCTCCAAGGAAGCATCGCGACGATCCGCCGTCATTGGCCTCGCTTGTACATCGAGAACAATGGGCGGGGAGATTCTCCCGCCCTCATCGACTTCTTGATGCAGCTCGGCTATCGCCTCTATTGGCATCTGCCGCCATTGTTCAACCCCAATAATTTTGCAAGCAATCCAGACAACATATTCGGCAAGATTCAATCATCGAACATGGTCTGCGTAGGCCCGCAGGACAAGCCTGTCTGGGGCCTCCGTCAAGTGACCGGGCCAAACGACGTCGGCCTACAGCGGCACGCCGAGAAACGATAACAAGCCGAGACGACTGCCCGGCGCTACCCCAACCCCTCCCTGAACGGATCCGCCGGGTACACCCCGAGAATCTCCACGTCGTGGGCGAAGAAGCGCAGCTCCTCGAGGGCACGGCAGAGTGGCCCTTCGTCGGGGTGGCCCATGACGTCGGCATAGAAGCGGGCCTGCTGGAAGCCGCCGTCGATGTAGCTCTCCAGCTTCACCATGTTGACACCGTTGGTGGCGAAGCCGCCCATCGCCTTGTAGAGGGCCGCCGGGACGTTGCGGACCTCGAAGACGAAGGTGGTGACAACCGGGCCATTGTTCGCCGGAGCCTGGACCGGCTCGCGGGACAGCACCAGGAAGCGGGTGGTGTTGTGGGTGGCGTCCTCGATGTCCGAGGCCAGGATGTCGAGGCCGTAGGTCTCGGCCGCCAGGATCGAGGCGATGGCGGCGATCGTCCTGTCGCCACGCCGGGCGATCTCGGCGGCACCACCGGCGGTGTCGGCCACCACGACCGGCCGGATGCCGTGCCGGCGCAGGAAGTCGCGGCACTGGCCCAGCGCGTGGACATGGCTCTCGACGGTGCGGATGTCTTCGAGTTTCGCTCCAGGTACCGCCAGCAACTGGTGATTAACGCGCAGGAAATGCTCGCCGATGATGTGCAGGCCACCCCTGGGCATCAGGTGGTGGACGTCGGCGACGCGGCCGGCGACGGTATTGTCGACCGGGATCATGGCGAGCTTCGCCCGGCCCTCGCGGACGGCGGCGAAGGCATCCTCGAACGAGTGGCAGGGGGCGGCCCGCATCTCGGGCAGGCGCTCGCGGCAGGCCAAGTGCGAATAGGCGCCCAGCATGCCCTGGAAGGCGACGATCCGCTCCGGGGATCCGTCGGGCCAGCGGTTCATGTCGGCGATCGTCACGAGGATTTCTCCAGGATACGCCGCGCCTTGGCGAGATCGGCGGGGGTGTCGACGCCGAACGGCACGGCATCGACCAGCCGTACGCCGATGGTCATGCCGGCTTCCATGGCGCGCAGCTGCTCCAGCCGCTCGCGCCGTTCCAGCGGGCTCGGCGGCAGGGCGCAGAAGCGCTCCAGCGTGGCGCGGGTGAACGAGTAGATTCCGATATGGTGCCAGACCGGGCCGGGGCCGCTGGGCGCCGTGGCACGGGTGAAGTAGAGGGCGCGGCCGAGCCTCGGATCGTCGGGCAGGAAGCTGATCACCGCCTTCACGGCGTTGGGATCGCTGCGCTCCTCCTCGTCCTCGGTCGGATTGGCGAGCGTGCCCCAGTCGGTGCCCAGCCGGTCCAGCGGCTCCAGCACGTGGCGCAGCACCGCCGGATCGAGTGTCGGCATGTCGCCCTGCAGGTTGACGACACGTTCGAAGCGGCGCTCGGGGTCGACCTTCCGCAGCGCCTCGTTGATGCGGTCGGTGCCGGAAGGGTGGGCCGGATCGGTGAGCACCGCCTTGCCGCCGGCACGCTCGACCGCCTCGGCGATCACCGGCTCGGCGCAGGCGACCCAGACCGGCCCGACCCCGGCCTCGACGGCGCGGCGCCAGACATGGACGATCATCGGCTCGCCGGCGATCGGCGCCAGCGGCTTGTCGGGCAGGCGCGTCGAGGCGAGGCGGGCCGGCACGAGCACCACGGTGGATGGACTGGTCATTTCCCTGTCGGCGGCAAGCGGGGCGTTGTATCTCTCGGGGCGGCTCTCGGCCTGTGCGTTCGGGTCGGCTTGACTCTGCCGCGAGCGGCGTTCTACGCCCAATCCGACCGATGCGCGAGGGGCCCGGGCCTTGCGGACGGTTCGAAACGGGGGTTGGCAGTCCTATGGCAGCGTCGCTCGAAGGCAACAAGTTATTCGCCGCGATCCTGACCGCCGGCATCATCGCGTCCGGCAGCGGCGTGCTTTCGCGCATGGTCTACGGCCCGCACCACCTGGAGGAGCCAGCCTTCCGCATCGCGCTGCCCGAGGGCGGCGGCGAGGGCACGGCGGCTCCGGCGGCCGAGGAGAAGCCGCTGGCGGTGCTGCTGGCATCGGCCGATCCGGCGGCCGGCGCCAACGTCGCCAAGAAGTGCGCCGCCTGCCACAGCTTCGAGAAGGGTGGCCCCAACAAGGTGGGCCCCGATCTCTGGGGCGTGGTCGACCGCGAGGTCGGCAAGCACGAGGGCTTCAGCTACTCGCCCGCCATGGCCGGGCACGGTGGCAACTGGACCTTCGACGACCTGAACGACTTCCTCAAGTCGCCCAAGACCCATGTCCCCGGCACCAAGATGGCGTTCGCCGGCCTGCCCAAGGAGACCGACCGGGCCGACGTCATCGTCTACCTGCGCAGCCTCGCCGACAGCCCGGTGCCGCTGCCGGAAGCGCCTGCCGGCGAGGCTCCAGCCGATGCCGCACCGGCGGGCGAGGCGCCGGCACCGCAGTCGGGCGGCTGAGTGACGGCCAGCCGGCCGGCGCCGCCCCCGGCCGAGGCGCTCTCGTTGGCGCATGCGCTCGCCGACGCGGCGGGCGTGGCGCAACGGCGCTATTTCCGCACCCCGGTCAGCGTCGAGAGCAAGGCCGACGAGAGCCCGGTCACCATCGCCGACCGCGAGGCGGAACAGGTGATGCGCGACCTGATCCGCAAGCGATTTCCCGGCCACGGCATCCTGGGCGAGGAGTTCGGCTCGGCCGACCTCGACGCCGAGTTCGTCTGGGTGCTGGATCCGATCGACGGCACCAAGTCGTTCATCACCGGCCGGCCGCTGTTCGGCACGCTGATCGCCCTGCTGCACGGCGGGGTGCCCGTCCTCGGCATCATCGACCAGTCGATCATCGGCGAGCGCTGGCAGGGCGTGCTCGGCGAGCCCTCGACGCACAACGGCAAGCCCATCCGGGTACGCTCCTGTGCCACGCTCGACCAGGCGGTACTGTTCGCCACCAGCCCGCGCATCTTCGACACCAGCGAGCTGCGCCGGGCCTACCAGCGGCTCGAGGACGAGGTGCGGCTGCCGATGTTCGGCGGCGACTGCTACGCCTACGGCCTGCTGGCCATGGGCTTTGCCGACCTCGTCGTCGAGGCGTCGCTCCAGCCCTACGACTTCATGGCGTTGATTCCGGTGATCACCGGGGCGGGCGGCATGCTCACGGACTGGTCGGGAGGCACGCTGACGCTGCGGTCCGGCGGCGCGGTGATCGCCGCCGGCGATGGCCGGACCCATGCAGCGGCGCGGGCGGTGCTCAACCTTTCCTAATCGTCATAAGCCGGAAACTACACTCGGAGGCGATCCGGCCTTAATGTCGCCGTCACCAGCCGAACGAGGGAAAGGGGCCCGGATGCTTCTCAGCCGCCGCCAGGTGCTCGTTGCCGCGGGGGTGGCGGCCCTCGTGCCCGTCCGCTGGCGCCCCGCCCGGGCAGCCGCCGGAGCCCACGGCATCGCCATGCACGGCGACCTGAAGTACGGGCCCGGCTTCGGCCATTTCGACTACGTCAATCCTGAAGCCCCCAAGGGCGGGACCCTGTCGCTGTCGACCATCGGCAATTTCGACAGCATGAATCCGTTCATCCTGCGCGGCACGCCGGCCGCCGGGCTCGGTCTCGCCTTCGAGACCTTGACCGTCCAGTCGTTGGACGAGCCGTTCTCCGAGTACGGCCTGATCGCGCAGACGATCGAGGTCGCCGAGGACTGGGGCAGCGTCTCTTACGAGCTGCATCCCGACGCCCGCTGGCACGACGGCACGCCGATCACCCCGGCCGACGTGATCTTCAGCTTCGAGACGCTGAAGGCCAAGGGCCACCCGCGCTACCGCGCCTACTACGCCAATGTCGCCAGGGCCGAGCAGACCGGCGAGCGCCGCGTGACCTTCACCTTCGACGGCACCGGCGCCAACCGCGAGCTGCCGCTGATCATGGGCCAGCTCAGCATCATCCCGAAGCACTACTACGAGGGCAGGGATTTCGAGCAGGTCGACCTCGACATCCCGCTCGGCAGCGGACCCTACCGCATCAAGTCGTTCGTCGCGGGCCGCTCGACGCTCAGCGAGCGCGTGCCCGACTACTGGGGCGCCGAGCTGCCGGTCAACAAGGGCCGCAACAATTTCGACGCCATCCGCTATGAGTATTTCCGCGACGCCGACGTGGCGCTGGAGGCGTTCAAGGCCGGCCAGTACGACCTGCGGGTCGAGAACTCGGCCAAGCGCTGGGCCACCGGCTATACCGGCCCGGCGATCGAGCGCGGCCTGATCAAGGTCGAGAAGGTCAAGATCGAGCCGCCGGCCCGGATGCAGGGCTTCATCTTCAACCTGCGCCGGCCGCAGTTCCACGACCGCCGGGTGCGCGAGGCGATCGGCTACGCCTTCGACTTCGAATGGACCAACCGGACGCTGATGTACGACCAGTATGTCAGGCTGACGAGCTTCTTCCACGGCGAGCCGTCGCTGATGGCCGCGGGCGATCCCTCGCCGGCCGAGCTGGCTCTGCTCGAGCCCTATCGCGACAAGCTGCCGTCCGAGGTCTTCGGCCCGCCGCCGGTGCCGCCCAGGACCGACGGCACGGGCAACATCCGTGACAATCTCCGCCAGGCGCTGCGGCTGCTGCGCGAGGCCGGCTGGGAGGTCGAGGACGGCAAGCTGGTCGAGACCGCCAGCGGCCGGGCGATGGCGTTCGAGATCCTGGGCGACGATCCCAGCGACGAGCGCATCGCCGGTCCATTCGTGCAGAACCTGAAGCGGCTGGGCATCGATGCCCGGATCCGCGTCGTCGACCCGGCGCAGTACCAGAACCGCACCGACGACTTCGATTTTGACATGATCACCGACATCTGGGCGCAGAGCGCCTCGCCGGGCAACGAGCAGCGCGACTTCTGGGGGTCGGCGGCGGCCGACGTCCCGGGCAGCCGCAACACCATCGGCATCGAGGATCCGGTGGTCGACGCCATGATCGACGCCGTCATCCGCGCGGAGAGCCGCGAGGCGCTGGAGACCGCCTGCCGGGCGCTCGACCGCGTGCTGCTGTGGGGCTTCTACCTGGTGCCGCAGTTCACCGACAACGGCTACCGCATGGCGTGGTGGGACAAGTTCGGCCAGCCCGAGAAGCTGCCGAGCGAGGGGCCGGACCTGTTCGCCTGGTGGGTCGACCCAGCCAGAGACCGGGCGCTGGGCACCGGCAGGCAGCAGATCGACACCAAGCCGGCGCCCTGACCGACCGCCGCCCGTGCTCGCCTACATCCTGCGCCGCCTGATGCTGATGGTGCCGACGCTGTTCGGCATCATGCTGATCAACTTCCTGATCACCCAGGCGGCACCGGGCGGCCCGGTCGAGCAGGTGATCGCCGACATCACCCGCGGCGGCGACGTCACCAGCCGCTTCACCGGCGCCAGCGGCGATCTCGGCAGCACCGGCCCGCAGGCGCCGGATGCCGGGGGCGCCAGCGCCTATCGTGGCGCCCGCGGCCTCGATCCCCGTCTGATCCACGAGCTGGAGGTGCAGTTCGGCTTCGACCGCCCGTGGTACGAGCGGTTCTTCAAGATGCTGGGCAACTACCTGAGGCTCGATCTCGGCGAGAGCTTCTTCACCGGCCGCTCGGTGGTCAGCCTCGTCGTCGAGAAGCTGCCGGTCTCGATCTCGCTGGGCTTGTGGACCACGCTGCTCACCTACCTGATCTCGATCCCGCTCGGCATCCGCAAGGCGGTGCGCGATGGTTCCAGGTTCGACGTATGGAGCAGCAGCGCCATCATCGTCGGCAACGCCGTGCCGAGCTTCCTGTTCGCGCTGCTGCTGATCGTGCTGTTCGCCGGCGGCAGCTACTGGCAGATCTTCCCGCTGCGCGGCCTCGTCTCGGACAACTGGCACGCGCTGCCCTGGCCGCAGCGCATCCTCGACTATCTCTGGCACATGGTGCTACCGGTCAGCGCCATGGTTATCGGCGGCTTCGCCGGGCTCACCATGCTGACCAAGAACTCGTTCCTCGACCAGATAAGCCAGCAATATGTCGTGGCCGCCCGTGCCAAGGGCCTGACCGAGCGGCGCGTGCTCTACGGCCATGTCTTCCGCAACGCCATGCTGATCGTGATCGCCGGCTTCCCGGCGGCGCTGGTCGGCGTGCTGTTCACCGGCGGCCTGCTGATCGAGACCATGTTCTCGCTCGACGGCCTGGGCCTGCTGGGCTTCGAGGCGGCGATCCGGCGCGACTATCCGGTGGTCTTCGGCACGCTCTACGTCTTCACCCTGATCGGCCTGGTGCTGAAGCTGGTGTCCGATCTCACCTACATGCTGGTCGATCCCCGCATCGACTTCGAGCGCCGATGACGGCGGCCACGGCCCTTGCACCGGCGCGCGTCGAGGTCAGGCTGTGGGGCCGGCGCTGGCGCATGGGAGTCCTGGGCGCCCGCAGGCTCGCCAACTTCCGCGCCAATCGCCGCGGCTGGATCTCGCTGCACGTCTTCGCCGTGCTGTTCGTGATCTCGCTGCTCGCCGAGGTGATCGCCAACGACCGGCCGGTGTTCGTCTGGTACGACGGCGCGCCCTATTTCCCGACCTTCGTCACCTATCCCGAGACCACCTTCGGCGGCGACTTCCCGACCGAGGCCGACTATCGCGACAGCTTCGTGCGCGAACTGATCGACGAGAAGGGCTTCGCCGCCTGGCCGCTCATTCCCTACAGCTACGACACCGTCATCACCGACCTCGAGGGCCCGGCACCTTCGCCGCCTTCGGCCCGCAACTGGCTGGGCACCGACGACCAGTCGCGCGACGTGCTGGCGCGCGTCATCTACGGCTTTCGCATCTCGGTGCTGTTCGGCCTGATCCTGACGGTGCTGAGCTCGATCGTCGGCGTCGCCGCCGGGGCGGTGCAGGGCTTCTACGGCGGCTGGGTCGACCTGATCTTCCAGCGGCTGATCGAGATCTGGTCGGGAATCCCGGCGCTCTACCTGCTGATCATCCTGGGCTCGCTGATCGTGCCGGGCTTCTGGACGCTGCTGATCCTGATGCTGCTCTTGTCGTGGATGGCGCTGGTGGATCTCGTGCGCGCCGAATTCCTGCGCGCCCGCAACCTCGACTTCGTACGCGCCGCCAAGGCGCTGGGCGCCTCCGACATCACCGTGATGTGGCGGCACGTGCTGCCCAACGCGCTGGTGTCGACGCTGACCTTCATGCCCTTCATCCTCAGCGGCTCGATCACCACCCTGACCTCGCTGGACTTCCTGGGCTTCGGGCTGCCGGCGGGCTCGCCCTCGCTGGGCGAGCTGGCGCTGCAGGGCAAGAACAACCCGCAGGCCCCCTGGCTGGGGCTGAGCGCCTTCTTTGTCGTGGGCATCATGCTGTCGCTGCTGGTGTTCATCGGCGAGGCGGTGCGCGACGCCTTCGACCCGCGCAAGGTCTTCACGGCGGAGACCGCGCGATGACCCTGCTCGAGGTCGAGAGCCTGGCGGTCGGCTTCAGGTTGGAGAGCCGGACGGTCGAGGCGGTCAAGGGCGTGAGCTTCTCGCTCGACCGCGGCGAGACGCTGGCGTTGGTCGGCGAGAGCGGCTCGGGCAAGTCGGTGACGGCGCTGTCGATCCTGCAGCTGCTGCCCTATCCGCGCGCCTTCCACGAGCAGGGCAGCATCAGGCTCGACGGCGAGGAGCTGCTGGGGTCGGGCGAGGCGGTGCTGCGCAAGGTGCGCGGCAACCGGGTCGGCATGATCTTCCAGGAGCCGATGACCTCGCTCAATCCGCTGCACACCATCGAGCGGCAGGTCGGTGAGGTGCTGGCCGTGCATCGCGGCTTGAGCCAGGCGCAGGCGCGACCGCGCGTGCTCGAGCTGCTGCGGATGGTGCAGCTGCAGAACGCCGAGCAGCGGCTCGACGCCTATCCACACCAGCTCTCGGGCGGCCAGCGCCAGCGCGTGATGATCGCCATGGCGCTGGCCAACGAGCCGGATCTGCTGATCGCCGACGAGCCGACGACGGCACTCGACGTCACGATCCAGGCCCAGCTGCTGAAGCTCCTGGCCGAGCTGCAGCAGCGCCTCGGCATGGCGATCCTGTTGATCACCCACGACCTGACCATCGTCCGCAAGTTCGCCCACCGCGTGGCGGTGATGAGGAACGGCGTCATCGTCGAGCAGGGCACGGTGGCCGAGACCTTCGAACGGCCGCGGGACCCCTATACCCGCATGCTGCTGGCGGCCGAGCCCAGGGGCAGGGCGCCGGCCCTGCCGGCGGCAGTGCCGGACGTCCTGACCGGCAACGACATCCGGGTGCATTTCCCGATCCAGCGCGGCCTGCTCAAGCGTACGGTCGGCCATGTGAAGGCGGTCGACGGCGTGTCGCTCGAGGTGCGGGCCGGCGAGACGGTGGGGGTCGTGGGCGAGAGTGGCTCGGGCAAGACCACGCTGGGCCTGGCGCTGCTGCGCCTGACCGACAGCAAGGGCGAGATCCGCTTCGAGGGCCGCCCGATCCAGGGAGCGGACTGGGGCGAGATGCGGCCGCTGCGCCGGCAGATGCAGATCGTCTTCCAGGACCCCTATGGCAGCCTCAGCCCGCGGCTGTCGGTGGGCCAGATCGTCGAAGAAGGCCTGCGCATCCACGAGATCGGCGGCAACGCCGCCGAGCGCCGCGCCATGGTGGCGGCGATCCTCGACGAGGTCGGGCTCGACCCGTCGATGATGGACCGCTACCCACACGAGTTCTCTGGCGGCCAGCGCCAGCGGATCAGTATCGCCCGGGCGATGGTGCTCAACCCACGGTTCGTCGTGCTGGACGAGCCGACCTCGGCACTCGACATGTCCGTCCAGGCGCAGATCGTCGAGCTCTTGCGAGAGTTGCAGGCGCGGCACGGCTTGGCCTATCTGTTCATCAGTCATGACCTGCGCGTCGTCAGGGCGCTCAGTCACCAGATCATCGTCATGAAGGATGGACTTGTGGTTGAGAACGGGCCGACCGAGCGGGTGTTCGCCGCACCCAGCCATCCCTATACCCGCGCCTTGATGGCGGCCGCCTTCGACATCGAGGCGGTGGAAGGGGCGCCGACCGCCACATGAGTGGCCGGCGGAGCCTGGTCTTCGCGATCTCGGCCGACTATGCGCGGGCCACCGGCGGCTGGATCTACAACCAGCGCCTGCTGGACGGCTTGGCCTCGCTCGGCTGGTTGATCGAGCGGCTGACACTGCCGGCGGGTTTTCCCGAGCCCGATGCGGCGGCGCGCGCCGAGACGGCGGCGCTGGTCCGCGCGCTGCCGGACGGCACGCTGCTGCTGGTCGACCAGCTCTGCATCAGCGTGCTGCCGGATCTCGCCGAGGAGCAGGGTCGCCGGCTGCGACTGGCGGTGATCGTGCATCACCCGCTGGCGCTGGAAGGCGACCTGCCCGAGGCGGCGGCGAGGCGTGCTGCGGCCGAGCGCCGGACCCTGGCGGCGGCGACCCTGGTGCTGGCGACCTCGCAGGCGACGGCCGAGGCGCTGCGGTGGGACTATGCCGTCGATCCGGCGAGGCTGGTGGTGGGGCCGCCGGGCATCGACCGCCATCCGGCCGTGGCCTTGCGTGACGAGGGTGGGCCGCTGCCGATGCTCAATGTCGGGGCCGTCGTGCCGCGCAAGGACCAGGGCCTGCTGATCGAGGCGCTGGCCGGCCTGCAGGACCGGGCCTGGGAGTTGCGGATCGCCGGTGACCTCGAGCGCAGCCCCGCCCATCTCGCCGGGCTGCGCGAGCAGGTACGAAAGCATGGGCTCGACGGCCGCGTGAGCTTCCTGGGGGCACTCGGTGGCGCGGCCTTCGAGGCCGAGTGGCGCAGGGCCCGGCTGTTCGTCGCCAGCTCCCGCCACGAAGGCTTCGGGATGGCGGTGGCGGAGGCGGTGGCCCGCGGACTGCCTGTGGTCACGACAACGGCCGGCGCGGTCGAGGGCTGGCTGGACCGGCGGGCCGCGATCATGGTGCCGGTGGGCGATGTCGCGGCGTTGCGCGAAGCCCTGCGGCGCGTCCTCGACGAGCCCGGGCTGCGCCGGGCGCTGCATGACGGGGCGGTCGCCGCCGCCGCCAACCTGCCGAGCTGGCAGGCCACGGCAGCGACGGTCGACTCCGCGCTGTCGGCGACGGCGGACGCCGCCCGCCGGCTGGCGTCCTAGAGGGCGGCCAGCAGCTTGTCGGCGCCCGAGACCTCCATCACGCCGGGGCTGGCCTCGACGTTGAGGGCCGTGACCACGCCGTCCTTCACCAGCATGGCGTAGCGCTTCGAGCGGGTGCCGAGGCCGGCGCCCGAGCCGTCGAAGTCGAGGCCCAGCGCCCTGGTGAAGGTGCCGAGGCCGTCGGCCAGCATCACGATCTTGCCGTCGGCCTCCTGGCCCTTGGCCCAGGCGCTGAGCACGAAGGCGTCGTTGACGGCGACGCAGGCGACGGTGTCCACGCCCTTGGCCTTCAGCGCGTCGAGATTGTCGAGGTAGCTGGGCAGGTGCTTGGCGCTGCAGGTCGGCGTGAAGGCGCCGGGAACCGCGAACAGCGCCACCGTCTTGCCGGCGAACAGCTCGTCGGTGGTGAGATCGGCCAGCCCGTCGGGCGTGCGCACCTTGAAGGTGGCGGCGGGCAGCCTGTCGCCCACGGCAATGGTCATGGCATATTCCTCCGCTCGGGCAACGGCATGGCGCCGCCGCCTGGTTCCGTGCATCTCGGGCGAGGCGGCCCAGCACCGGCCGCTCGCGCACGCGGAACATGGCATCGGCGGTGCCGAAGGGCAATCGGCGGCGCCGGCACCGGTTACTTCACCGATCATTAACCTTGATGGTGCAAAGCTGCACCGGGCTTGTTGCCCGGGTCGTCTCCCTCTATCTCTGGGCGCACGATGTCTGGCAAAGACGATGACGGGCACCTGACCGGAATGCTGCTGGTCGCGATGCCGACCATGCAGGATCCCCGCTTCGCCCACTCCGTGATCTACCTCTGCGCCCATTCGCGCGAAGGGGCGATGGGGCTCGTCGTCAACCAGGTGGTCGACAACGTCACCCTGCCCAGCGTGATCGGCCAGCTCGGCATCGAGACCTCGGTGCTGAGCGGCAAGGACGCGCTGGTCCATTTCGGCGGCCCGGTCGAGACCAGCCGCGGCTTCGTGCTGCACTCGCCGGACTATGTGCTGGAATCGACCCTGGTGATCGACGACCGCTTCGCGCTGACGGCGACGGTCGACGTGCTGAAGGCCATCGCCGACGGCAGCGGCCCGCGCCGGCGCTTCTTCGCGCTGGGATATGCCGGCTGGGCGCCGGGCCAGCTCGACCGCGAGATCCAGGACAATGGCTGGCTCACCGTGCCGGCCGATCCCGACCTGGTGTTCTCGGGCGAGCACGAGACCATGTGGCACCGGGCGATGGCCAAGATCGGCGTCGATCCGAGCCTGCTGTCCACCGCCGCCGGCCACGCCTGAGTCGCTGACCGAGCCCCCGGCTGCGCCGGGCGGCCGAATCGGCCGATACGCATCGCGCAGACATGCATTCTCGGCCCGGGCGGTGGCGCCAGCGGGTCGGGTGATGGATTTCGAAGAGGAAGAGGTCGCGAGGCCGGTCGAGGGCGAACGGCAGGACGTGCCGTTCTTCGCCGTGCTGCTGCTGGCGCTGGCCGAGCGCCTCGGCGTCACCGCCGGCAATGGCGGCTTCGCCTGCGGCCTCGACGGCTGGGTGATCCGGCTCGGCCGCAGCGTGCTGCTGCTGACGACGCCCGCCGGTCTCTGGCAGCCGGGTACCGGCACCTGGAGCTCGTGGGACGCTCCGACGGTGGAATGGCAGCTCCTGCCCTTCGCCGGAGCGCCGGATGCGTTCGAGGCGGCCGTGGCGGCCTGCGGCTGCGACGGCCAGCCGATCGTCACCCTGGCGACGCCGATCCTGTCGCTGCCCGACCGTGGCCGCGACCTCGCGACACTCCTCGATCGCTATGCGCCGCCCGGCGGCACCGATGGCTGGAGCCACGACAACCGTCAACTCTACCACGGCATCGCCGAGGCACTGGAATCGCTGCTGGCCGACCGGGCCGCGCCGGACAGGTCGGCCGCCTGATCCCAACCCGCCGGTTCGGCCGGCGGACTCAGGGGCTGGGCAGGGCGGCCCTGGCCTTCTCGGCGAGCCGGGCCGCCTGCTGCGCCTCCAGCGACTGCACGGCCTTCTGCAGCTTCTCGAAGGCGCGGACCTCGATCTGCCGCACCCGCTCGCGGCTGATGCCGTATTCGGTGCTGAGATCCTCGAGCGTGGTCGGCTCTTCCTTCAGCCGGCGCTCGTTGAGGATGTGGCGCTCACGGTCGTTGAGCACCTTCATCGCCTCCTCGAGCAGGCGGCGGCGATGCCCGAGCTCGTCCTCGTCCGCCAGCACCGCCTCCTGGCTGGCGCTGTCGTCGACCAGCCAGTCCTGCCATTCGCTGTCGCCGTCGGCGCGGAGCTGGGCGTTGAGCGAATGGTCCGGCCCCTCGAGGCGCCGGTTCATCTCGATCACTTCCTGCTCGGTGACGGCCAGCGTGTCGGCGATCTCCCGCACGGCCTCGGGCGAGAGGTCGCCCTCCTCGATCGCCTGCATCTGACTCTTGAGCCGGCGCAGGTTGAAGAACAGCTTCTTCTGCGCCGCCGTGGTGCCGAGCTTCACCAGCGACCAGGAGTGCAGGATGTATTCCTGGATGGCGGCGCGAATCCACCACATGGCGTAGGTGGCGAGGCGGAAGCCGCGCTCGGGCTCGAAGCGCTTGACCGCCTGCATCAGGCCGACATTGCCCTCCGAGATGATTTCGTTCATCGGCAGGCCGTAGCCGCGATAGCCCATGGCGATCTTGGCGACGAGCCGCAGATGGCTGGTCACGAGCTTGTGGGCGGCCTCGACATCCTCGTGTTCGCGCCAGCTCTTGGCCAGCATGTATTCCTCGCCAGCCTCCAGCATCGGGAAGCGGCGGATTTCGTCGAGATAGCGCGCGAGCCCGCTGCCCTCGGTCGGCACGGTGGGCAGATTCGCCATCCACTCCTCTCATCACGCAAGCAATGCCCCAGCGACAACGCGCGCTGTGGCAGAAGGGTTCATGCGGCAGGGCGGGCCGCCGCACAAGTCAATCCTGACGCATCAGTTCCATCAGCTCGTTGAATGACGAAGGCGGCGGGGCGCTGAACCGTTGGCGTACCCCGGTGACCGGATGGTCGAAGCCCAGCTCCCTGGCGTGCAGCGCGATCCGTCCGAAGCCGGCCAGGAAGTCGCGCAGCTCGGCCGTCTTTGCCTGTGGCGCCCGCCGGCCGTAGAGCCGGTCGCCGAGAATGGGGTGGCCGAGGCTCGACAGGTGGACGCGGATCTGGTGGGTGCGGCCGGTCTCCAGCTCGACCTCGAGCCGCGACGCCCGCGTCGCCGCCGCCTCGACCAGCCGCCAGTGCGTCACCGCCCGCTTGCCGCCGCGCACGATCGCCATGCGCTTGCGGTCGGTGGGATGGCGGCCGAGCGGGGCGTCGACCGTTCCCGACGCCCGGCCCGGCGTGCCCCAGACGATGGCCTCGTAGAGGCGGTCGACGCTGTGGATGCTGAACTGGGCGGCGAGGCCGACATGGGCGCGGTCGTGCTTGGCCACCACCAGCACGCCCGACACCTCGCGGTCGATGCGATGCACGATGCCGGGCCGCCGCACGCCGCCGATCCCCGACAGGCTGTCGCCGCAATGCGCCAGCAGGGCGTTGACCAGCGTGCCGTCGTCGTGGCCGGGCGCCGGGTGGACGACGAGGCCGGCCGGCTTGACGAGCACGACCAGGTGCTCGTCCTCGAACAGGATGTCGAGCCCGAGCGCCTGCGGCCGCGGCGTGGCGTCGATGGCCGGCGGAATCGTCACCTCGATGGTCTCGCCCGGCTTTACCCGCCGCGACGCCTCGGCTATCGGCCCTGCGGCATCGCGCACCCGACCCTCGAGCACCAGCTGCTGCAGCCGCGAGCGCGACAGCTCGGGCAGGCTGGCGGCGAGATAGGCATCGAGCCGCCGCCCGGCGCCGGCGGCGTCGACGGTGACGAGGTGGCGGCGATGGCCGGGAAAGGGCTCGTGCTCGACCATGGATTCCTGGATCAGGGCGCTCAAGATCTTCTGCGTCGTCGGCGGCGTGGTGCTGGTGGTGGGCACGGCCACCCTGGTCTGGCTGCTGGTGCAGCGCCAACAGGCCCAGGAGCAGGCCGAAGCCCCTGCGGCGGCCGACGGCCCGGTCGACCTCGTGCTGCCGGTAGGCCTGCGCATCGAGCAGGCCTCGCTCGACGGCCGCCACGCCCTGCTGCTGTTGCGCGGGCCGGATGAGCAGCAATACTTGGCGCTTGTCAATCCGGCCACCGGCGAGCGCCTGTCGCTGCTGCGGATCACCGGGGCGCCTTGACGACGCGCCCGGGTGCGGAGGTCGAGCTGGAGATCGCGGCACTCGGCAGCATGGGCGACGGCGTCGCGCGGCTGGCGGGCGAGCCCGTGTGGCTGGCGACGACGCTGCCAGGCGAACGCTGGCGGGCGCGGCTCCTGTCCCATCGCCGGGACGGCTGGACCGCCGAGCCCGTGGAGCGGCTGACTGGCGGCGAGCGCGCCCAGCCGGCCTGCTGCCATTTCGCCAACTGCGGCGGCTGCCGGCTGCAGCACGCGCCTGCCGATGTCTATTCGGAATTCAAGCGCCGGCGCATCGTCGAAGCGCTGCGTCGGCGCGGGCTCGTCGAGACGGTCGTGGCGGAGCCCGTCGTCTCGCCGCCGCATTCGCGACGTCGTCTGAGGCTCGCATGGACGCGCGGCAGCGGGGCCGTGAGCCTGGGGCTCCGCCAGCGTCGCAGCCACGCCGTCGTCGATCTCGCCGAATGTCCGGTGGCGCGGCCGCGGCTGGTGGCGGCGATGGCTCCGCTGAGGGCGATGCTGGCCGAGCCCGGGCCGTTGGCGCGGCAGGGCGAGGCCAGCCTCACCGACACGGCCATGGGAGTCGACCTGCTGCTGGATGCGGCGCGTGCCCCGACGCTGGAGGAGCGCGAGCGTCTCGCCGGCTGGGCGGAGCGGATGAATCTCGCCCGGCTGGCCCTCGCCATCGACGGCGTCGTCGAGATCGTCGTCTCACCGCGTCCGCCGGCGGTGGTGCTGAGCGGCGTGGCCGTGGCGCTGCCGCCACGGGCGTTCCTGCAGGCGACCGGCGAAGGCGAGTCGGCGTTGTGCGCCGGCGTGGCCGCGGCCGTGCGCCGGGCCGACCGGGTCGTCGACCTGTTCGCCGGCCTCGGCACGCTGGCGCTGGCCGCGCTGGCGGCCGGCGCCCGCAGCGTGCAGGCCGTGGAGGCCGCGGAGGACGCCTGCGCGGCACTGGCCGCGGCCCGCCGCCCCGGCCTGTCGGTCGAGCGCCGCGACCTCGCCCGCCGGCCGCTGCTGGCGGCCGAGCTGAAGCGGTTCGACGTGGCGGTGCTCGATCCGCCGCGCGCCGGGGCCGTCGCCCAGACCCTGGAGCTGGCGCGATCCGAGGTGCCGCGCATCGTCTATGCCTCGTGCGATCCCGAGAGCTTCGCCCGCGACGCCCGCCTGCTGGTGGAAGGCGGCTACCTGGCGCGGACGGTGCAGCCGGTCGACCAGTTCCTCTGGTCGGCCGAAGTCGAGCTGGTGGCGACGTTCCATAGGCCACTGCGACGCGGCCGGGCTTGATTCCCCGCCGACACCCCGCTACATGCGCGGCATCCGCTGCGTCCCCTTCGTCTAGCGGTCCAGGACACGGCCCTCTCAAGGCTGAAACACGGGTTCGATTCCCGTAGGGGACGCCATTCCTATATTCTGCCATGAAAACCCATCTAAGAGTTTGAAAGGCAAGGCTGTTTTCGGGGTTTGAAGTCCTGATTTCCGGCAGTAGGCGATCCTTTCGGCGAAGGCCAGTCTGAGCACCGTCCGCTTGAGGGCGATCTGGCCGGATTCCCAGAGTTTGCAAGGGTTTGCGAGGAAGCCCATTGCGAGTTCGAACAACTCCTCGAAGGCCCGCGCGGGCTTGCCCATCTCTTCGAGGGTTTCGGCTGCCACCAGCTTGCGCTGCTCCAGCTCGGCGATGCGGGTCTCGTAGGCACGGATGACGCTGGCGTTGGTGGCCTCGACGATGCGGTCGAGCAGCCCGGCGATCTGCCGGTCGATCTGTGTTGCCTGCCTGGCCAGCTCCTGACGCCGGGCCTGGACCTGTGACGTCCGCTGCGACCAGGCGTTCTCGAACATGATGCGGGCAAGGTCGAACAGCTGCTGCGTCGGACGCAGCGAGCGGACCATCTCCTCGAAGGCGCCCTCCAGCTCGTCACGGCGGATCGACTTGCGGCAGCTCACACAGCCTCTGGTGTGGCAGAGATAATAGGGGTGCTTCTTGCCCGTCTTGCTGGTCGACCAGCCGGCAGTGAGCGGGTGGCCGCAATCGTGGCAGAGCACGAAGCCGCGCAGCGGGAAGTCGGCATTGATGTCCGGGCGGGCCGGCGCTTTCGCGCCGCCATTGAGGCGCTGCTGAATCCGGCTGAAGGTCTCGTAGCTGACCAGACCCTCGTGCCGGCCCTTGCGCAGGGAGACGTTCCAGGCCGGCATCTCGACATAGCCGGCATAGACCGGCTGGGTCAGCAGGTCGCGAATGCGCTGCGGATGGATGGCACCGGTGCGAGGATCGCGCGGGAACTCGGGGAAGCCTTCGAGGAAGCGCTTGACCTCGGCCTGCGTTTCCAGGCGGCCCGAGGCGAAGCCTTCGAGCGCCTCCTGGACGAGGCCGGCAAAAGGCTCGTCGCGGACCAGCAGCTTGCCCTGGCCGGAGGTGCGCTGGTACTTGTAGCCGATGGGCACGCGGAAGGCCCAGTAGCCGTTCAGCATCCGGGCGCGCATGCGGTTGACGGTCTGCTCGCCGTTCTTCTGCCGCTGGTGCTGCGACACGCTGGCCAGCAGGTTCTCGACCAGGATGCTGTCGGAATCCTCGCCGAACTCGA
>DAOLFG010000110.1:0-11879 GCA_035326425.1 Geminicoccus sp. | reverse complement strand
CGAGCACCATGACGTTCGACAACAGCGTAGCTGGCATCGTGCTGGCTTCCCTGATGGCCGCCGTGGCTGGGGTGGCGGGCGGTGATTCCGTTGCGCGGACATTCCAACTATGTCAAGCTTGTGTCAATGACCCGAAACGATTGCCGAGTGATAGCGGTAAAGTGTGCCTGCTAAGAGAAGACCATATCGCCACTATCTAATAGTGGGCTCTTTCGTATAAGTGCAGTCAATGGTAATCGGCGTAAGATCATGCAAAGCGACTCATTTCTTCTAATCTACACTCCGCAAGATATACTGGCTTCTGAATCTATTTTGCTCGTTCATGATAAAATTATACGACGATTTATCAAAATAACCACAGATAACAGACCGCTTGATATCATATAATAATAGTAATTGCATATTATTTTTATTAGCAACTGACGATCAGCTTACTAACTAAATCAAGAAACGCATCATATCGACTAGTTCAACATGGACTTATGCAATTGATTGTAAAATATATTCTCTGATGTGACTCGACAGAGTTATGAATTATCTGGTGCTGTCTATATATCAATTACGCACCAGGTAACCGCCCCTTGGAAATCGCTCTTGCATGGCGTGTCATTCGGCGTATAGTCAGCTCCTAAGGGACCCATCGTGCCGACAACCGTTGCCAGTTTCGGCCATGACATGGGCGCGGATTTGAAGCTTTGTCGAATCGGAGGGGCATAACAATGGTTAGGCGGCACAGTAGTAATAGCATACACAAAGCGCTTTGCGCTCTTGTCCTCGGTGGGTTCTTTATTGATTCGGCGTCCGCGGCGGAGACCGACGCTGTCGTTCGTTTAAATGAAAAGCTATCATCTATATCCGTTAGGTATTGTTGTCGAATTATCTACGGAGGAGGAGGTGGCCGATTTGGACCCACGTTCATACCTATAATATACTCGGCGCCGGCAAGGGTGGTAAATTCACGTGCTACGAGTGTTTCGTCGATGGTGTTTGACGCTACCAAGATTGTTGATTTCCCCGCCATCATGCTGTATACGGATAAGACGGTAGCAAACTGTGCCAATACCACCGTTACATCATCTATTTCTCTTACGTTGACTGGAGCGCGCTCCTGGAGTGTCACAAAGACGAATGGAGTCTTAACAACATCTGGCGGCAGCATATCTGGCCAAGCGCAAATGCAGAATGTAGGTGGCATTACATTGACGCACAATTGGAGTGGGCAAGTTTCGTCATCGACGGCCACTCAGGAAAGCAACAGCACAACGGTTACACGGACGATTAGTGATTCGGTGAGTATTCCACCCCATACGGCGGTGCAGATAGCGGCAAGAGCGATTCAACAAACAATTGAGATTCCATTCCATGCTACCGTTGTAGTGGATGGAGACCTGCCGAGTGCGCCACGCGATCAGGCGATGGATTTTCGAACCGCCGGCCAGTTGATAAATGAGACAGAGCGGACGTTACAGATCAACGGTACGTTGTCTTCTACCGATGTAACTGAAGCTTCTTTGCGCGTAGAACCAATCCAGGGCGGTGTCGGTTGTAATCAAGACGCAGCCGAAGGGCTCACAGATCTTGAGGAGAATGTGACCTATGCAGTTCCATTAAATGGCGCGTCAAAATGGTTGACCGAAGGGTTTATCGACGAGTCCGAAATACTGAAGATGAAGCTCGAAGATCAGTCAAGAGAGGCCACAAGAATATTCGAGATACCAAAGACCATGCGGCCATTTGGAGCGCTTGATGGGGGGACCATTGAGGCTCCTGATGGAACCTATTATGAGGTGTTGTACACGACTGAGGTGGTACGACCCTTCGTAGGATGCGGATTTAACGATCTCATGCAACCGAACCCTGCCGCCTTTAGCGTGGAGGCCCGACAATATCGGCAGTATGTTCAAGGAAAATTGGTGAGTCAATGGCAAGACACTGTCGAAAGTTTTAAGGAGTGCAGGCCGATATAGTACAAATTACTACCAGCAGTTGGTCTGGACGCTAATGGCGCGACAAAACTTACCTAGTCTCTAGGTAGTATAGAAGTTTTGGCGTCGGGTGTATGATCCTGAGTAGAGTCCTCGCAAACCCAACCTAACAGGGGCCACCGCCTCAGCCTTTGTGCGCGAGATTCAGTACATCATCCGGCACGTCGGCATCGACGACGGCCAGGCGGCCGCGCCCGTGGAGGCCGGATGCTGATCCAGCCGACCCGCCCCCAATCCAATGTAGCCTTCTGCGTCTCGCTGCCGAAGATGAATTTCCCGTTCATCTGCCTCTCCTTCCGCCGCATGCCGGAGGAACGAGACCGCCAACCGGCGATCAGGCACACCGAGTGCGAGAGCGAGAAGCAGGATATCCTAATCCAAGAGCGGATCTGCCGCCAGCAGCAAGTTTAGAGAAGGCGGAATTACCTAATCCCCCGCTTCGCCAGCTCCATCACACTCGCCGCCTCGGCCTTCGTCACGAACCCCGGCCCGGTCGGATAGTCGGCGATCGGCATCAGCTTGTACCTCGCCAGCAGGTCCAGCATCACGATCGGCACGTAGCCCATCAGGTAGGGCTGGGCGTCGATGGCCCATTCCATCTGGCCGTCGGCGATCGCCTGCAGGATCACCGGGGAGAGGTCGAAGGTGCCGAGCTTGACCTTGCCGGTGAGACCGAGCTCGGAGAGGGCGGCCAGCGCCGGCTCGGCGGAGGTGGCGCCGTTGGCGAGGACGAACTCGACGTCGGGGTTGGTGCGCAGGTAGGCCGTTGTGCGGCTGGTCATCTCGATGGGGTCGATGGTGCCGGCGACGACGGGGACGGCGACGCCCAGGCCCTCGGCGAAGCCGGCGCAGCGGTCGTCGAGGCTGGTGTTGCCGACCTCCTGGTTCAGGCAGACCGCCCTGGTAACGCTCTCCTTTTTCATGCGCTGGCCGGCCATGACGCCGGCCTCGTACTCGGACTGGCCGAGATAGAGCAGGCCACCCAGCTCGCGGGTAAGCTTCGAGCCGCCAGAATCGACGACGATCACCGGGATGCCGGCGGCGACGGCACCCTTGACCGCCGGGCCCAGGGCGTCGCCGTCGGGGATCGAGATCACCATGCCGTCGGGCTTGCTGGCGACGGCGGCGTCGATCATCTGCGCCATGCGCGCCATGTCGAAGGTCTCGGGGGCGACGTATTCGGCGGTGACGCCGAGGGTCTTGGCGGCCTCGTCGACGCCGTTCTTGACCACCGACCAGTAGGGATCGGCGGCCTGGCCGTGGGTGACGACGACGATGCGGGTCTCGGCCAGGGCGGCGGTGGCGAGGCCCGCCGAGAACGCCGCGGCCAGCGCCAGCGATGCGATGCGCTTCATCATACCCCCGTGCGTCAGGCGGCGGGTCGGGGCGACCAGGGCCCTGCCCTGCCAGCGATCGACGATAGCCAGCGCTCGGTGACGGTCAACGGGCGGAGCCAAACCGGCGGCGCGCCGTGGAGCCAAATCGCCGTCGCGCCGTTGTGGCTTGCGGACAGGCACCACAACGCCCAAGATTCGGTCATGCAGAACATACTCGGCCGCTGCGTCCTCCTCACCGCGCTGACCCCGGCGCTGCTGGGCTGTCTCGACGGCGGCGATTTCGGCGGGCTCGGCGGCGGATCGCCCTGGGGAGGCGGCGGCTACGGCCGCAGCACCTACGGCTATGGCGGGTCCAGTGGCTGGGGCGGCTACCGCTCCGACGACCGCATCAGCTGCGATGCCAGGACCGAGGTCTGCTACAAGAACGGCCGGCTGGACGCCAGCGAGACGCGGGACCGCTTCGGCAAGTCGGCGTCGCGCGAGGTCGAGCGCATCCGCGAGCAGCAGGGCACCGGCCGGGTCTATGTGCCGCGCGACGGCTCGGTGTGCAACCGTGCGGAGGGCGTCTGCTACAAGAACGGCAAGCCCGACTGGAGCGACACCCGCGACTATATCGGCAAGAACGCGGCGCGCCGGGTCAGGGCCAAGCAGGCCGAGGACAACGACTAGGGGCGTATCCCCTCTATCTTGTCATGGCCGGGCTACGACCCGGCCAGCCATTCCGTACGGTGTGGGCAGGTGGATGGCCGGCTCGGTGGCCGGCCATGACAAGGCAGTGGCGGGGGCGTCGCGCATCGTCCTGACGATCACGCCTGCTGGTCCGGCTGGACGAAGCGCCGCGGGCCAGGGCCCTGCGGTGCGGCGTCCTTGGGCGGCATGGCCGGCTGCGGCATGGCGTAGAAGCGCGGCTCGCGCGGGTCGAGCGAGGGCTCGAACGGCATGCGCATGCGCACGCCCGTGCCGCTGGCCTCGGCGTCGCGCAGCGCCTTCTGCAGCTGCTGGGCCTCCTGCCTGCTCCAGGGCAGCTGGTAGGCACGCGGCTCGGGCGAGCCGTCGAGCTGCAGCCAGACATAGATGCCGGCACCCTCGTGAAACGTGCCGGCGAGCACGGTGGCCTCGTCGGCCTTGCTCAGCCACCACTCGAAGGCAACGGGCTTGGGCCGGCTGAGCAGGTCGGACCAGCCGGCGAAGCCCACGGGCATGAACAGCGCGAAGGCGCCCAAGGCCGAGGCCTTGACCAGCAGGCGTCGGGGCGCCCAGACGGCGATGCTGCCGAGGCAGGCGGCGATCAGGGCCGCCAGCGCGAACAGATAGGGGATGTCCTTCATGACTTGCTCCCGCTGCGCAAGGGGCGTTGCAGGTTGTTGACGCTGTCGGGGACGAGCGAGCCGTTGCCGTCGAGGGTGAAGCGGAACACCGTCTGCTCCTGGCCCTCGCGGGCGAGGTCGATGTCGGTGACCAGGATCTGCTGGCTCGGCCCCTGGGCGTCGCGCTTGACGCTCACCAGCACCTTGGCCGGCACCGGCGTGCGCTTGGACAGGTTGCGGTAGAGGTGGAGGTTGACGGTGTACTCGCCGGCCAGCAGGCCGCGTGAGTAGGAGACCTCGTAGTTCATGCCCGAGACGTCCAGCACGTGGCCGAGATCGTCGCGCAGCAGGTTGAACAGGCCGCCGCTCTTGTTGGAGTAGCCGACCGGGATGTCGCCCGGACCCTGCACCCACAGGTCGACGTCGGCGTCGACCTCGGGCGGCCAGGAGGCCTCGATCATGACGTTGCCGGGCGTGCTGCTGCTGTCGGCGGTCCTGGCGGCCGAGGCCGGGCGGATGTGCGGCAGGATCAGCACGAGGCAGACTACGAAGCCGCACAGGCAGAGCGTCAGCAGGTCGCGGAAGACGATGCCGGCGTCGTCCTGCTCGAACTTGTCAAAGCCGTGCATGCTCGGCCTCCCCGCGGTCGACGATGCCGGTGACCAGGTGGACGGTGCCACTCTCGAGCAGCCGGTAGTCCATCATCAGCCAGATGTTGAGGACGGAGCCGACCAGCGTCTTGTAGAGCGCGATGGCCATGCCGAAGAGCAGGGTCGAGACCATCGGCGTGATGGCGGCGGCATCGGTGGCGGCGGCGGCGTCGACGCCCGAGAGGGCGATGATGAAGCCGATGACGGTGCCGACGAGGCCGATCAGCACGATGGTGTTGGCGATGTGGCGGATGGTGCCGAGCCGCACGCCCAGGCGCATCTTCAGCGATTCCGCCATCAGCGCCCGGGCGCCGCTGTCGAGCCGGCGGGTCTGGGCGAGATAGGCGGCGGTGCGGGTGCCCTCGGCCGGGACCTCGGCCTCGAGCTGATTCAGCTCCTGGCTGAGCCTGGCGACGCGGGCGCCGCAGATGACGAGCCCGGCGACGAAGACGGCGAGGTTGATCTTGATGAGGTGATAGCTGTCGGTGGCGATCATCTCGTCCAGCCAGCCCTGCGCCCAGACCGCGCCGACCAGGGCGAGGCAGGTGAGATTGAGCAGGGCGAAGCGCAGGACGAGCAGCCAGCGATAGCCTTCGAGGCTGCGGCGGGCGGCGATGATCCGGTCGGCCGAGACAGGCTCCGCACTGCCTGCCGGCGGGATCATCGAGATGCGGGGAAGTGCCAATGCCATGACGTGCCTACTCCAGAGGCTGGCGGCGTGCCCGGGAGAGTGGCCGCCCGCAGGTCACGGGCGGCCGCCCGATCGACGACGCATTACGATGTCATGACATCTACAGGCTGGAAGATAGCATCAACTGACGGGCGTGGAAGTGCGATCTGTCACAGGCAATCATGCTGCAACGCACCATTCTAGAGGCGGCTTGACAAGATTCCTTTGATTACAATGGCTTGCAAAATGCCCCGGAATTGGGCACCTCGGGCTAAAAACTGCTCAGGCGGACGCTAACTGCAAGATTTGCCTGGAATTTGACTGCACAGTGGACGTGCGGTGCGGCAGGATGTTGCATCGCAGCAACAACTATCAGTTGAATTCATTTATGCTGTTGCCGAGTGCTCTCAGGGTCTCAGATCGCCGTCCAGCACCGCCTTGGCGACCCGCTCGATGTCGGGGCCGAGCGGCCGGTCGTCCTCGAGGCGCGGGCTGAGCTGGCGGATGCGGGCGTGGGCGCGCTCCAGGGCGTCGCTGCTGCGCAGCGGCCGGCGGAAGTCGATGCCCTGAGCGGCGCAGAGCAGCTCGATCGCCACCAGCCGAGCCAGGTTGTCGGCCATGCCGTGCAGCCGGCGGCCGGCATAGGCCGCCATGCTGACATGGTCCTCCTGGTTGGCCGAGGTCGGCAGGCTCTCGGTGGCGACGGGTGTGGCCATGTGCTTGAGCTCGGCCTGCAGGGCGGCGGCCGTCACCTGGGCGATCATCATGCCGGAGTTGAGGCCGGGATTGGGCGTGAGGAACGCCGGCAGCAGGCTGAGCGCCGGGTCGGTCAGCAGAGCTATGCGGCGCTCGGCGATCGCACCGGCCTCGGCCATGACGGCGGCGATGCGGTCGGCGGCGAGCGCCACGGGCTCGGCGTGGAAGTTGCCGCCGGAGAGGATCTCGCCGCTGTCGGGAAAGACCAGCGGGTTGTCGGAGACGCCGTTGGCCTCGCGCTCGAGCACGGCGCCGGCGTCGAGCAGCTGGTCGAGGCACGCACCCATGACCTGGGGCTGGCAACGCAGCGAATAGGGATCCTGCACCCGGTCGTCGCCAGTCAGGTGCGAGGCGCGGATGGCGCTGCCGTGCAGCAGCCGCGCCAGCACCGCCGCCACCTCGGCCTGGCCGGGCTGGCGGCGGATGGCGTGGATGCGCGGATCGAACGGCGCGTCCGAGCCCAGCGCCGCGTCGACGCTCATCGCACCCGCGAGCAGGGCAGCGTCGAGCAGGCGCCGCGCCTTCCACCAGCCGCCGATGGCGAGCGCCGTCGACACCTGGGTGCCGTTGAGCAGCGCCAGCCCCTCCTTGGGACCGAGCGCCATCGGCTCGAGGCCGGCGGCGGCGAGGCCGACGCGGGCCGGTGCCGGCCGGCCGCCGATCAGCACCCCGCCCTCGCCCAGCAGCACGCCCGCCATGTGCGCCAGCGGCGCCAGGTCGCCCGAGGCCCCCACCGAGCCCTGCCCCGGGATCACCGGCAGGACGTCGTGCGCCAGCAGCGCCAGCAGCGCCTCGACGGTGGCTGGCCTGACGCCGGAATGGCCGAGCGCCAGGCTCGACGCCTTGAGCAGCAGCACCAGCCGGGTAGTCGGCGCGTCCAGCGCGGGGCCGACGCCGCACATGTGCGACAGCACGATGCGCCGCTGCAGCTCGGCGACGTCCTCGGGCGGGATGCGCACCCGCGCCAGCTTGCCGAAGCCGGTGTTGACCCCATAGACGGCGGCGTCGCCGGCGGCGGCCCGGGCGACCACCGCCTCGGCGGCGGCGATGCCGGGCAGGAAGGCCTCGTCGAGCGCCATCGCCACCGGCGGGCCGGCGAGCCAGCGCTCCAGCGTGTCGAGCCGCAGGGTTCCGGGGATCAGCCGATGCGCCATGGGGCCTCCGCGAGGATGGCCCATGCTGCCCGACGGCCGGGGTGCTGGAAAGCCTCAGCCGGCGGAGCGCGGCAGCCGGATGGTGGCGACCAGCCCGCCGCCGTCGCGGTCGCGCAAAGTGACGTCGCCGCCATGGGCGCGGGCGATGCCGCGGGCGACGGCGAGCCCGAGGCCGGTACCACCGGTCTCGCGCGAGCGCGACTGCTCCAGCCGGTAGAACGGCTCGAACACATGCTCGCGCTCGGAGGCCGGGATGCCGGGGCCGCGGTCGGCGACGTCGATCTCGACGACGTCGGCGGCGGCGCGCAGGCCGATCTCGGCGCCGCCGCCATACTTGATGGCGTTGTCGATCAGGTTGTCGAGCAGGCGGCGCAGGGCGGTCTGGCGGCCGTGCAGGCGCAGGTGCGGCGGACCGGCGTAGGAGACGGTGTGGCCGGCATCGGCGAAGGCGTCGCAGGCGGTCTGGACCAGCTCGGCGAGGTCGATGGCGACGCGCGGCTCGCCCTTGGCGTCGTCGCGGGCGAAAGCCAGCGTCGCCTCCAGCATGGCCTGCATCTCCTCGAGGTCGCGCGTGGCCTTGGCGCGGATCTCGTCGTCCTCGATCAGCTCCATGCGCAGCCGCATGCGGGTGAGCGAGGTGCGCAGGTCGTGGCTGATCGCCGCCAGCATGCGCGTGCGGTCGGCGACGAAGCTGCGCAACCGCTCCTGCATGCGGTTGAAGGCACGGGCGGCGGCGCGCAGCTCGCGCGGTCCCTTGGTCTCGGCCAGCGGCGGCGCGTCGAGGTCCTGGCCCAGCCGGTCGGCGGCGGCGGCCAGCCGCAGCACCGGTGCTGCGAAGCGGCGGGCGGCGAGCAGCGCCACGATCAGCACGGCCGCCAGCACGCCGCCGCCGATCAGCACGAGACGCCAGGTCGAAGGCGGCTCCAGCGATTCCGGGCCGAAGCCGATCAGCACCCAGCGATGCGGCCCGGCCGACACCGCCAGCTCCAGCACGGGCCGCCGACGGCCCCAGCTCGCCTCGGCCTCCCGGGGGTGCAGATGGCGGAGGCGGACGCGATGGCCGGGCAGCCGCTCGCCGAGAGCCCCCACCAGCGGACGCTGCCAGCCGCGCCAGGCCCCTTCGAGCGGGGTGTCGAGGCCGGAATCGACGCTGCCGATGCGGACGTGGAAGCCGCGTCCCGAGATGGCGCGGGCGATGTCGCGCAGCTCGCCCTCGGGCGCCCGCTCGACCAGCCGGACGATGGCGGCGATCCGCCCGGCGAGGCCCGGCGGCAGCGGCCGCTCGGATTCGATCTCGGGCTCGCCCAGCAGCGCCAGGCCGACGGCGACGCCGGCGACGATGACGAGGCCTGCCAGCAGCAGCGCCAGCCGGCCGCCGAAGCCGAACGGACGCGGCAGCGCCGGCAACCTGCCGATCATCGGAGGCACCCGGTCATTCGCGCGTCACCGCCACGGCCAGCATGTAGCCGCCGCCGCGCACGGTCTTGACGAGGTCGTGCGCCTCGTCGCCGTCGCGGCCGATCTTGCGGCGCAGGCGCGACAGCTGGACGTCGACGCTGCGGTCGAAGGCGATGGCGGCGCGGCCGCGGGTGAGGTCGAGGAGCTGGTCGCGGCTCAGCACGCGCTGCGGCCGCTCGACCAGCGCCAGCAGCAGGTCGTACTCGCCGGCGGTGAGCGGCACCACGGTGTCCTCGGGATCGCGCAGCTCGCGCCGCGCCGGATCGAGCCGCCAGCCGGCGAAACGGTAGACCGCGTCCGGCGGGTCGCCCGCCGGCTCGGCCCGGCGCAGCACCGCGCGGATGCGCGCCAGCAGCTCGCGCGGGTTGAAGGGCTTGACGAGGTAGTCGTCGGCGCCGAGCTCCAGGCCGATGATCCGGTCGGTCTCCTCGGCCAGCGCGGTCAGCATGATGATCGGCAGCCGGCCGGAGGCGCGCAGCCGGCGGCAGATGGCCAGCCCGTCCTCGCCCGGCAGCATCAGGTCGAGCACCACGAGGTCGAAGCGGCCGTTGTCGAGCAGGCGCTGCATCGCCTTGCCGTCGGCGGCGGTGTCGACCCGGAAGCCGTGCTTGGCGAGGAACCGCTGCAAGAGATCGCGGATCTCGCGGTCGTCGTCGACGACGAGCAGGTGGGGCAGCTCGGCCATGGCTCCCGATAGCCGCAAGCGCCCCGGCTTGTCGCAGGAAAAAGGTTACGGACTGTAACGGCGGCGGCCACGGCAACCGGCCGTTACACTGTTCCGCCGGACGGACATCGTCCGGCAACGGCCGGGGCCGCATATCGGGCGGGCAACAATTCTCGGAGACAAGCGATGCGCAAGCGATACCTGCTGGCCGGCCTCGCCGGCGTGGTCGGGCTCGTCGGAGTCGGAGCCGGCGTTCTGTCGGCCGCCCCGCCGCCTCCGCCTCCCGGCGACGCCGTCCACGGCATGATGTGGGGGCCGGAAGGCATGATGTCCCAGGCGCGCTTCGACCGCCGCGACGGGCCGCGGCGGCAGTCCATGGGCCCGATGTTCTGCGGTCCCGACCGCAACGACCGGCTGAACCGCATGGTCGAGATGATCGAGGGCTTCGCCAATTTCAGCCCCGAGCAGGAGCCGGCCTGGCAGCAGCTGCGCGACGCGGTACGCGACGCCAGCGCCAAGCTCGGGCCGGCCTGCGACGCGATGCGCGACGCCCGCGACGGCGCACCGACCGAGCGGCTGGCCTCGATCGAGACCATGCTGAGCGCCGGCCTCGACGCGGTGCGCGAGGTGCGGCCGAAGTTCGACGCCTTCTACGCCACGCTCAACGACAAGCAGAAGCGGGCGATCGACCGGCTGGTCGACGGACCGGGCCATCCGCACCGCCGCTGACGCGGCCGAGGGGGCGGGAGACCGTTCTCCCGCCCCCTGCCCGCCGCGTACTGCCGCGCCGCCACCCACAAGGTGAACGGGTGCAGCCGCGCCCGGCGCAGCGCCTCGACGTCGGCGAGCCTGCGCAGCACCAGCGCCGTGACCTCGCCGTCGCCCGGCACGACACCGTGCGCCGCCAGCCGGTTGAGGTTCCGCACCAGCGCGTGTGGCGGCATGGTGGCGACGGTCGCGGCCAGCACCCGCGGATCGCTGGCGAGTGCCGTGGGCACGGCCTCGCGCGGCAGCCGGGCCTCGCGCACCAGCCGGGCCAGCGCCACGGCATCGGCCTCCCGGCGGGCGGCGCTGGCGGCCCGTATCAGCGCCGGCGTCGCCTCGGCCACCGTGCCGCGCACGATCCACTCGAACGCGGCGCGGCGGGCCCGGTCGGACTCCGGCACCGAAGGATGCACGAGACGCAGCACGTCGCGCAGGCTCACCCCGCCCCGGCGGGCGTACTTCACCGCCTGCAAGGCCAGATCCTCGACCGGCCGGTCGAGCAGCCAGGCGCCGAGCGCCCGCTTCAGCGCCCGGCCGGTGCCGCGCAGCCGCACTAGCGCATCGACCAGGGCCAGGAGGTGGGCGCCGGTCCTGGCGACACGCGGCAGCGCCGCCAGCGCCAGGGCGCGGACCTCCGGCCGGTCGTGGGCGGCGGCGAGTGCCAGCGCCAGCAGGACAGGCGCCTGCCTGGGCGCCGCGGGGCGGCGAGAGTGGGAGAGTCGGACGGAGCCTACCGCTATGAGGCGGTTACCGAGTGGCGATGACCGTCCTGCTTCGCCTCGCCGCCCGGCGCAGGGGCCGGACGCGGAACGCGGTCGCCTTGCGATTTGGCAGGCCCGCGCTCCATGCGCCGAACGGCCCGAAGGCGTCCGGTTCGGCGGCGATGTGATGGAGGCGGGTCGGCGACACGGTACGAGGCTCCAGGTAGGATACGGCCGAACGTGAGGCGACCGTCGGATTCCTCCCGAGGGAGGTCGGAGCGAACGATGACCGACGATCTTCGGCTCGGTCGCGTCAAGCATCGAGTGGCACGAATGCAATTTAGTCGTACCTAGATATGCCGCGCGGGATGACCGCAGGGCCGGACGCTGCTAGCCTCCTCGCAATGGAGAGACGCCCATGTCCGAGACCAT
>DAOLFG010000109.1:4750-11904 GCA_035326425.1 Geminicoccus sp. | reverse complement strand
GGCCGAGGTGGACCGCCTGGTCGAGGTGGCGGCACGGCTCGCCGTCTAGCGGAACCCGATCCGCAGGCCGCCGAGGTCGATTCCGCAAAGCACGGTCGTCCACACGCTTCCGGCCTCGATCTGCTGTGCGTCGGTCAGCGTCCCGGTGGTCACGATCTCGCTTGCCCGAAGGGCGTCGCAGGGCCGCGTCCGCTCGATCTCCTCCACGAGAAACCGCAAGGCGCCGAGAGGACCGCCCAGGACATTGCGGGCATGCCCCTCGGCGACCGGGCTGCCGTCACGGTGCAGCGCGAGCGAGAACGTCCGCAGCGCCGAGCCCCATGCAGCCCGATCGCGCTCGACGGCGTGCCGCGGCCCGAGCAGCAAGGCGCCATGCAAGCCGTAGGCGGCTGCGGTGTCGGCGATGATGAACACCCAGCCGGGGAAACAGCAATGGACGATCTCGAAGCCGTGCGCGATCCAATCGACGCAGCCCAGCAGCTCGTCCTCGCTCATTCCCGCCTTTGGGGCCCGGGCCAGATGCAGCACGATCTCCGGCTCGATCCTGGGCTCGGCCAGGCCGGCGAGGGTGAAGGTCCCGCCGGTGGCGGCCAGATCGCGCAGCGTCGTGTCGAAGACGTAGTTCCACATCGGGCCGGACACGCCGTAGTGCTGCCAGATGGTGGTGTTGGTGAAGCCGATCTTGCGGCCGACCGGTGTCTCGCCCCGTGCGACGCGCATCGCCCGGACCTCGGCCACGACGTCATAGGCCTGCGCGAGGCCGAAACCCGGATCGCGTGCGCTGAAAGGCCGAACCTGTCTTCCGGTGCCGAGCAGCTCCATCAGCTCGGCCGCGATCGCCTTGGTTTCGGCCATCAGGCGGGCACCCGCGATCCGAGGGCGAGGAACCCCTCGCTGCTGGCCAGGAGCTGGCGGCTGTAGGGGTCGGCCAGATCGCCGGTGGCGAGGGCGCCGGTCGCCGCCTCCTCGACGATGCGGCCCTCGGTCATGATGGCGAGGCGCTCGCACATCTGCGCCACCACGGCGAGGTTGTGGCTGACGAACAGGTAGGTGAGCCCGAGGCGGCGGCGCAGATCTGACAGCAGGTTCAGCACCTCGGCCTGGACGGAGACGTCCAGCGCCGATGTCGGCTCGTCGAGCAGCACGATGCGCGGCTCGAGGATCAGGGCGCGGGCGATGGCGACGCGCTGGCGCTGGCCGCCCGAGAGCTGGTGCGGGTAGCGGAAGCGGAAGGCCGGCCCCAGGCCCACGGCGTCGAGCATGCGCACGACGCGGCCCTCGGCGTCGTCGAGGCCGTGGATGGCACAAGGCTCGCTCAGGATCCGGTCGACGGTGTGGCGGGGGTGGAGCGAGCCGTAGGGATCCTGGAACACCATCTGGACCAGCCGCAGCTCGGCGGGGCTGCGCTCGGGCCCGACCGCGCGGCCGTCGAGCAGGATGCGGCCGGTCCAGTCGGTGATCAGCCCGGCGATGCTGCGCAGCACCGTGCTCTTGCCGCTGCCGCTCTCGCCGACCAGGCCGAACGAGCCGCCCTTCGGTACGCTGAACGAGGCCTTCTTGACGGCGTGGAAACGCTTGGCCGCGATGCCGAAGCCGACGTCGAGATCGCGGACCTCGATCATCCGACGCTGCTCATGGCCCAGCTCGGGTCGCGCTTCAGCGTCGGCAGCGGCCCGTGCGGTCCGGCGATGCGCGGCAGGCAGGCGAGCAGCCCCTGGGTATAGGGATGCCGGGCCTGCTGCAGGGCGTCGGCACCGCACTCCTCGACGATCCGGCCGGCATACATCACCAGCACGCGGTGACAGAACGACGCCACCAGCTCGAGGTCGTGGCTGATCAGGATCAGCCCCATGCCGCGGCTGGTGACCAGCTCGTCGAGGATGGTCAGCACCTGCTTCTGCACGGTGACGTCGAGTGCGGAGGTCGGCTCGTCGGCGATCAGCAGGTCGGGGCCGGTGACCAGCATCATGGCGATCATGATGCGCTGGCCCATGCCGCCCGAGACCTGGTGCGGATAGATGCCGTAGACCCGCTCCGGGTCGCGGATGCGCACCGATTCCAGCATCGCCAGCGCCCGCCGCCTGGCCTCGGCGCGGCCGACACGCTGGTGGACGACGACGGCCTCCTCGATCTGCCGGCCGACCGGCATCACCGGATTGAGCGAGAATTTCGGGTCCTGCAGGATCATCGAGATCCGCGAGCCGCGGATCTTGCGCAGCGTGCGGCTGTCGGCGCCGAGCAGGTCGATGCCGTCGAAGCTCAGCCGCCTGGCCGCCACCACGCCCGGCGGCGGCACGAGGCGCAGGATCGCCCGGCCGATCGTCGACTTGCCGGAGCCGCTCTCGCCGACGATGCCGATCTTTTCCGCACCTGCCATGAACGACACGCCGCGCACGGCCTCGACCACGCCCTTGGGCGTCGGGTAGCGGACGGTGAGATCGGCGACCTCGAGCATCGGCGTCGACTGTGCGGCCTGCCGCGGCCCTCGGCAAGGCCGAACGGCACCGGCGGTCAGCGCGAGATCCGCCTCCTCACGGCGTGCCCGGCCCGAGTGGCCCGCCTCTCACACCCTCGGCATCGCCTCGGTCGGGAACCGCTCGACCATCCGCCTCATCAGGCGGTCGCGCAGGTCGCGATAGGCTTCGAGGGTCTGCTCGCGCGAGCCGGTGGCGAGGCTGGGGTCGGGCATGGGCCAGAATTCCAGCTCGGTGGCGTTGTGGCGGGTCAGCTCGACGGCGTGGTGCTGGGCCTCGGGCGACAGCGAGATCACGAGGTCGAAGCAGGCGTCCTCGAGCTCCTCGAAGGCGCGCGGGGCGTGGCGCGAGATGTCGATGCCGATCTCGTCCATCACGGCGATGGCGAACGGGTCGGGTTCGCCGGCGCGCATGCCGCAGCTCTGCACGTAGACCTGCCGGCCGTGGAGATATTTCAGCATCGCCTCGGCCATCGGCGAGCGGATGGAGTTCAGCGTGCAGGCGAAGAGGACGGCTCCGGGCAGGTCGGACATCTGGAGCGGCTTCAGGACGACCGGAGGCGAGGAAGGCGAGGCGATCGGAGCGGAACGGGCTCGTGCCCGCGAGCACCGATCGCCCGCCGCCTGACGAAGCATACGGTCGCCATGAAGCCGCTCTAGCCGCGGATGTGCAGGACGCAGATCAGCGTGAACAGCCGCCGCGCCGTGTCGTGGTCTAGCGCCACCTTGCCCTCCAGCACCTCGCGCAGGATCTGCGAGCCCTCGTCGTGCAGGCCGCGACGGGCCATGTCGATGGCTTCGATGCGCGAAGGCGTCGCCCCCCTGATCGCCTGGAAATAGCTGTCGCAGATCAGGAAGTAGTCCTTGATCACCCGGCGCAAAGGCCGGACCGGCAGGTTGATCTCGGCGGCCTCGGCGGCACTGGCACAGCCGGTGGCGCTCACCTCCATCACCAGCACGGATTCGCGCAAGGACAGGCGCAGGTCGTAGGGGCCGGCGAAGCCGTCGACCAGGCGGAAGCTGTTGCGCTCGAGCAGGTCGAAGACGGCGACGCTGCGCTCGTGCTCGACCTCCACACCCCAGCGCACGATGCTCTTGGCGTCGATGTCGATCGCGGAGATCCGGTCGCGGTTGGGGATCCCGTCGGGCTCGCCGCTGCTCACGCCTCCGGCTCCAGGGCGGCGAGCCGGCGCTCGACGGCCAGCGCGTGCGCCTCCAGGCCCTCGGCGCGGGCGAGGATCGAGGCGGCCGGCGCCAGCCCGGCGAAGCTCCGGGCGTCGCAGCCGAGGATGGTGGTGCGCTTGAGGAAGTCGAACACGGCGAGGCCCGAGGCGAAGCGGGCGCTGCGGCCTGTCGGCAGCACGTGGTTGGGGCCGCCGACATAGTCGCCGATGACCTCGGGCGTGTGGGGCCCGAGGAAGATGGCGCCGGCATGGCGGACGCGCCGCGCCAGGGATTCCGCGTCGGCCGCCAGCAGCTCGAGGTGCTCGGGTGCCAAGCGGTCGACGATGTCGAGGGCGTCGTCGAGCGAGCCGACGACGATGATCGCCCCCTCGTCGCGCCAGCTGGCGGCGGCGGTCTCGGCGCGGACGAGCGACTGCAGCTGGCGGTCGACCTCGCGGGCGACGGCATCCGCCAGCGGCCGGTGGTCGGTGACCAGGATGGCCTGGGCGCGCGGGTCGTGCTCGGCCTGGGAGAGCAGGTCGGCGGCGATCCAGGCGGCATCGGCGTCCCGGTCGGCGACGACGACGATCTCGGACGGCCCGGCGATCATGTCGATGCCGACGCGGCCGAACACCTGGCGCTTGGCCTCGGCGACATAGGCGTTGCCGGGGCCCATGATCTTGTCGACCGGCGCGATCGAGGCGGTACCGTAGGCCAGGGCCGCGATCGCCTGGGCGCCGCCGATGCGGTAGACCTCGTCGATGCCGGCGATGCCCGCCGCGGCCAGCACCAGCGGCGACAGCACGCCGTCGGGCGTGGGGACGGCCATCACCAGGCGGCGGCAGCCGGCGACGCGCGCCGGGATGGCGTTCATCAGCACCGAGCTTGGATAGGCGGCGGTGCCGCCCGGCACGTAGAGGCCGACGGCGTCGATCGGCGTCCAGCGCAGGCCGAGCCGCACGCCCTGCTCGTCGGCCCAGGCGGTGGCCTCGGGCAGCTGGCGCTCGTGGAAGGCGCGGATGCGCCCGGCGGCGAGGCGCAGGGCGTCGAGCTGCTCGGGCGGGCAGGCGGCGGTGGCGGCCCCGATCTCGGCCTCGCCGATGCGGAGGTCCTCGGGAGCGAGATCCAGCCGGTCGAAGCGGCGGGTCAGGTCGACCAGCGCCGCGTCGCCCTCGGCGCGGACGGCGGCGATGATGGCGGCCACGCTGTCCCGGACGTCGTCCTCGGCGTCGCGGCGGCGCTCGACCAGCTCGTTCAGCGCCGCGACGAAGCCCTCGTCGGCGGCGTCAAGCCTTTGCGCCATCCTGCACCTGCGCCCAGAACTCGGATTCGAAATGATCGCAAGGGGTGACCCTGCAGCGCTGCGGCTCGCCGAAATCGTCGAGGCGGCAGGCGATGGCATCGGTGCGCAGCTGGATCTGGGCGTCGCCCTCGAAGACGAGGTCGATGTGGATCAGCCGGTCGCGGCCGGGCTCGGTGGCGATGGTGAGCAGGCTCAGCTCGCGCAACGGATCGAGGTCGGAAAAGCCCTTGTGCTTGACCGATTCGATGCCGTCGAACACCACGGCCGAGGTGCATTCGGTGAGGCCCTCGCAGTCGCGCGGGTCGCGCTGCCGCTCGCGGCGGAAGCGGGTGAAGGCGGCGACGAAGCGCTTCTCGCCGGCGAGGTAGGCCATCTCGCGCAACGGGATGCGGGCGTCCTGCAGGCAGGCGGCGATCACCGCCAGATCCTCGGCATCGCCGGCCTTGAGCCGCAGCTTGTCGGTCATCGGGGCACCATCGGCAGTCTCGGGTTGCGGCTCATATGGTGGCGGCGCTCGCGCGTCTAAGGGGCGAAGCGGTTCTAAGGTACGGCGCGAAACGCCTCAACCGTCCGCCGGCGGCCGGCCCGTGGCATTTTCCTGCTCCTGCCGGCTGCGCGCCTGCTGCTTGCGCCGGCGCAGGTTGGCGCGCATCGCCTCGGCCCTGCGGCGCTCGCGCTCGGCCCGCGCCGCCTCGCCGCGCTCGGTCAGCCGCGGCCCGCCCGGCCGCCCCTCCTCGCTGTCGTCAGCCATGCACCCGCCGGGCTTGCGTCCCCCTCGCCTGCGTGGCATTTAGCACGCCGCTTCCAGGCCGCTATAGCTCAGTGGTAGAGCGCACCCTTGGTAAGGGTGAGGTCGACTGTTCAATCCAGTCTAGCGGCACCATCATTTCAGAGACTTCGCCGGATTTCGGCGGCACCATGAGAATTCCGGGCATCGCCCCGGCACCACGGGAATGATGGCAGGAGATGGCAGCGGCCTCCCTCCGCCGGATCATCGTCTCTCGCTCCGTGCCCGGCGAGCCTGTCGGGGAGCCAGGGTTCGGAGGGCGGTGTCCGACAGGAAGGGCCGGGCGGTCTTCCGCCGCCCGGCCCTCGTCGACCACCCTGCCGCCGAGCGCGTGCCGGCTAGACGAACACCATATCGCCATCGCCCAGCGGCGCCCTGACGTTCTGCAGGAACAAGCCGTCATCGTCGGGATCGGTGATGATCAGCAGGCCCCGTCCGTAGACGCCCGACGTGATGACGATCTGGGTGATGTCGCCCGCGTCGACATCCTCGATCTCGAGATGGTCGCGGCCCGTCTGGAAATCGGTGATCAGATCGTGGTCGCCGTCGGTGCCGTCGAAGACGAAGGTGTCCCTGCCGCCGCCGCCGGTGAGCACATCGGGATCGTTGAACTCGATCAATACGGAGCCGCTGTACACGATGTCGTCGTCGCCATCGTCGTCGCCACCGTCGATCCGGTCGTCGCCGCCGCCGCCGTCGATCGTGTCCGAATCGTCGCCGCCATCGAGTGAGTCGTCGCCGCCGCCGCCCTTGAGCAGGTCGCGATCGTCGTCACCGTACAGCTCGTCGTCGCCGGCCCCGCCGACCAGGCGATCGTCGTTGTAGCCGCCATAGATCAGGTCGTCGCCGGCCCCGCCGTCGAGGTGGTCGTCGCCATCGCCACCGTAGAGCAGGTCGTCGTCCGGAGCGCCATCCAGCCGGTCGTCGCCGCCGTTGCCGTAGAGCGTGTCGTTGCCGTGCAGACCGTTGATCCGGTCGCGCTCGTCCGATCCGTCCACCGTGTCGTCGAAACGTGTCGTATTGGCCATGGAGCCTCTCCTCCCGCGGCGACCGCCTCGGACGCCGCGCCGGCGAGTAATGCATGCAAAGCTGCCTTTGGCGAAGTGGCAATCCACTCGCCGAATGGTTCTCTTGAAACGAACGTGCATGCAAGGCGCGCAGCACCGGTGCGGTTCGCGCGGCTCGACGGGAAATGAGCCCGGCGCCAGGATGCCAGCTAGCGCACGTTGACAATTCCCGTATTGATTTTACTTTCTCAACTTGAATGGATCCCAGGCTATTCCGCCATCCTGCCCCGACCTAATCTGAAATAATGGTTGTACTGTACGCAGGCCTGTTGGCTCCGCTGCCTCCGGGTTTCATCTGATATTCAAGCAAATCTGCGATTGCTTGTATGTGCCCCGTAATTTCATTGTGAAGCCGAAAGG
>DAOLFG010000109.1:0-4650 GCA_035326425.1 Geminicoccus sp. | reverse complement strand
CCGAATGCCACTCCGATAGCCTCCGGTCCTCATTGCCATTGCCCGGGATTCACCGGACGGCCGGCCTCCGAAGCGGCAGAATGCATCGTTGCGAGGCGCCCGGCAAGCTTCCGAGGCCCGACCCCCAAGCTCGGCGAACGGAGCGTGAAGCGCTCAGAGCCATAGCAAAGCGCCATGGACGCTTCCTATGGGCAGTAGCAGGGCTCCTGCCAAGGCGAGCACGGCCTGCCAAGCGCTCGGTCCGTCCAGCATCACCGAGACTGCCCAGAAGAGATGCGTCATCCAGGCGGCGATGGCGAGCAGGAACAGCGCCAGGGCCGCGAGCGCGACCGCATTGCTGTCGACGATCGGATACGCTTCGGCTCGGAGAAGCGAATGTCGGTCGTGGCGTTCCTGCTCGTGTGTGCCGGGCGCATGAAAACCGAGAAGCCATCGAAACATCTCCACCGACCGGGCCCCCATTGTTGTGCTTGATGGAGGGCCCTTGAGCAGGCTGTCGGGGCGACGTCAGTGACGTTGGTCACAGCATCGGATGCGACTCGAACCGATATCGATAGCTGAGCCGCAGATGCCGCACTCCTTCGAACGCAGCGGCACCCCTGTCTCGAGAATTCTCAACACCCCGTCATCCGCTATATATGATAAATTATCAAGATAAGATATGATTCCTCTGGCAGGCAATGAATTTTTTCGTCGATTGTGAGCCACCTCACAGCCTTTCGGCCCCCCGAGAGGCCATTCTGCGCAGCGTGGTGTGGAAAGCGGTTGCGGGTTGGATGGAAAACTCGGGGGCGGGAGATGATCAGCCAGATGGCGTTGCGGCTGCAGGACGGATTGTTGGATCAACCGGAGCTGGCAGCCAGGCTGTACAGGAAGGGCGATCTGCTCGCCGGCTGGGCGGTGGCGGTCGGCCTGCTGGTGGCGATGGCGGTGGTCTGAGCGACGCCGGGCCAGCAGGCCTTCCTGGCCGCTGCGCTGCGCTCAGAACGCCGCGAGCGCGCTGATGGCGCCGACGCCGTTCTGGCGCACCAGGATGGAGGCGCGGTACTGGTTCTTGTCGCCGGGCACGGTGAAGCGGCAGACCCGGCCCTGCTGTGCCGAGGTGGTGCGGGCCACGTCCTCCTCGAAGGGATCGAGCGTGGTGTTGACGGTCTTCACCACCGTGCCGGCGCGGTTGAGCACCTCGATCTTCACCGAGCGCGCCACCGAGCCGACATTGACGAGGTAGCAGTCGAGCACGCGGCTGCCCTCGGCCACCAGCGGCGGCGACAGCAGCACGGCGGCGTCGGCGGCGGCCGACCAGAAGAGCACGCCGCCCAGGGCGGCTGCGAGACCATGGCGGAGCATCATTCGTTTCCCCCGTTCGTCGGGACGGCTGCGGTTGCATACGGCCGTCCGTTTCCGCGCCGACAGAATATCGCCGGTTCGTTGTCCAACATGTCGCTTATTCAAGGAGGATGTTCACGAACCCGCGAGGCCGCGGTCCCGATGCCGCCGCGCCGCCGGCTGGCCGAGGCGCGGCTGCTGGCCTAGCTTGGCGGCATGAACGGACGCCCGAGCACCGACCCGATCATCGCCCTGTCGCGGGTCTCGAAATGGTTCGCCGGCTTCAAGGCGCTGGACGAGGTCTCGCTCGAGGTCGAGGCCGGCCGGCGCGTGGTGATCTGCGGCCCGTCGGGATCCGGCAAGTCGACGCTGATCCGCTGCATCAACCGGCTGGAGAGCCATGACGAGGGCCGCATCACCGTCGACGGCGTCGAGCTCGACGAGGATACCCGCCACATCGCGGCGGTGCGGCGCGAGATCGGCATGGTGTTCCAGCAGTTCAACCTGTTCCCGCACCTGACGGTGCTGCGCAACCTGACGCTGGCGCCGATGCGCGCCCGCGGGCTCGGCCGCGCCGAGGCCGAGGATCTGGCGATGCACTATCTCGAGCGCGTCCACATCCCGGAGCAGGCGGAGAAATATCCGACCCAGCTCTCCGGCGGCCAACAGCAGCGGGTCGCCATCGCGCGGTCGCTGTGCATGAAGCCCAAGATCATGCTGTTCGACGAGCCGACCTCGGCCCTCGATCCCGAGATGATCAAGGAGGTGCTGGACGTCATGGTCGAGCTGGCCGACGACGGCATGACGATGCTGGTCGTCACCCACGAGATGGGTTTCGCCCGGCAGGTGGCCGACCGGGTGGTGTTCATGGACAAGGGCCGGATCGACGCGGCGGCGCCGCCGGCCGAGTTCTTCGCGGCCCCCGCCAGCGAGCGGGCGCGGCTGTTCCTGTCGCGCATCCTCGGCCACTGAGGAGGTGGAAGGTGAGCGAGCTCGCCCTGGTCTACATGCGCTCGATGGCCCGCAACAACCGCTGGGCCAACCATCGGCTGCTGACCGCCTGCTCGGCGCTGAGCCAGGCCGATCTCGACGCCAGGCGCACCAGCTTCTTCCCGTCGCTGACGGCGACCTTGAACCATATCCTGATCATCGACCGGTTCTATGTCGACGCGCTGGAGGGCGGCAGCCTGGGGCCGGCGGCGTTCGCCGACCAGATCTCGTGCCCGCGGATCGCCGACCTCGCCGCCGAGCAGGCGGATGTCGACGCGCGGCTGGTCGCGTTCTGCGATGCGCTGACCGCCGGGTCGCTGGGTGGCGAGACCCGCGTCTCGCGCGGCGAAGGCCGCTGGCAGGTTGAGCGCACCGACCGGCTGCTGCTGCATCTGTTCCAGCACGACATCCACCATCGCGGCCAGGCGCACGCCATGCTGGCCGGCACCAAGGTGCCGCCGCCGCAGCTCGACGAGTTCTTCTCGGTCGGGGATGCGGGGCTGCGCGCACCCGATCTCGCCGCCTTGGGCTGGACCGAGGCCGACGTCTGGCCCGGCCCCGCTTGAGCCGCCGGCTCGCCGCCGCCGCGTCGCTGCTGCTGGCCGGCTGCGGCAGCGGCACCTACAGCTGGGGCTGGTACGTCGTGCTGCCGACGACGCAGCAGGGCCAGTCGAACATCCGCTTCCTGCTGGGCGGGCTGGGGACGACGGTGTCGCTGGCGCTGACGGCGATCGCCATCTCGATCCTGCTGGGGCTGGCCGTGGCGCTGCCGGGCCTGTCGCGCAACCGCCTCGCCCGCGGCTTCAACCGCGCTTATGTCGAGCTGGTGCGGGCGGTGCCGCTGCTGGTGATGCTGCTGTGGGTCTATTATGGCCTGCCGGTGGTGCTGGGCATCAGCCTCGACGCCTTCATGGCCGGCGTGATCGCGCTGGCCCTCTCCGACAGCGCGTTCGAGGCCGAGATTTTCCGGGCCGGCATCCAGAGCGTGCCCAGGGGCCAGAGCGAGGCCGCCGACGCCCTCGGGCTCTCCGCCTCGGACAGGATGCGCTACGTCGTCCTGCCTCAGGCGATCCGCCGCATCCTGCCGCCGCTCGGCAACCAGCTGGTCTACATGCTGAAGATGAGCTCGCTGGTCTCGGTGATCGGCCTCGCCGAGCTGACCCGCAAGGCCAACGAGCTGGTGGTCAACGCCTACAGGCCGCTCGAGATCTACACCTTCCTGGTGCTGGAATATCTGGTGCTGATCCTGCTGGTCAGCGCCGCCGTGCGCTGGGTGGAGCGGCGGATGGCGGCGGGGGAGGGAAGGTAGGCGTTGCACCGGTCTTTGGGCTTCCTTACTTTTCGATCGAAGGTAAAGCGGCAAGGGCGCAGAGCCATGACGACGGCGACGATTTCGAGCAAGGGCCAGACCACGATCCCCGGTGCCATTCGGCGAGGGCTCGGCCTCGCGGCAGGTGATCGGGTGGAGTTTCTGCTGGCTCCCGGCGGATATGCCGTGCTGCTGCCGCGCGACCTGCAGCCGCGCGACCTGCGTGGGCTGCTGCCGCGGCCGGACCGGCCGGCGACGGTCGAGGAGATGCACGAGGCGGTGGTCGAGGCGGCGACATTCGACGGATGATCGGGCTCGACACCAACATCCTGGTTCGCCTCCTCACCGACGATGATCCGGTTCAAGCGGGGGCGGCGCAGCGTTTGCTGGAGACCGAGGCCAGCGCGCAGTCGCCGGCCTTCGTCGACCGGGTGGCGCTGGTCGAGCTGGTCTGGGTCCTGCAGCGCCGCTACGGCTATGGCCGCGATGCTGTCGCCGACGCCGTGGTTGCGTTGCTGCGCTCGCCCGTGTTGCGTCTGGAGGATCCGGCGCGTGTCATCGACGCCGTGCGGATCTATCGCGACAGTACGGCCGACTTCGCCGACGTGATGCTGGTACTGGGAGCCCGCGCCGCGGGCTGCGAAGCGCTCGCTACGTTCGATCGAGGCGCGGCACGGCTGGATGGAGCGCTGCTGCTGGAGGCAGGCGGCTCCTGAGCAGGCCGGCGGTGTCGCTACGGGACGCGCGGCTTTCCGTGCCCGTCGCATCCGGCCCACCTCCTGAGCGGCTCGATCGCCTGGGCGCGGACGGGAGCGTCGAAGCCGGCGAGCATGATCTCGGCCTGGCGGTCGAGGTCTTGGCAGTTTCCCGGGAGCTTCGGCAGGGCGGCGGCGAGGGCCGGCGGCAAGGCCTCGCCGAGGCGGTCGAGGCGGGTGCGGATGTCGATGGCGAGGTCGGGGACGTCGGCGAAGGGGGCGTGGGCGGCGGCGCGCCATTCGGCGTGCAGCTGCTGCTGCAGCAGCTTG
>DAOLFG010000031.1:0-57017 GCA_035326425.1 Geminicoccus sp. | reverse complement strand
GGAACATCTCCTCGGAAAGCCGTGTGCGGAACAGAATCTCGCCCATCCAGATGAAGAGGGGGAGTGCCGCCAGAGTCCAGGACGCCGAGTTGCCCCAGACCGTGGTCGCGAGCACCGATCCGGCAGGGATGGCCACGCCCGCGAACTGCATGCCGACCCAGCCGACCGCCAGCAGGCTGATCGCGATCCAGAGCCCGGAGGCGAGAAACACGACCAGCAGGAAAACCAGGATTACCGAGATTTCGATCAACGTCATAGATCACACCCCGCTCTCGAGTGCCCGCTCGATGACTTCCTCGGCCGTCTGCGGGGGTGGCTTTTCATACGTCGGCTTTCCGCCGAGGAGGACGATGACGAGCTCTTCCACGAAGGCCACGAAGAGAACCACGAGCCCGATCGAGTAGCCGAGCTGCGGGATCCACAGCGGCACCGGCACGACACCGCCCGCAACGTCGTTGAAGCTCCAGGAATCGTAAGTGAGCTGAACGGCGTGCCATGCGAAAAAGCCGATGAAACCCACGGCGGCCGCAAGCGAGACGATCTCGAAAAACCGGCGCACGCGACCACCAAGTCGATCGATGAGAAGGCCGACCCGGATCATGTCGCCGGCTTTGAGGGTATAGGCGAGGCCGAGGAAGGCCGTCGCCGCCATGCACCAGGAGACGAAATCGTCCCCCGCCGGAATATTGAACCCGACTTGTCGACCTATCGACAACAACATCATCAGAACGAAGATCGCGATCAGGAAAATCCCGGCGAGCCATCCGGTCGCGAGATAGAGCCAGTCCAGGGCGGTTCGCAGCGCAGATTTCTTCATTCCTTGATGTTCCCTGATCGGCCTGAGGCTTGAGTCGGTCTCGTGCAATCAGAAGGCGGCCGGCACCTCGTAGCCGAGTCGGCCATCTCCTCCGGCGGCATGCCGAGCGCGTCCACGGGGGAGCTGGGACTGAGGGGCGTCTCCCATCGGGCAAATTCCTCTCTCGTCTCGGTCCCCTGGGCTCATCATCGCGCCACCGCCATGCCGTCTCCCCCAACGGTCGCGCCGCCCGCGGGCGAGATCAGCGGATGGCTAGCCCCCATTCTATTCGTCACGACGTCAACCGAAACGGATATTTCGTCGGCTGCAGGCCCGTCCACCGACGAAACGACGGCAGCTGCCATAGGCAGGCTCGACGTCACGAGCAGCCAAACAGCCGGATCGCCTCGTCCGTCCAGGTCGGCGCATTTCGCAGCGACCCGGGTACGGGCCGTGCACGATCATTTTGCCTCGCATACGTCACCGGTCCCGGTGCGGCTCAGATCGAACGCTATGCGCCTGCACTGCCCTGGGATGACGCCTTCCGATGCCGCATGTGGCGGGTCTCCCGGAGGATCCAGTCCCGAAAAGGCCTGACGAGACCCTTGTTCGACTTCCTTTCGGGATAGACGAGAACATAGTCTTCGCCCGAGGCGGTCGGCGGACCGAACGGGGTATGGAGGACGCCGCGTGCAATTTCCTCCTCGATGAAGATCTTCGGAGCGACGGCGATACCGAGCCCGGAGATTGCGGCCTTGATCGCCATTCCGCTGTCCGCGAAGCGGGGGCCTTGGATGAAGCCCGAATATTCGATTTGCATGGCGTTCAGCCATTGCAACCAAAAGCGTGGTCTGCTGGCATTCTGGAGAAGTCGGAAACGGGCAAAATCAATCGGCCTGAGTTGCGTTCCGCGGGAGATCAGCTTCGGAGACGCGACGACGACGATCTCTTCCTCGAACAGGTTGTAGGTCCGGGCACCGGATATCGGCCCCGCGGACCGCACAACGGCGAGGTCGGCAATGCTCTCCTCGAAGTCGATAGCATCCGGAGCGAGGATCACCTCGACGATAGCTTCCGGATATCGGTCGACAAAGCCGACCAGTCGGGGCGCCAGCCAAGTCGCTCCCAGCGTCGGCGCCGCGCCGATCAAGAGACCGGTGTGCGCGCGCCGTCCGCGGACGGCATCAACGGAAACCTCCTCCAGCTTGTCGAGGAGAAACGCTATGTCCTTTGCATAGATTTCGCCGATCTCGGTCAGGACGAGCCTCGGCCCGTTTCGCTCGAACAGGTTAATTCCGAGGAAGTTCTCGAGCGTTCTGATCTGGCGGCTCATCCCGCTTTGCGTCAGATCGAGATCCTCCGCGGCCCGCGTAAAGTTCAGATGACGTGCGGCGGCCTCGAAGGCCTGAAGCGACGTCAAGGATGGCACGAGCCGTTTCATCTCGGATCCCTGGGATGACCTCATGATGAGGAAAACTCATCATATACCGCATATGCAACACTTTTTTTCATCCACCGATGCGCATAGCTATGGGGCCGCCGCACGAAGGATCACGATGGTCCGCCGCGGCGGTCAGGGGGATGAAACGGCGATGTCGAGTAAGATCAGGGACATGATCGACCGGGAGCTCATCGCTCTCCTTCAGGGCGACGCCCGCAGGTCAGCAACCGAGATCGCACGCATTCTCGGCCTTGCCCGGTCGACGATCCACGAGAGGATTGCCCGCCTCGAGAGGGAAGGCGTCATCCTCGGGTACTCTGCGATTGTCGCGCCGAATTTCGATGGCGAGGTGACACGCGCGTTGATCTTCATAGATCTCCTGCAGAAGCAGACGGCGCAGGTCATCGGATCATTGGGCGGATTCCCCGAGATTGTCGCTTGTCATTCTATCGACGGCCCAAGTGATATCGTTTGCTGGGTCGAGGTACCTCAACTAGAGGACCTTGACGCGCTGCTCTCGGATATTAGCCAGATCCGGAGTGTTGAGCATGTTACGTCACAGGTAATCCTTGCAACCAAGTTCGACCGCTCCACGAATGCTCTGACGCGGCGGACTGGCCGCGACCAGAGCCCGTTGCTCGTATCGGTGAGATGATGACCAGAGGTGGATACGGCGTCTACGGCCAGGATGTGGGCGTTCTGGTTCTCGATACCAGATTCCCGCGAATTCACGGTGACATCGCAAACGCCCGGACATTCCCGTTCCCGATCCGCTACAAGGTCGTCCAGGCCGCGACGCAGACCGAGATTGTGGCAACGGCCGACCGGGCGCGAAAACTGCTTCCGAACTTCATCGCAGCAGCACGGCAACTCGAGGAAGAAGGTGTCAAGGCGATCACTACGACCTGCGGATTCCTGACTGTCGTTCAGGAGGAGATCGCCGAGGCGGTGACCGTGCCCGTCGTGACGTCGAGCCTGTTCCTCGTTCCGTTGATCCGCGCGATGGTCGGAAACAAGACGATCGGGATCGTTACCGCCAATGCAGCAAGCCTCTCGGAGCGGCATCTGAGCGCGGCCGGAATCGTGCTGGGCGGAAAGACCGTTCTGCGCGGGCTCGAGGACAGTGTCGCCTTCCGCTCGGCCATTCTCGAGACCGAGGGCAAGGACGTCTTCGAGATCGATGTCGACGCGGTCGAGAAGGAAATCGTGGCGGCTTGCCGGTCGCTTCGGGACGCGCATCCCGACCTGTCGGTCATCGTGCTCGAATGCACCAACCTGCAGCCATTTGCGGAAGCGGTACAGCGCGAGACCGGATTGCCGGTTTTCGGAATTTTCCACCTCGTCCAGATGCTTCAGTCGGGCGTCCGGGCACCGCGATTCGACAAGGCCCTCTGAGATTGGGCCGGAGGCCTGTCGGGTCCGGCTCGCCCAATCGAAGGTGCGCCGGCACCCGGACGAGACGAGAACGACCCCATACCGCGGCTTTCGCTTCCCCAAAGCCCTCATCCAGCACGCAATCTGGCTATTCAGAGCTCCGTTCGGCGACTCCGCCTCGCGATGGTTGCACCCGGCGAGGTCGGGCGGCAACGCTGCGGCTGCAGGAGTGCGTCAGCCGTCGGCGACATCCCCGCTGTGGGCGACGATCGCGCGGAGGCGTGCGACTTCCGTTACCCACAGCGTCGCCCCGTCGCTCTCGACTCCGGCACGGCGCAGCTTGGCCAGGCAGCGCGACAATGTCTCGGGCTGCATGCCGAGGCGTGCCGCGATCAGGTTCTTGTCCAGCGGCAATTCGATGCGGCAGGGGCCCGGGCTGCCGTCACACAGCCGGAGCAGAAAGAGAGCCAGGCGCTCCAGAGTGGGCCGGCTCGAGACCGATTCGAGCTGCATGACCAGACCCTGCAGCCGGCGCGCCATAGCAGCCATGACCTTGAGGCACAGATCCGTGCTGCCGCGCAGATGGCGCAGGAAGCTGTCGGCCGGAATCACCAGCAGGCGGCTGTCGGCGATCGCCTGGCCGCTCACCGGGAAGTTCATGGTCTGGAGCACGACGGCCTCGGCGAAGCTGTCGCCGCGGCTGAACACGGCTATGGTGATCTCCTGGCCCTGAGGTGCCTGCCGATAGAGCCTGACCCAGCCATCCAGCACGACGAAGAAGCGGGTTGCCGGCTCGCCCTGGAGGAACAGAACCGAATGGCGGGCGAACGGCTTGGCGATGGCTCCCTCCAGCAAGGGAACTGTCGCTACCGGGCTCAGACCGCTGAACACGGGCGTCGCCCGCACCAGCTCCAACTCGACGGAGGTCAGTCCGCTGTGGCGCGCGATCGACGCCCATTGGTCAATCCCGCCATGTCCGTGCTCCGCCACGCACTCCTCCCTGGCCGCGGCGCAGAATAGTCCAGCACGGTCGGGGAATTGGCAAGCCGTGGATCAGGCGGTCGGCTGTCGGGATGCCGCGGCCCAGCGCTCCGAGCGCTTGCGCCGCTCGATCAGGGGCGGACAAACATGGTCGTTCGTGTAGTTGATCTGGCAGTTCAGGCAGTAGATGCACTCGCCCGGATGAATGGGCCCTTCCTGTTGAATGGCGCCCACGGGGCATTGAAGAGCGCAGATGCGGCATTCGACCCCGCATTGGCGTCGCCGCTTGAGCCACTCGAACTGCCGCAGGCGCGCCGGCAGGGCCAGAGCCGCCCCCAGCGGACAGAGATACCGGCACCAGGCGCGCTCGACGAACAATCCCATGCCGAGCACCAGGAGCGCCCAGGCCACGAACCATGGCTCTCGCCAGAAATGCAGCACGATCGCGGTCTTGAAGGGCTCGATCTCCGCAAGGTGCTGCTCGAAGCCGGTGGCCCCGAGGGATATGGCGAACAGGCCCAGGAAGATGAGGAACTTCAGGCTGCGGAGTCGCTCGTGGAGCCACCATGGAACGGCCAATTGCGGCACTTTCAGGCGACGAGCGGCATGGCTCAGGATCTCCTGCAGGGCGCCGAACGGACAGAGCCAGCCGCAGAACGGACCGCGTCCCCACAGGATGAGCGCGGCGGCCACGCCGCACCACAGGATGAAGATCAGTGGCTCGAGCAGGAAGTTGTCCCACCGGAAGCCGGTGCGCAGCGCTGCGGCGAACGTCAGCACGTTGACGACGGACAGTTGCGCCGTGGCGTACCAGCCGAGCCAGAGCAGCGTGAAGCCGAGGAAGCCCAGCCGAATGCGACGCAGCAGCCGGGGCCGGGCGGTCAGCCACTCCTGAAAGAAGAAGATGGCCGAGAGCACGGCCAGGGCGGCGAAGAGCACGGCGATGTCGAGCCAGCGCGCCGTCCAGATCCGCTCCCACAGCGGCGTGGCGGGGGCAGGCCGGACGAAATAGCGCGCGGGAAGCTGGTAGGGCACATCCACCATGGCGGCCGTCTCCATTCCCGTCGCGGTACGGCCCGGCAACATCAGCTGCAGCCGCCATGGGAGGTCGGCCCGGAACCCGCTGCCGGTCGGGATCGTGAACATCGACAGCTCGCGCAGCGCTGGCGCATCTGCCGCCGAAATCTCGTCGATCCGGATGTGACCCTCCGCCGCCAGGCGCCAGGTTCGGTCTCCCTGCGCGATCTGGATCCGGTCGAACCATCCGCCGCGGCGCCAGCTCGTGCCCCGAAAGGAATAAAGGCCACGGCCGCCGACGAAGAGCAGGAGATCGCCTGCACGCAGCTGCGCCGTCGCCGCAGCGTATTTGTGATCGCCGATGAGGTTGCGTCCGATGCGCGCCACTGACGCAAGGCCGACCCAGAGCTCTGCAACGGTCGCGTCCGGATCGGCTGCGATCGTCGGCGTCGCCCCAAGGGCGGCGAGAGCGGCCGTTACCTCGGTCCCCGTGATCCGCCGCATCGCCAGCGAGCCGTCGGCCACGAGCTCGTTCCAGCTCGCCCGGCCGAACTGGTCCAGATCGACGCCTCCGGAATCCAGGGCCCCGATCTCACGTGCCACGGCACGTGCTGCCGCCATGACCGCATCCACGATCACCGACGAGGAGACGGTGGCGCCGGCGACCGCGTCGACCTGGTCGGAGCCTGAGCCATCCCGAACGGCACTGACCGCTTCGCGGACGGACCGGCCCACGAGCCCGGCCACCAGAAGGTCGAAATCGGTAGCCTTCGCTCCGGTGGACATGATGGGCTCGTGCTGCTCCAGCATGACGGCCCCGGTGATCATGCCCGAGAGATCGAGCCCCACCAGGATGTCCAAGGGCTTGCCGGAGTAGCCGATCGAGCCGATGGCTGCCGCGGTCGACAGCGCTGCGCCCACCGTCGCGTCCGCCCGGCGGGCCAGCCAATAGGGTGGAGGTCCCGGCACGGCCTCGAATCGGTCGGCGCTCGGGACGACGCGTCGGAGGAGATCCAGCCCGGGCTCGGCGCCGGCTGCAGGCAGGCAGACCAGCAACAAGGTCGCGATCAGCCAGGCACGCATCGCCCCTTCGTCCGCGCGGCTTTCACCGAGGATGCTTGGCCAGCGCGCAGGCGGCCTTGACCGCGGTCAAGGCGAGGCGCCGGCGGCCTCCTAAGCTGTCATCGATCGGGGATCCGCACGGGGACCAATCAAATGAATCCAGATCGTGCCCTTCGTCTCCCGGCCCTGGCGACGGCCACGGCGATCGGCCTCGCAGCCGCCACCGCTGCCTGGGCGCAGCAAGCGGTACCCGTTCCGGCCGAGCTGAAGAAGCACGAGACCACGGCCCCGGGTCAGTACGAGCCGAGCCTGGACATGCTGACGGGGCAGCAACTGCCGGCACCGGGAGCGGAGGAAGGCATCCCGGCGCTGACCCAGGCCGAGGCCGACCAGGCCAACACCATCTACTTCCAGCGCTGCGCCGGCTGCCACGGCGTTCTGCGGAAGGGGGCCACCGGCAAGCCGCTGACCACCGATCTGACCCGCGAGCTTGGCTACGACTACCTCAAGAACTTCATCACTTATGGCTCGCCGGCCGGCATGCCGAACTGGGGCACGTCCGGAGATCTCACCGAGGCCCAGATCGATGTCATGACACGCTACCTGCTCAATGAGCCGGTGGCACCCCCCGAGTGGGGCATGAAGGAGATGCGCGGCAGCTGGCAGGTGGTGGTTCCGGCCGACCAGCGGCCGACCAGCCAGATGAACAAGCTGGATCTCGACAACCTGTTCTCCGTGACTCTCCGTGACTCCGGCGAGGTGGCGCTGATCGACGGCAAGACATACGAGATCGTCAAGATCTTCCCGACGGGCTACGCAGTCCATATCTCGCGCATGTCCGCATCGGGCCGTTACCTCTACGTGATCGGCCGTGACGGCGTCCTCAAGCTCATCGACCTCTACATGGACCCGCCCGATATCGTGGCGAGCATCAAGATCGGCATCGAGGCCCGCTCGGTCGAGACATCGAAGATGGAAGGCTGGGAGGACAAGTATGCGATCGCGGGCGCCTATTGGCCGCCGCAATATGTGATCATGGACGGCCCGACACTCGAGCCGCTCAAGATCGTCAGCACGCGCGGCATGATCTACGACGAGCAGAACTACCATCCGGAACCGCGTGTCGCCTCGATCGTGTCCTCGCATTTCCGGCCGGAATTCGTGGTCAACGTCAAGGAGACCGGGTTCATCGACCTGGTCGACTACACCGATCTTGAGAATCTCAAGGTCACGTCGATCGCGGCCGAGCGCTTCCTGCACGACGGCGGTTTCGACAGCACGGGCCGCTACTTCCTGGTCGCCGCCAATGCGCGCAACAAGGTGGCCGTCATCGACACCAAGGAAGGTAAGCTCTCGGCCCTGATCGAGACCGCGGGCGACACACCCCATCCCGGCCGCGGCGCCAACTTCGTCCATCCGAAGTTCGGGCCGGTCTGGGCGACCTCGCATCTCGGCAGCGAGCATGTCACAGTCATCGGCACTGACCCGGAGAAGCATCCCGACAGCGCCTGGAAGGCGGTGCAGACGTTGACGGGACAGGGCGGTGGCTCGCTGTTCATCAAGACCCATCCGCAGAGCAACCACATCTACATCGACACCACGCTCAACCCCGAGGCGGAGATCGCCGCCTCGGTGGCCGTGTTCAAGATCGACGGGCTGGGTGCGAAACCGGATGACGAGATCGAATACGAGGTGCTGCCGATCGGCGAATGGTCGGGAATATCGGAGGGCCAGCGCCGCGTCGTGCAGGGCGAGTTCAACAAGGACGGCAGCGAGGTCTGGTTCTCCGTCTGGAACGGCAAGGACCAGGAGAGCGCCATCGTCGTCGTCGACGACAAGACCCTGCAGCTCAAGCACGTGATCAAGGATCCGCGTCTGATCACGCCGACGGGCAAGTTCAACGTGCTCAACACCCGCAAGGACATCTACTGACACAGCGTACCGGCGGCGGAAGCGATCATGCATCCTCCACTCGTGTATCTCGTCGGGGCGGGTCCGGGCGATGCGGATCTTCTCACGCTCCGCGCCGCCCGGCTGCTGCAGATAGCGGACATCGTCGTTCACGACCGCCTCGTCGGCGATGGCGTCCTGAAACTCTGCAATGACAAGGCCCGCCGAATCGACGTCGGCAAGGCGGTGGGGCGGCACGTGCGCTCGCAGGACGAGATCAACGACCTGCTGGTCGCGTCGGCCGCGCCGGACCGGGTCGTGGTCCGTCTGAAGGGGGGCGATCCGTTCGTGTTCGGTCGTGGCGGCGAGGAGGCGATCCACCTCCTGCGTCACGGCATTCGAGTGGAGGTCGTCCCCGGCGTCACGGCCGCCCTCGGCTGTGCTGCCGCGGCGGGCATTCCGCTGACCCATCGCGGCCTCGCCCGCTCGGTGCGGTTCGTCACGGGCCATTGCCGGGCCGACGAGCCGCTCGACCTCGACTGGGCCGGTCTGGCCGACACGGAAACGACGCTGGTCGTCTATATGGGGCATGGCCAGATCGCCACGATCGCGGAGAAGCTGGTAGCGCACGGCCTCGGGCCCGCAACACCCGTGGCCGCGATCACGGACGGTTGTGACCGGAGCCAGCGCATCGTCCGGACGACATTGGCGCAGGTGGCCGCGGCGTCCGCTCCGGCGCGCCCGGGCTCGCCCACGCTCTTCATCATCGGTGCAGTCGTCGATGTCGTAGCGCACGGCGTCGGGCTCTCGGCGCGGGAGCGGCTCGACAGCCGGCTGTTCGCGCCCGTGGCCGGCCATGGCTGAGCGCCTCGCATTGCTCCTGGCATGCATGCCGCTCGCGGCGTGGGGCGCCGAGCCTCCGCCGGCCCGGCAAGCGGACCTGCTCTACCTTTTGCGTCAGGACTGCGGCTCGTGCCATGGGCTGACGCTCAAAGGGGGGCTGGGCCCGCCGCTTCTGCCTGCGAGCCTCACCGCACAGCAGCCCGAGGGGCTGGCGCAGATCATTCTCGGTGGTGTTCCCGGGACGCCCATGCCGCCCTGGGCCTTCGAGATAGCGCCCGACGAGGCGTTGTGGCTGGCCCGTCGCTTACAAAGCGGAGACATCCCGTGACCGTCCGATGGCTCGCGATGGCGCTCGCCGTCACCCTGCCAGCGCAGGCCGCCGAACTGCGTGGGACCGGCGATCTAGGGATCGTGGTCGAGCGCGAGGCCGGCTCGGTCGTGGTGGTCGAGAACAGCACGGCCACCGTCTTGGGCCGAATCGAGGGGCTCGGAGATCTCAGCCACGCCTCGGCAGTGTTCGGCCGCGACGGCCGCTTCGCCTATCTGTTCGGCCGCGATGGCGGCCTGTCGAAGATCGACCTGCTCGATCAGACGCTCGCCGGGCGGATCGTGCAGGCCGGAAATGCGATCGGCGGTGCGATCAGCGATGATGGACAGTTGATCGCCGTATCGAACTATGAGCCGGGCGGCGTGAGGGTGTTCGATGCCAGGAGCCTCGCTCCTGTCGCCGACATCCCGGCTTCCTGGGGCGATGGTGGGCGCCTGTCCAAGACAGTCGGGCTGGTCGACGCGCCGGGGCGCCGGTTCGTCTGGTCGCTCTACGACGCCGGCGAGATCTGGGTCGCCGACCTCGACGATCCGGCACGGCCGCGGGTCGAGAGATTCCCCGGCGTCGGCCATCTTCCCTACGACGGCAATGTCACGCCCGACGGTCGGTACTATCTGGCTGGCCTGTTCGGGGAGGATGGCGTCGAGCTGCTCGACTTGTGGAATCTCGGCGCCGGACCACGCCGGGTCCTCGACGGCTACGGCAAGGGCGAGGCGCCGCTGCCCGTCTACAAGATGCCGCACTTCGAGGGCTGGGCCGCAGCCGGGGACGAGCTGTACCTTCCGGCGGTCGGCCGCCACGAGCTTCTCGTCGTGAGCAAGGCGACATGGCAGGAGACGGCCCGGATTCCGACGGCGGGCCAGCCCGTCTTCGCAGTGGCGCGACCCGACGGTCGACAGGTGTGGGTGAATTTCGCCCACCCGGACAATGATCGGGTGCAGGTGATCGACGTCCCGACGCGCACCGTCGTGGCGACCCTGCAGCCCGGTCGGGCCGTCCTGCACATCGAGTTCACGCCGCGCGGCGATCAGGCCTGGATCTCGGCCCGGGACGACGATGCCGTGCTGGTCTACGACAGCGCGACCCTGACCCCCAGGGCCAAGCTGTCGATCCGCAAGCCGTCCGGCATCTTCTTCACCGCCCGCGCCAATCGGATCGGACAATGAGCATCGAGCCCGTGACCCTGACATCCGTCGAGCTCGGCCTGCTCGACACGTTCCAGCGCGACCTGCCTCTCGAGCCACGTCCCTATGCTCTGATGGCGGATGGTCTCGGCATCACCGAGGAAGAGCTGCTGGCGATCCTGCGGCGTCTGGTTGCGAACGGTGCCGTCTCGCGCGTGGGCGCCGTGGTCACGCCGCATCGCGCCGGCTGGAGCACCCTTGCCGCGATGCAGGTGCCGCAGGAGATGCTGGATGCGGTCGCAGACTTCGTCAGCGGCTTTGCGGAGGTGAACCACAACTACGAGCGGGAGCACCGCCTGAACCTCTGGTTCGTGATCGCCGCCACCTCGAGATGGCGGGTCGAGCAGGTCGTGCGCGAGATCGAGTACCGCACCAGCCTTCCCGTCCTCGACCTGCCGCTGGAAGAGGCGTTCCGGCTCGACCTTGGATTCCGGCTGTCATGACGCTCGAAACAGCGGACCGTGCCCTGCTGGCTGCCGTGGCAGCGGGATTGCCGCTGGTGTCACGCCCGTACGCTGCCATCGGCGAGCCGTTGGGCCTGAGCGAGGAGACGGTTCTGGCCCGCCTGGAGCGGCTGCTGGCCGAGGGCGTCATCAGCAGGCTCGGGATCGTGGTGCGCCACCATGAGCTGGGCTGGCGAGCCAATGCGATGACCGTGTGGGACGTCCCGGACGATCGGGTTCCGGGCGCCGGTGCTCGCCTTCGTGATCTGCCCTTCGTGACGCTCTGCTATCGACGGCCGCGTCGTCCGCCGGCCTGGCCCTACAATCTGTTCTGCATGATCCACGGCCAAGATCGCGACACGGTGCTGGCGCAGGTCGAGGAAGCGACGGCCGCCGCCGGCCTCGGCGGCCTGGCGCGGGATGTCCTGTTCAGCGCGCGGCGGTTCAAGCAGCGGGGAGCGCGCTACGCCGCGCCGGAACAGCGGTGCTGAGCGAGAGCGACCGCCGGATCTTGGATGCTTTGCAGGGCGGTTTCCCGCTGACCGCCCGTCCGTTCGTGCAGGTGGCGGCCAGCCTCGGCATGGGGGAGGACGACCTGATCGAGGCTGTCACGCGCCTGCGCGAGGATGGAATTCTGACCCGGTTCGGACCGATGTACGACGCCACGGCCTTCGGCGGTGCGTTCACGCTCTGCGCGATGGCGGTGCCCGAGGAGCGGTTCGGCGGTGTGGCACAGCTGGTCAATGGATACGTGGAGGTCGCCCACAACTACCGGCGGGACCACCGGCTCAACATGTGGTTCGTCCTCGGCACCGAGCGGCCCGAGCGGATCGATGGCCTGATTGCCGAGATCGAAGCGCTGACGGGACTGGAAGTCCTCAATCTGCCCAAGCTCGAGGAGTACTTCCTCGAGCTGAAACTGAGGGCGTGAGTGCCGTGGCGCTCGAAGCCGCGGATCGGGCCATCGTGCGCGCGACACAAGCAGGGTTGCCGCTCTGTCGCGAGCCCTACCGTGCCGTGGCCGAGCAACTCGGATTGTCGGCCGAGGACGTGATGTCGCGCCTGGGCCGCCTGCTGGCGACCGGCATCATCCGCCGCATCGGCGCCGTGCCGAACCACTATGCGCTCGGCTACCGCGCCAACGGGATGAGCGTCTGGGACGTCGACGACGACGCCGTCAGCGCGCTCGGCCCCAGGGTGGGTGCCCTGGCTGCGGTGAGCCACTGCTATCGCCGTCCGCGCCGGCCGCCGGCTTGGCCGTACAACCTGTTCGCCATGGTGCACGGCCGCAATCGTGCCGAGGTCGAGACGGAGGTCGCGGTTATCGCCCGCCTGCTCGGCGGATCCTGCCGCGCCCACGAGGTCCTCTACAGCACCGCGATCCTCAAGAAGACCGGCCTGCGGCTCGGAGAGTGAGGTCAGCATGTTCCGCCTGAGCCAGTTCATGCGCGAGCTGATCGAGCCCACTCCCGTCCGGCAGGCGCGGCCGCCCGGCCCGGTGGTGATCTGGAACCTCATCCGCCGCTGCAATCTCAACTGTATCCACTGCTACTCGCTGTCGACCGACGTCGACTTTCCGGGCGAGCTGACCACGGCCGAGGTCTTCCGCGTCATGGACGACCTCAAGGCGGCGCGCGTGCCGGTCCTGATCCTGTCGGGCGGCGAGCCGCTGCTGCGCCACGACATCTTCGAGATCTCGGCCCGCGCCAAAGGGATGGGGTTCTATGTGGGCCTGTCCAGCAACGGCGCCCTGATCGACGAGCGTTGCGCCGGACGGATCGCGGCCGTCGGCTACGACTATGTCGGAGTGAGCCTCGACGGCATCGGTGCGGTCCACGACCGGTTCCGCCGTATCCCCGGCGCCTATGCCGCCTCCCTCGCCGGCATCCGCCGCTGCCGCGGTCTCGGCATCAAGGTCGGCCTGCGCTTCACGGTCACCGAACGCAACGTCGAGAGCTTGCCCGCGATGCTCGACCTGATGGAGGCGGAGAAGCTCGACAAGTTCTATCTCTCGCATCTGGTCTATTCGGGCCGGGGGGACCGCTATCGCGACGCCGACGCGCATCACCGCACGACGCGGGCTGTGATGGACCTTCTGTTCGAGCGCTGCTGGGCGCATGTCCGGGAAGGCAGGTCGACCGAGTTCGTCACCGGCAACAACGATGCCGATGGCGTGTACCTGCTGCGCTGGGTCGAGCGCCGCTTCCCCGACAGCACCGCTCACATCCGCGCCAAGCTGGAAGCCTGGGGCGGCAATGCCAGTGGCGTGAACGTCGCCAACATCGACAATCTGGGGCAGGTACACCCCGACACCTTCTGGTGGAGCTACGATCTCGGCAACGTCAAGGATCGTCCGTTCGGCGAGATCTGGGCCGACGTGACCGATCCGGTGATGGCCGGTCTCAAGCGCCGGCCGCGACCGCTCGAGGGCCGCTGCGGGGTCTGCCCCGAGCAGGCGATCTGCGGCGGCAACACCCGCATCCGGGCACTCCGCGTCCATGGCAATCCCTGGGCGGAGGATCCCGCCTGCTATCTCTCCGACGCCGAGCTCGGGATGGAGGCTCGCGATGCCGCGGCCGTGGCCTAGCCTGGCGCTCCTGCTGGCACTGGCGGCTCCGGCTGCTGCGGCCGACGCCCCTGCGCTTTTCGCCGAGCACTGCGCATCCTGTCACGGCGCCGATCGTCTGGGGGCCATGGGGCCGGCGCTCCTCCCGGAAAGCCTCGCGCGCATCAAGCCCGAGGCTATCGCCGCGGTGATTCGCGATGGCCGGCAGGCGACCCAGATGCCCGGCTTTGCAGGCACCCTGAACGAAGCGGACATCGCAGCACTGGCTGGCCTCATCCGCGAGCCGCTGGCGGAGACGCCGCGATGGGGGATGGCCGAGATCGAGGCCAGCCGTACCGTTCTGGTCGCACCCGAGACGCTGCCCGATCGGCCACGGTGGCAGGCCGATTCGCTGAATCTGTTCGTCGTGGTGGAGGCGGGCGACCATCACGTCACGATCCTCGACGGCGATCGCTTCGAGCCGCTGGCGCGCTTTCCCAGCCGATTCGCGCTGCACGGCGGCCCCAAGTTCAGCCCGGACGGACGCTTCGTCACCTTCATGTCGCGCGACGGCTGGGTCACGCGCTACGACCTTTGGAGCCTCCAGACGGTCGCCGAGGTGCGGGCCGGCATCAACAGCCGCAACATCGCGATCTCCGACGATGGCCAGGTCGTCGCTGTCGCGAACTACCTGCCGGCGACCCTGGTTCTGCTGGACGCCGCGACCTTGGCTCCGCTGCAGGTGAAGACCGTCGACGATCCCTTCCACAAGACCGCCTCGCGCGTGAGTGCGGTCTATCAGGCGGCGCCGCGCCAGAGTTTCGTGCTGGCCCTCAAGGACCTCCCCGAAATCTGGGAGGTCTCCTACAGTCCCGACGCCGCAGCGAGCTTCTCGGGCTTGGTCCACAGCCACGAGGCCGGCATGGTGGAGGGACTGGCCAGCCGTGAGCGATTTCCGATCCGGCGCACGGCGCTCGAGGAGCCGCTCGACGACTTCTTCTTCGACCCCTCCTATGACAACCTGATCGGCTCCAGCCGCGACGGCGGCCGGGGGATCGTGGTCAATCTGGATGTGCGGCGCGAGATCGCGGAGCTGCCGCTGCCCGGCCTGCCGCATCTGGGCTCGGGCATCGCCTTCCGCTTCCAGGGCCGCGGGGTACTGGCCACGCCGCACCTGAAGGAGGCGGCGCTCAGCGTCGTCGACCTGAAGGACTGGAAGGTCGTCAAGCGCGTCGAGACCCTGGGGCCCGGCTTCTTCATGCGCGGCCACGAGGCCAGTCCCTACGCATGGGTCGACGTCTCGCTCGGGCCCGAGAAGGACAAGCTGCAGATCCTGGACGAGCGCACGCTTGAGATCGTCCGGACCCTTCAGCCATCGCCCGGCAAGTCCACTGGCCACGTCGAGTTCTCGCGCGACGGTCGCTTTGCGCTGGTCTCGGTGTCGGAGCTGGACGGCGAGCTCGTGGTCTACGACGCCGCCACGTTCGAGGTGGTCAAGCGCCTGCCGATGAGCAAGCCGGTCGGCAAGTACAACGTCGGCAACAAGATCGGCCGCTCCGACGGCACGAGCCATTGAGATGGCTGGGACCCTCATCCTCGCTACCCACGGTGTGGCAGGAGGGCCGGGCGTGGCGGTGGAGCACGCGCGCAGGATCCGTGGCCGCAGCCGTTGGACGCAGGTCCGGGTCGGCTGCCTCAAGGCGTCTCCATCGCTCGCCGAGGCCATGGCGGATGCGCCCGATCCCGTGACGGTCGTGCCGCTGCTGATGAGTGATGGCGTCATTCATCAGGCTCTGCGCCATCGGCTCCGCGAGATCGCACCCGATCGCCGCTGGCATCTGACCTCGCCCGTAGGGGACAGTCCCGGGCTCGGGCGGCTCGTGCGCGCACGCGCCGGCGCCTGGTGCCACCGGCTGGGATGGCCGCATGGCGACACCTCGCTGCTGCTGATCGGCCACGGCACGCCGCGGCACGTGGCCAGCGCAAGCCACGCCGCTGCCGTGGCCGAGACCCTGCAAGGCTGCGGGTTCGCTGCCGTCGGATATGCGCTGCTCGAGGAGTCCCCGCTACCGGCTGAGGCGATTGCCGTGATGCCAGGCGGGCACGTCGTCGCGGTGGGCCTGTTTCTCGACAACGGTCCGCATGGCGACAAGGACGTGCGCGAGGCGCTGGCAGGGGTGGCGAGGGATGTCGCCTATGCCGGTGCCATCGGAGCCGACCGCGCCCTCGTCCGGCTGATCCTGGCACAGGCGATGGCCACTTAGCGCTTCCGGGGGGCGCGGCACGCCGATCAGGCGGCGATCGGCAAGGCTCGATCGCGTTCGTCCCACAATACCGCCGCGAGCTGATCCGCGGTGTCCGGATCCGGGGCTCTGCCAGCCAGCCAGAGCGCCATGGCGGCAGTACCGATGACCGCCGCGACCGGCGCCGGCTCATGCCATTCGCCCCGCCAGAGGCCTCCGAGCCGGCTGACGTCGAGCGTCTCGCCGCGCCAGGGCCAACCCGGTGCCGCGAGGTGGGGCCAGATCAGGTCGCCGGCAGCGCCATCGACCAGCACGACGCTGCGGCAGGGCTTGTCGGGATTGCGCTGCGCCTCGCCGCCGCCGCCCTTGAAGGTCAGCGCCCGCTGCTGGCCGAGAGCCTGCTGGGTCGCGATGTGCAGCGGGATGTAGGGCGGATGGAACACGCCCTGAATCTGTGCCGGTGCGCCCGAGGGATTGAGCTCGCGGGCCACGGTGTTGACTGCGGTCCGTACCCCGAGCACGGGTTTCAGGGCGAACAGCTCGGCGAGCGGTGGGCACAGCGACTCGAGCGAGAGATATGCCAGGCCGGCCGCCGCCAGTTGCGCCGCCGCCTGCCGCGCCGACGACGCAACGGGCACGCCGAGAGCCGCCAGTCCATGCCGGGTGGCGGCCTCGCCTGCACCTGCGCCGCCATGCATCAGCACCCGCACGCCGGCTTCCGCGACCAGTTTTGCCGCCAGCAGGAAGTAGGGAAGCTGTCGGTGTGCGTCGGCATAGGAGGGCCAGTCGAGATCGGCAGCAGGCAGGTCGACCAGGAAACGGCGCGTCTGGGCGGCTCGCACCATGCCGGTGATCTCGGCGCTGGTTTCGCCGCGCTGGCGCAGCACGAGCAGGAAGGCACCCACCTGCATGGGCGATGCGGCGCCATCGAGGATCAGGCCGAACGCCTCCTCGGCCTCGGCCGCGTCCAACGGCCGTGACAAGGTAGGGCCCCGCGCCACGATGCGCAGGCAGTCCCGGAAGCGGTCGGCACGGGCAGTCATCGGGCCTCGACGGATCGTTCGGCATTTCATCCCAATCTGCCCCAGGATCGAGCGCCGTCACTTGACCGCGATCAAGGACCCCTGCCTTCCGCGGCGCCAACTTGCGGCCAGGCAGCGGGATGGCGCTGGGGGGCTGCATGGGCGAAGGTCTCACCAAGGCGGCGGCACGCAATATCTTCTACGGCGGATCGCTGTTCTTCTTCATCGTGTTCGCAGTGCTCGTGCTGCAGTCGCACTGGCACGCCACCACGACGGCGATCTCGGCAGCCCCTCTCGACGATGCGGTGATCCGCGGCAAGTGGGTGTGGGAGAAGCACGCCTGCATCGGTTGCCACACCATCTTCGGCGAAGGTGCCTATTTCGCGCCCGAAGTCGGCAATGTCTTCGTTCGCTACGGTGGAAAGGACGATCCCGAGGGTGCGCGCGAGCAGCTCAAGGCATGGATCCTGTCCCAGCCGACCGGGATCGAGGGCCGGCGCCAGATGCCCAAGTTCGACTTCACGGACCAGGAGCTCGACGATCTCGTCCGCTTCCTCGAATGGTCGAGCAAGGTCGACACCCAGGGCTGGCCGCCGAACGAGGCCGGTTGAGAACACGCGAACGAGGTAAAGACCGATGCGTTATCCCACGCAGAAGATCGCGTTCATCTACTTCACCGGTGCGCTGGTGTTGTTTCTTGCGCAAGTGACCTTCGGTGTGCTCGCTGGATTTGTCTATGTCTGGCCCAACTTCGTTTCCGAGCTCTTGCCGTTCAACATCATTCGTATGATCCATACCAACGCGTTGATCGTTTGGCTGCTGCTCGGCTTTTTCGGTGCTACCTACTATCTGCTGCCGGAGGAGGCGGAGCGCGACATCGAGAGCCCGCTCATAGCCAAAGTGCAGTTCTGGCTGTTCTTCGGCGCCGCCGGTGTCGCGGTGGTCGGCTATCTGTTCCGCATCCACGAGGGCAGGGAATTCCTCGAGCAGCCCATCTACGTGAAGCTGGCCCTCACCGCTGCCATACTCCTGTTCCTCTACAATATCAGCATGACGGTCCTGAGGGGCCGCAAGACGGCCGTGTCTTCGGTGCTGCTGTTGGGCTTGTGGGGTGCAGGCGTGTTCTTCCTGTTCGCATTCTACAATCCGGGCAACCTCGTGGTCGACAAGATCTATTGGTGGTGGGTCGTCCATATCTGGGTCGAGGGCGTGTGGGAGCTGATCATGGCAGCGATCCTCGCCTATCTCCTGATCAAGGTGACCGGCGTCGACCGTGAGGTAGTCGAGAAATGGCTCTATATTATCGTCGGCCTCAGTCTGTTCACAGGTCTTCTCGGCACTGGTCACCATTATTATTGGATCGGTACACCTGGTTACTGGCAGTGGCTGGGCTCGGTGTTCAGCACGTTCGAGATAGCGCCGTTCTTCGCCATGGTGATTTGGGCGTTCATGCTGACCTACCGCGGCGGCAGGGAGCACGCGAACAGGGCGGCGCTGCTCTGGAGCCTGGGCTGCCCGGTGGTCGCGTTTTTCGGCGCGGGCGTCTGGGGCTTCATGCATACGCTCTCTTTCGTCAACTATTACTCGCACGGCACCCAGGTCACCGCGGCGCATGGGCATCTCGCCTTCTACGGCGCCTATGTGATGCTGAACCTCGCCATCATCACCTACGCCATGCCGGCCCTGCGCGGTCTGCAGCCCTACAACCAGCAGCTCAACATGTGGAGCTTCTGGATCATGACCTCGGCCATGGCGTTCATGACCTTCACCCTCACCTTCGCCGGCGTGATCCAGACCCACATGCAGCGCGTGGTCGGCGGCTACAGCTTCATGGACGTTCAGGACCAGCTGGCCTTGTTCTACTGGATGCGGCTGGGGGCCGGGGTCATGTTCTCGATCGGTGCCGCGATGTTCGTCTATGCCGTGCTGGGGCCGGTTCGCGAGCAGCTCACGGCGCGCGACGTTCGAGGTGACGCCGGCGGCCTGGCTCCGGCCGAGTGATCGAGATGGGGAGCGTGGCCAGCTTGAGGGCGGTTTCGGCCGCCCCACCGCTATACCTGCCGCAGGGTCGGGAGTGCGAGCTGTTCGAGGTGGCTTGGCGTGAGCGTCTGCCGCTGCTGCTCAAGGGGCCGACCGGCTGCGGGAAGACGCGGTTCGTCGCCCATATGGCGGCCCGGCTGGGCCGACGGCTGCATACGGTCTCGTGTCACGACGACCTGACGGCCGCCGACCTGACGGGGCGCTACCTGCTCAAGGGCGGCGAGACGGTCTGGATCGACGGTCCGCTCACGCGGGCGGTCCGCGAGGGCGGCATCTGCTACCTCGACGAGGTCGTCGAGGCGCGCAAGGACGTGACGGTGGTCCTGCACCCGCTGACCGACGACCGCCGCGTTCTCCCGCTCGAGCGCACTGGGGAGCTGGTCGCGGCACCGCCCGAGTTCATGCTCGTCGTCTCCTACAACCCCGGCTACCAGAACATCCTCAAGAGCCTGAAGCCCAGCACGCGTCAGCGCTTCGTCGCGGCCGAGCTCGACTTCCCGCGGCCCGAGGTCGAGCTCCGCGTGGTAGCGGCCGAGAGCGGGCTCGAGCCCGAGCAGGTTCGGCCCATGATCAACCTCGCGGGGCGTATCCGCTCGCTCAAGGGCATGGACCTCGAGGAGGCCGCCTCGACGCGCCTTCTCATCTATGCCGCGACCTTGATCCGTGCCGGTCTCGATCCCGCGACAGCTGTCGAGCACGCCCTTATCGAGCCCTTGTCGGACGACCCGGACGTCAAGGCGGGCCTGCGCGAGCTCGTGCGTGCGAGCATGGGGTGAGCCTCGCCGTCCTGGAATATGAGGAGCAGTTCGGGCGCCTCTGGCATCGCCTGGTCGGGACGCGTGCGAGCCTGCCGCGATTTCCGCAGGCTGCCGTGCGGCTCGAGGACGAGCGCAAGCGGCTCGCCGTTCTCTTCCGGGGCCTCGGCGGCGACCCGGGGCTCGAGCTGGTGGCCGGCGGGCCAGCGACCTCGCGCCATCGCCTGCGCCTCGCTCAGCGGCTGGGCATGGCGGACGAGCGCTTGGCGCTTGCGGAGCGCACCAGCCAGCTCGTGCTGCTGCCGCCGATGCTCGATTGCCTGCCGACCGCCGGGCTCAACCGCGACCTCTATGTCTGGCTCGTGGCCTTTCTCGCGGGCGGGGAACGCCATGCAGCCGATCCGGACCCGCTCCGGCGAGACATCATGCGCCTGCGCGCGGCCGCGAGCCGTACGGCTGCCGTGCTCGCGGCCTTTCCCGGTCTGCGCCGGCGCCATGCCAGGCTCGGCACGGCCTTGCTCGCCCTGCGACCGGAGCGGCGATTGCCTCCGGCAGAGGCCGCTGTGGAATCCGCGATCCGGCATCTGCACGGCGATATGTCGGCGGGCGGGCCGATCGTCGGCCTTTTGCTCTCTCAAGCCACGGATCTTTCGGGGATCGCTACGCCGAGAGGCTATCGCCCGTTCCTGCCGAGCCCGCTGTGGGGGGAGATCCGCGACGAGGCCGGTTCGGTTGCCTTGGGCAACAAGGACGGGGCGCAGCCGGGATCCGAGACGGCCGGGCCGGCCGACGACCGGCATCGGCGCGCCCGTCGGCGCACGCCGGCAGAGGAGAACAGGCGCGACCCGCTGACCCTCATCAACAAGGGTGAATACCTGCTGTTGGCGGCGGAGGCGGCCGGAGTCAGCCGGCCCGAGGATGACGATGACCCGGAGGCGGCACGCCACCCCGCCGACGATATGGACGAGCTCACGCTCGGCAGCCCGGAACGGCGCGCTGCCAGCCGTGTCCGCCTCGAGCTGGACATGCCCGGCTCGGCTGCCGTCTCGTCGCCGCCGTTGGCGATGCGGCTGACCTATCCCGAATGGGACTGGCATCGCGAGCGCTATCGGCCGGGCTACTGCGCGGTATGGCAGCAAACGGCTCCCGAGAACGGTGAGGACTGGGTGCCGGACCCGGCGGTCCGCCGGCATATTGCGCATGTCCGGCGGCGATTCGAGGCGCTGCGCCCGCGGCGCGAGCTGCGCCGCGCCCAGCCCGATGGCGGCGATCTGGACATGGACGCGATAGTCCGTGTCCGCACCGATCTCGCGGCCGGAGCGGCGGTGTCGGACCGGGTCTATGTCGACGCCGGAAACCAGGCGCGGGACCTCGTCACCGCCATTCTCGTCGACAGCTCCTTCTCGACCGACAGCTGGATCGAGGGCCGCCGGGTCCTCGACGTGGAGAAGGCCGCGCTCACCGCTTTGGCGTTCGGCCTCGAAGCCTGCGGCGATCCGTTCGCGATCCTCACCTTCTCCAGCCATCGCCGACAGGCTGTCGCAGTGAGGACGGTCAAGGAGTTCGCAGAGCGCATGGGCGAGCCGGTGCGACGGCGCATCGCCGCCCTGCGGCCCAGCGGCTACACCCGGATAGGTGCCGCCATGCGGCATGTGGGGGCCCTGCTCGACCAGCGCCCGGAGCGACATCGGCTGCTGCTGCTCCTGTCGGACGGCAAGCCCAACGACCTCGACCATTACGAGGGCCGCTACGCCGTCGAGGACTGCCGCAAGGCCGTGCAGGAGCTGAGGGCCCGTGGCCAGGCGGTGTTCGCCGTCACCGTCGACCGCAGAGCCGAAGGTTATGTCCCGCGGATCTTCGGGCGGGGAGGCTACGCCATCGTCGGCCATCTCGGCCGGCTGCCCGATGCACTGCCGGCAATCTATCGCCAACTGGTCGCTTGAAGCGGCTTCAAGAGGGGAGACAAGCCATGCGCATCCTTGCTGCCACGGTTATGACCGCGATGCTGACGTTTGCCCTGCCGCCATCCGCCCGCGCCGACGGTGACGTGGCGAAAGGAGAGAAGGTCTTCACCAAGTGCAAGGCCTGCCATGAGATCGCGAACGAAAAGAACAAGGTTGGTCCGAGCCTTCATGGCGTCATCGGGCGCAAGGCCGGCACCGTGCCGGGCTTCAAGTACTCTCCGGCGATGGCGAACTCGGGGGTGACCTGGGATGCGGCCACGATCGCCGAATACGTAGCGAAGCCCAAGGAATTCATCACGGGCAACAAGATGGCGTTCGTCGGGCTGAAGAAGGAGGACGAGATCCAGGATCTCATCGCCTTCATCACCGCAAGCTGCTGCTCGTGATGCTGGCGGGCCGGCCCAGGCCCGCTTGACCGTGATCAAGGCCCGGTGGACGGCATCGAGGTATCCTCGGGAGATGTTCCCCCGGGCGGTCGAGCCATGCTGACTGCGACGCGGCGGCGTATGCTGCAGATCACGGCGGGTTTGACGGCGCTGGGGGCAGGGCCTGCCGTGCCCGAGGCACGGCATTTCCGCTGGACCGGCTCGGCTCTCGGCGCCGTTGCCTCGCTCGACCTGCGCCACACGGATCGCAGGCGAGCCTTGCGCCTCGTCGAGCTGATGGTGGCCGAGATCGCGCGGCTGGAAGCGATCTTCAGCCTGCAACGGGCCGACAGCGCCCTCTCCCGGTTGAACCTCAACGGTCGTATCGCCGGCCCGCCGTTCGAGCTCGTCGTGGTCCTCGAGGCGGCCAATACCTTCTCGCGGCTGAGCGAGGGCGCCTTCGACGTCACCGTCCAGCCGCTCTGGCGATTGCACGCCGATGCGGCCATGCGCGGCTCGGTGCCCGACCACCGAGCCGTGGAGCGCGTCCTCGGCCGTGTGGGCTGGCAGCGGATCGATATCGAGCGGCGGTCGATCGCCTTCCAGCGTGAGGGGATGGCCGCCACGCTCAACGGCATTGCCCAGGGCTACATCACCGATCGCGTCACGGATCTGCTGCGCGATTCCGGAGTCGATGACGTGCTGGTCGACCTCGGCGAGCCGAGGGCCTCCGGCAGCCCACCGACCGGACATCCCTGGCGCGTCCGGACTGCCATCGGTCAAGTGTTGCTGGCTGACGAGGCCCTCGCGGTATCGTGCGCCCAATCGGCCGACTGCTGCCTTCGGGGCGGATCGCCCAACGTCATCTCACCCCTCTCCGGACTACCGGTTCTGGACGGCCGATGTGTTGCGGTCAGAGCGCGGTCCGCGATGTTGGCCGATGCCGCATCGACTGCCCTTGCAGCCTCGTCACCACCGGACGCCGACGCGCTCTCGAGCCGGCTCGCGTCGCTGGGCGTCAACGTTGTGGCGCCGAGCCGGCCGTGAAGTTCAACAGCAGTGCCGGGACGTCGATCACGTCGCCGCTCGGGCCGTCCTCGGAGGCTCCGCTCCGGTAGCGGCGGTCGGCGAGCGGGGGTGTATTCGAGTCGATCCACAGCTGCGCCAGGGGCGCTCACAGCGGCTCGGCCGGCCCGACGCTCAGCGTCCGCCTGATCTCGTCAGTCTTGAACCCGAGCGCCATCGGCCGGCGCACGCCGGACAGCACCGCCACGTCGTAGAGCTCGTCGACGACGCCCTCGAGGCGCAGCCAGTGCACCGTGTCGCCGCTGCGCAGGTCGACCACGATCAGGCCGCAGCGCGGCTCGCTACTGCGCTTCTCCAGCTCGGCGTCGAGGGCGAGGCCGGCGAAGGTGCGGTTGTTGCGGGGCCGGGAGAGGCCGATCACCGCGAACGAGCCATGGAAGGCGAGGCCGCGGGCATAGCCGGGGCAGAACGCCGCGGGCTCGAAGCGACCGGATCGGCCGTCGAGATAGCCGAAGCTGCCGGTGCCGCTGTCTAGCAGCCACAGCCGGTCGCCGTCCCCCGAATCGTGCCAACGCGGGCTGTGCGGCATCGACAGGCCGTCCAGCACGATCTCCCCGCTCGCCACCTCGATCAGCACGCCGCCGTCCCACCGCCGGTCGCGCCAGCCGTCGGCGACGTCGCTGCGCGAGACGGCGGTGACATGGCTCGGCCGGCCGTCGCGCAGGGCGAGGCCGTTGAGATGGCAGCGGTCCTCGGCGGCCAAGCGGCTGATGAAGGGCGGCTGCCAAAGCGACACGAAGCTGTATCCGGGCGAGGGGGCGGCGAGGCAGGAGAACAGCGTGTTGACGAACACTGGACGGCCGTCGGCCATCACCGCCACGTCGTGGACGTCGAGATCACCCGTAGTCCAGGCCAGCTGCGGCACGTAGAGCCGGTCGTGATCCTGATGCGCCTGGCCGGGCTCCAGCGCGTCGTCGAACCGCCAGAGCTGGTAGAGGGTCGACAGATAGAGTTGCCGCGCCTGCGCGCAGAGCCCCATGGCGCGGTTGAAGCTGCGCTCGAAGACGGCGAGGCGTCCGTCGAGCTGCAGGCCGAGCAGGAACAGCTTTCCCGACTGATAAGTAGTGAAGGCGAGCGACAGCCGATGCTCGGCCATCCAGGCGGTGAGCTGCCGCGAAGTCGAGATCTCGATGGCCGGCTTGGCCGGCTGCGCGCCGGCGGCAACGGTATCGTTCATGGGCGCCACGATCGGTGGTCTCTGACTCCGATCGCCTCACTATGCAGTGTGCGCGGTGTGCGATCCAGGAAAGAGGGGGATCGGAAAGCTCCCCGGTCAAAGGACCTTGCAGAGCAGAGGAATTGACGGATCGGGACAGCGGGGCCGGATCAGGCCGCGGCCCTGGCGGCGGCGCGCTCGAACAGCGGCCGCAGCGGCTGCTCCGAGCGGGCACCGTACTGCTCGATGATCCGCGAGGCGCAGGCGCTGGCCAGCCGGCCGCAGGCGGCGAGGTCGAGGCCGGCGGTGAGGCCGCGCAGGAACCCGGCAGCGTAGAGATCGCCCGCCCCCGTGGTGTCGGTCAGGCGGGCCGGCGGCACCATGTCGATGACATGCAGCTCGTCGCCGCGCAGCACCACCGAGCCCTTGGCGCCGCGGGTCAGCGCCGCGAAATGGACGTGGCGGCGGACCTCCTGCATGGCGCTGTCGAAGTCCGGCGCCTCGTAGAGGCTGGTGATCTCGCTCTCGTTGGCGAACAGGATGTCGACGTGCTTCTCGACCAGCTCGCGGAACTCGCTGCGCCAGCGGCCGACGCAGAACGCATCGGAAAGCGTCAGCGCCAGCTTGCCGCCGGCCTTGTGGGCGATCTCGGCGGCCTTGAGACAGGCGGCCTTGGCATCGGGCTTGTCCCACAGATAGCCTTCGAGATAGACGACCGACGCCCGGCCCACCATGTCCTCGTCGACATCCTCGGGCGAGAGGTCGACGCAGGCACCGAGATAGGTGTTCATGGTCCGCTGGGCGTCAGGGGTCACGAAGATGACGCAGCGCGCCGTCGCGGGGCCCGAGCGGCTGGGGGCGTTGCGGAAGGCCACGCCGGTGGCGCGGATGTCGTGGGCGAAGATCGCCCCCATCTGGTCGTCGCGGACGCGGCCGATATAGGCGGCGCGGCCGCCGAGGTCGGCCAGCGCCGCCATGGTATTGGCACAGGAGCCACCCGAGATCTCCCGGGCCGGGCCGAGACGCCGATACAGGAAGTCCATGCGCTGCTCGTCGACCAGGGTCATTGCGGCACGGACGAGACCCAGCTCCTCGACGAGCGCGTCGTCGGCATAGGCCACGATGTCGACGATGGCGTTGCCGATGCCCACGACGTCGAACCGGCCGTCGTCACTGTTCGCGAGCTGCATCCGTGCGCTTTCCTGGCGGTGGGGATCGGCCCGCGATTATAAGGCCGCCGTCACCTGCGCAAGCGACATGGGCATGCCGACGGATCTTTCCCGCGCCTTTGGTCAGCTCTCCGACCCCGGAACGCGCCGCTACGTACTGTGGAGCATCTTGGGTGCGGTGGCGGTGCTGCTGGCGCTGGTGGCGGGGCTCGAGCTGGTGTTGACGCTGCTCGCCGAGACCGGCCGAGCCTGGCTCGACTGGATCGTCAGGGCCCTCGGCGCCCTCGGCGCGGTGATCGGCGCCTGGTTCCTTTTCCCGGGCGTGGCGTCGCTGATCATGGGGTTCCTGCTCGACGGCGTCGTGCGCGCCGTCGAGGCCCGGCACTATCCGTGGCTGGCGCCGGCGCGCGAGGCGGGCCTCGCCGAGAGCCTGGCGGCGGCACTGCGCCTCGGCGTCATCGTGGTGGTGCTGAACATCGTCGTGCTGCCGGTCTACCTGATCCCCGGCGTCAATCTGGTGGTGTGGATACTGCTCAACGGCTATCTGCTGGGCCGCGAATATATCGAGACCGTCGCCTCGCGGCGATTGCGGCGCGCGGATGTTGCAGAATTGCGTCGGCGGCATCGCCTGGGGGTTCTCGCGTCCGGCGCGATCGTGGCTGCGCTTCTACTCGTTCCCGGCGTTAACCTGGTGGCGCCGGTCGTCGGCATCGCGTTGATGACGCATCGTTTTCATCGTTGGTGGCCATAGCCTCCTCCGACCAAAAGTTGACTTCCCACAGGATTTTATTTCACCCAGTTGCACCCCCATGCTACGGTTTGACGAGGGCGCTCACGGTGTCTAATGCTGTGCCGGGGGTCGTCGACCACAGGTTGAATGGCCGATCCGCGGCCACTCGCGCAAAGTCCCTCGATTCACGGGGAGTTCCGAATGTTCCGTAGAAAAGACAACGAGCCGCCGCGTCCGGCCGGGACGCCGGAAAGGGCTCCCGAGCCGACCTTCACCCGGCCCGTGACCGAAGCCAAGCCCGCCACGACCTCCGAGATGCCGCGTCGTCCGCTCGACTTGCCGGGTGCCGGTGCTCCCGCCGCCGCAACCCCCTCGCCCACATCCACTCCGACCTTCGAGGCCAAGCCGGTGGCGACCACTGTCGACAGCAGCAAGCGACTCATCGTCGGTCAGGGCATCAGCCTGAGCGGCGAGATCACCGCCTGCGACCGACTGGTGGTCGAGGGCAGCGTGCAGGTCACGTTGAACCAGACCCGGGCGATCGAGATCACCGAGACCGGCGAGTTCACCAACGGCAAGGCCGAGGTCGAGGAAGCCGAGATCAGCGGCATCTACGAAGGCGAGCTGACGGTCCGCAACCGGCTGCTCATCCGCAGCACCGGCCGGGTCAAGGGCACGGTGCGGTTCGGCGAGATCGAGGTCGAGCGCGGCGGCCGGATCACCGGCTCGATCTCGATGCTCGAAGGCACCGAGGCCTGATCGCGGGAAAGGCATAGCGGCGAGCCGTGTCCAGCATCCATTCTTCCCATCGACCGGAGGTCCGACCAAGGGGTGGCCTCGCCGGCGTCGGCCTGCGGGCGGCGATGGTGGGCATGCTGGGCGCGCCGCTGGCCGGCTGCGGCGGCGCGCCGGCCATCGATCCGCCGGTCGCCGAGACCGTGTCGCTGGGCCGACCCAAGCCGGCGGCACCCGAGCTTCCGAAGGGAGTCCGGCTGGTCGGCATGGATTCGGCCGAGGTGCAGGGTTTGTTGGGGATTCCGGCGCTGCAGCGGCGCGAGCAGCCGGCGCAATACTGGCGCTACAGCTATGCCGGCTGCACGCTCGACCTGTTCCTCTATGTCGAGCAGCCGTCCGGCGTCCTGCGCGTCGCCTACTACGAGGTCCGGTCGGACGACAGGTTCGGCATGCCGCTGGCCAATCCCCGCTGCGAGCGGATCCGGGCCATGCTCGGGCGGATGGCCGACAACGGCAGCGGCTTGCCCGAGGTCGCGACGCACTAGCCGCGCATGATGGCCATCCGATTGGATCCCTGGTTCGCGTCCGAGACTTTCCGAGAGACATTGGCGGAAGCGGTGGGATTCGAACCCACGGACGGGTCGCCCCGTCGCCGGTTTTCAAGACCGGTGCCTTAAACCACTCGGCCACGCTTCCGCTGGGGTCCGCCTCTTAGGCGGACCGACCCCGCCGCCGCAAGGTGATTGTCAGATGTCGAAGGCGGTGTCGGCGCGGGTCTGGGGCAGGTCGCGCCAAGCCGGCCTGCGGCCGCCCGCGGGGCGGCTGGCGAGGCGGATCGGCTGCGTCAGCAGGCAGCCGCTGACGGCGTCGAGGCCGTCGTCGCGGTTCTCGCCGATCGGCGACCATTCGCGCATCTCCTCGATGAAGGGCGTGCGCCAGACGCTGGCATTGGCACGCAGCCGGCGGGCGGCCATCACCGGATCGAAGGCCTGGAGGATGCGCTCGGCCTTGCGCCGCGAGCTGGTCTGCTCGACGACCCGCGCGGCCAGGCCCGCGGCACCCAGCTCGCGGCGCAGGATCGACGGCAGGAAGCCGCCGACGCCATTGATCTCGATCGACAGCGAGGGCTGCTCGTTGTCGCGCACGAAGTTGGCCGCCAGCCGGCAGAGCTGGGTCGCCTCGTCGACCTGGGCCGAACGCGCCGGGTCGACGGTGAGGTAGCGGATGTCGTGCAGCCAGTAGCCGCCGGCCTCGTCCTGGAACACCGCGGCGATGACGCTGCTGTCACCACGCTGCGGCCGGCCCAGCGCCGGGTCCCACCAGCAGCTGGCCGAGACCATGCGCTGGCCGTCGATGCGCAGGATGTGCTGGCCGTTGGCGCGTCCGAGCTCGATGCCGGCGTCGTAGCGGACCAGCCGGTCGGGATCGAGCCGGATCTCCCGGGCATGGCTCGGCATGAGCAGCATCTGGCTGCGGAACTTGGCCGGTCCGGAGCGGGTGCGGATCGCTTCCACCTCCTCCGGGGGAAAACGCTCGGGCCAGCGCGACCGTCCCTGCTCGTCCAGCAGCGGCAGGACGAGGCGGTTGAAGCCGTCGAGGAACGGCACGGTCTCGCCGGCCTCGGGGCGCGGCTGGTCGGCGTAGATCGAGTAGAAGCTGTGCGGCGTGCCGACATAGAGCTGCAGCCCGCCCGGGACCAGGACGAAGCCGAGCTCGCGCAGCACCTGGCGGAGCGATTCGCGCTTGCCCGGGGTATCGGAGGTGCCGGGCACCTCGACATCGTCGCAGATCAGCACGTCGGCGCGGGCACCCGTGACATTGGCGCCGATGCCGCGGGCGAGCAGCGACGGGTCGCGATGCACCGTCCGGCGCCGCACCGTGAAGCGGTCGGCCGCCCACTCGGCGTCGGCGTCCGGCAGGAGATGCGCCGTCAGGGGGTGCAGCTCCAGGATCTTGCGGACGTTGCGGGTCATCTTGCAGGCCAGCTCGTGGCCGGCCGAGACGACCAGGATGCGCAGATCGGGATCCGTGAACAGCAGCCAGGCGCAATAGAGACCCACCAGCGTCGACTTGCCGGCGTCGCGGAACACCATCAGCAGCAGCTGGCGGTCGCGGTGCAGCCACGCCCGGTCGAGCCAGCGCGTAATCTGGTTGTGCAGGCCCGGCGTTGCGCGAGCCTGCAGCCAGTTCCACGTCCAGACGAAATAGACGAAGCTCCGTTCATCCGCTCCGTTGGCGAAGGGGGGTGCTAGGAGTGGCCGTGACGGCGCGATGGCGTCGTCCATGATGGGTCACCGCTGGCAGGGGTTGCGGATCAGTCGATCAATGATCGGCTTCGTCCGGAGGAGCCGCCGAGGCCGCGTGAGCCGGCATTGAGCCACTGGCTGCTGAAGTCGAGCAGGTTGCGCTTGCGGCGCTCGCTGAAGGTGTCGCGAATGGCGGCGATGCGCTGGGCGTCCTCGGCGTCACGGGCCGCCTGCACGACCTGACTCTCCTCCTCGAGTCCGCGCAGCACGGCGTCGGCCGAACCGCCGCTGCCGCCGACGCCGGAAGCGCCGGCGCGTGCACGCTCCTCGGCGAGCCGGCGCTTGAGTGCCGACTCGCCCTGGCGCCGTTCCTCGGCGGACTGCAGCTGGATCTGCTGGATCTGCTGGTCGCGCTGCGCCTTGAGCTGCTGGTCCTGGCTCTTCTGCGCCTGGCTGCTGAGCGCCAGGTTGAGGCCGGTGGTGGCGAGGCTGGTCAGGGCACCCATCAGTCGTTCACCTTGATCTCGGTTGTGACGCACAGGATCGTGCAGGGCAGGGGCGCGGACTGGGTCACGCGCCACGGTGGAGTGGCGGTTCCCCTGCGCCAGCCCACGGCGCGGGTGGCGACGTCGCCGGTGAAGGGAGGCGTGCCCGGCAGCGCCAGCGCGCGCGGGCCGCCGCCGGTGTCGACGGTCAGCGCCGAGGTCTCGAGCAGCCTGAAGGTCAGCCGCACCGGCCGGTAGGGCAGGTCGGGGGTCAGGCCGCGCGCCGTGGTGGCCATGAGCGGCAGGGCCTCGACCTCGTGGGTGTAGCCGAGGCCGGCCGTCACCGTGTTGGCGGCCTGCGAAACGGTGAGCTGTCCGCCGGCGACCGTGCGCTGGTAGATGCGCGAGCCGTCGGCCACGACGCTGACCGTCCGGCCCTCCAGATGGCCGAAGCCGGTCCAGCCATAGCGCGGCGTGGTGTCGTCGCTGGCGCTGCGCGCCGCATCGAGCGTGACGCTCTCGTCCAGGCGCTCGAGGAAGGTGGAGCCCGCACGCTCGACGAGGAGCCAGGTCTGGCCGGCCATGCCGAGCGCGGCGCGGAAGGAGCCGTCGGTGGTGAGCAGCGTCCAGGCGACGACGTTGCTGTTGCGATCGAGGGTCACGGCGGCCAGGGCCCCGTCCGTGCGCACGACCAGCAGCAGCCGCCGTCCCTGGTCGAAGGCGATGTCGGCCGGCGCCTGCATGAGGTGCCGCGAGAGCAGGGCGAGGTCGGCCGCCTGGTAGGCCTGCTCGGTGTCGGCGAACAGGAACTCGCGCAGGTCGCGGCCGGTGGCACCGACGAACAGCGTGGCGCCATCGACATCGAGAGGCGGGATGCGCCGTGCCGCATAGGAGCCGACCGAGGTCTGCAGATCGACCTGGATGCTCGTGGGCGTGAGCGGAAACCCCTTGACCACCCATTCGCCGACATCGGTGAAGACCTGGAGCTGGCGGCCGGTGAACACGCTGGAGACGACGTGACGTCGCTCGGCGGCGAGGCGGAACGAGAGCGCCTCGTCGTCGAGGCCGGTGCCGAGGTCGAAGTCGAACGGCTCGCCGGTCTTCGACATCCAGATCTGGTCGGGCAAGTCGCGCGAGCCGCCGATGACCAGGCGGTTCTGGTGGAAGCCGACGCTGGTCGGAAAGCCCCGCAGGTCGCTGAATGCCGGCTCCTTCCAGTCGACAGTCCTGGCGCCGTCGACGAGATCCTCGATCACCAGCACGTCGACCTCGGTCCCCGAGGCCACGCTGAAGATTCGTACCTGGCGGCCCTGCAGCATCAGGCGCAGCCCCTGGTGCAGGGGGTGGAACACCGATGCCGACGCCGTGAGCCTGAGCGAGGTGCCGGCGGGCACCGGGTCCTCGACCGCCGTGCCCGAGGGCAGGTTCAGCGAGATCGAGACCTCCCGGGGCGCGAACTTGTGGAAGGGCTCGAGGCTGGGCTCGTAGGCAACGACCAGCTTTTTCCTGTCGAAGCGCCAGGCTTGCGCCGTCCAGGAGGTCGCGGACTGGCGCACGAGCCGCACCGGCGGGATGCGCGGATGGCAGACCAGCAGCGTGTCGTTCAGCCGGGCCCAGGACAGGCCGGGGACATCGGCCGCCTGCCAATTGATGCCCTCGGTGACGGAGGCGACGATCGCACCCTGCTTGACCACGTCGAGGCGGAGGTGGCCGAAGACGAGGATCTCGCCGCCGTCGGGGCCGTCGAACGGCACCATGCGCAGGCCGCCCGGAACGGCCGCGACATAGGTGGTGCCGGGGCGGCGGGTGACGCCGCCGGTCGGATGCACGATGACGTTGCGCAGGCGTGAGGCGCCGTCCTCCTGCGCCTTGAGGTCGAGCCGGCCCAGCAGCCGCGGGTCGAGCTCGCCCGAGGTGAAGCTGGTCTTCACCAGTCTGGCGCGGGTCATCAGTAGCGCGCCTCGATCAGGGTGAAGTCCTCGACGCGGCGCGGCGTCGACTGCTGGCTGTCCAGCAACCGTGCGAGCCGCAGCTCGGCCGCTGCCAGCTGGTAGAGGTTCTCGGCGCGGCTGGTGCCCTCGGTCAACGGCACGCAGAGCTCGGCCGCGAGGCGGGCGATCAGCACGGCGATGAAGAAGGCGGGGAACTCGCTCTCCGGCACGGTGCGCTGGTAGGTCAGGGTCAGCGATTCGGCATCCGCCAGCAGCCTCGTGCCCTGGACACGGTAGTCGAGGCCGCGGCCGGACTTGCCGATGCCGGCCGAGATCACCCGCAGGCAGGTCGCCGGCAGGACGAAGCCGTGGGCATAGTCGGCAGCCGGCGTGGTGGCCTCGGCCGTCAGGACGGTCTGGGCGATCGTGAACGACCAGGGATAGGCTGCCAGCAGCCCGTCGCGGGTGACGGGATAGATCCGGTTGGCGACCTCAGCCTCGGCGGTGGTGTCGCCGAAGCTCGAGATCGGCGAGGCCCCCAGCTTCAGAAGGGCTGTGGAGCAGATGTCGACGGCGGTCATGGCCATCGCCGGTCCTTTCGGAGGCTGGAGGGAGGGAGGCTCAGACGGCCGGGCCGATACTCGAGCGCAACGCCTGGTAGAGCTCGGGCCTGGTAGCGCGCAGCACGCCGAGCGCGCAGCCGCGGCGGCCGTAGAGGATGACGAGAGGTGCCTCGGGCTCGGCCAGGACGGTGATGCTGTCCGGCGGGACCGGCAGCGCCGGCCTCTCGCCCTGCAGCCAGAGCTGGAGGAAGGCGGGAGTCATCAGGCCGGCGAAGGCGAAGCGCTCGGCCCCGGATGCATCGCCGAGCCGGCCCTCGACCTCTGACATGCTGGGGCCGGGGCAGGCCGGTGCCGGCTGCGCCGGCTCTGGCACCGGAGCCAGGGCCACGCCGAGGGCGAGCGACAGTGCGAGCGGGACCGTGGCGGCCATGGGGATGCTCCGCGCTGGAGGCTGGCCGCCGGCCGGGAGACCCGGCCGGCGGGAGCGTGGGTTGCAGTGCGAAAGTCGGCCGACCCGCGGGTCAGTCGCTGTTGGAGACGCCGAACGGGGTGAAGGTCGTGACGTCGACGCTGAGGCCGTTGTTCGACGCCACGATCATCACGCCGCTGGCCGGCGCCACGCCGATGCCGGCGTTGAGGAACACGAAGTCGCCGACCCGCAGCATGCGCACGGCACCGTCGAAGTAGCCGGCGGTGTCGACGTCGGCGGCGGGATCACTCGTCCGGTAGTGCCAGAGCGTGAAGCCGTTGGCGTAGGACAGAGCGCTCAGGTTCTCGGGCTGATAGGCCATGATCAAGCCTCCGTGCAGAGCATCTTGACGACGCCGTTGCCGTCGATCAGCGCGGCACCCTGCGACATCGAGTTGGCGATGAAGTGCGAAGCGCGATCACCGTGCCAGGTGATGTCGGTGACGACGTCCTGGCCGATGGCATGGCCGATGGCGCTCTTGTGGTACCAGAAGCAGGACCGGACGGAGCCGGCCAGCGGCAGGCCCGAATGCGGGATCCACAAGGTGCCGAGCCACATCTTGGCCTGGGTGCCGCGCCAGGGCAGCTGATCGTCGCCGACGAACTCGGCGTTGGCGAACTCGGGCAGGTCCAGCAGCTCGGACCACTGCTTCCAGCCGACGACCGCGAAGCGCTGGCCGTCGTCCGGCACGTCGTTGCCGCCCAGGGTCTCGAAGGTGCTCAGCACCTTGGCCTTGGTGAGGCCGTCGCCGGCCGAGCCGGCGGACAGGATCGTGTCCTGCATCGCCGCGATGATCAGCTCGTCGGTCTTGCGGCCGAGCGCGAAGGCACCGGCGTTCGCCAGCACCTGGCGCTCGTCGATGTTGGTCTTCAGCTCGTCCAGCCGGTCGACCCACTCGCCGGCGTAGTAGTCCTGCAGCGTCGCCTCCACCGCGGTGAAGTCGACGTTCATCACCGGCACCATGCCGTGCCGGGCCTTGGTGGCGGCGGCACCCTGGCCGACCTTCTGGAAGACGGTCGAGCTGCCGCGCACGCCGTTCTTCACTCGGATGGTGGCGCGGAGCTTCGAGCCCTGGCGCTGATAGGCCTCGTGGACCTCGCGCTCGAACTGCTTGGTGAAAGCCTGGTCGATACTCGTCGACATCGTCGGCTCCTCATGGGTGTGTCGGGAGGGGCGACGGCCGGTTGCCCACCGGGCCGGCGGTCGCGGGCTGGGCGCGCGTCAGGGCCGGGCCGAGGCCCGGTTGTCCGTCTCGCGGCAGGGAAGCTCAGTCGGGGAACAGGCGGCGGAAGCCCGCCGTCACGCGCCCGATGAAATCGGTGTCGCGGTCGCGCCAGTAGCGCGGGTCGCGCATCATCTCGTGAAGGCGGCCCTCGTCGGGTGCCGACGGGCCGGCATCGTCGCCACCCAGCAGCTCGGGCTCGGCCGCCTGCATCATCTGGTGCAGGGCCAGCACGCCCTCATAGTTGCCGCTCAGCGTGTCGACCACCTCGGCCGGCAGGCTGGCCGAAGCCCAGGTTCTGAGCTGGCGGGCGGTCTCGCGCCAGCCGTCGGCACCGCCGAAGCGCCGCTGCAGTCGGTCGACCTGGCGGCTCGCGTCGGCGTCGTCGAGCAGGCCCTGCATCATCGGAACCAGCCGCTCGGCGGCGAGCTCATAGACGAGCTGGGCCTGCTTCTGGGTGAAGCCGGCGTCGTGCAGGCGCGAGTTCAGCGTCGGATCCGCCTCGACGAGCGGATGAGGCTGGGCGATCTCGTACCCATCCGCGCTGGCCGGGCGGCCCAGCAGGGCCAGCAGCCGGTCCATGCCGGCGCCGTCGTCGGCCTCGTCGGGCAGCGGCACCATGCGGCCGAGCTTGCGCTCGAGCTCGACATAGGACCGCAGCAGCGAATCGGTGCGCACCGTGCCGGCGTCGGCGTCCCAGAATTTCTCGGGGACATGGGGCGGCCGCTCAGTGTCGGGGAGCTCGCCCGGGCGCAGGGTATCGGCGGCTGGCGGCGTATCGGTGGCCGGCGCGTCGGTCTCTATGTCGTTCATGAGCCTGTCCAGTGCGTGGGAGCGGGTTGGCGGGGTCAGCGCTTGGCGCGCTCGGGCGAAGCCATGGCCAGGAGCCAAGCGGCGACGCTGCGTTGTCCCTCGACGTGGCGCAGCTCGGCGTCGCTGGCGCTGGGCGGCACGCGGCGTTCGAGAAAGACGCGGAGGAGATGGTCGAGGACCAGCCGGCCGGGCGCGGTCGCGAAGCAGGCGAGGCAGGCGTCCTCGATCCCGGGTGTGGCAGCGCCCGCTGCCTCGGCCTCGGGCCAGGGCCAGCTGGGCGAGCTGTGATCAGCGGGCATGGCCGGCCTCGGCGGTCAGGAGCTGCAGGAGACTGTCGGCCAGCCCGACATCCTCGCGCACGAGCTCGCCCGGCACGCCCAGCATGCGCGCCAGCCAGCGCGCCGCCGCCGCGGGGTCGATCACCATCTTGGCCTCGGGCCCCAGCTGTCCGACCTTCTCGAGCCAGAGCAGGGTGTTGGTGACGTCGTCGCGCGCCTGGGCGCGGGCCAGCGGCGAGCGCCAGTGCAGCTCGGCGAGCCGGCCATCGACCACGAGGTCGGGGATCTCGCCGCGGCGGCGCAGGATCGACACCGCGCGCCCGAGCAGCGGGTTGAGCAGCTCGGTCTGCAGCCGGCCGTAGACGGCACCGAGCAGGCGGGCGGTCTGGGCGCTGCGCTCGGCGATCTCGGTGGCGGTCATGCGCGGCCCGTCGATCGGCCCCAGGCGGTCGACCAGCAGGGTGTGGCGGATACGCGAGCGCAGATCCGACAGCACCAGCTCGGAGACGTCGAAGCGACCGGGCGCCTGCAGGGGCGTGAGGCCGGCCGAGCCCGGGGCCTTGGGGATGATGCTGCCGGGGGTGAGCTTGATGTTGGCGGGGTTCAGCACGCCGTCGTCGTCGGCCAGCCAGATGCCGGTGACTGCGATCGAGGCGTTCTTGAGCACCAGCTCGACCACCTTGTTGGCGGTCTTGATGTCGGGCAGGGCGGTCATCACGGGCGAGCGGCCGTAGACCTCGCCGGCACCCTTGAGCCAGCGGAAGGTGAGGAACGGCGACTGCTCGAACCGGCCGGCGGCGAGCGGCATCTCGCCGGCAGCGCCCTCGGCCTCGGCCAGGAAGGCCCGGTAGCCATAGCCCTCGGCCATCGGCCACACCGCCTCGACGACGTCGAGGCGCCGGTCGCCGCTGTCCTCGGGCAGTGTCGCGGGCAGAGCCGCACCCGGGAAGGTGGCGCGCAGGCTGGCGGCGGTCATCGCGGTCAATCGGAACACGCGGCGCGTGGTGCCGGAATCGCCGTCGACGAACATCTCGGCCGCCGGCACGGCTGCGAAGCGGAAGGCCGAGGGCTCGCCCGCCGGGGCTTCGCGGAACATCAAGGCGGCGGTGCCGACCGTGGCGAGGTCGAGGAAGCACTGGTGCATCTCGACCGCGAAGGCCGAGCGGTCGAAATGGCCCTGGACGATGTCGGCGACGCGGTCCAGCTCCTCGGCGGCGATGCCGGCGTGCTCGGCCGGGATGGCGTGGCCAGGCCGCAGGCCGAACCAGCGCGACCATGGCGGCGTCAGCTCGGCCAGCAGGCTGGCCGCCAGCTGCTCGACGGCATCGGCGGCGGTCGAATCGAACAGCCGCTCGGCGAACCGGCTGGCGGAGGCGAACTCGCTGCCCAGGCCGAAGCCGCGTAGCGGCAGGGCGTAGGCATAGCAGTCGCGCCAGAGCTGCTCCCAGGGCGAGCGCCGCTCGACCGCGCGGCGGAACGATCGGCGCAACTGGTCGAGCGAGGGGTCGGCCATCCGAAGGTCTCCGTCTGCGCCAGTGAAGATGAAAAGGTTTATATTCCTTTAAAATCGCTGAGTCAAGGATCGAGGGAGAATTTCGTCCAGAGATACCAACCCGGAGTTGAGTTCAGCTTGCGATAGAGCTGATAAGGCGTGAGTACGCCCGGAGCGGCCAGGCCGATTGCCCGCTTGACGATCTCGACGCAGCTCAGCGGCCGCAGCCCGAGGCCGCCAGCGCCGTCACGGCGCGTGATCGGCCCCAGCAGCGCGTGCCGCCCGAGCGCGATATAGTGCCGGGCGAGGTCTTCCTCTGCGTAGGGAGGCAGGAGCTCGAGCCGCAGGCTGCCCTTGAGCGGATCGCACAGCAGCCACTGCTCTTCGGTACGCAGCAGGCAGAAGCAATGGCGGAAGCCCGGCCGGAGCAGCCGCAGCGGCCCGCGGAACGGGCGGTGCTCGAAGACGACGATGGCGCTGCGTATCGTCGTCGTGTCGTCCGTGGGCTTCACGGCCATCTCGCTGCCTAGGAACGATAGCAGCATTTTTTCCTAGTGACGTGTTGCCACTAAGTCAAGATGATCTTCCTAGGCCGTTCGTGAAGGGGGAGGCGGGAATGCTGTCGCACAAGGACGTCTGGCACGGCATCGACCAGCTGGCGGCGCGCAACGGCTTCTCGGCCTCGGGGCTCGCCCGACGCGCCGGCCTCGATCCTACGACGTTCAACAAGAGCAAGCGCACGACGGGCGAAGGCAAGCCGCGCTGGCCCAGCACGGAGAGCCTGTCGAAGATCCTCGATGCCACGAAGACCTCGATGGAGGATTTCGTGGCGCTGATGCACGACCAGCCCGGCACCAAGCCCGCCGGCGGCCAACGCCTGCGCAGCATCGCGTGGAGCGGCCTGGCCGCCGAGAACGTGCTAGACGCCTCGGGCTTCCCGCAGGGCGACCGTTGGGAGGAGCTGGAGGTTCCGCTGACCGATGACCGCCAGGCCTATGTCATCGAGCTCGACCGGGACGTGGTGCCGCCCGTCTATCGCATCGGCGACATGCTGGTGGTCTCGCCCAGCAGCAGCATCAGGCGCGGTGATCGCGTGCTGGTCTGCCGGCACAATGGCAGCTTCGAGATCGGCATCCTGCTGCGGCGCACGGCCCAGCGGGTGGCGCTGGCGAACTTCCAGGGCGAGCCCGGCGACCGCGGCCTGCCCGTCGCCGACATCGCCTGGATGGCGCGCATCGTCTGGGCGAGCCAGTAGCCCCGAAAGAAGCGGCCGCCGGCGAGCCGGCGGCCGAGTCGAAAGGAGGCATCACGAAGACGTCAGGGAGGACAAGGAGGCCTGTGGCCGCGGCACCCGGCGGTGATCCGCACGGCGACGGGCTCGCAGGCTCCGACACCCTTGTAGCGCCTGACAGATGAAGGAATGGTCAACGCGGCTGCAACCTTCGCGCACCCGGAGCGGGGCCTCGCGCGAACGCCATCCGAGACAAGGCTGAAACATGCGGGGAAGATGGTGGGCGCGACAGGGATCGAACCTGTGACCCCTACGATGTCAACGTAGTGCTCTCCCGCTGAGCTACGCGCCCGCGGGGCGTCAGGTAGACAATCGAGCGCGGGCTTGCAAGGCGTTTCTCCCTGGCGGCGCCCGGGGGGCTTGCCTGGGCGCCGCGGCGTGTGGTCTCTTGCGGGGCGGAGCTGGCCGGGCCGAGGATGAGCGAGAGCGGATACCCCCCATTTCGCCTGGTGCAGCCGTCGTCGGGCGTCCTGTTGCCGGTCGTGCTGTCGTCGCCACACAGCGGCGGCCACTATCCCGCCGAGCTGCTGGCCGAGCTCGGGCTGCAGCCGGAGGCGTTGCGGTCGCTGGAGGACGGGCCGGTGGACCGGATCGCCGAGGCGGCGTGCGGTGTCGGGGCGACGTTGATCGCCGCCACCTTCCCGCGAGCCTATGTCGACCTGAACCGCCATGCGGCCGAGCTCGATCCCGAGCTCGTGGAGGCGCCGCATCGTGGCCTGCGGATGAGCGCCAAGGTACGCGCCGGCCTCGGCGTCATCCCGAGCCGGCTGGGCGGCAGGCCGCTCTACGATCGCCGGCTGACGGCGCGCGCGGTGACGCGGCGCCTGCACCAAGCCTACAGGCCCTACCACGAGCGGCTGGCCGGCCTGCTGGACGATCGGCGCCGCCGCTTCGGGACGGCGCTGCTGCTCGACTGTCACTCGATGCCCTCGGCGCCGCTCGGCGAGCCGGCTCTCGATGTCGTGCTGGGCGACCGTTTCGGTCGTGCTGCCCATCCGGACGTCGCGAGCGCCGCAGAGGCGATCCTGCGCGGCCACGGCCTGCGCACCGGACGCAACCGCCCCTACGCCGGCGGCTTCATCACCGAGCATTACGGCCGGCCGGCCGACGGTGTCTCGGCACTGCAGATCGAGCTGCGTCGCGGCCTGTTCCTCGACGAGTGGACCCACGAGCCGCTGCCGGGGTTGGGCGGCTTGCCGGAGCTGTTGCGTGACCTGGTGGCCATCCTGGCGGCCACCGTGGCCTCGTGCGGGCCGGTCCTGTCGCCGTTGATGCAGGCCACCGATAGCGATACGGCCCTGTTAGCGGCGGATTAACCCTGCCGGGGCCATGTTGGCCGGCATGCGGTGGTTCCTCGCGATCCTTCTGTTGCTGAGCCCTCTGGCGGCCCTGGCGGCCGAGCCGCTCTGCGGCGATGCCGTCGGTGCGGCCGAGCAACGCTACAACGTGCCTTCCGGCCTGCTGCAGGCGATCGCGCTCAGTGAATCCGGGCGTTGGGACAAGCAGGCCAGGGTGACGGTCGCCTGGCCCTGGGCCGTGACCTCCGGCGCCGATTCGTTCTTCGCGCCCGACAAGCAATCCGCCATCGCCACCGTGCGGAGGCTGCAGCGGGAGGGGCGACGCAACATCGACGTCGGCTGCATGCAGGTGAACCTGATGCACCACCCCGACGCCTTCGCCGACCTCGACAGCGCCTTCGACCCGGAGGTCAACGCCGGCTATGGCGCCAGATTTCTTTCGGGCCTGCGCGAGGCGACGCGGTCCTGGTCACGCGCCGTCGAGCGCTACCATTCCGCCGATCCGGACCGCGGGCGGAGCTATCGCGACCGGGTCTACGATCGCTGGCATGCCGTGCAGAAGGCTGGCTCGGCCGTGATCGGGCCCGGTGTGCGGGGGACGACGGTCCACAGGCCGCCGCTCCGCGAAGCCGCGGCCGCCTCAAGCCTGTTCTCGAATGCAGGACCGCGATGGCGGTTGACGCCTGTACGGATCGGGCAGTCCCTGTGGTCCGACCGTCCGGCGATGCCGCTCGTCATGCGTGGCAGGCCGCTGGCGCCGCTCGGCAAGCGGCCGACGACGCCCAAGGCCCCATCGGCGGGCGGTTGACGGCCATGCGACAGATCTGCGACTCTTTGTTGCAAAGGGGAGGGAACGGCGCATGGCCGCATCGACTGCCCGGCTCGCCACCGTGTCGGGGGTGGCGATGCTCGACGGCTTGCTGAACGAGACCCTGCGGCTGGCCGCCGAGGTCCGTGCCTATCTCGCGGAGGGCGGGCGGCCGGTGGGATGTCGCGGGTCGACGTCGCTGGCTCCCCTGGTCGAGGCCCGCGAGCTCGGGCGGTTGTCGGCGAGGCTGGGTTTCTGCATTTCCTGGCTGCTGACACGGCGGGCTGTGCAGGAAGGCTCACCGGGTGGCGACCAAGCCGATTCCCCGTCGCGGCTCGAGGGCTCGGAGATCTGCCTCGCCGCCGGTGCCTGCGAAACCGGCGACCTTTCCGACGAGCTTCGCGACATGCTGGACCGCAGCTTGGCGCTCTATCGCCGGGTGGCGCGGCTCGACCGCCGGCTCGACGCCTGACAGGCTTGCCGTCGCTGCGGGTTGCGCACGATGCCGACGGCACCTAAGACGGCGCCGCAGCCGTCGCAACGGAGCCTACGGGCATGTCGATCGTCGCCGCGAGCCTTTCGCGCATCAAGCCGTCGCCCACCATCGCCGTCACCCAGCTCGCCGCCGAGCTGAAGCGGGCCGGCCGCGACGTCATCGGCCTCGGTGCCGGCGAACCGGACTTCGACACGCCCGACTTCATCAAGGAGGCGGCGATCGCCGCCATCCGTGCCGGCGACACCAAGTACACTGCTGTCGACGGCACACCGGAGCTGAAGAAGGCGATCTCGGCCAAGTTCGAGCGCGAGAACGGCCTCACCTACGGGCTCGACGAGATCACCGTCGGCACCGGCGGCAAGCAGGTGCTCTACAATGCCTTCATGGCGACGATCGACCCCGGCGACGAGGTCGTGATCCCGGCGCCCTACTGGGTCTCCTATCCCGACATGGTGCTGCTGGCCGGCGGCACCCCGGTGTTCGTCACCTGCCCGGAGCAGACCGGCTTCAAGCTGCGACCTGAGGATCTCGAAGCCGCCATCACGCCCAGGACCAAGTGGGTGGTGCTGAACTCGCCCAACAATCCGACCGGTGCGGCCTACGAGGAATCCGAGCTGCGGGCGCTGACCGACGTGCTGGTGCGCCACCCGCATGTCTGGCTGATGACCGACGACATGTACGAGCACCTGGTGTTCGGCGGCTTCAAGTTCACGACCGCAGCCCAGATCGAGCCGCGGCTGAAGGCGCGCACGCTCACCGTCAACGGCGTGTCGAAGGCCTACGCCATGACCGGCTGGCGCATCGGCTACGCCGGCGGGCCGAAGCCGCTGATCCAGGCGATCGCCAAGGTGCAGTCGCAGAGCACCTCCAACCCGTCCTCGATCAGCCAGGCCGCCGCCACGGCGGCGCTCAACGGTGACCAGAGCTTCCTGCCAGCCCGCAACCGCAGCTTCGAGGAGCGCCGCGACCTCGTGGTGCGGATGCTGAACGAGGCGCCGGTGCTGCGCTGCCACAAGCCCGAGGGCGCCTTCTACGTCTATCCGAGCTGTGCCGGGGCCATCGGCAAGAGGACGCCGGACGGCAAGCCGATCGCGACCAGCGAGGACTTCGCCCGCCTGCTGCTGGAGAGCGAAGGCGTGGCGGTCGTCCACGGCAGCGCCTTCGGCCTCGACCCGTTCTTCCGGATTTCCTACGCCACCTCGAAGGAGGTGCTGGAGGATGCCTGCAAGCGGATCATCCGCTTCTGCGAGAACCTCGAGGACTGACCGGAACGGGCCGGCGGATCGATCCCGACCGCCGACCTCAATACTCGTTGTCGAAGAGCCGCCGCGTGACGAGGTCGCCGACCTCGATACCCAGCCGCGCGGCCTCGCCTCCGGCCAGCTCGACCACGCCGCGTACCGGCCGGCCGGCGGTGATCGTGGCCTCCGACAAGGGCGTGGTCTCGCGGGCGATGTGGACGACGCGGCCGGCGGTATCGACGAACAGCATGTCGAGTGGGACGAGCGTGTTGCGCATCCACATCGCCACGGGCTGCTCGGAGCCGAAATCGAACAGCATGCCGCCCTGCTCGGGCAGACTCTCGCGGAACATCAGCCCGCGCGCCCGCTCGGCTGGATCGTCGGCCAGCTCGAGCTTCAGCTCGATCGGGCCACGGCTGGTCTGGGCGAAGTAGCTGTCGCTCGGCCCGGCCTCCTGCGCCAGCGCCGGACCCGCGAGCAGGCAAGACCAGGCCAGCATCGCCGTCAGTCGATGTCGCATCTCACAAGCCCAGCTTCTGTGCGACGAGCTGGTTGACGAGCTGCGGATTGGCCTTGCCGCTGGTGGCCTTCATCACCTGGCCGGTGAACCAGCCAGCGACCTTCGGATTCTTCTTCACGGTCTCGACCTGGCCCGGATTGTCGGCGATCAGCCGGTCGAGGATCGGCTCGATCGAGCCCATGTCGGTGACCTGGCGCAGGCCGCGCTCCTCGATGAGGTCCGCCGCTTCCTTGCCGGTCTCCATCATCAAGGTGAACACGTCCTTGGCCAGCCGGCCCGAAACCGTGCCATCGTTGACGAGGTCGATCAGGCGGCCGAGGGCACCGGCGCTCACCGGGCTCTCGTCGAGGCCCTTGCCGGCCTTGGAGAGCTGGCCGAACAACTCGTTGATGACCCAGTTCGCCGCCTGCTTCGGGTCGCGGCCGCGCGCGACCTCCTCGTAGAAGTCGGCGGTGCTGCGCTCGGCGACCAGCACGCCGGCATCGTAGACCGGCAGGCCGTAGTCGCTGACCAGCCGCTGCTTCTTCTCGTCCGGCAACTCGGGGAGGCCTTCGCGGATGCGCTCGACGAAGGCGGGCTCCAGGACTACCGGCAGGAGGTCGGGATCGGGGAAGTAGCGATAGTCGTGCGCCTCCTCCTTGCCGCGCATCGAGCGCGTCTCGCCGCGGTTGGCGTCGAACAGGCGCGTCTCCTGGACAACGGTGCTGCCGGCCTCGATCAGCTCGACCTGGCGCTTGGCCTCGTACTCGATGGCGCGGGCGACGAAGCGCATCGAGTTGACGTTCTTGATCTCGCAGCGCGTGCCGAACTCGTTCGAGCCCTCGCGGCGCACCGAGACATTGGCGTCGCAGCGCAGCGAGCCTTCCTCCATGTTGCCGTCGCAGGTGCCCAGATAGCGCAGGATCGAGCGCAGCTTGCGCATGTAGAGGACGGCTTCCTCCGGCGTGCGCAGGTCGGGCTCGGACACGATCTCCATCAGGGCGACGCCGGCCCGGTTCAGGTCGATCAGCGTCGAATCGTCGTGCTGGTCGTGCAGAGACTTGCCGGCGTCCTGCTCGAGGTGCAGCCGGGTGATGCCGATCTCGCGGCTGCTGCCGTCGGGCATGTCGATGGTCAGCATGCCCTTGCCGACGATCGGCTGCTGGTACTGCGAGATCTGATAGCCGGTGGGCAGGTCGGGATAGAAGTAGTTCTTCCGCTCGAACACCGAGACCGGATTGATCCGCGCCTCGAGGCCGAGGCCGGTGCGCACCGCCTGCTCGACACAGTGGCCGTTCAGCACCGGCAGCATGCCGGGCATGCCGGCATCGACGGGCGAGACCTGGCTGTTGGGGGCGGCGCCGAACGCCGTCGAGGCGCCCGAGAACAGCTTCGCCTCCGAGACGACCTGGGCATGCACCTCGAGGCCGATCACGACCTCCCAGCGCCCGGTGGCGCCTTCGACCAGATAGGCCATCTACCCGACCTCCAGCCCATAGGGCAGCGTGTCGAACCCGGCTGCCTTCTCGATTCCCGCGCTCACCGCCAGTACGGTCTCCTCGTCCCACGGACGGCCGATGACCTGCAGGCCGAGCGGCAGGCCACCTTCGGAGAGCCCGGCTGGCACCGAGATCCCCGGCAGGCCAGCGAGGCTGGCCGGCACGGTGAACACGTCGTTCAGGTACATGGCCACCGGGTCGGCCACCTTCTCGCCGGCCCGGAACGCCGCCGACGGAGCGGTCGGCGCCAGGATGGCGTCGCACTGCCGGAAGGCAGCCTGGAAATCGTCGACGATGCGGCGGCGGACCTTCTGCGCCTTCAGGTAGTAGGCGTCGTAATAGCCCGCCGACAGCACGTAGGTGCCGATGAGGATGCGCCTTTGCACCTCCCGGCCGAAGCCGGCGGCTCGGGTGGCCATGTAGGTGTCGGCGAGCGACGATCCCTCGACGCGCAGCCCGTAGCGCATGCCGTCGTAGCGGGCGAGGTTGGATGACGCTTCCGCCGGTGCCACGATGTAGTAGGTCGCCAGCGCATATCTGGTGTGGGGCAGCGATACCTCGACGATCTCGCAGCCGGCATCGCGCATCCAGTCGGCGCCGGCCTGCCACAGCCGCTCGATCTCGGCCGGCATGCCGTCGACCCTGTATTCCTTGGGGATGCCGATGCGAAGGCCCTTGAGGCTCCGGCCCACCGCCGCCGAGAAGGCGGGCACGGGCAGGTCGGCGCTCGTGCTGTCCTTGGCATCGTAGCCGGACATCGCCTCGAGCATCAGGGCGCAGTCCTCGACCGTCCGCGCCATGGGGCCGGCCTGGTCGAGCGAGCTGGCGAAGGCGACGATGCCCCAGCGCGAGCAGCGGCCATAGGTCGGCTTGATGCCGACCGTGCCGGTGAACGAGGCCGGCTGGCGGATCGAGCCGCCGGTGTCAGTGCCGGTGGCGCCGAGGCACAGCCTTGCCGCCACCGCCGCGGCCGAGCCGCCCGAGCTGCCGCCCGGCACCAGCGGCGCCTCGCCCGGGCGCGTCCAGGGATTGACGACGCCGCCGTGGCAGGAGGTCTCGTTCGACGAGCCCATGGCGAACTCGTCGAGATTCAGCTTGCCGAGGCAGACGGCGCCGGCGGCCCAGAGCCTTGCCGTGACGGTGGATTCGTAGGGCGGCACGAAGCCGCCCAGGATGCGCGAGCCGGCGCTGGTGGCGATGCCCTGGGTGCAGAACAGATCCTTGATGCCCAGAGGCAGGCCCTCGAGCGGCCCGCCCTCGCTGCGCGCCAGCCGCTCGTCCGACGCCGCAGCCATGGCTCGCGCCCTGGCCGCCGTGACGGTGACGAAGGCATTGAGACCGGACGCCGCCTCGATCGCCGCGAGATGGCTTTCCGTGAGCTCGGCGGCCGACAGGTCGCGCCGCCGCAACCGGTCGCGAGCTTCCGCCAGGGTGAGGTGGGTCGGGCTAGTCATCACTCGACCACCTTCGGGACCACGAAATAGGCGCCGTCCCGGCCGGGGGCGTTGGACAGCACGTCATCCGCCCGGCCGCCGTCGGTGACGGTGTCGGCACGCCAGGACGTGCGGATGTCCATCACCGAGCGCATCGGCTCGGTATCGCGGGTGTCGACCTCGTCGAGCTGGGCGATCCAGTCCAGGATGCCGGAGAGTTCCTTGGCCATCGCCGCCTGCTGCTCCTCGTCCAGCTTGATTCGCGCCAGCGTCGCGATGCGCGCGACAGCGGCCTGGTCGAGCGACATGGGGGCCGTCCTCATCACAATTGCAGGGTAGGCGGAAGCCTGGAAGAACGGCGCGGAACCTATCGCCGCGGTCCATGAACGGCAAGCCTGTCACCCTTTTCCGGGATGCTCCCGCCTTCGCGGCGGCCCTGCCGGCGTTCGGCTCGCTGCTGGCGCTCGACGTCTCGCCGAGGCGGATCGGATTTGCCGGCACCGATGCCGGCCGCCGGCTCGTGACGCCGCTCGCCACCTGGGCCCGCCGCCGGCTCGACGACGATCTCGCCGAGATCGCCCGCCTAGTCCGAGCACGCGATGTCGTGGCGTTCGTGGTGGGCTGGCCGCTGGAGCTCGACGGCCGGCGTGGCCCGTCCTGCGATCGAGTCCGCAGCTTCGTGGGAGCCCTCTTGCGCTACATCGCGCTGCCACTCTTCCTGCAGGACGAACGGCTGACCACAGCCGCCGTCGAGCAGGCCATCGAGGAAGGTCGGCTGTCGCTGCGACCGGGCGAGCCGCGCGACCACCTCGCCGCAGCTGTCATCCTGGAAGATGCCCTGCGTGCCACGGGCATGGCCGCATCGTCCCGACCCCTATAGCGACGATGGCCGGTCCAGGCTTATATGCCGGCCATGGACTTGGACGCCCACATCCGCAGGATCCCGGATTTTCCGAAGCCCGGAATCCTGTTCTACGACATCTCCACCCTACTGGCGCATGGTCCCACTTGGCGGGCTGCCGTCGAGCAGATGGCGGATACGGTGTCGGCTTTCGGGCCGCAGCTGCTTGCCGGGATCGAGTCGCGCGGCTTCGTCTTCGCCGCCCCCGTAGCGGCGAAGCTGGGGCTCGGCTTCGTGATGATCCGCAAGAAGGGCAAGCTGCCGGGTGCCGTGGTCAGCCACGCCTACGACCTGGAGTATGGCAGCGACACGCTCCAGGTCGCCGAAGGCCTGATCGAGAAGGGCACGCGCGTCGTGCTGATCGACGACCTGATCGCCACGGGCGGCACGGCACGCGCCTCGGTCCGGCTCCTGCGCCAGGTGGGCGCCGATCCGGTGGGGGCCGCCTTCCTGATCGAGCTCGTCGGTCTGGGCGGCGTCGAGCGCCTCGGCGTGCCGGCGTCTCCCCTGCTGCGGTTCCCCGCCTAGGTCAGGGGATGAACTGCTCCTTGAGGATCCGTTCCTCGAGGTTGTGCTCGGGGTCGAACAGCAGTCTGAGCGACCGCGACCGGTCCTCCCATACCTCGATGCGCACCACGTCGCGCACCTCGGTATAATCGGCGACGGCGCTGACCGGCCGTTTGGCCGAATCGAGCACGTGTATGACGAAGCGCGCCCGGCTCGGCAGAAGCGCGCCCCGCCAGCGGCGCGGCCGGAACGGGCTGATGGCCGTGAGTGCCAGGAGCTGCGAGCCCAGCGGAATGATCGGACCGTGCGCCGACAGGTTGTAGGCCGTGCTGCCGGCGGGCGTCGCCACCAGCAGGCCGTCGCAGACCAGCTCCGGCATGCGGCAGACCCCGTCGATCTCGATCCGCAGCGCCGCCGCCTGGCGGGTCTCGCGGAACACCGAAACTTCGTTGATGCCGAGGCCCGTCCGGATCTCGCCGGTTTCCAGCAGCGCCTGCATCCGCAACGGGTGGAGCTCCACCGCCGTGGCTCGGGCGATCCGCTCCTGGAGATGCTCGATCCGATAGACGTTCAGCAGGAAGCCGACCGTGCCGAGGTTCATGCCGTAGATGGGTACGCGGCGCTCGATGAAGCCGTGCAGCGTCTCCAGCATGAAGCCGTCGCCGCCCAGGGCCACGATCGCCTCGGCCTCCTCCGGCGCGTGATTGCCGTAGGCGTCGGCGAGCTCGGCCTGGGCCAGGCGCGCTTCCGGCGTGTCGGCGGCAACGAAGGCGAGGCGCATCGGCAATCCTGGCATTGTCCGGGCGCGAAGGGGAGACGAGGCCCGGCCGGCTGTCAACGCGTCACCCTTGGCGGCGGCCCGCAAGCCGCCTACATGGCTGTAGAACCTTTCGAAACCACGAGGCCCCGACCGGCCCGGAGGCTTTCCCGGTCATGATCGTCGACCCGTTCGGCCGCGATATCAGCTATGTCCGCATCTCGGTGACGGACCGCTGCGACTTCCGTTGCGTGTACTGCATGGCCGAGGACATGACCTTCCTGCCGAAGGCCGAGCTGCTTTCGCTGGAGGAGCTGGACCGGCTGTGCGCCGAACTGGTCGATCTCGGCGTGCGCAAGATCAGGCTCACCGGCGGCGAGCCGCTGGTCCGGCGCAACGTCATGTGGCTGATCGAGCAACTGGGCCGTCATCTGCGCAGCGGCGCCCTCGACGAGGTCACCCTCACCACCAACGGCAGCCAGCTCGGCCGCTTCGCGCCGGCGCTGGCCGAGGCGGGGGTGAGGCGGGTGAACGTGTCGCTCGACACGCTGGATCCCGACCGGTTCGCCGCCATCACCCGCTGGGGCAAGTTCGACAAGGTGATGGCCGGCATCGAGGCCGCGAAGGCTGCGGGCCTCGCCATCAAGATCAACATGGTCGCCCTCAAGGGGTGCAACGAGGACGAGCTCGACCGGATGCTGGCCTGGTGCGGGGCCGAGGGCTTCGATCTCACCATCATCGAGACCATGCCGATGGGCGACATCGACGGCGACCGTACCGACCAGTACCTCCCGCTGTCTGTCGTCCGCGCGAGGCTCGAAGCCAACTGGACGCTCAGCGACATCCCCTACAGGACCGCCGGCCCGGCGCGCTACGTCGAGGTCGCCGAGACCGGCGGCAGGCTCGGCTTCATCACGCCCCTGACCCACAATTTCTGCGAATCCTGCAACCGTGTGCGGGTCACCTGCACAGGCACGATGTACATGTGCCTCGGGCAGGACGACGCCGCCGACCTGCGTACGCCGCTGCGGTCGTCGGAGGGCAACGAGCTGCTACGTGCCGCCGTCATCGAAGGCATCGGCCGCAAGCCCAGGGGCCACGACTTCGTCATCGACCGCCGCCACAACAAGCCGGCGGTGAAGCGCCACATGAGCGTCACCGGCGGCTGACCCGACTCGCGTCGTTCCGAAATGCAGCGAGCCCCGCGGAGCGATCCGCAGGGCTCTTTCGTTTGTGCCACCGGAACCGGAGGAAACGGCGCCTTCACAACGGGTGAAGGCGCCCCGGCTCCTACTGTTCGAAGGTGATCTCGACGCGACGGTTCTGCGGCTCGGCGACGCCGTCGGGCGTCGGCACCCGCGGCTGCGACTCGCCGAACCACTGCACGTCGAGCGACTCGGCGGGCACGCCCATCGCCGCCAGCGCTGCCGCCACGGTACGGGCGCGCCGCTCCGACAGCCGCATGTTGTAGGCCTCCGGGCCGGCGCGGTCGGCATGGCCCGCCAGGGTCACGCGGGCCGGCTTGCCCTGCTTCCAGGCATCGACGACCTCGGTCAGCACGGTCTGGGCGACCGGCGTCAGGTCCGAACGGTCGAAGGCGAAGAACACCAGGAAATCGTTGGCGACCTCGGCGGCCAGCGCCTTCTCGACGGCGGCCATCGCGTCCTCGAAGTCCTTCTTGCAGGTGTCGACGCGCGGCGCATCGCCGGCCTCGACGGCCTCCAGCCAGCAATCGTAGGAGACCTGCGCTTTGGCGGCGTCGGTAGCGGCGCGTATGCGTCCGCCGCCTTCCAGGCCGGCCATCAGCCGTGCCCGGGCCGCCGTCAGCTCGGAGGCGCTGTCTTCCGACAGCGTGCGGAACGCCACCGCGTCGGGCTGAACGTTCAGGCCCTTCGCCGACGAGACCGCCTTGCGGGCGAAATGGCTGGCGTCACCAAGGTCGGAGGTCGACTTCTCGTAGTCGGTCAACCCGAAATAGCCGGTACGCAAGCCCTGGGCGAACGGCGTGCCCTCGGGGGCCATGGTCCGCGCCGCGTCGACGTCGACGAAATAGAGATCGAGATCGTCGCTCGGATTGGGGTTCAAGCCGACGCAGGCCGTCATCATGCCGCACAGCACGGCCACCCCGAGAAGATTCGCGCTCTTGCGCATCGCTCGATCCCTTCGCCCCGACAGCTGGCAATGTTGCTTGGTAGTCTTCGCCGGGCCCGCTACCGTCGGCACACCGAGGGACCGGTCAGTGCAACCGCGCCGATAACAGGCGAAAGCCCACGGCGAATCAAGGCCGATTCGCCCGCCTCCTCTGCTCCCGTCTCAACTGTTGCGACGATCCAACGCGACGGGTCCGCCCCCTTGTCGTGAGGCGATCGTAGCCCGCAATCGCTCAACCGACAGTTTGTGGCTCCAGATCACCCCGGATCGAGTCGTCGTGCAGGCGCCGCTCGAAGAAGTCGCGTACGTCCTCGATCGAGGAGCGCAGCTGGGCCAACGTCTCGCCGCTCGGCAGGTTTCGTTCCGACTCTTCAGCGAGTGCCGCGATGTCGCGCGCCCCGATATTGGCGCTGGCTCCCTTGAGCGCGTGGGCTGCCGAGCGCCAGTCGCGATTCTCGCGGACGGCCCGGCAGATCTCGTCGAGGTAGACGGCGGCGGTCGACAAATAGAGCGATCCGAGCTCCCGCTCGAGCTGGGCGTCGCCTTCCGTGAAGCTGCGGAAATGTGTGAGGTCGATCGGTACGCGCAGGTCGGTCATGGTAAGCAGACGCTCTGTGCCGGCGAGGTTGCGTTGGGTCAGCTCGCGAACGGTGGCGACCAGCCGCCCGATCGAGATGGGCTTTTGCAGGTAGGCGTCGATGCCGGCCCCGCGGCATTCGCGATGGATGGCGTCCTGGTCCCAGGCATCGCCGAACAGGATGATGGGCAGCCGCTCGCCCTCGGGCCCGGAGGCCGTGATCTTCCGGGCGAGGCTGATCCCCGGCATGTCGGGGATGTTCAAGGCCAGAAGCACGGCCGCGAAGTCGGTGTGCGACAAGGCGCTCGCGGCCTCGCCGGCGGTCCCGACGCAGGTGACGACGTAGTCGAGGCGACTCAGTACCAGCTTCATCAGGCCGCGGCTCAGCGGCAGATCGCCGACGATCAAGATTCTCCGCGCGGGATGGCTGGCAAAGATCTCGGCCATGATCGGATGGGGACGCGCTCGTTCGCCATGGTGGACTCGCGCGAGGATAGCATGATGGAGGATGGCTCACGCAACAGGATAGTTACATGGCATCCGCCGCGATCGCGGCGATCTCGCCAGCGACCCTGGCGTTGGCGAGGACCAGCGCCTCGTTGAGGGCCACCGTCCGGCCGTCGCTCGCCCGGGCCATGTGGGCGAGCAGGAACGGCGTCTCGTCCTTGCCGGAGACGCCCGCGGCACGGCAGGCGGCGAGCGCCCCCTCGACCAGTCGCTCCACCACGGCGGGCGGCATGGCGAGGTCGGCAGGCGGCGGGTTGGCGAGCACGATGCCGTTGGGCCAGCCGAGCGCCGCCTGGCAGGACAGCACGGCCGCAGCGGCGGCGGCATCGGCGACCGCCGGGATGGCGAGGCCGCTCTCGCGGGCATAGAACGCGGGCAGCTCCTCGGTCCCGAGGCCCAGCACCGTCACGCCCATGGTTTCCAGGACCTCGAGCGTGCGCGGCAGGTCGAGGATCGACTTGGCGCCGCTACACACCACGGCCACCGCCGAGCGGGCCAGCTCGGCCAGATCGGCGGAGATGTCGAGCGAGGAATGCCCGCCGCGATGCACGCCGCCGAGCCCGCCCGTCGCCATCACGCGAATTCCGGCCTTGGTCGCCGCATGGATGGTGGCCGCGACGGTGGTGGCGCCGGGACATCCCGCCGCTATCACCCAGGCCAGATCGCGGGTCGAGCATTTGACGACGCTGTCGGTGGTGGCGAGACGCGCCAGCTCGTCCGCTGCCAATCCGATCCGCAGGCGGCCGTCCAGCACCGCCACGGTCGCCGGTACCGCGCCCGCTTCCCGGACGGCCGTTTCGACCGCCACCGCCAGCTCCAGGTTGCGCGGCCGCGGGATGCCGTGGCAGATCAACGTCGATTCGAGCGCGACGACGGCCTCGCCTCGCGACAGCGCGTCGGCGACTTCGGGCGACAGGTCCATCGACGTCGGATCCCGACCGTGGTGGGCGGTTGCCCAGCGTGCCAATACGTCGATCCCGCCGCAAGCCCATGACCCGAAGGCCGCCCGCATGCGCAACTCGATCGATCGCCACTCCGCCCTGATCTACACCATGGTCCTGGTCTCGGCCGCCGAGGGGCAGATCTCCGACGCCGAGCTGGCCATGATGGGCAGCCTCGTTCGCTCGCTGCCGGTCTTCAAGGACTTCGAGACCGATCGCATCCTGGCCGTGGGCCGCGAATGCGCCGAGCTGCTCGACAAGGAGGACGGCCTCGACATCGCGACCGGCCTCATCGCCTCGGCGCTTCCGCCCAGCCTGCGGGAGACCGCCTATGCGCTGGCATGCGATCTCGCCTGCGCCGACGGCAAGCCTGCCCAGCATACGCTGCGGCTGCTCGAGGTCATTCGCCAGCGATTGCATCTCGATCCGTTGGTGACGGCAGCCATCGAGCGGGCGGCACAGGCCCGCTACCGCACGGCCTGACATGCCTGCCGCCTCGCCATCCTGGTGGGCCAGCGGCGACGGCATTCTCGTGCCGCCGGCATCCATGGCGGCGATCGATCGCGACACGATCGCCGGCGGCGTACCCGGCAAGAGATTGATGGAGGCGGCCGGCCGCGCCGTCGCCCGTGCCATGACGGGCCGGTTCGCGCCCGGGCCGGTGCTGGTGCTCTGCGGCCCCGGCAACAATGGCGGCGACGGCTATGCCTGCGCGCGGGTCCTGGCCGGAGCCGGCTGGCGGGTCGAGCTCGCGGCGCTCGGTGACCAGCGGACCCTGCGGGGCGACGCCGCCTGGGCCCGGTCGACCTGGTCCGGGCCCGTGGCCACGCTGACGCCGGCCTTCCTCGACGCTCCGGGCATCGTCGTGGACGGCCTGTTCGGAGCCGGGCTCGCCCGCGATCTCGAGGGAACCGCCAAGGCCGTGGTCGAACGCCTGCGTGCGGAGCACCGCACGGTCGTGGCCATCGACATCCCTTCCGGAATCGACGGTGCAACCGGGGGAGTCCGGGGGACCGCGCCGCTGGCGGCGCTCACCGTCACGTTCGCGCGCGCCAAGCCCGGCCACCTCCTGCTGCCCGGACGGACGCACGTCGGAGAGCTGCTCGTCACCGACATTGGCATTCCGGACGCAGTCGTGTGCCGGCACGATCAGGGCTTGCGCGTCAACGGGGTGGACCGCTGGCGTGCCCGAGTGCCGCGACGCACGGCCGAGGCACACAAATATCGCTTCGGCCATGCGGTGGTGGTGGGAGGACCGGCGCATCGGTCGGGTGCGGCCCGGCTGGCGGCCGAGGCAGCGTTGCGGGTGGGGGCGGGCCTGGTCAGCGTAGCCTGCGAGCCGGACGCCGCACCACTCTACGCCGCCCGTCTCACCGCCGTGATGGTCAAGCCTTTCGACGCCGCCGATGGCCTGGGAGAGCTGCTCGGCGATCGTCGCCTGAATGCCTGGCTGATCGGCCCCGGCTTCGGCGTGGGACAGGCGACTCGCGGCCATGTCGCGGCGATCCTGGCGAGGCGCTGCCCGACGGTCATCGATGCCGATGCCTTGACGAGCTTCGCCGAGTGCCCGGCCGAGCTCATGGGAATGCTGCACGACGGCTGCGTGCTGACGCCGCACGATGGCGAGTATGCGAGGCTGTTCAGGCACGGCGGCGATCGGTTGAGCCGGGCGCGTGCCGCGTCCGAGGAGGCCGGCGCCATCATCGTGCTGAAGGGGGCCGACACCGTGATCGCCGCGCCGGACGGGCGGGCGGCCATCCAGCCGCAGGCGCCGCCGTCGCTGGCAACGGCCGGCACCGGCGACGTGCTGGCCGGCATCGTCGTCGGCCTCTGCGCGCAAGGCATGCCGGCATTCGAGGCGGCCTCGGCCGCGGTGTGGCTGCACGCCACGGCCGCGGCCGCATGCGGGCCAGGGATGACGTCGGAGGATCTGCCTGTTCAACTGCCCGGCGCGCTGGCCGCGCTGGGCGGCTATGCGGGATAGGACGCAGAGCTTCCGGTCCAGTCCGTCTTCTGGTTGAATGGATCAACAGAAAGTCACCGCGGCGACGCCGGTCGCGTCGTGTGTGCGGCCCTTCGGACCAGCGGAGGATAGTGCGGCCACGCGCTCCGATCCATGATGCCCTGCAACGCTGCCCACATGCCACGCATTTGCCGACGCGCCGGGAACTGACCCGCCGGTTCTCGACGAGGCACCGCTGCGCGTGAGTGAGCTCCCTCCGCTCGAACCACTCCTCGACCTGACCGGTGACGCCGTCGTGGTGCTGCGACGGCCCGATGCGGCGCGGCCGACAGCCGATATCGCCTGGGTCAACCGCAGCCTTGTCGAGATGGTGCGGTCGAAACCCGGGCAGATCGTCGGGCGCAGCCTGCGCATCCTGCGTGGCGGCGGCGCCATGGACGGCTTCATGCGTCTCTCGGGCGCCGTGGCCATCGGTGAAGTCTTCGACGGCAGGCTGGCCTTCGCCGCCTTGGATGGCGACGAAGTCGTTGCCGATGTGCGCGGCGCTCCCTTCCCCGGAAGCGATGCGTACTACGTGTTGTTCATCCAGCGCGGCGGCAGTGGCGTGCCGGGCCTCGCCGACCATGCCGGCCACGTCGCGGCCCTGGCCTCGGGCAGCCTCTACACTCTTCGCGTCGGCGCCGACTGCAGGCTCGAGCTGGAATGGGTCGATCCGTCGATCCGCACCCTGCTGGGCTACGATACCGAGGAGCTGCGCCTCGCCGGAGGCTTCTTCGACCTCGTCGCCGACCCTGACCTCGAGGCGGTCGGGCGGCGCAACCAGGCGGTGATCGCCGGCCGGCAGGCCAGTGTCGACTATCGGATCCGCTGCAGCGACGGCCGGCTGCGACGGATGAGGGACGTGGCGAGGCCGGAGCGGGCCGTCGGCACGGGACCGATCGGCCGCATCGTCGGCATTCTCCTGCCGCTGGGGCCGGATCCCGCCTCCGGCATCGGTGACGGCCCGGCGGAACGTCTGGCTGGTGTACTGGCATCGGGCCTGCACGCGCTCGTGGCGCTGTTGGACGTGGGCGGGCACATCCTCTGGGTCAGCCCGGAGCCCGATACACCGTTCGCCCAGACGATTCGTCGAGGCGTCGACCAGGAACTCTCCATGGTCCTCGGTCCGCGCGAGCAGGACCTGTGGTTGGATCGCATCGAGCATTGCCTCTCTACCCAGACGCGCTCGTCGTTCGGCTTCACCTGGTCCGACGGCGATGAGGCGCAGGCATTGGACATCGTGCTGCTGCCGCTGGGCGGCGACCAGGTCATGGCATTGGTCCGGCCTCCGGGCGTACCGGCCACGACCGCCGCGGCGCCGGCGGCGCCTGTCACTGATTTCGCGATGCCGCAGCTGCTGGATGCCTTCGAGGGTGTCAGCGTGGTGCTTTCGCCGGAGCTGCGGCTCATGGCGACCGGCACGGCGTTCGAGCGGCTGGTCGGTGCCAAGGCAGGAGAGCTGCACAACCAGCCGTTCGCCGATCTGCTGGTGCCGGAAGCCGACAGCAGCCGTCTCGATCTGGCCCTCGCCTCGGCCGCCCGGGGGGAGAGGACGGGCATCGTCGACGCCACTCTGCGGGGCCGGGGCGATCATCTGAGCCCGCTGCAATGGCGCTTCACGCCGATGCTCGACGGTCGCGGCCAGTGCGCGGCCATCCTGGCGCGCGGCACGGCGACGCCGCGCCGCGCTGGAGCCGGCAGCGAGCGGCCGCGCCGTGGCGAGCCATGGCTCGGTGCCATCCTCGACAGCGTGGCCGACGGTATCGTGTCGATCGCCGGCGACGGCACCATCGAGTCGTTCAGCCGCTCGGCTGAGCAGATCTTCGGCTTCGGCCGCGGCGAGGTGCAGGGTCGGCATGTGGAGCTGCTCCTCACCGCCGGGCCGTCCGCCGAGCTGAACGTGCTGAAGCTGCTCACCGAGCGCGTCGGCGAGGAGATGCCGCCGCTGGAGCTGTTCGCGCGTCGCCGCTCGGGCGAGGTCATCCCGGTCGAGATCGTCGTGACCCCGCTCGACTATGACGGCCAGCGCGTCTTCATCCTCACCATCCGTGACATCACGGTGCGCAAGCAGACCGAGGAGACGCTGCGCAACCTGGCCTATCTCGATCCGCTGACCGGCCTTCCGAACCGGCTGCTGTTCCACGACCGGTTGGTCCAGGCGATGGAGCGTGCCCGGCGTTCCCACCAGATCCTGGCGGTGCTGCTGGTCGATCTCGACCGCTTCAAGCTGATCAACGATTCTCTGGGGCTCGAGAAGGGCGACCAGGTGCTGCGGGCGGTGGCCGAGCGGCTCGGTCGCACGCTCAGGCGCAGCGACACCGTCGCGCGGCTCGGCGGCGACGAATTCATGCTGCTGGTGGCATCGGCCGCCAATGCCGAGGCCGCCGGCAAGGTGGCGCAGAAGGTCCTGGACACGCTGCGGCCGCCCTTCAACGTCAATGGCCACGAGCTGACGACCAGCGCCAGTATTGGGATCGCCCTGTTCCCCCATGACGGCGACGATGCCGACACCCTGATCAAGAACGCCGACACCGCCCTGTCGCGGGCCAAGGAGCAGGGACGGAACCACTTCCAGTTCTACACCAACGACATGAACGCCATGGCGTTCGAGCGGCTGATGCTCGAGAGCCGGCTGCGCAAGGCGTTGGAGCAGGGAGAGCTGGTGCTGTACTACCAGCCCCAGGTCAGCCTCCAGACCGGCCGGATCGTCGGCGTCGAGGCCCTGGTCCGCTGGTTCCACCCCGATCTCGGCATGGTGCCCCCGGCCGAGTTCATCCCGCTGGCCGAGGAGACCGGCCTCATCGTGCCCATCGGCGAGTGGGTGCTGCGCACCGCCTGCCGCGATGGCCGGCGCTGGCAGGAGCTGGGCTTCAAGCCATTGCGGGTCGCGGTCAATCTCTCGGCCCGCCAGTTCCAGCAGCGCGACCTCGTCGACGTGGTGGCCCGCGTCCTCGACGAGACGCTGCTGCCGGCGACGGATCTCGAGCTCGAGCTCACCGAGAGCGTCATCATGCGCGACGCCGCTGAATCCGTCCGCCGCCTGCGCGAGCTCACGGCACTCGGTATCCACCTGGCGGTCGACGATTTCGGCACCGGCTACTCCTCGCTGGGCTATCTGCGCACCTTCCCGATCCGATCCTTGAAGATCGACCGATCGTTCATTCGAGACATCGACCGCGACCCGAACGGTGCTGCTATCGCCCAGGCGATCATCGCCCTGGCTTCGAGCCTCAGCCTCAAGGCGATCGCCGAGGGCGTCGAGACGCGCGAGCAGCTGGACATGCTGCGCGGCTGGGGGTGCGAGGAGATGCAGGGCTATTACTTCTGCCGGCCGGTGCCCGCCGACGAGCTGCTTTCCCTGCTGCGGCAGGAGCGGCGCCTGCCGGGCTGAGAGACTGTGTTGTCTTTCAAGCGTTTTGCCATGGGGTGTTGTTTCTGAGG
>DAOLFG010000030.1:43237-57648 GCA_035326425.1 Geminicoccus sp. | reverse complement strand
CGGCGAGCCGGCGGGCGAGGGTCAGGCGGCGGGTGTCGGCGAGGGACTTCATGAGAAGACTATAGGTTGATGATCGGCGGAAAATCAACCTATTTCCGTTTTGCGGTCGAGGACTACGAGCAGCTCATGGAGGAACCCGCGGCCGGGTCCCGGTCGGCGCGGGCCGGCCGGCAGCCTCAGCCGTCTTGCGCCCGGTCGGCCAGCGCCTGCGCCAGGACCTCGAACTCCAGGCGATAGGTGCCGGCGCGACGCAGGAGGTGCAGGCCGGCGACGGCCGCCAGCTCGGCATCGAGCTTGGCTCTGGCCGCCGCCAGCGGCTCGGGCCTGGAAGACTCGACCATGACCACGAGATCCGGCACGTCGTTGGCTGCTCCGCGAACGCGCTTCTCGGCGGTCACGATCCGGCTGGCGGCGCGGTCGGCCTCGGTGAGGTGGGCGGAGCAGATGCCGGGGATGGCGGCGAGATCCTCGATCAGGGCGGGTGCCTTGTCGCGGACCACGGCGGCGACCTCCTCGTCCGCCGTCATGCCGACCACCAGCAGGCAGGCGCCGTCGGTGACGCCGCGGCCGGCGACGGTCTCGGTCAGGCCGCGGGTGACGTTGCGGAACTCCATCACCGCCTTGCGGGTCCAGTCGGTCGGGTTGTTCAAGCGTGTCAGGTAGTCCTTGCCGCTGAGCACGGCGGCGGTCGTGGTCTCGTAGAGCGTGAACCACTCGATCTCGGCGTCGATGGCGATGTAGCGCCGGCCGCGCAGGAAGCCGGGAATGCCCACCCGCTCGATCATGTGCTCCTGCTCGTGCCAGGCGTAGAAGATCTCGCGGCCGGCTGGGTCGATGTCGTTCCAGATGGTCACGGCACCGCGGCCGAGCAGGGTCATGGGCTGGGATCCTCAGTAGGTGGCGCGGCCGCCGGAGAGATCGAACACGGCGCCGGTCGAGAAGCTGCAGAGCGGCGAGGCCAGCCAGGCGACCATCTCGGCGATCTCCTCGACGCGCACGAAGCGGCCCATCGGGATGCGGCCGAGGATTTCCGCCCGGCGCTCGGGCGTCAGCTCGGCGGCCATGCCGGTCTCGGCGGCGGCGGGGGTGACAGCGTTGACCAGGACGCCTTCGCCGGCCAGCTCCTTGCCCAGGGACTTGGTCAGGGCCAGCAGCGCCGCCTTCGATGCCGCATAGGCCGCGGCGCGCGGCATGCCCTCCTTGCCCTGGATCGAGCTGAGATTGACGATCCGGCCGCGGTCCGGTGTGGCCGGCCGCTGCAGCATGACCGGCACCACCGCGCGCGAGCACAGGAACGGCCCGCCGAGATCGACGGCGAGCACGCGGCGGAAGGCCTCGACGTCGTGCTCCCAGACCGGCGCCACGGGGCCGAGGATGCCGGCGTTGTTGACCAGGATGTCGATGCGGCCGTGGCGGTCGACGGTCGCCGTCGTGGCCTGCTCGACACTGGCGGCGTCGCTGACGTCGCAATGGAGATCGCCGCCCGCGATGTCCCAGCTGCAGGTCGTGGCGCCGGCGGCAGCCAGCCGCCGGCAGATGGCGAGGCCGATGCCGGCCGCGCCGCCGGTGACGACGGCGACGCGGCCGGAAAGGTCGAAGCCTGTCACTTCGGCAGGAACTCGTTGGTGAAGAAGGCCGTCACCGGCTGGTCGGTCTCGAGGCCCTGGTACTTCTTCATCAGGTCGAGCGTGTCCTGCCAGTCGCTCTCGGCGAAGGTGCCGGTGGGCAGATCCTTGGTGGCCGGCGTCTTCATCAGGCCGATGCCGACGTCGAGCTGCTGGCGCCAGAGATCCTTCTCGGCATCCGGCTTGACCTTCATGCCGGCGGCGATCGAGGCGTCGGGATCGGCCACGGCGGCGTCGAGCGCCTTCACCGACGCCCGCACGAAGCGGCGGACGAGGTCGGGATTGCTCTCGATCAGGTCGTTGCGGGTGTGGACGGTGAGGCCCACCGTGTTGACGCCCATGTCGGCATATTTCAGGCAGGTGAGATCCATGCCGCGCGCCGGGATGATCAGGCACTGGTTGTCGAGGCCGGCCATGACCGCCTCGGTGCGCTTCTCCAGCACCGCCACCATCTTGCCGGGGCCGTCGACCATCAGGAACTTGGTGGCGTCCGGCGCCATGCCGTTGGCGGCGAGGATCGCCGGCCAGAGCTGCACGCCGGCCTCGCCCGCCGTGGCGGCGATGGTCATGCCGGTGAGATCCTTGGCCGACTTGGCGCCGAGATCGGCGCGCACGCCCACGGCATAGGGCGAGCTGTTCGAGACCGCGAGCACCGAGCGGACGGGGGCACCCTTGGCAGCACCGGCGATGACGCTGCCGGCATCGGAGATGCCGAAGGTGTCGCCGCCGGCGGCCACCACCTGCACGGTGCGGCCGGAGCCCTGGCCGTCGCCGATGGTGAGGTCGATGCCCTCGTCCTTGTAGTAGCCGCGGTCGAGGCCGAGGTGGAACGGCGTGTGGAAGCCGTAGAGGATCCAGTTGAGCCGCAGCGTCACCTGGTCGTCGGCCCTGGCGCCGGAGCCGAGCCCGAAGGCCGCCAGGACGATGGCGAGAGAGCCTATGCGTCGCATGTCGTCGTTGTCTCCCCGATCTCTTGGTTACGGGTTGCCGAAGCCGCTGCCGCCGGCGCGCTGCGAGACGTGCCAGGGAATGGCGATGCGCTCGACGAGCTCGACCACGCCGTAGAGGGCGAGGCCCAGCACGCTCAGCACGAGGATGGCGGCGAAGGACAGCGCCGTCTCGAGATTGCCGTTGTACTCGAGCAGCAGGTAGCCGAGGCCGCGGTCGGAGGCGACGAACTCGGCCACCACCGCTGCCGTCGACGACAGGGCGGCCGCCACCTTGAAGCCGGTGAACAGGGTCGGCAGCGCGTGCGGCAGCTGCACCTTGAGGAAGATCCGCCAGGCGCCGGCGCCGGTCGAGCGCGCCAGATCCATGATGTCGGCGTCGACCGAGCGGAAGGCCTGGATGCTGCTCACCACCACCGGGAAGAACGACAGCAGGAACACCAGCAGCACCTTCGGGATCAGGCCGAAGCCGAACCAGATGATGAAGAGGGGGGCCACGGCGATCTTGGGCACGATCTGCAGGAAGATCAGCAGCGGATAGACCGCGATCTCGATCACCCGCACGAAGGCGACGCCCAGCGCGATGACGACACCGAACACCACGGCGGCGGCATAGCCCCACAGCATCGGCTGGGCGGTGTAGCCGGCGGCGGTGACGAGGCTGCCGAAGCGGCCGACCAGCCCCTTCCAGATCAGGCTGGGGGCGGGGAGGATGTATTGCGGGAAGTCGAACAGCCGGACCGCGACTTCCCAGAAGATCAGGAAGCCCGCGAAGCTGAGCACGATCTCGCCCGTCCGCCGCAGGGCCGGATTGGCCAGCGTGAAGCCCGTCGCCGCCTGCGGCGCTGCCGTCGCCATCTCGATTGACCTCCCCGGAGCCGGCTGTTACTTGGGACGGCGTCAACGAGTGGAATGTTGTTCCACACCATGAGCGTCGTCAAGAGCCAGATCGAGCGCTGCGTCGAGGTCGTCGAGCTGCTGGCGGCCGCCGGCCGGGCCGTGCCGCTCGGGGCGATCGCCGAGCGCGTCGAGATGCCCAAGAGCGCCACGCACCGGATGCTGGCACAGCTCGCTACCGCCGGCTGGGTGCGGCAGGAGGCCTCGACCGGCTTCTATGCCCTGACGATGAAGGTGACGATCGCTGGCCAGCTGTTCCTGCGGCGCACCGGCCTGCCGGATGTCTACCAGCCCCTTCTCGACGATCTCGCCGCCCGCACCGCCGCCTTCGCCCGGATCGCGGTGCTGGAGTCCGGCAGGCTGACCTGGATCGGCCATGCGCAAGGGGCCAGGGCCGGGCTGCTCTACGAGCCGGACCTGACGGTCGAGGTGAGGCTGAGCGTCACCGCCACCGGCAAGGCCTGGCTCGCCTGTCTCTCCGACGAGGAGGCCATCCGGCTCGTCATGGCGCAGGGCATCGGCACGCCCGAGCGCTTCAGGCCCGAGGCCCGCACCACCATCGAATCGATCCTCGACGAGCTCGAACGGACGCGGGCGCGCGGCTGGGCGCTGACGGTCGAGGAGGCCGAGGCCGGCGTGGTGGCGATCGCCGCCGCGATCCGCGATCCGGACGATCCGGCCGACGTGGTCGGAACCGTCAGCGTGGCCGGACCGGTCGCCCGCATAACGCCGGACCGCTACGACACCATCGCGGCGGCGGTGGTTGCCACTGCCGGCCAGCTGTCGCCGGTCTGGCCGCTGCGCGAGCGTGGCCAGCTTCCTTCCAGCGTGCATGGAGCGGCTTGAGCATGGCAGCAGGTGGCGAGACGCTGATCGAGCTGGACGGCGTCAGCAAGCAGTTCCGCCAGGGCAACGCCGTGGTCCAGGCCCTGAGCGCCGTCGATCTCGGCATCGGCCGCGGCGAGTTCGTCTCGATCGTGGGACCGAGCGGCTGCGGGAAGTCGACCCTGCTGCGGCTGGTCGCCGGCCTGATGCCGGCCAGCACCGGCCGCGTCGCCATCGGCGGCGGCCCGCCGGAGAGCCACAAGAACGACATCGGCATCGTCTTCCAGGCCCCCGTCCTGCTCGACTGGCGCGACGTGCTGGGCAACGTGCTGTTTCCCATCGACATGCGCGGCCTGCGCGTCGCCGACTACCAGGAGCGGGCGCACTCGCTGCTGAAGCTCGTGGGCTTGGCAGACTTCGCCGCCGCTCATCCCTACCAGCTCTCCGGCGGCATGAAGCAGCGTTGCGCCATCGCGCGTGCCCTGGTCCACGACCCCGGCCTGCTGCTGATGGACGAGCCGTTCGGCGCGCTCGACGCCTTGACCCGCGAGCAGATGCGCATCGACCTCGAGCGCATCTGGATGCAGAGCCACAAGACCGTCCTGTTCATCACCCACAGCATCGACGAGGCGGTGCTGCTCTCGGACCGGGTGATCGTGATGTCGCCGCGCCCGGGGCGCATCGAACGGGTGCTGGAGGTCGACATGCCGCGGCCGCGCGGCTTCGACGGCCGCAAGCATCCGGCCTTCACCGAGCTCAACGACGTGGTGACCGCGATCTTCCTGGAACGCGGCGTGTTTCACTGAGGCGAGAGGGCTTCCGGCCAGAAGTCCTCGTCCGTCGCCTGGGCCAGCGTCCAGGGTGAGGCCGGCGGAAATACCGATCTGTCGAGGCCGGTCTCGCTGGCGGCGAACTTTCGAGCATCGACGTAGGCTTCTCGGAAAATCTCGGTCTGTCTGGATTGAAGCCCGGGGTTCTGCCGCAGCAACTTGTCGATTCGGATGCGCTGCTGGTCGATGGTTCGACGCCAGCTCTTCGACCGCTTGCTGGGCTGGTACATCCATTTGAGGAGATGGGCGAGCAACTGCGTATACTGCGAATCCAGCTCGCTCGCCTGCGACTTGCCCAAGCTCTCGATCTCCTCGGCGAGATTCTCCCAGTCGAGCACCGCGGGCGTGTTGATCCGGGCGCCGGCGGCGAGGCGCAGCGCCTCGGCCTGCTGCATGGTCCAGCTGTAGAAGTCGCGATCGTAGAGCGTGTCCATCGCCTGGTCCCGGCTGCTGCCGGAACAATAGCCTAGCTCTGCCGCGGATCCAGCACGTCGCGCAGGCCGTCGCCCAGCAGGTTGAATCCCAGGCTGACGATGAAGATGGCGATGCCCGGCATGGTCGCCACCCACCACTGATCGAGCAGGTAGGCGCGGCCCGAGGCGATCATCGCCCCCCATTCCGGGGCCGGCGGCTGGGCGCCGAGGCCGAGGAAGCCGAGGCCGGCGGCAGTCAGGATGATGCCGGCCATGTCGAGGGTCAGCCGCACGATCAGCGAACTCATGCACAAGGGTGCCACATGGCCGAGGATGATGCGGGTCGTGGAAGCGCCCTGCATCCGGGCGGCGGCGATGAAGTCGCTGTTGCGGATGGTCAGGGTCTCGGCGCGGGCGAGGCGGGCATAGGGCGGCCACAGCGTGAAGGCGATGGCGATGACCGCGTTCTCGATGCCCGGCCCCAGAGCCGCCACGAAGGCCAGGGCCAGGATCAGGCGCGGAAAGGCGAGGAAGACGTCGGTCACCCGCATCAGCAGCGTGTCGACCCAGCCGCCCATGTAGCCGGCGACGGTGCCGACGAGCAGCCCGACCGGCCCCACCAGGATGGCCACCAGCACCACCACGGCCAGCGTCAGCCGCGTGCCGTGGATGATACGCGAATAGATGTCGCGGCCGAACTCGTCGGTACCCAGCCAATGCTCGGCCGAGGGCGGCTGCAGCCGCAGCGACAGGTTCTGCGCGATCGGCGAATGCGTCGCCAGCAGCGGCGCCACCAGGGCGACCAGCAGCAGGCCCAGCACGATCAGCAGCCCGATCATGGCCAGCGGGTTGCGGCGGAAGGTGAGCCAGGAGAGATAGAACCGGCCGAGCCGCGCCTGCCAGCGCGATCGCGGCGTGTCCGCCAGGAGCCAGGCGCGGCGCTCGGCGCCGATCATCGCGCGCGCGGGTCCAGGGCCCGGTAGAGCAGGTCGGAGAGCAGGTTGAGGCCGATGAACACCGCACCGACGACGATGGTGCCGCCCAGGACGGCGTTCATGTCCGAGTTGAGCAGCGCATCGGTGATGTAGCGGCCGAGCCCCGGCCAGGCGAACACGGTCTCGGTCAGCACCGAGCCTTCGAGCAGGTTGCCGTAGGAGTAGGCGATGACGGTGATCAGCGGGACCATGGTGTTGCCGAGCGCATGCCGCCAGATCACCTGCCATTCCGGCACACCCTTCACCCGGGCGGTGATGATGTATTCCTGGCGCAGCTGCTCCAGCATGAAGCTGCGCGTCATCCGGCTGATGTAGGCCAGCGAGAAATAGCCGAGGATCGAGGCCGGCAGGATGATGTGCGAGAAGGCGTTGGCGAACACCTCCCAGTCGCCGGCGATGGCCGAATCGATCAGGATCACGCCGGTCACGGTCGGCACGATGTCGTCGTAGAACACGTCCAGCCGTCCCGGCCCCTCGACCCAGCCGAGCTTGGCGTAGAAGACCAGCAGGCCGACGAGGCCCAGCCAGAACACCGGCAGGCTGTAGCCGACGAGACCCAGCACGCGGACGATGCGGTCGAGCCAGCCGCCCTGGTGCACGGCGGCCAGCACGCCCATCGGGATGCCCACCAGCACGCCGATGACGATGGCGACGGTGGCGAGCTCGAGCGTCGCCGGAAAGAAGCGGCCGATATCGCTGACCACCGAATTGTTGGTCAGCACGCTCTCGCCGAAGTCGCCCTGGAGCACCTTGCCGACATAGATGGCGAACTGCTGCCAGAGCGGCTTGTCGAGCCCCATTTCGGCCCGGACACGGTCGTAGACCGCCTGCGGGGCGTTGTCGCCGACCGCCGCTATGACCGGATCGATCGGCACGACCCGGGCGATGAGGAATGTGACCAGCAGCAGGCCGAAGAAGGTGGCGGCGAGCGTCGCCGCCACCTTGCCGAACGCCAGGAGATGGCGCGCCGCCTCCATGCCCGCGCCGCGCCCGCTCCGGCTGCTACTCCTTGTGCCCCTTCCAGAACCTGTTGTCGTCGAAGCTCGGCCCCCAGATCATGCCCTGGACGTTGGCCCGGCTGGCGATGGTCTCGATCTGCTGCGCCATGATGACGAAGGGCGACACCTTCTGGTGCTCGCGCTGCATGGCCTGGTACATCGCGGAGCGCTTGGCGCCGTCGCGCTCCAGCACCGCCGCCTGCGTCTGCGCGGTCATCTCCGGGATGTCCCAGGCGTTGCGCCAGGCCAAAGTCTTGGCCGTCCCGTCGTCGGCATTGTTGTAGTTGGCGGCGAAGGTCTCGGCGTTGGTGTGCGGATCCTGATAGTCCGGTCCCCACCGGCCGATATATACGTCATGCTGCCGCGCCCGGTACTTGGTCAGGGTCTGCGCGTTGTCGCCCGGCAGCAGCTCGACCTTGACGCCGGCCTCGGCCCAGGTCGCCTGGATGGCCTGCGCGAGATCCTTGGTCGGCGAGGTGTTGGTCACGTCCATGGTGAGGCCGAAGCCGTCGGGCAGGCCGGCCTGGCCCAGCAACTCCTTGGCCTTGGCGATGTCGAGCTTGTAGGGCATGTCGGGAATGGCGCCGAGGAAGCCTTCCGGCAGGAAGGCCTGATGCACCTTGGCATTGCCCTTCATGATGACGCCGGAAAGCGCATCGTAGTCGACCGCCCATTTCAGCGCCTCGCGCACCTCGGGCTTGGCCAGGTACTGGTTCTTCTGGTTCATGCCCATGTACCAGATCGCCCCCTTGGGCGACCGCTCGATGCGAATGTCGGTGTTGGCGGTGACGGCCTTGATGTCCTCCGGCCCGAGCTTGCGGGCGATGTCGACGTCGCCCTTCTCCAGCAACAGCCGCTGGGTCGAAGGCTCCGGCACGTGGCGGACGATGACGCGCCTGAAGCCGGGGGCGCCCAGCCAGTAGTCCTCGTTGGCGTCCAGCGCGTAGTTGTCCTTGGGCTTCCAGGCGCGCAGCTTGAACGGGCCGGAGCCGGCGGAGCTGGTCTTCAGCCACTCGTAGCCCATGTCGCCGGCCTTCTCGTGCTCCTTGACCAGCTTGGCGTCGACCACCGAGCCGACGCCGGCGGTCAGGCAATAGAGCACGAAGGTCGGCGCGTAGGGCTTGTCGACCTTCAAGACCAGCGTCTGCGGGTCGCTGGCCTTGATCGTCTCGGCCATGTTGTCCTTGCTGAAGCCGAACTGGGTCAGGATGAACCCGGGCGACTTGTTCAAGGCGACGACGCGCTGCAACGAATAGGCGACATCCTCGGCGGTCAGCGGGTTGCCGCTGTGGAACTTGATGCCGTCGCGGATCTTGAAGGTGAAGCTGAGGCCGTCGTCGCTGACCGACCAGCTCTCGGCGACATGGCCCTGCAGGTTCTCGACATCGTCCACCGGATAGGTGACGAGCCGGTCGTATACCTGCGCCTGATACTCGGCGGCCGAGAACTCGAATACCTCGGCCGGATCGAGCGAGATGATGTCGTCGATGAAGTCGGCCATGACGAGGCCGTCCTTGGGCGTCGCCGCCTGGCTGGCGCCGATGCCGACGAGCAGGGCTACCGCCGCCGTGCCGAGTGCCAGGGCCGTCTTGCGCATCTGGGTTCGCGCTCCTTGCTCGCTGGGGGGAATGGCCGGGACCTCCGGCCACCGCTTGCCGGAAGCGTGGTCGCGCGCTTTCGGGGTGTCAAGCTGGGGGCGGAGGAGCGATCCGCAGCATCGCGAAGGCCGCCCGAAAACCGGCGGCCTTGGGGCTGCAACAGTACAATCCGGCCTCGACCTCCGCACCCGTATCGGCATGCAGCCGGGCCAGCCTGATCTGCGTCCAGCGTCCTTCGGGCTGCAATGCCGCCTCGACCAGATAGTCGGCGGCGGTGCGGCCGATGCGAAAGGCGACGTCGCGGCCCTGCTCGGGCCCGATGTCCTGCGTCGACCAGTCGGACCAGCCGCCGTTCGTCACGACGGCGCCGAGGCGGCTCGGATGGCCGGGCTCGAACTCCACCGAGGTCTTCAGCCAGCATTCCGGCGACAGCCGGATCATCAGCCCCGCCTGGTCGTATTGATGGACCGGCTCCGTGCGGACGCGTGTCTCGATGATGAAATCGCCAGCCACCGCGATGCCGAGGAAATGCCCGTTGTCGGCCCGGAAGCCGTAATGCGTGCCCTGCCAGAAATCGGTGCCGGCGGCGGTCTCGATCACCAGTCCGGCCGCACCCGTCCGCAGGCTCGGCGGCGGATGGTGCCAGCGCAGGCGCGGGTCGAACGCGGGTCCGGCGAACGTCTCGTGCAGCGAGGCCATGCGGTCTCCCTCGGCTGTCCCCTCAATCAAGATAGGGCAGCAGCAGCCGCAGGTCGCGGAGGAAGGCGCCGTAGGCTTCGTCGCGGTCGGCCTCTTCCGGCAGCCGCAGCAGGAAGGAAGGATGCACCGTCACCGTGGCCTCGCGGCCTTGTCCGAACGGCATGACCTTGCCGCGCAGGCTGGTGATCGAGCTGGCGCGGCCGAGCCCGGCCTGGACCGCCGTCGCGCCCATCAGCACGACGAGCTTCGGGCTCACCAACTCCAGCTCGCGCTCGAGCCAGGGTCCACAGGCCCTGATCTCGCTCGATCCCGGCTTCTGGTGGATGCGCCGCTTGCCTCGCGGCACGAACTTGAAGTGCTTCACCGCATTGGTGACGTAGAGACGCCGCCGGTCGATCGACAGCTCGCCGAGCGCCCGGTCCAGAAGCCTGCCGGCCGGCCCGACGAAGGGGCGGCCCTGGATGTCCTCGACGTCGCCCGGCTGCTCGCCCACCAGCATCACCGGCGCTCCGGCCGGACCTTCGCCGAACACCGTCTGCGTCGCATGCTCCCACAACGGGCAGGCACGGCAGTCTTCGGCGGCACGCCGGACCTCTTCCAGCGTGTCGCCGCCCGGCTGGCCGGGTGTCGGCTCGGGCAGCTCCGCACCCCGGCGGCGGACAGCCGGCTTGGCCTGGGTCGCGATCATCGCCCGCTCCTCCCTGGAAGCATTCCGGATCAGCCGGCCAATGAGCGGGGCTTCAGGCAGGTTCCGCCAGAAATGCTTCGGCATCTCGGCGCGCATGGCGCCGGGATTTACACGGGCCGGGTTGAAGATGCTGGCATAGTACGCACGCCAGACCTCCTCCAGGCTGTCGCAACCCGGCGCGTCGGCCCGGCCGGCCCCGGGGCCGAAGGCCAGCTCCCGCCCATCCCACGAGGCGCTGCGCTCGGGCGTCAGGATCGCCCAGCGCATGTTGGGGAAACGGCGCACGAAGAACGGTGCCGAAGCCTCCAGCGTGTGGTGGTCGGGCTCGTGCCAGGCGACGAAGCCTTCCTCGCCGTCGGCAGGCACGGCGCGGAAGCGCACGAAAGCGTGGGTCTTGTGGATGTCGCGGCGCACCGCCTTGGCCATCGCCGATACGCGCCCGAGATCGGGATCGGCGGCGAAGCGGATCAGCCGGCGGTCCCGACATACCCGCCAGAGCAGGCGATAGAGCAGGGCAAAGCGGTCCCTGTCGCGGTGCAGGGCCGCGTGCTCGGCCAGCTCGATCAGCTCGCGTGGCACGGTGACCGGCGAGGCCGGCGTCGGCTCGGGCATCGGCTGGCCGTCCAGCAGGTCCGCAGGCTCGCCGGCGACGCGCCAGGCTGTCTCCTCCGGCGGCACGCCACGCCCGAGCAGATCGCGCGCCGCCGCGCGCCAGCCCGCGAAGTCGGCGGGATGGGCCAGCTCGACGCTAGGCATCGGCCATGGGCAGCGAGAGTTGCTCCCCGCCGGCGCGGCGCAACCGGCGGGCCAGTCTGACGCTGTCGAGCAGCCCGGTCGGCCGGTGGTCGGCGAGGATGACGAAGGGCAGCACCTTGGCGGGCGAGGCGACCAGCCGGGCGAGGTCGGCGCAGCGCAGTCTCGCCACCCCCCGTGAGGCCAGGATGCGGTCGACGACCGTCACGCCCAGGCCCGGCACCCGCAGCAGCTCCTCGCGGCTGGCGCGGTTCACGTCGAGCGGGAAGCGGTCGCGGTGGCGCAGCGCCCAGGCGAGCTTGGGATCGATGTCGAGCGGCAGCATGCCCGAGCCTCGCTCGAATAGCTCGCCGGCCTCGAAGCCGTAGAAGCGGAGCAGCCAGTCGGCCTGGTAGAGCCGGCTCTCGCGCCGCAGCGGCGCCGGCTTCGCCGGCAGCAGCCGGCTCGGCTCGGGAATGGGGCTGAAGGCGGAATAGTAGACGCGGCGCAGGCGATAGGCGTTGTAGAGATCGGCGCTCGTTCGCAGGACCGTTGCGTCGTCGGCGTCATCGGCGCCGACGATCATCTGGGTCGATTGACCGGCAGAAGCGAAGCGTGGCGCTCCCGGCTCGGCCGCTGCTTCCTCGATCCGGCCACGCAACGAGCCCATCGAGCGGCGAATGGCGCGAATTTCCTTGCGCGGTGCCAGCCGCTCCAGGCTTTCGGCCTTTGGCAGCTCGATGTTGACGCTCAGCCTGTCAGCCAGAAGTCCCGCCTCGGCGGCCAGCCGCTCGTCGGCGTTGGGAATCACCTTCAGGTGAATGTAGCCGCGGAATTGGTGCTGGCCGCGCAGGCGACGCACCACGCGAAGCATCTCCTCCATCGTGTAGTCGGGATTGTTGATGATGCCGGAGGAGAGGAACAGGCCTTCGACGTAGTTGCGCCGGTAGAAGCCCAACGTCAGACGAACCAGCTCCTCGACCGAGAACCGCGCCCGTCGCACGGCGCTCGATGCGCGGTTGATGCAGTAGAGGCAATCGTAGACGCAGGCGTTGGTGAGGAGGACCTTGAGCAGCGACACGCACCGGCCGTCGGGCGTATAGCTGTGGCAGATGCCCATGCCTTCGGTCGAGCCGATGCCGGCCCTGCCCAGGGAATTCCGCTTCCCGGCGCCGCTGGATGCACAGGAGGCATCGTACTTCGCAGCGTCCGCCAAAATCTGCAATTTTGCCTTCAGATCCATCCGCAGGCTCCGTCGCCGAGCCCGGGAGTATAGATGTTCGCTGTTTGTTCTCAATGGGAGCCATCGCGGCGATGAATGACGGCGCCGCGACGCCGACCCGCGAGCGCATCCGCGCCTTGGCTGCCGAGCTTTATGTGACGCGCGGCTACGAGGGGTTCAGCTTCGCCGACATCGCCCAGGCCGTCGGTGTCACCCGTGCCAACATCCACCATCACTTCGGCAGCAAGGCCCGGCTGATGGCCGAGCTGATCGAGGGCTTCGCCGAAGATGCCACCCGGCGGGTCGGCGGCCACTGGGCCGAGGGCGACGTCGCGTTCTTCGACCGCTTCACGCTGCAGCTCGCCGACCTGCGGCGCTTCTACGCCCGCTTCAACCCGAACGAGGGCGACCGCAACGTCTGGAGCCCGGTGTCGCGGCTGCGGCTGGATCTGCAGGTGCTGGGCGAGGAGGCGGCACGCGCCCTGCTGCGGGTCAGCCGGGCCTACGACGCCTCGCTGCGCGAGGCAGTCCGGCGGGGCATCGCCCGCGGCGAGCTGCGCGCCGACACGCCGGTCGCCGAGGTGGCCCTGGTGCTGCGGGTCACGCTGATGTCCTGCGGGCCGGTCACCCAGGACAGCGGCAGCTTCGCCGAGGTCGAGCGGCTGATCGCGGCCCTGCAGCGGACGGTGGCGGCCGCCTGGGCGCTGCGTTGACGTGGAGTCTGACTTACTGGTAAGTAAGTCGTATCAGCGGGAGGTTGGGCGATGTATCGCGATCCGAGGTTCCAGCGCGTCGAGGTCAGGCCGGCGACCGGCTCGATCGGTGCCGAGATCGTCGGCGTCGACCTGGCGTCCCACCCCGACGATGCCACCTTCGAGGAGGTGCACCGGGCGCTGCATGTCTACAAGGCGCTGTCGATCCGCGACCAGAAGCTCGATCCGCAGAGCCTGCACGAGGTCGCCCGCCGCTTCGGGCCGTTCAGCGGCAACCCGGTGCACATCCCGGTCGAGGGCTTCGACGACATCGTCCGCTTCGTGCGCGAGCCCGACGAGACCGGCAAGGTCATCGGCGAGGACTGGCACATGGATCTCGCCTGGATGGAGAAGCCTCCGGGCATCACCATGCTCTACGGCGAGGTCATCCCGCCGGTCGGCGGCGACACCTTCTTCGCCAGCCTCGAGCATGCCTACAACTACCTGTCCGACGGCATGAAGGCGCTGATCGCCGATCTCGTCGGCGTGCATTGCGGCAAGGGCGTGTTCGCCAACAACGCGGCGCACAAGCATCTGGGCGTGCGCACGGAGGCCACCAGGGTCGACGACATCGAGACCGAGCACCCGCTGGTCTGCGCCCACCCCCATACCGGCAAGCCCTACATCTTCGTCAGCGGCGTGCTGCGCCGCTTCAAGGGCATGACCGAGGCCGAGAGCAAGCCGATCATCGACCACCTGATCAGCGTCGCCACCCGCCCCGAGTTCACCTGCCGGCTGCGCTGGCAGCAGGGCACGCTCACCATCTGGGACAATCCGCACGTCCTGCACACGGCGATCAACGACTATTCGGGCTATCGCCGCATCACTTACCGGACCACGGTCGAGGGCGCCGTGCCGCGGGCGGCCAAGGCCGTGCCGATGAGCCGGGCGGCGTAGCGTCGACAGAATTCGCGAGCTGTAGCGGCGAGGAGGCGGCGGGTGCGAACCGGCCGCCTCTTTCTCTTTCATCCGAGAATGCTGCGCGGTGGCGCGGGATTGGCCTATAAGGTCGGACAGTGGCGAAGGCGGGCGCGGGAGACGCTCATGCGACAGCGCGTCCTGGTCATCCAGGCGACATGGGACGACGAGGCCCGGGTATGGGTTGCCGAGAGCGAGGACGTCCCGGGACTCGTCACCGAGGCCGCCACCGTGGAAGAGCTGGCGCGCAAGCTCCGGACCATGGTGCCGGA
>DAOLFG010000030.1:0-43137 GCA_035326425.1 Geminicoccus sp. | reverse complement strand
TCGCGGCACACCGCCAATGCCGTGCTGAAGCAGGCAGGATTGCCGAAGGCGTTCTGAGCAGGGCGCGGTTCACCGGACCTCACTGGTCAATCTTGCGCGCGGTCCGCCGCCCGATCCACATGCCCCAGCCCGCGCTCCGGATCCACCCGGTCGCGCACCCGCTGCTTCAGCGTCCGCACATCCGGGAAGCCGCCGTCGCGCTTGCGGTCCCAGATCGGCTCGCCGTTGCAGTCGATGGCGAAGATGCCGCCGGTGCCCGGTACCAGCGCCACCTCGCCGAGATCCTCGGCGAAGGTGCTGAGCAGCTCCTGTGCCATCCACGCGGCGCGCAGCAGCCAGCCGCACTGGCGGCAATAGGTGATGACGATGCGGGGCTTGGCGGTCAAAGTCGGGAGACCTCGACCTCCTTGGAGGTGATGAACTCGACCAGCGCCGGCTGGCCGCGTCTCGTCGCCTCGATGCCGCGGCGGATGGCGGCGGCGATGTCGCCGGGGCGCTCGACCCGCTCGCCATGGCCGCCCAGGGCGCGGGCGAAGGCGGCGTAGTCGCCGGAGATGTCGGTCGAGCGGTAGCGCTCGGTCGAGACCGGCATCACCTTCAGCTCGATCGCCATGCAGAAATTGTTGAGCAGGATCGACAGGATCGGGATGCGCTCGCGCACCGCCGTCTCGAAGTCCATGCCGGTGAAGCCGATGGCGGCATCGCCCCAGACATTGATGCAGAGCTTGTCGGGCTTGGCGAGCTTGGCACCCATGGCGAGGCCGAGCCCATAGCCGAGCTGCGTGCTCTTGCCCCAGCCGATGTAGGACAGCGGTGTCGTGCTCCTCCAGAACGGCGAGAGCTGGTCGCGCGGGCTGCCGGCGTCGTGGGTGATGATGGTCTCCGCCACGTCGACCGTGCGCTGCAGCTCCCAGAGCACGCGGTAGGGATTGAGCGGCACGGCATCGGATTCGAGCTTGGGCAGCCAGCGGTCGAGCCAAGCGGCGTGGACCCCGGCGATCTCCCGGGCCACGGCGGCAGGATCGCGCGGGCTGGCGCCGGCCAGCCGCTCGCACTCGGCGATCAGCGCTTGCAGCACGAGCTTCGCATCGCCCAGCACGCCCAGCGTGATCGGCACGTCCTTGCCGACGTCCATCGGATCGAGCGTGGCGTGGATGATCCGCTTGCCCTTGGGCATCGCCACGCCGAACGCGGTCTCGGTGAAGCTGCAGCCGAGCCCCAGGATGAGGTCGGATTGGTCGAGGAAGTGCCGCACCGTCCGCGGCATGGCGAGGCCGCCGGCACCCAGCGCCAGCGGATGGGTCTCGGGGAAGGCGCTCTTGCCTTCGAGGCTGGTGCAGACCGGGATCGCCAGCAGCTCGGCCAGCCGGCGCAGCTCCGGCCAGGCCTCCGCCCAGTGGATGCCCTGGCCGGCATAGATCACCGGCCGTCTGGCCTCGACCAGCATCCGTGCCGCTTCGCGCACCGCTTCCGGGTCCGGGCCGCTGCGCAGCGGCCTGGCCGGGACATAGTCGAGGCTCTCGATCTCCTCGTTCCAGACGTCGACCGGGATCTCGACCAGCACCGGTCCGCCCCGGCCCGAGCGCAGGCGCGAGAAGGCGCGCCGGAACACCGCCGGTATGTCGGCGGCCGAGGTCAGGGGCTCGGCCGACTTGGTGATGCCCTGCATGTTGAGCGAGGCGTTGTAGTTGGGCTGCACCCAGGCGAGTCGGCGGGCATAGCCCATGGGCATGACCAGGATCGGCACCGATTCGCTGTGCGCCTGGGCGACGCCGCCATAGGCGTTCTCGGTGCCCGGCCCGTGCTGCATGCAGAAGGTGCCGATCCGGCGCCCGCTGGTGACGCGCGAGATGGCGTCCGCCATGTGCAGGCCGGTGCGCTCCTGGCGGACGATGATCGGCCTGATGTCGAGCTTGGCCGCATGCTCGAGGATGTGATTGACCGGATAGCCGATCACCCACTCCACGCCTTCGCGCCGCAGGATCTCGCTGATCGCGTCCGCCGTCCTCACGCTGCCTCCCGATTCGCTGGTGCCGCTACCAGACGGCACCCGGCACCGACCGCAACACCTCGTCGCGCAGCGTAACACCCCAGCCCGCCGCCGTCGGCGCCTTTCGCCAGCCGTTCTCGATGGCAGGGTTGCGCCGTTCGACCAGCTCGTCGAACAGCCGATCCTCGGCGAACTGGTGCTCGAGGATCAGCAGCGACGGCACCACGGTGGACAGGGCGTGGGAAACGTCGTCCAGCACCGGGCCCGAGGGATTGTGCGGCGAGTACTCAACGCCGGCACCGGCGGCATAGAAGCCCAGCCTGACGGCCTCGGCGAAGCCGCCGACGAAACGGACGTCCGGCATCACCACGTCGACCGCCTGCTCCTCGATCATCGGCCGGAAATTGTTGAGGCCGAACAGGCGCTCGCCGCCGGCCAGCCTCATGCCCCGGGCGTGCGCCAGATCCTTCAGCCGGCGGACGGCGGCGAGGTCGGTGGCGGTCTCCGTCACCGGGCATTCGAGCCAGAACAGCCGCAGCGGCGCCAGCTCCAGGATCAGCCGCGCGGTCTCGGCCTCGCTGAACCGCCAGTGGCAGTCGACCAGCAGGTCCATCTCCGGGCCGATCTCGTCCCGCACCGCCGCCGTGACCTCGATGCCGTGGGCGATCAGCCGCCGCTGGTCGCGCGCACCCGCCTCGGCCCAGCGCACGTCGTCGAACGGCGCCATCTTCAGCGCCGTCATGCCGCGCGCCTTGGCCTCGACGGCGCGACGCCGCCAGCCCGCCGGCGTGCGGTCGCGCGTGCCGCGGTTGATGTTGGCGTAGTAGCGCACGGCCGGACGCATCGGCCCGCCGAACAGCGCCGTCACCGGCACGCCGGCGCGGCGCGCCTGCACGTCCCACAGGGCCTGTTCCAAGGCGCTCAGCACCGCCTCGCCGAGCTTGCCGTGGCGATGGCGCTCCGCACTCCAGGTCAGCCGGGTGACGGCGCCGGCATCCTCGCCGGCCAGCTTCTCGGCGAGCTGCCGGACCAGCGGCACGGCCAGCGGCTCGTCGGCATCGGTGGTGCATTCGCCCAGCCCCTCGATGCCGTCTTCGGTGCGCAGCCTCAGGAACGTCCAAGCCGTCTTGGCCGATACGGGCACCCGGATCGGCTCGACGCCGGCGATACGGAACGTCATGCTTTCGTCATCCACTCGCAGTCGGCGGCTCGATGCGGAGCCGCGGCCCGCCGGCCTCGACACGGCCGATCAGTCGGGCCGATGGATAGCCGGCTTCGACGATCCGGGCGAGCAGTCGTTGGGCCTCGCCGTCGGCGCAGGAGACGAGCAGACCGCCCGAGGTCTGCGGATCGGTCAGGATGTGGCGGCGCCAGGCGGGCAGGCCGTCGGGGAGCGACACCTGCCCGCCATAGCTGTCCCAGTTGCGGTGCGAGGCGCCGGTGACGAATCCATCGCGGGCCAGTGCTCCGGCATGGGTGAAGAGCGCCGGGCCGTCGTCGCGGATGGCGAGTGTCACGCCCGAGCCGCGCGCCATCTCGAGGCCGTGGCCCAGCAGGCCGAAGCCCGTGACGTCGGTGACGGCGTGCACGGCCGGCTCACGGCCGAGCTCGGCGCCGATGCGGTTGAGGGTCGTGGTGCTGGCGACCAGCTCGGCATAGGCATCCGGCGGCAGGGCCTCCTTCTTGAAGGCGGCCGAGTAGATGCCGACGCCCAGCGCCTTGGTGAGGATCAGCGCGTCGCCGGGCTCGGCACCCGAGTTGCGCCGGACCTCGGCCGGCCGGCAGGTGCCGATGACCGCCAGTCCGTAGATCGGCTCCGGCGAATCGATCGAGTGGCCGCCCGCCACCGGTATGCCGGCCTCGGCGCAGATCGAGGCACCGCCCTCGAGGATGGCGCGCACCGTCTCGGTCGGCAGCTTTCCGAGCGGCATGCCGAGGACGGCGAGCGCGAACAATGGCTGCCCGCCCATGGCGTAGACGTCGGAGATGGCGTTGGCGGCGGCGATCCGGCCGAAATCGCGCGGATCGTCCACCATCGGCATGAAGAAGTCGGTGGTGGCGATCACACAGCGATCGTCGTCGAGCTGCCAGACCGCGGCATCGTCGCCGGTCTCGGTACCGACCAGCAGCCGGCTGAAGGGAGCCGCCGCCGGCTGGCCGGCCAGCAGCTCCTGCAGCACGGACGGCGCGAGCTTGCAGCCGCAGCCGCCGCCATGGGCGAGGCTGGTCAGCCGGACCGGCGCGGCCCGGCCGTCGTTCGGTGAGGTCTGATCCATGGTCTCGTCCCTCTCCCCAGGCAGCCTTGTCAGGCGGTGATCTCGGCAGCCTCGATGCCGTACCTGAAGCCGTCGGGGTCCAGGCAATCCAGGCGGACGCCGGCCACCTCGGCCTGCGGATACATCAGGAAGCCGAGCTCGGGCCCGGCGGCACCAGGCAACACGACGTCGTGGGCGACGTTGTAGGCGATCCAGTTGCCTTCCCAGGCGCCGAACAGCCCCTTGCGGGCCGCCACGACCTTGGCGTCGTCCATGGCGAGCTTTCCGGGCGGCTCCTCGAGCGCCACCTTGCGCACGTCCGCCGGATCGACCGGCACCCAGCCGAAGCCTTCCAGATGGACCTCGGCGCGGCAGTGCTGGGCCTTGGTCACGGTCGGGCTGTTGGCGCCCAGGCTCCTGTAACCGAATCGTGATGGCGCCACGCGGATGCCGTAGACGTCGCGCGCCGGGATCCCGGAGGCGCGCGCCAGGCCGACGAACAGCGCGTTCAGGTCGGCGCATTTGCCGCCGAGGAAGCCGGTCGTCAGCATCGAGGCGATGTCGCCGGTGCCGCAGCCGCGCGTGGCGCCGTCGCGGAAGGTGTTGACGACCACCCATTCGTAGATGGCGCGCGCCTTGTCGAGGTCGGTTGCAGCACCGACGGTGATCCTGTCGGCGGTCTGCTCGACGATCCCATCCGTCGGGATCAGCGCCGTCGGCTGCAGGTAGAGGCGGCGCTCGGCATCGGAGAGGGCCGTGGCCGTCCCCGGCCCGGCGAGGTCGACCGCGCGGTCGCGCAGCGCGGCCTCGCTGGTGACCTCCGCCGTGAAGGACCCGGCGTCGTCGGCCCACACCAGATGCAGCATCCGGGCACCGTATGTCGGGTCGCTCTCGACGGTGGCGGAGGCGGCGTCGGTGGTCCACCGGCTGTCGCCGACACGGATCCAGTCGGCCTCGCTCACCGAGGGCAGGGGCACCCAGGCCTCGGCCCTGCCGGTGGTGGCGCTCGGGCGCGCCACCACCAGCCGTGTGGTCAGGGCGAACTTCCGCCAGGCTCCCGGCGAGGGTGCGAAGACCGCGTCGTCGGCCGTGGCGTGCCGAGCGAGGCCAGGCACTGCGAGCGCGGCGGAAAGAAGGGCGCCGGATTTCAGCAGGTCGCGACGGCTGGTCATGTTCGGGCTCCCTGACAGATCATGACGAACGGGCAGGTCATGACGAACGGGGCGGCAGGCTGGTGCGTGCCGCGGCGAAGGGGACGGATGGGCGGTGGGGCACCGGCCCGGGGCGATGGCGATCGCCGCCGGCATGGCCGGCGCTGGGCTGTCGGATCAGATGCTGCCCCGCGACGCGGGAGCGCCTCCCTGCTCACGACCCCGACTAGATGCCAAACATCGTCCGTCGTCAACGCACGCCAGGACAGGGTCTTGGTCCGCAACATTGTTTGACATCAGAAAGATTCGAAATAGCTTGGTTGCCGTAGCATCGTCCCGGATCGGGAGTGCATTCGGGGAGGGCCAGATGAGTATCCAGCTCTCGCGTCGCAGCTTCCTGCGGGGAGCTGGCGCGGGTGTGGCGGGCACGTCGCTGGGGGCCTTGGGCTTCGGCGGCATCGAGGCGGCGTACGCGGCCTCGATCAGACCCTTCAAGCTCGTCAACACCACCGAGACCCGCAACACCTGCACCTACTGCTCGGTCGCCTGCGGCATCATCCTCTATTCCAAGGGTGACCTGCGGAAGGGCGAGAAGGCCGAGATCACCTACATCGAGGGTGACTCCGACCATCCGACCAACCGCGGCACGCTGTGCCCGAAGGGTGCGGCCCTGCTCGACACCGTGAAGTCGGCGTCGCGCCTGCTCGATCCGACGATCCGGCGGCCCGGCTCCGCCAGCCGCGAGAAGATCGGCTGGGACGAGGCGCTGGACAAGATCGCCCGCGCCATGAAGGACGATCGCGACGCCAACTTCGTCGCGGCCAATGCCGACGGCGTCCCGGTGAACCGCTGGCTGACGACGGGCTTCCTGGCAGCGTCGGCGACGACGAACGAGACCGCCTTCTGTACCTACAAGGTGGTGCGCAGCACCGGCATCCTGGCGTTCGACAACCAGGCGCGCGTCTGACACGGCCCAACGGTGGCGAGTCTCGCCCCAACTTTCGGCCGTGGCGCGATGACGAATTCCTGGACGGACATCAAGAACACGGATCTCGTCGTCATCATGGGCGGCAACGCCGCCGAGGCGCATCCTTGCGGCTTCAAATGGGTCACGGAGGCCAAGGCCAACCGCGGCGCCAAGCTGATCGTGGTCGATCCGCGATTCACCCGCTCGGCCTCGGTCGCCGACTTCTATGCCCCGATCCGCCAGGGCACCGACATCGCCTTCCTGATGGGGCTGATCAACTACTGCATCCAGAACGACAAGGTGCAGTGGGACTATGTGAAGGCATTCACCAACGCCAGCTTCGTGGTGAAGGAGGGCTTCGGCTACAAGGACGGGCTGTTCACCGGCTATGACGAGCAGAAGCGGGACTACGACCGCTCGAGCTGGGACTACGAGATCGGTGCGGACGGCTACGCGGTGGTGGACGACACGCTGCAGCACCCGCGCTGCGTGTGGAACCTGCTGAAGCAGCACGTCGCGATCTACACGCCCGAGCTGGTCGAGCGCATCACCGGCACGCCGAAGGACAAGTTCCTCAAGGTGGCCGAGATGATCGGCGAGTGCTCATCGCCCACCAGGACGATGACCTCGATGTACGCGCTCGGCTGGACGCAGCATTCCAAGGGCTCGCAGAACATCCGCGGCATGGCGATGCTGCAGCTCATCCTGGGCAATATCGGCGTGCGCGGCGGCGGCATGAACGCCCTGCGCGGTCACTCCAACATCCAGGGGCTGACCGACATCGGCCTGATGTCGAACCTGATCCCGGGCTATCTCAACATTCCGGTGGAACGCGAGCGCGACTTCGCCACCTACATGTCGACGCGCGGCTTCAAGCCGCTGCGGCCCGGCCAGATGAGCTACTGGCAGAACTACAAGAAGTTCTTCGTCAGCTTCCAGAAATCGATGTGGGGTGCGGCGGCGACGCCGGAGAACGATTTCGCCTATCACTGGCTGCCCAAGCTCGACATCGCCGGCTACGACGTGCTGCGCGCGTTCGAGATGATGCACCAGGGGAAGATCAACCTCTATTTCTGCCAGGGGTTCAATCCGCTGCAGGCCTTCCCCAACAAGGCCAAGCTCGCGGAGGCGCTGGCCAAGCTGAAGCTGCTGGTGGTGATGGACCCGATCGCGACCGAGACGGCGCGGTTCTGGGAGAACCACGGCATCTACAACCAGGCCGATCCTGCGGCGATCCAGACCGAGGTGATCGAGCTGCCCACCACCTCCTTCGCCGAGGACGAGGGCTCGCTGGTCAACTCCGGGCGCTGGCTGCAGTGGCACTGGCCGGGCGGCTCGCCTCCGGGCCAGGCCAGGACCGACATCTGGATCATGTCGCAGATCCATCTGCGGCTGAAGGCGCTCTATGAGAAGGAGGGCGGGGCTTTCCCGGACCCGATCCTCAACCTGAACTGGGCGTACGAGGATCCGGGCGAGCCGTCGCCCGAGGAGCTGGCCAGGGAGATGAACGGCCAGGCCCTGGTCGATCTCTACGATCCGGCCGATCCGACCAAGAAGATCCTGGATGCCGGCAAGCAGGTGCCCGCCTTCGGGGTGCTGCGCGACGACGGCTCGACCGCCTGCGGCTGCTGGATCTATTCCGGCTGCTTCACGGAAGCCGGCAACATGATGGCGCGGCGCGACAACTCCGACCCCGACGACACCGGGGCATTCTCGAACTGGTCGTTCTCCTGGCCGGCCAACCGGCGCATCCTCTACAACCGCGCCTCCGCCGACCTCCAGGGCAAGCCCTGGGATCCGTCCCGCAAGCTGATCGAGTGGGACGGTGCGAAGTGGGCCGGCTACGACGTGCCCGACATCGCGGTCACGGCGGCACCGGACGCGGTCGGGCCGTTCATCATGAACCCGGAGGGCTGCTCGCGGCTGTTCACCCGGGCCATGATGCGCGACGGGCCGTTCCCGGTTCACTACGAGCCGTTCGAGAGCCCGCTCGACAACCTCGTGGCACCCGGCGTGCGCGGCAATCCGGTGGCGCGCGTGTTCGCCAACGACCTCGAGCAGTTCGCCAAGGTGGCCTCGCCCGAGTTCCCGTACGCCGCGACCTCCTACCGGCTGACCGAGCACTTCCACTACTGGACCAAGAACAACCATCTGAACGCGGTCCTGCAGCCGGAATTCTTCGTCGAGATCTCGGAGGAGCTGGCCAGGGAGAAGGGCGTCGCCAAGGGCGGCTGGGTGCGCGTCTGGTCGACGCGCGGCTCGGTGTTCGCCAAGGCGGTGGTGACCAAGCGGATCAAGCCGCTGATCTGCGACGGCAAGCCGATCCACATCGTCGGCATCCCCATCCACTGGGGCTTCATCGGCGCCGCCAGGAAGGGCTTCGGCGCCAACGTGCTGACGCCGTTCGTCGGCGACGCCAACATCGAGACGCCGGAGTTCAAGGCCTTCCTCGTCAATCTCGAGGCTTCGGCCGGGCCGCCGGTGGCGTAGGGGAGGAGCGAGCCATGTTTCCGCCTATCCCCAATCCGCCCGTCGCCCCGACCACGGCCAAGTTCGGCGAGCAGGACGTCATCCGCCGCTCGGCGTCGTCGGTCACGCCGCCGGCGCAGCGGCAGACCGAGGTCGCCAAGCTCATCGACGTCTCGAAGTGCATCGGCTGCAAGGCCTGCCAGTCGGCTTGCGTCGAGTGGAACGACACTCATCCGGCGATCGAGGAGAACCGCGGGGTCTACGACAACCCCGAGGACCTCAATGCCGAGATGTTCACGCTGATGCGCTTCACCGAATGGGAGAACGACGAGACCAAGAACCTGGAATGGCTGATCCGCAAGGACGGCTGCATGCATTGCGAGGATCCGGGCTGCCTGAAGGCTTGCCCGGCGCCGGGTGCCATCGTGCAGTATTCCAACGGCATCGTCGACTTCGTGCACGAGAGCTGCATCGGCTGCGGCTACTGCATCAAGGGCTGCCCGTTCGACATCCCGCGCATCTCCAAGGTCGACAACCGCGCCTACAAGTGCACGCTCTGCTCCGACCGCGTCGCGGTGGGGCAGGGGCCGGCCTGCCAGAAGGCCTGTCCGACCCAGGCCATCGTCTTCGGCACCAAGGACGAGATGAAGGAGTGGGCCGGCCATCGGATCGAGGATCTGAAGTCGCGCGGCTTCGCCAACGCCGGCCTCTACGACCCGCCGGGCGTGGGCGGCACGCATGTCATGTACGTGCTGCATCATGCCGACAAGCCGGAGATCTATGCCGGCCTTCCGGCCAACCCGACGATCAGCCCGGTCGTCGAGGCCTGGAAGGGCATCAGCAAATATGTCGGCTTCGGCTTCATGGGCTTCGCAGCGGTCGCGGGTGTGGTGCACCACATGCTGATGGGTGCCAACCGCGTCACGGAGGAGGATGAGAAGAAGGCCGAGGAGCTGGCGGACGGGGGGCGGACATGACCTCGACGGACGGCGGTGTGCCCTATGACGTGCAGAAGGGCGACGGTGTGCATCGCGGCAGGCCGGTGACGGTCGACCGCTACACCGTGGCCGCCCGCATCAACCACTGGATCACCGCGACCACGCTGATCCTGCTGGCGCTGTCCGGCCTGTCGCTGTTCCACCCGAGCCTGTTCTTCCTGACCGGCCTGTTCGGGGGCGGGCAGGCGACGCGGGCCATTCATCCCTGGCTGGGCGTCGTGCTGTTCTTCTCCTTCGCCGGCCTGTTCATCCGCTTCTGGAAGGCCAATCTGTGGCGCAGCGAGGACAATACCTGGCTGCGGCGCATCCGCGACGTCCTCGCCGGCCACGAGGAGAACCTGCCGGAGCTCGGCAAGTACAATGCCGGCCAGAAGTTCGTGTTCTGGGGCATGTCGCTGCTGATCATCGTGCTGATCGCCAGCGGCGTGGTGATCTGGGACGTCTACTTCTTCGAGTACACCACGATCGAGCAGAAACGGGTCGCGGTGCTGGTGCACGCGATGGCGGCGGTGGCGATCATCTGCGTGTGGATCATGCACGTCTATGCCGCGATCTGGGTGCGTGGCACGATCTCCGCCATGACCAAGGGGCGGGTGACCGGCGGCTGGGCATGGCGGCATCACCGCAAATGGCTGCGCGAGCTGGTGCATCGGCCGGCGCGGACCAAGGCGCCGGTGCAGGGCGGGTAGAGCTTCGACAGTCATGTGGCCCGTCGGGTTCGTGAGGGAGTCGGATGAGCAGAGACGACAGAAGGCTGGACCCGACGATCATCGGCGAGGTTGCGGCACCGCCTTTCGTCCGGCTACCCGATCCGCTGCAGCTGTTCGTCAACCGTACGCTTCGCCTGCGGGCGCTCGGGACCGGCAGTGAGATCGGCGCCTATCTGCGTTTCCTGTCGGAGCTGGTCGAGCTGCAGTACCGCATCCAGGACGGGCTGCCCGATCCGGTGCGGCCCGATCCGGCGGCCCTGGCGCGCGCACGCCAGCACGCGATGCCGCCGCTCGACCGTGGCGGCTTCGTCGCCGATCGCGCGTTCGACACGACGCTCGACGCTCTCGTCGACGCCGCGGCCGGGACAGGGGCGCCGCAGAGCGCCGCCGAGGCCCTGGTCCGCCTGCGCGAGGCCGACGCCGCCACTCGCGCCTCGATGGTCGCCGCCGTCCTTTCGTACGAGATCCCGGTCGAGACACTGGCCGAGCACGTCTATGTCGCGGCCGCCCTGCAGGTGCAATTCGCGAGGCTGGCGGCAGGACTCGATCCCAAGTCGCTGGTGCCGGTGGGCGACGGCGCTTGCCCCTGCTGCGGCGGGCCGCCGGTCAGCTCGATGGTGGTCGGCTGGCAGGGCGCGCACAATACGCGGTTCTGCGCCTGCGCGCTGTGCGGCACGCTCTGGCACTATGTGCGGATCAAATGCGTGCTCTGCGGCTCGACCAAGGGCATCGGCTACCAGGAGGTCGAAGGCGGAGGCGGCAACATCAAGGCCGAGACCTGCGATGCCTGCCGCAGCTATGTGAAGGTGCTCTACCAGGTCCGCGAGGCCGACCTCGAGCCGGTCGCCGACGACGTGGCGAGCCTCGGCCTCGACCTGCTGCTCGCCGCCGGCGAGTATCGCCGCGGCGGCTACAACCCGTTCCTGCTGGGCTACTGAGATGGCGGCCGACGCAGCGCGGCTGCGCGATCTGCCGTCCGTCGACCAGGTCCTGCGGACGCCGGCGGGCCAGGAGGCGACGGCCGAGTTCGGCCACCTGCAGGCGAGTGCCGCCGTCCGCCGTGCGCTGGACGATGCCCGCCGGAGCGTCCGCCAAGGCGGCGAGCCGCCCGATGCCGCGAGCGTGGCCGCCGATGCCGCTTCGGCCCTGGCGACCGAGGCCCGCTCGACGGCGCGGCCGGTGCTCAATCTCACCGGCACCGTCCTGCACACCAATCTCGGCCGCGCCCTGCTGGCGGAGGTCGCGATCGAGGCCGCGGCTGAGGCGATGCGCAGTGCCGTCTCGCTCGAGCTCGACCTCGACAGCGGCAGGCGCGGCGAGCGCGACGACCATGTCCGCGGGCTCCTGCGCGAGCTGACCGGCGCCGAGGACGCGACGGTCGTCAACAACAATGCGGCGGCCGTGCTGCTCGTCCTCAACACCTTCGGGCACGGGCGCCGCTCGATCGTCTCGCGCGGCGAGCTGATCGAGATCGGCGGTGCCTTCCGCATGCCGGACGTGATGGAGCGGGCCGGCACGGTCCTGCACGAGATCGGCACGACCAACCGCACCCATCTCAGGGACTATTCGGCCGCGCTCGGGCCCGAGACCGGGCTGATCCTCAAGGTCCACACCTCGAACTATCGGGTCGAGGGCTTCACCGCCAGCGTCGGCACCCGCGATCTCGTCCCGCTGGCGCGAGCGCATGGCGTGCCGTTGGTCAACGATCTCGGTTCCGGCACGCTGGCCGACCTCGGCGCCTGGGGGTTGGGGCGAGAGCCGACGGTGCGCGAGGCGGTAGCCGAGGGTGCCGACATCGTGACCTTCTCCGGCGACAAGCTGCTGGGCGGGCCGCAGGCCGGCTTCATCGTCGGCCGCAAGGACCTGCTGGGCGCGATCAACCGCAACCCGATGAAGCGGGCACTGCGCATCGACAAGATCCGGCTGGCGGCCCTCGACGCCACGCTGCGGCTCTACCGCGATCCGGCCCGCCTCGCCGAGCGCCTGCCGACCTTGCGGTTGCTCGCCCGCAAGGCCGAGGCCATCGAGGCACAGGCACAGCACCTGTTGCCCCTGGTGGCGGCGCCGGTCGCGGAGCATTTCGCGGTCGAGGTCGTGGCCTGCCGGAGCCAGATCGGCTCGGGCGCCCTGCCGCTCGAGACCCTGCCCAGCGCCGCCCTGGCGTTCCGTCCGCTCGATGGCGGTGGGAGGGCGCTCGCCGGCCTGGCCGCGGCCCTGCGGCGGCTGCCAGTGCCGGTGATCGGCCGCATCACCGACGACAGGCTGCTCCTGGATCTGCGCTGCCTGGAAGACGAGGCGGCATTGCTGGATTCCCTGACGGCCCTCGATGCGCTGGCTTGAGCGGCTGGTCGGGGCGGCCCGCGGGGCGCCGCCCCAGTCCGTTCCCGAGCAGATGCGGGCCGCTCTGGCTCATGCCGATCGCGGCGATCACGCGGCGGCCCTGGCGATCTGGAGCCCATTGGCCCATGCCGGGGTGGCGCGCGCGCAGAACAACATCGGCGCCTGCTTCGCCGAGGGCCTCGGGGTCGAGCGCGACCCGGTCCTGGCGGCGCGCTGGCTGGGCCTCGCCGCCGAGGCCGGCGATCCCGTCGGCCAGCGCAACCTGGCGGCCCTGCATTTTCGCGGCGAAGGTGTCGAGCGGGACGACGCCCGTGCGTTGCAACTCTACCTCGCCGCCGCCGAGCAGGGCGATGCGCCTGCCCAGGACATGCTGAGCTGGATGCTGGCCGAGGAAGGCGCGCCGGCATTCGACCCTGCAGCCGCCCGCTCGTGGGCGCAGCGCGCGGCCGAGCAGGGGATCGTCCCGGCCATGACGCGTCTCGGGATGCTCCACCATCACGCAATCGGCGGGGAGCGCGATCCGCAGCAGGCGGTGCTGTGGTGGCGCAGGGCCGCCGGGCTCGGCGATGCGGACGCGCAGGCCATGCTGGGTGCGGCACTCCATCTCGGTGCCGGCGTCGCGAAGGACGGCGTGGCGGCGCTGGCCTGGCTGCTGCGCGCCTCCGCCGGCGGCAGCGGCCATGCCGGGCGCTATCTGGCGGCGGCGCGCGCTACCCTCGACCCGGCGGGCATCGCCGAGGCCGAGCGGCTGGCCCGGGAGCCGCTGCCGTGATCGTCGGCACCGCCGGCCACATCGACCACGGCAAGACGGCGCTGGTGCGTGCCCTCACCGGCGTCGACACCGACCGGCTGAAGGAGGAGAAGGCGCGCGGCATCTCGATCGACCTCGGCTTCGCCTACAAGCCGGCGGCGTCGGGCGAGGTGCTGGGCTTCGTCGACGTGCCGGGCCACGAGCGCTTCGTCCACACCATGCTGGCCGGCGCCTCGGGCATCGACTTCGTGCTGCTGGCGGTGGCGGCCGACGACGGCGTCATGCCCCAGACCCGCGAGCACCTGGCGATCGTCGACCTCCTGGGCATCGGCCGTGGCATCGTCGCCCTGACCAAGGCCGATCTCGCCGGCCCGCAGCGGCGCGACATGGTCAGGGCGGAAATCCGCGCCGCCCTGGCCGGCACGGCACTCGAGTCGGCCGACATCGTCCCGGTCTCCGTGATCACGGGCGAGGGCATCGCCGATCTCGGCCGGCGCCTCGAGGAGGCGGCGGCCGCCTTCGCGGCGCGCGAGGCATCGGGGCGGTTCCGTCTCGCGATCGACCGCTCCTTCACGCTGCATGGCGCCGGCACCGTGGTGACCGGAACGGTGCTGTCGGGCTCCGTCGCCGTCGGCGACCATCTGGTCGTCAGCCCGTCCGGGCTCGCCGCCCGCGTGCGCTCGATCCACGCGCAGAACCGGCCGGCGGAGCGGGGGCGGGCCGGCGAGCGCTGTGCCGTCAACCTGGCGGGCGACCGCGTGACCCGCGAGGCGATCGTCCGTGGCGACGTGCTGCTCGACCCCGGCCTGCATGCGCCGACCGCCCGCATCGACGCCGTGCTGCGCGTCCTGCCCGGCGAGCCCAGGTCGATCGGCCAGTGGTTCCCGGTTCGCTTCCACACCGCCGCCACGGAGGTGGGGGCGCGGATCGTGCTGCTCGGCGACGATCCGGTCCCACCCGGCGGCGAGGCCTTCGTCCAGCTCGTGCTGGAGCAGCCGATCGCCGCCACGGTCGGCGACCGCTACGTCGTCCGCGATACCTCGGCCCAGCGCACCATCGGCGGCGGCCGGCTGGTCGATCTGCGCGCGCCGGCCCGCAAGCGACGCACGCCGGAGCGGCTGGCGCAGCTCGCCGCCCATGCCCGCGAGGCGGCCGGCGAGGCGCTGGCGGCACTGCTGGCGACGCCTCCACGCTTGGTCGATCTCGGCGAATTCGGCCGCGACCGGGCGCTGGGCGAGACAGGGCTGACGGAGCTTGCCGACCGGCTGGGCCTGGTTCGGATCGCCGCGGGCGGCCGTGTCGTCGCGCTGAGCGGCGAGGATTGGCAGCGGCTGAAGACCGGCCTCGGCGAGACGCTCGACGCCTTCCACGCCGACAATCCCGACCTGCCGGGCATCGGCCTCGAGAGGCTGCGCCTGCAATCGCAGCCGAGGCTGCCAGCACCCGCCTTCCTCGCCGTCCTGCGCGGCTTGGCGCGGGAAGGCGAGGTGGCGCTGGACGGCGCCTGGGTGCGGCGGCCGGGCCACGTGGTGCAGCTGACGGCGGCCGACGAGGCGATGTGGCAGGAGATCCGCCCGCTGCTGGGCGGCGAGAGCCGCTTCCGGCCGCCGCGCGTGCGCGACATCGCCGGTGGGCTCGGCATCGACGAGACCCGGGTGCGCCAGCTGCTGAAGCGCACCGGCCGGATGGGCCTCGCCGACGAGGTGGCACACGATCACTTCTTCCTGCGCGCCACCGTCGCCGAGATGGTGGCCATCCTGCGGCGGCTCGCCGACAGCCTGCCGCAGGGGCAATTCACCGCCGCGCAGTTTCGCGACCAACTGGACAATGGCCGCAAGGTCGCGATCCAGATACTGGAGTTCCTCGACCGCCACGGCGTCACGCTGCGCCGCGGCGACCTGCGCCGGCTCGACCCGCACCGGCTGGATCTGTTCGGCGTGTCGACGGATGGAGGAGAATCGTCCCCGGTGGGGCGTCCGGACTTCAAATCCGGGTGGGGCCGCGAGCCGGTCCCGGGTGGGTTCGACTCCCACTCTCTTCCGCCACCCGGTGCCGTCGCCGGAGCCGATCCGGGCGCCGCGCGGCTGAGCGTCGCCGAGGAGATGCGCATGCAACCCGACCGGCAGGTCGCCTCGCACTATGCCAGTCCCGAGCTGGAGCGTCGGATCCTCGATGCGCTGGCGGCGGCCGGCATCGACATCGACCGCCTGCGTCCCGCCGATCTGGCGCCGGTCGACGAGTTCCACCTCGGCTGGCTGCCGGCGACCGAGGAGCTCGCCGCGGCGCTGGGCCTGACCGAGGGGATGCGGCTCCTCGACATCGGCTCGGGCATCGGCGGGCCGGCGCGATTCTTCGCCGAGCGGTGTCGCTGCCGGGTGGCCGGCATCGACCTGACCGAGGACTATGTGCGCGTCGCCGCCGCCCTGACCGGGCGCTGCGGCCTCGCCGACCGCGTGCAGTTCCAGCGGGCCAGCGCCCTGGCCCTGCCGTTCGCCGCCGGCAGCTTCGACGCCGCGACGCTGATCCATGTCGGCATGAACATCGCCGACAAGGCGACGCTGTTCGCCGAGGCCCGCCGCGTGCTGCGGCCCGGCGGCCTGTTCGCGGTCTACGAGGTGATGCGGGCCGGCGAGGGCGAGATCGCCTACCCGACGCCGTGGGCGGCCGGGCCCGAGACCAGCTTCGTCGAGCCGGTGCGAGCCTATCGCGAGCGGCTGGCCGACGCCGGCTTCGCCGTCGAGAGCGAGCGCGACCGGCGGGCCTTCGTGCTGGAAATGGCCGCGCGCATGCGGGCGCAGACCTCGCGCGAAGGGCCGCCGGCACTCGGCCTGCATGTCGTCGTCGGTGCTGGCTGGCGCGAGCGGGCGCGCAACATGATGGCGGCGCTGGAGGCGGGGACCATAGCACCCGTCGAGATCATCGCCCGCGCCTGACACCGATCCGGATCGACACGGCGTAGGTCGAGCTGGTCTCGTTCACGGCGGGTCTCGTCTTCGACGTCAACGGCGTGCGAGGCTTGGCGGGCTGGTGGCGGCGAGGTGGGACGATGGCGAGCGAGCCGGTTCTGATCGAGCGTGACGGTGCCGTCCTGCGCGTGGCGGTGAATCGTCCCGAGGTGCGCAATGCCCTGTCGCGAGCCACGCTCACGGCTCTCGAAGCGGTCTTTCGCGAGCATGCAGCCGATCCCGATCTGCGGCTGTGCATCCTCACTGGCGCCGGGGAGAGGAGCTTCGCCGCCGGCGGCGACCTCAAGGAGCTGGCCGACGCCCGCACGGTAGAGGACGGCATCCGCATGGCCGAGACCGGCAAGGCGGCCCTCGACGCCCTGCGCCGGCTGCCGTTCCCGACCCTGGCCGCCCTGAACGGCGACGCCCTGGGCGGCGGTGCCGAGCTGGCGCTGGCCTGCGATTTCCGCGTCGCCGCCCGCCATGCCCGCATCGGCTTCATCCAGGGGCGGCTCGCCATCTCCACCGGCTGGGGCGGCGGCATCGACCTGGCGCGGCGGGTGGGACCGGCGCTGGCGCTGCGGCTGCTGGCGCGCTCCGAGCTGGTGGCCGCCGGCGAGGCCTCGCGGCTCGGCCTCGTCGATGCGGTGGCGGACGAGGGCGAGGCGTTGGAGCGGGCGGTCGAGCGGTTCGCCGTTCCGATCCTCGCCCAGTCGCCGCTGGTGCTGCGGGCGTTCAAGGCGGTGGTGCGCTCGGGCTCGCCGGAGCTGGAGACCGGGCTGTTCGCCGAGACCTGGGCGCATCCCGACCACTGGGCGGCGGTCGAGCGGGTGATGCGCAAGGGCTAGACGAACGCCCCCTCCTTCTTGCCGCTGATCCTGAACACCAGGAACACGGCGATGCCGCTCGCCAGCAGCAGGATGGTCGACAGCGCCGCTGCCGTGCCGAACTCGCCGTCGAGGACGGAGAGGTAGATCCGTACCGGCATGGTCATGGTGCGGCCGACATAGAGGATCAGCGAGCTGGACAGCTCGTTGATGGCGGTGATGAAGCTCATCAGCGAGCCGGCGATGATGCCGGGCAGCATCAGCGGCAGCGTCACCTTGAGGAAGGAGCGGCCGGGCGGCGAGCCCAGCGAGATCGCCGCCTCCTCGATGCTGCCCTTGATCTGCGCCAGGATCGAGGCGCTGGAGCGCACGGCGTAGGGCAGCCGGCGGATGAACAGCATCAGGATGATGATGGTGGCCGTGCCGGTCAGCAGCAGCGGCGGGCCGTTGAAGGCGACGACGAAGGCGAGGCCCATCACCACGCCCGGCACGATGTAGGGCACCAGCAGGATCTGGTCGAGAAGGCCCGCCACCTTGCCCGGCCGCCGCGCCAGCAGGTAGCCGATGGCGGTGCCCAGGACGACGATCAGCACCACCGAGGCCAGCGAGTAGACGAAGCTGTTGGTGATGACGTCCGGCACCTCGCGGATGATCCGCCGGTAGCTGTCGAGGCCGAGGCCCGGGTGGAACACCGGGCCGCTGGTGTTGCGGAAGCTGGTGTAGATGACGACGAGCGAGGGCAGCGAGCCCGCCAGCACCACGCCGTAGCAGACGAGATGGGCGATCGCCGAGCGCAGCGACGTCAGCTCGCGGGGCGGGGCGCGCTTGACCAGCGAGCCGGCGACGTTGCGCCGGCCGGCCAGCCAGCGCTGGAAGGCCACCACCAGCATCGACACCACGATCAGCACGACGCTGACCGCAGAGGCGAGGCCGGGATTGCCGCCCATCTCGCTGGCGAACAGGCTGTAGGCGGTGGTCGCCAGCACCCGCACATCGCCGCCGACGATCGACGGCGTGCCGAAATCGGCGATCGACAGCACGAAGGCCAGCAGGCCGCCGGAGCTGACCGCCGGCAGCACCAGCGGCAGGGTCACCTTGAACAGCCGGCGCCACGGCCCGGCGCCCAGGCTCTCGGCCGCCTCCTCCAACGACGGGTTGATGGCGGCGAGGCCGCTCGACGCCATCAGGTAGACGAACGGATAGAACTTCAGGCTGAAGACCAGCAGGATGCCGAAGAAGCCGTAGATCGACGGTATCGGGATGCCGACGGCTTCGAGGCCGGCGCGCATCCAGCCGTTCTGGCCCAGCATCATCACCCAGGCATAGGCGCCGATGAAGGGCGGCGACACCAGCGCCAGCACGGCCAGCGTCGCCAGGAAGTCGCGGCCGGCGATGCGGTAGCGCGTGGTCAGCACCGCCACCGGCAGGCCCAGCAGCACGGCACCCAGCATGCCGCCGAAGCCGACGATCAGGCTGTTGCCCAGCGCCTGGAGGTAGAAGGGATGGCCGAGTGCCCGGGCATAGTTGGCGAGGGTCGGCTCGCCGGTGCGGTTGTGGATGAAGCTGGCGGCAAAGACGCCCCAGAGCGGCCAGACCAGCAGGAAGACGATGATCGCCATCGCCAGCAGCAGGACGACGCTCCAGATGTCGAAGCGGCGCCCGTTCATGCCGGGCCGATCCGCTTTCCGCCCGCGGGCTCGAACAGGTGCAGCCGGTCGACCGGGACGCGCAGCCGCAGGGCCGCGCCTTCTTTCTCCAGCAGATGCTGCTGGGGCCGGTGGATGTGGGCGGTGACGGCGAGGCCGCCGCCCGTGCGGATGCGATAGAGCGCCTCGCGGCCGGCGAAGGAGACCTTCTCGACCGTGCCGTCGAGGATCAGCGCCCCATCGGACGAGGCGTCGGGCTCGGCCAGCATCACGTCCTCGGGCCGGACCGCTGTCGTCACTCTCGCCCCCGCCGGTCCGAGCGGCAGGTCGCCCAGGAGGTTCATCGAGCCGACGAAGGAGGCGACGAACAGGGTCGCCGGGTGGACGTAGATCTCGTAGGGCGTGCCGACCTGGTGCACCTTGCCGCCCTGCATCACGCAGATGCGGTCGGAGACGACCAGCGCCTCCTCCTGGTCGTGCGTCACGTAGATCGTGGTGATGCCGAGTGAGCGCTGCAGGTCGCGGATGTCGTCGCGCAGCTCGATGCGCAGCTTGGCGTCGAGGTTGGACAAGGGCTCGTCCATCAGCAGGATCTGCGGATTGATCACCATGGCGCGTGCGAGACCCACGCGCTGCTGCTGCCCGCCCGACATCTGGTGCGGCAGGCGCTCGGCCATGCCGCCGAGCTGCACGACCTCCAGCGCCTTGGCGACACGGGCCGCGATCTCGGCCTTGGGCCGGCCGCGCGCCTCCAGGCCGAACGCCACGTTCTGCGCCACCGTCAGGTGCGGGAAGATGGCGTAGTCCTGGAAGACCAGGCCGATATCGCGGCGGTGCGCCGGCACGTCGTCGATGGCCTTGCCGGCGACCCTGATGCTGCCGCTGTCCTGCCGGTTGAAGCCGGCGATGGTGCGCAGGAGCGTGGTCTTGCCGCAGCCCGAGGGGCCCAAGAGGGTGAAGAACTCGCCCGAGCGGATGGACAGCGCCACCCGGTCGAGCGCCGTCACCCCGACATAGGTCTTGGTGACGGCGTCGAGATCGACCGCGGCCATGGGCCGGCGGCTGGTTCAGCGAGCCAGCAGCAGGTCGTTCCAGCGCTCGAGGAAGGCGTCGCGGTTCTCGCCGGCCCAGGTGATGTCGTAGTCGACCAGCTTGATCTCCGAGAGCGGCTTCAGGCCGGCCAGCGGCTTGCCGTCCTTGCGGATCGGCCGACGGCCCAGCTCCTGCACGCCGACGTCCTGGACGGCAGGCGAAAGCGCCCAGTCGATGAAGGCCTTGCCGGTGTCGGGATGCGGCGCGCCCTTCACCAGTGCCATGCCGTCGGCGAGTGCCGAAGTGCCGTCCTCGGGATAGACGATGTCGACCGGGCCGCCGCCCTTGACGTAGTTGTAGGCATTGTCCTCGAGGGTCAGGCCCACCGCCGCCTCGCCGTCGTTGACGAAGCGCGGCACGGCACCGGAGCTGCCGGCGATGGCGAAGTTCTTGAGGATCGAGGCGTATTTCTCCCAGCCCTCGTCGGTATCGCCATAGATGGTCAGGAAGGTGGCGAGCTGGATGTAGGCCGAGCCGGATTTGTCGGCGCCGGCCGAGGAAATCTGACCCTTCAATTCGGGCTTGGCGAGGTCGAGCCAAGTCTTGGGATAGGCCTCGGGCTTCAGCTTGTTCTTGTTGACCATGAAGACGGTGACGATGCCGGTATAGGGGATCCAGACGTCGCTGCTGACGAAGGCCGGGTCGATCTGGTCCAGCTCCTTGGGCCTGTAGGCTTCGAGCAGGTCGGTGTTGGCCTCGAGCAGCTCGCCGCCGATGCTCCAGATGACGTCGGCCTGCGGGTTGTTCCGCTCGGCCTTGACGCGGTTGATGATGTCGCCGGAGCCGGCCTTGACCACCTCGGCCTTGATGCCGGTGGCCTTCTCGAACTCGGGGATCAGCTTGTCGACGATGTCGGCGCGGTGCGCGGTATAGACGCTCACCGTCTTCTGCTGGGCCCAGACCGGGGCGGCGCTGGCGAGCAGCGCGGTGGCGGCGAGCGCCGTGACAGCGGTCCGACGGGTGGTCATTCTCGTTTCCTCTCCTGGGGGCCTCGCCCTGAACGGCCCTGGGCAGTCGCGCAACTGTCAAGAAACTGCAACATTTCCCTGCCGGGAGGCAACGGCCGAGGAGCATCGTCGGATGCGTATCGAAGCGTTCAGCGAGGGCAAGGACCTCGACGCCCCCGAGGCCAACGAGGACCAGCTGCTGATCCTGCCTGGCCGAGGCCATGCGGTGATCGACGGCGTCACCGACCGCACCGGCCACCGCTACGACGGCATGCTGGCCGGCAAGGTGGCGGGGCGGACGGTGCAGGCGGCGGTGGCGGCCCTGCTCGTCGATCCGCCGCCGCCCGACAGCCTGGCCGGAGTGCTGGTCGAGCGGGCATCGGCGGCGATTCGCGCCGCCTACCAGCGATACGGCATCCTCGACACTGCCCGCGTCGACCGCACGCGCCGCTTCGGCGCCACGCTGGCGCTGGCCGTCGACTATGGCGATGCCTTCCGCTTCGTGCTGATCGGCGACAGCGGCCTGCGGCTCGATGGCGTGGAGACCATCGTCAATGACACCGGCCTCGATCTCGTCAACGCCGGCCTGCGGCAGGAGGCCTACCGCATGGTCGCCGCCGCCGGCGGCTCGCCCGAGGACCAGGCCAGGGTCGGCCGCGCCTGCGCCTTCGAGGGTGCCGCGGCCCTGGTGCCCGCCATGCGGCCCTGGCTGGACGAGGCCGGGCTCGGGGCGCTGAGACGGCGCTGCATCGATCTCGCCCGAAGCCGGCTGCCGCATGTGCCGCTGGCCGATCTCGAGACGCTGATCGACGGCGGCATCCTGCGCGGCCAGCCGCATTTCCAGAACACCGGCCGCGGCCCCTTGGCCTACGCGGTGCTCGACGGCTTCGAGATCCCCATGACGGCCGTGCGGGTGATCGACCGCCCGAAGGCGGGGCTGGCGTCGATCGAGCTGTTCAGCGACGGCTATTTCGAGGCCGGTGCCGAGCCCAGCGTCGCCGCCTGGGAGGCGGCGTTCGTCGAGGTCGAGCGCGTCGATCCGCTCAAGATCGACCGCTATCCGTCGGTGAAGGGCACGAGCGGCCGCGTCCGTGCCGATGACCGGACCGTGGTGGTGGTGAGGTTGTGAGCCGGTCGGCGCCGGTCAGAACCGCCAGGAGATGCCGGCCGTCAGCAGATGCTCGGTGTCGCGGTCGGCCTGGCTGCCCACGGGTGCGTCCAGCCGGTAGCCTGCCGTCAGCGCCATGCCCGGCGTCGCCTCCCAGCTGGCGCCGAGACTGAGGTCGACGGCGCGGTCGGGCTCGTTGGCGATGGTCTCGCGCTGCGTGTAGCCGCTCACCGCGGCCTCGCGGATCCTCACCTCATAGTCGTCGGCAGCGAGGCCGTGGGTGTAGCCGACGCCGGCCGTGAGGCGGAGCAGGCCCGTCTCGCCGAGCTCGATGGGCGCGAGGTCCAGCGACAGGCCGATGGCCGCCGAGGTCTCGCTCACCGGCGAGGAATCGTAGGTCAGGTCGGAGACATAGGGATCGGCGATGGTGAAGCTGTCGGCCTCCTGCCGCTGGTAGCTCAGCTCGGCCCAGGGCGTCAGGCTGAGGCTCTCGTTCTCGAACGCCCAGCCGACGCGCTGGCCGACGCGCAGCGTCGAGCCGCCGAAGCCGGCGCTGACGCTGCCGCCGACGAAGCTGTCGTAGGACGAGGTCTCGTAGCGGTCGTCGCTGTAGAGGATCGAGCTGCGCAGGCCGAGCCGGCCCAGCCGGTGATCGAGCACCACCCCCGACGCCCGCGAGCTGGCCTCGGTCTCGGCCGAGCCGACCGCCGTCTCGCCGTCGGCGGAGCCGCCGTAGCTGCCGAGCACGAACGACATCCGCGTCTGCTCGCCCAGCCGCCAGCTCATGGCGAGCCCGGCATCGGCCGGCCCCGCATCCTGCAGGGCGAAGCCCATGGCCGGCCCGGCGTCGAGGGCGTAGGCCGATGGCGCCTCGGCCATGTCCGCCACGCCGAGCGGCACGAGCTGCAGGGCACCCCCGTCCTCGCCGACCAGGGCATAGGTGTCGAACACTAGGTCGTTGTTCAGATCCTGGTTCAGCCGCGCCACGGTCTGGCTGCCGGCCTTCAGCGTGTTGGCCCAGTCCCAGCCGCGCGACAGGTAGTGGCGGAACACCTGCTGGATCAGCTTGTGGCCGCGCTCGCCCAGGTGGCGCTCGTCATAGTAGAGCGCGTCGATCGAGGAGCGCGCGGCGTCGGGCGTGGTGACGTTGGCGAAGCCGTAGCGCGCCGGGTCGGCATAGATCCGCTCGAAGGCGGTGTAGAGATCGACGGCGATGACGTTGCTGCGGGCATTGGCGACCGTGGCGACGTACTGGTTCCACGCCGGCAGGTTCTTGGCCACGCGCGTGGTGTGGACCGGGTCGTGGAGCATGTTGTGCTCCATGACCAGCAGCATGCGCCGGTTCTGGTTGGTGGCCCCCTTGGTGCGCAGCCGGTCGACGTTCCTCCTGTACTCGTTCTGCGAGTTGGCGAGGCCGGTCAGCCGGTTGATGTCGTTGTAGCCTATGTAGACGACGGTGATGTCGCGCGGCGCATAGGAGATGCCGGAGCCCAGGAACCTGTCGACCTGCTGGCGCAGGCTGTTGGTCGGCTGGTTGTTGGTCGGCGCATCGACCGCGGTGGCGCCCGGAACGGCGTAGTTGCTCTGGAACTGCACGCCCGAGCCGACCATCTGCTCGGTCCAGTTGTTGCCTGGCCACCAGTCCGGCTGCGAATAGCTGTCGCCGAACACGACCAGCCGCCGGATGTTCAGCCTGTCGAAGGAATTCTGCGAGGACTGGTACGGATTGGGGACCTTGTAGGCGGCCTGCGCCGTCCCCTGGGCCGTGACCAGCGCCAGCGACGTCGCCGCCAGCAACACGTTGCGCATCGACATCCGACGAACCGATCCCGGGCGTTCACGACCGCGTGACGTTAACCTTAACGATCCGGCGGCGCCAGCTCGGCTGTGCGTACGTTGATACACATCGGGCGCGAAGCGTCATCCGATACGCGCCAGCATCGCCCTCATCGAGGGCTGCGTCGCCTTCACGCTGGCCACCGATGCCGTCCGAGCCGACGAAAAAGGGGGCGGACACGAGGCCCGCCCCCCTTTCTCACGAAGCGTCCCGCCCGAGGCTCACTCGCCCGAGCGCTCGGCCTCCTGCTTCTGCCGGATGGCGGCACCCAGGATGTCGCCGAGCGAAGCGCCGCTGTCCGAGCTGCCGTACTCGGCCATGGCCGTCTTCTCGTCCTCGATCTCCAGCGCCTTGACCGACAGGACGAGGCGGCGGTTGATCTGGTCGATGTTGGTGACCTTGGCGTCGAGCTTCTCGCCCTTGGCGAAGCGCTCGGGCCTCTGCTCGTCGCGGTCGCGCGCCAGCTCGTTCTTGCGGATGAAGCCGATGGCACCGCCGACGGTCTCGACCTCGAGGCCGGTCGGCGTGACCTCGCGGATGGTGCAGGTGACGCGCTCGCCCTTCTTGACGCCGGCGATGGCCTCCTTGAACGGATCCTCGGCCAGCTGCTTGATGCCGAGCGAGATCCGCTCCTTCTCGACGTCGACGTCCAGCACCTGGGCGCGCACCAAGTCGCCCTTGCTGTACTTCTTGACCGCCTCCTCGCCCGGCTGCTCCCAGTCGATGTCCGACAGGTGCACCATGCCGTCGATATCGGCGTCGATGCCGATGAACAGGCCGAACTCGGTGATGTTCTTGACCTCGCCTTCGACCACCGAGCCCGCCGGGTGGCTCTCGACGAACCGCTCCCAGGGGTTCTGCATGCACTGCTTCAGCCCGAGGCTGATGCGGCGCTTCTCGCGGTCGACCTCCAGCACCATCACCTCGACCTCCTGGCTGGTCGAGACGATCTTGCCGGGGTGGACGTTCTTCTTGGTCCAGCTCATCTCCGAGACGTGGACCAGGCCCTCGACGCCCGGCTCCAGCTCCACGAAGGCGCCGTAGTCGGTGATGTTGGTGACGCGTCCGGTGAACTTCGCACCGACCGGGTACTTCAGCTCGACGCCGTCCCACGGATCGGCCTCGAGCTGCTTCATGCCCAGCGAGATGCGCTGCGTCTCTCGGTTGAAGCGGATCACCTGGACCTTCACGGTCTGGCCGACGCCCAGCACGTCCTGCGGGTGGTTGACCCGCTTCCAGGAGATGTCGGTGACGTGCAGCAGGCCGTCGAGGCCGCCGAGGTCGACGAACGCACCGTAGTCGGTGATGTTCTTGACCACGCCCTCGATGATCTGGCCCTCGCGCAGCGTCGCCAGCAGCTCGTTGCGCTGCTCGGCCCGGCTCTCCTCGAGCACGGCACGGCGCGACACCACGATGTTGCCGCGGCGCCGGTCCATCTTGAGGATCAGGAACGGCTCCTGCTTGTTCAGCAGATGCCCGACATCGCGCACCGGGCGGATGTCGACCTGGCTGCCCGGCAGGAAGGCCACAGCACCGCCGAGATCGACGGCGAAGCCGCCCTTCACCCGGCCGAAGATGGCGCCCTCGACCTTGCTCTGGTCGGTGAAGGCCCGCTCCAGGCGGTTCCAGCTCTCCTCGCGCCGTGCCTTGTCGCGGCTGAGGACCGCCTCGCCGGTGCGGTTCTCGAACCGCTCGACATAGACGTCGACGCGGTCGCCGACCTTGACCTCGGGCGCCTGGCCGGGATTGGCGAACTCCTTGAGGGCGATCCGGCCCTCGGACTTGAGCCCGACGTCGACGATGGCCTCGTCGCCGTCGATGGCGACGACGGTGCCGGTGACGACGCCGCCCTCGAGCCGGTCGGTCTGGCCGAGCGCCTCGTCGAGCATGGCGGCGAAGGCGTCGCGCGACGACACGGGGTCGAGTGCTGCAGTGCTCTCCATTGTGACTCCATCGAGCCACGCCGGGTCATGGACCCGGGTGGGCTGGGGTTGACGACGGTCCGGCCGGGGCCGATCAGCGGCGCAGCCTGTCGATGCCTGCACGAACGGCCTCGAACGCCGCGTCGGCGTCGAGGTCCGTGGTGTCGAGCACCCAGGCATCGGGCGCGGGCCGCAACGGCGCCACTGCCCTGTCCTGGTCGCGGCGGTCGCGTTCGCGGAGCTCCTCCAGAACGGCGGCGTATATAGTGGGATCACCCCTCTGCCGCAACTCCTCGAACCGGCGCCGCGCCCGCTCCTCGACGGTGGCGGTGACGAACACCTTCAAGGTGGCCTCGGGGCAGATCACGGTGCCGACGTCGCGGCCGGCCAGCACCGCTCCGGGCGGCGTGGCGGCGAAGTTGCGCTGGAACGGCAGGAGTGCCGCCCGCACGGACGGGAAGGCCGCCACCTTCGATGCCGCCTGGCCGGTGCCTTCGCCGCGCAGCTGGCCGGCGTCGACGTCGGCGGGCGCCAGGGCCAGGGCCGCCTCCGTCGCCGATGTCTCGTCGCCGGGATCGCCGCCGGCCGCCAGCACGCGCCGGCCGACGGCGCGGTAGAGCAGCCCGGTGTCGAGGAAGGGCAGGCCGTAATGGTCGGCGATGCGGCGCGCCAGCGTGCTCTTGCCGGAGGCCGCCGGCCCGTCGACGGCGATGACCAGCGGGCTCAAGCGAGCCTCCGTGTGGGGAATGACATCTTCCGGACCCGATCTGGCGTCGCGCGGCGGCGGATCGTGCGGTCGATCCTGCCGATCCGTCCGGCGGGGCCGGCGGAATTTGCTTTTGACAGCCCCGATCCTTCGTGGCAATTGCCTGCGCTCTCTCAAAATGCCCTTGACAAACTTGGAGCTTGTTCCCCTTGGCCAAACCGGAATGGGGCACCAAGCGGATGTGCCAGAGCTGTGGCGCCCGCTTCTATGATTTCTCGCGCTCGCCGATCACCTGCCCGTCGTGCGGCGCCGTCTTCGATGTCGAGAGCCTCGGCCGCACCCGGCGGTCGCGCCCGGCATCGCGCGCGGCCGGTGCCGCGGGCGGGCTCGTCGCCGACGATACCGAGCTCGCTGCCGGTCCGGCCGCGGTCGCGGAGGACGTCGAGGCCGAGATCGATGTCGAGGAGGACGATGCCGTCATCGACGACGCCGAGGCGGAGGAGGACGACGCCCTCATCGAGGATGCCTCGGAGCTGGGCGAGGACGACGACGACGTCGGCGAGGTGATCGACGGCGTCGACGAGGAGGAGGATCACCGCTGAGGACGGGAGAGCCTGCAAGATGGGCCTTGCGCCCATCTCCGGCTTTCCCTATCTAGCGCCGCGCGTGGGGCCGTAGCTCAGCTGGGAGAGCGCCTGAATGGCATTCAGGAGGTCGACGGTTCGATCCCGTTCGGCTCCACCAAGCGCTTAGATGGCATCCTGTGGATCTCGCATGCATTGTGGGGCTGGGCTGAGGCTGCAGCGCAGTCGGTTCGCCCACCTATGCATCGGCGGCCCGGATATGACAATTCGCCATATGGCAAGGCGGGGAGCGCCCCTTCTGGGGTCGTATCAAGCTAGGCCTCGGCTATCATTCTGTATCCGACCCCGGGCTCGGTGACGATCAGCTCCGGGCGGTCGGGATCCTGCTCCAGCTTCTGGCGCAGCTGCCGGATGTAGACGCGCAGATATTGCTGCTCGGTCTCGCTGGCCCGGCCCCAGACCTTGGTCAGCAGGTGGCGGTGGGTCAGCACCTTGCCGGCGTGGGTGGCGAGCTCGGCCAGGATGTCCCAGGCCTTGGGCGACAGGTGCAGCTCGGTCCCGCCGCGGGTGACGCGGCGGTAGGCGAGGTCGATGGTCACATCGCCGGCCTCGACCTTCGCCCGGCCGCCCTGGGCCTGGACGCGATGGCGCAGCGCGGCACGCATCCGCGCCAGCAGCTCGGGCACGCCGAAGGGCTTCGTCACATAGTCGTCGGCGCCGCGGTCGAGGGCCAGGACCTTGCTGGCCTCGTCGCCGCGGGCGGTGAGCACCAGGATCGGCGCGTCGCCCAGCGCCCGCAGCTCGTCGATCAGATCCATGCCGTCGCGGTCGGGCAGGCCGAGGTCGAGCAGCACGAGGTCCGGCCGGTGGTGGCGGGCCATGCGAATGCCTTCGGCGGCGGTTTCCGCCTCGACCGTGGCCCAGCCCTGGACGTCGAGCGTGGTCTTGAGGAAACGGCGGATCGCCGGCTCGTCGTCGATCACCAGCACGGCGGTGGGGCTAGCCGACATCGACCAGCAGCTCGGCGGGGAAGCGGATGGTGAAGACGCTGCCGCCGCCTGGACGCGGCGCCGCGCCGATGGAGCCGCCCATGGCCTCGACGAAGCCCTTGCAGACGGCGAGGCCCAGCCCGGCGCCGGCAGAGGTCTCGCCGCGGTAGAGCTTGTCGAATACCCGCGCTGCCTCGTCGGAGGTGAGACCCGGGCCGCGGTCGGCGACCTCGACGGCAATGCCGGCGGCATCGCGGCGGGCGGCGATCTCGATCTCGCTGCCCCTGGGCGCGTAACGGGCGGCATTCTCCAGGAGGTTCACCAGGACCTGCTCGATCAGCATGAAATCCAGCCTGGCCAATGGCAGGTCGTCGGGAAAGCGGGTGATCACGCGATGCCCGGAAAGCAGCCGGCCGACCCGGCGCAGGGCGGCACCTGCCATATCGGCGAGGTCGACCGGCTCGCGCTTCGGCCCGAGCGCGCCGCCCTCCAGCCGGGTCATGTCGAGCAGGTTGTCGAGATAGCGCGACAGCCGCTCGGCCTCCTCCTGGGCGGTGCGCAGCATCTCGTCGCGCGTCTCGTCGTCGTAGAGCAGCCCGAAGCTGCGCAGCGAGGATACGGTGCCGAGGATCGAGGCCAGCGGCGTGCGCACGTCGTGCGACAGCGAGGTGAGCAGCGCCGTGCGCAGGCGCTCGGTCTCGGCCAGCATCCGGGTCTCGTCGACGTCGCGCGCCAGCCGCACCCGCTCGACGGCCAGCGCCGTCTGGTCGAGCACGGCATCGAGCACGCGGCGCTCCTCGGGCGTCAGCGACGGCCCGTCGCCGGCGCGCTGCACGCCGACCACCGCGACGACGCCACGTCCCGTATGTGCCGGCAGGAACAGCCGGCGTGCCGCCGCCAGGGTGTCGGAGCCACGGCCCGCCGCCTCGTTGCGCTCGAAGGCCCATTGCGCGGCGGCGAGATCGGTATCGTCGAGGCGGTCCTCGGGCGGATAGGCGGCGGCCAGCGCCAGCCGGCCGTCCTCCGGCAGCAGGATGACGGCCTCCACCTTCAGCATCGCCGCGATCTGGTGTGCTGCGGCCCAGAGCAGATCGTCCATCACCGCGACGCTGGCGAGCTTGCGGGCGAAGCCGTAGAGCATGGCCGAGCGCGCCGCCTCCTGGCGTGCCACCGTCGCCCGCTCCCGCGCCCGGGCGGCGAGCCCGCTGGTGAGTGCTGCCGCGACCGAGAACAGCAGCATGGTGGTGACGTTCTCGGGATCGCTGATCGCGAAGGTGAAATAGGGCTCGGTGAACAGGAAGTCATAGGCCAGCGTGGCGCCAGCCACGGTGAGCATCGCCGGCCCCAGCCCGTACCAGAGGGCCGCCAGCAGCACCGGCACCAGGAAGACCAGGGCGATGTTGGCGATGTGGATCCAGTGCTCGATCAGCATCGCCACGCCGATGGCGGCGGCAAGTGGCAGCAGTGCCAGCAGGTAGGCGGGCAGCAGGGCGCGGGGGCGGGCGGCCGCCGGCCTCGCCGCGTCGCCGCCGTCCGGCGACGGCAGCACATGGACGATGACCTCGCCGGCGTCGCGGATGAAGCTGCGCGGCAGCGGCTCGCGCAGCCGGTCGAGCCAACCGCGGCGGCGGGCGCTGCCGATGACGATCTGGGTGATGTTGTTGGCGTGCGACCAGGCCAGCGCCTCGTCGGCGACACGGTCGCCCGGCAGCACCAGGGTCTCCGCCCCGAGGCGCTCGGCCAGCCGCAGGGTCTCGGCGACGCGGGCCTGTGCCGCGGCGTCGGCGCGGCCCTGGACGTGCAGGGCGGTCCAGGGCGCCTTCAGCCGGTCGGCGAGGCGCTTGCCGTAGCGGACCAGCTCCGTGGCATCCGTGCCGTCGTGCACGCAGACCAGCAGCCGGTCGTTGGCGGCCCAAGGGCCCGCGAGGCCATGGGCGCGCATGTACTGCAGCATCTGGTCGTCGACGCGCTGGGCAGTACGTCGCAGCGCCAGCTCGCGCAGGGCGGTGAGGTTGCCCTGCGAGAAGAAATGGTCGAGAGCGCGGCCGGCCTCCTCCGGCACATAGACCTTGCCCTCGCTCAGCCGCTCGCGCAGCTCGCCGGGGGTGAGGTCGACCAGCTCGACCTCGGCGGCATCGATGATCCGGTCCGGCACCGTCTCGCCGACGCGGATGCGGGTGATCTGGGCGACGACGTCGTTCAGGCTCTCGACGTGCTGGATGTTCAGCGTCGTCCAGACCTCGATGCCGGCGGCCAGCAGCTCCTCGACGTCCTGCCAGCGCTTCGGGTGGCGGCTGCCGGGGGCGTTGTCATGCGCCAGCTCGTCGACCAGGGCGAGCGCCGGGCGGCGGGCGAGCAGCCCATCGAGATCCAGCTCCTCCAGGATGCGGCCCTTGTAGGGCACCCGCCGCCGGGGGAGGATCTCCAGCCCCTCCAACAAGGCCGCGGTCTCGCGCCGGCCATGCGTCTCGACGATGCCGACCACGACGTCGACGCCCTCGTGAGCACGGCGCCGGCCGGCCTCGAGCATCTCGTAGGTCTTGCCGACGCCGGGTGCAGCACCCAGGAAGATCTTCAGCTTGCCGCGCGATTCCGCATCCGCCAGCGCCAGCAGGGCGTCGGGCGAGGGGCGGGAACCGCGTGTCGAGCCTTCGGCCATGCCGCCAGTCTAGCCGAGCCTCAGCCGCCGCGCGCCAGCCGGTCCAGCGCCAGGTTCAGCTCCAGCACGTTGACGGCTGGCTCGCCGACGAAGCCCAATAGGGGCCGTTCGACGGCGGCCGTCACCAGCTCGGCAACCTCGGCCTCCGGGAGGCCGCGGGCGCGGGCGACACGCGGGATCTGCACCCGCGCCGCCTCGGGCGAAAGATGCGGGTCGAGGCCGCTGGCCGAGGTGGTGACGAGATCGGTCGGGATCGGGCCGCGGAGCCCCTCGGCCCGCAGGCGCTCGACGTCGGCGGCGACCCTATCGACCAATGCCTTGCTGGTGGGACCCAGATTGCTGCCACCGGAGGCGGCGGCATCGTAGCCCTCGGCACCGGCGGCCGAGGGCCGGCCATGGAACCAGCCCTCGCCGGCGAAGCGCTGGCCGACCAGCCGCGAGCCGATCACCGTGCCGTCGTCACCGCGCAGCAGGCTGCCGTTGGCCTGGTCCGGCATCGCCACCTGGGCGACGCCGGTGATGGCCAGTGGGTAGGCGATGCCGGTGATCAGGGTGAGCAGGGCCACCAGCACGATGGCGGGGCGAAGATGCGTGAGCATGGTCGGGCTCCTCAGGCGAGGCCGAGCGCGTTGACGACGATGTCGATGAGCTTGATGCCGATGAAGGGTGCCACGATGCCGCCGAGCCCGTAGATCAGCAGGTTGCGGCGCAGCAGCACCGCTGCCGGCTCCGGCCGGTAGGGCACGCCGCGCAGCGCCAGCGGGATCAGCGCCAGGATGACCAGCGCGTTGAAGATGATCGCCGAGAGGATGGCGCTGCCCGGTGTGGCCAGCCCCATGATGTTGAGGGCGGCGAGCTGCGGGTAGAAGGCCGCGAACATCGCCGGGATGATGGCGAAATATTTCGCCACGTCGTTGGCGATCGAGAAGGTGGTCAGCGCCCCGCGCGTCATCAGCAGCTGCTTGCCGATGCCGACGATCTCGATGAGCTTGGTCGGATCGCTGTCGAGGTCGACCATGTTGCCGGCCTCGCGCGCCGCCATGGTGCCGGTCAGCATCGCCACGCCGACATCGGCCTGGGCCAGCGCCGGCGCGTCGTTGGTGCCGTCGCCGCACATTGCCACCAGCCGGCCCTCGGCCTGATGCTTGCGGATCAGCGCCAGCTTCTGCTCGGGCGTGGCCTGGGCCAGGAAGTCGTCGACGCCGGCCTCGGCGGCGATGGCGGCGGCGGTGAGCGGATTGTCGCCGGTGATCATCACCGTGGCGATGCCCATGCGGCGCAGCTCGGCGAAGCGCTCCTTGATGCCGCCCTTCACGATGTCCTTCAGATGCACGATGCCGAGCAGCCGGCCGTCGCGGGCGACCGCCAGCGGCGTGCCGCCGGCGCGGCCGACCCTGGCCGCGATCTGCTCCAGCTCCGCGCTGCCCGTGCCGACCCAGCCCAGCACCGCATCGACCGCACCCTTGCGGATGCCGACGCCGTCGATGTCGATGCCGCTCATCCGCGTCTGTGCCGTGAACGGCACGAACTGCGCGTGCAGCGGCGCCATCTCGCGGGCGCGCAGATCGTGCTTCTCCTTGGCCAGCACCACGATCGAGCGGCCCTCGGGCGTCTCGTCCGAGAGGCTGGCGAGCTGGGCGGCGTCCGCAAGGTCGTGCTCGGGAACGCCGGCCAGCGGCAGGAACTCGCTGGCCTGGCGGTTGCCCAGCGTGATGGTGCCGGTCTTGTCGAGCAGCAGCACGTCGACGTCGCCGGCGGCCTCGACGGCGCGGCCGGAGCTGGCCAGCACGTTGAAGCGCACCAGCCGGTTCATGCCGGCGATGCCGATCGCCGCCACCAATGCTCCGATGGTGGTCGGGATCAGGGTGACGAACAGGGCACCCAACGTCAGCACGCCGACGTCGCCGCCGGCGTAGGCGGCGAAGCTCGGGATGGTGGCGACGGCGAAGACGAAGATCAGGCTCATGCCGGCGAGCAGGATTCCCAGCGCCAGCTCGTTCGGGGTCTTCTGCCGCTGCGCGCCCTCGACCAGGGCGATCATGCGGTCGAGGAATGTCGTGCCGGCGGTGGCGGTGACGCGCACCTTGATCCAGTCGGACAGCACGCGCGTGCCGCCGGTGACGGCCGAGCGGTCGCCGCCGCTCTCGCGGATCACCGGCGCCGATTCGCCGGTGATCGCCGCCTCGTTGACGGTGGCCACACCCTCGACCACCTCGCCGTCGGCCGGGATCAGGTCGCCGGCGCGGACCATGACGAGGTCGCCGAGCTTCAAGGCGCTCGCCGGTACCACCTCCTCGCCCGAGCCGGCCAGGCGGCGGGCGGTGAGATCGCTGCGCGTCCGCCGCAGGCTGGCGGCCTGGGCCTTGCCGCGGCCCTCGGCCACGGCGTCGGCGAAGTTGGCGAACAGCACGGTGAGCCAGAGCCAGGCCACGACCTGCAGGCCGAAGCCGAGCCCGCCCGAGCCGGCGTTCACGACGGTGAGCACGGTGGCGAGCAGCGCCACCACGGCCGTCACGAAGATGACCGGGTTGCGGGCGAGCTGGCGTGGATCGAGCTTGACGAAGGCGGCGCGCAGCGCCGGCTTCAGGATCGCCGCATCGAGGATCGATGCGGTGGCTTGGGTCGACATCGGTGTCTCTCGATCTCAGTAGAGGGTGCCGGCCCGCATCGCGAGCTGCTCGGCGAGCGGACCGAGGGCGAGGGCCGGGAAGAAGGTCAGACCGCCGACGATGAGGATCACGCCGGCGACGAGGCCGACGAACAGGATCCCATGCGTCGGGAAGGTCCCGGACGAGGCGGGCACGGTCTTCTTGGCGGCCAGTGCCCCGGCCACCGCCAGCATCGGAACGATGATGGCGAAGCGGCCGATTAGCATGGCGAGCCCGAGCAGCAGGTTGTGCAGCGTGGTGTTGCCGCTGAGCCCGCCGAAGGCCGAGCCGTTGTTGCCGGTGGCCGAGGTGTAGGCATAGAGCATCTCGGAGAAGCCGTGCGGGCCGGGGTCCTGGATCGAGGCGGATCCGAAGCCGAGGCCCAAGCCTGTGCCGACCAGCGTGCCGAGCGGGATCGCCAGCAGGGCCAGCACGACGAGCTTGACCTCGCGCGCCTCGATCTTCTTGCCCAGGTACTCGGGCGTCCGGCCGACCATCAGCCCGGCGATGAACACGGCGAGCAGCGCGTAGAGCAGCATGCCGTAGAGGCCCGAGCCGACGCCGCCGACGACGATCTCGCCGAGCTGCATCATCACCATCGGCACCATGCCGCCCAGCGGCATGAAGCTGTCGTGCATGGCGTTCACCGCACCGCAGGAGGCGGCCGTCGTGACCACCGCGAACAGCGCCGACATGGCGATGCCGAAGCGGGTCTCCTTGCCCTCCATATTGCCGGCGGAGGCATCGACGCCGAGTGCCGCCAGCGCCGGGTTGGCCTGGCTCTCCGCCCAATAGGCGGCGGCGACGCCGGCCAGGAACAGCACGCCCATCACCGCCAGCAGCGCCCAGCCCTGGCGCTCGTCGCCGACCATGCGGCCGAACAGGTTGGTGAGTGCCGCACCGATCAGGAAGATCAGCACCATCTGCACGAGGTTGGCCAGCGCCGTGGGGTTCTCGTAGGGGTGAGCCGAGTTGGCGTTGAAGAAGCCGCCGCCGTTGGTGCCCAGCATCTTGATGGCGAGCTGCGAGGCCACCGGACCCTGCGCCAGCATCTGCTGGCCGCCTTCCAGGGTCGTGGCCTGGACATAGGCGGCCAGGTTCTGCGGCACGCCCTGGGCGACGAAGAACAGCGCCGCCACGGCCGAGATCGGCAGCAGCAGGTAGAGCGTCGCCCGGATCATGTCGGTCCAGAAATTGCCGACACCCTGCGCCGAGCGGCGCGCCAGCCCGCGCACCAGGGCGACTGCGAGCGCGATGCCGGTGGCGGCCGACAGGAAGTTCTGCACCGTCAGCCCGGTCATCTGCACGAAGTAGCCGAGCGTGCTCTCGCCGCCGTAGTTCTGCCAGTTGGTGTTGCTGACGAAGCTGACCGCGGTGTTGAACGACAGGGCCGGCGACATGCCGGTGAACCCTTGCGGGTTCAGCGGCAGCCAAGCCTGCAGCCGCAGCAGGGCATAGAGCAGCAGGCAGCCCACGAGGTTGAAGGCCAGCATCGACAGCGCATAGGCCGTCCAATGCTGGTCCTGTCGCGGATCGATGCCGGCGAGGCGCAAGGAAAGGCGCTCGACCGGGCCGAGGACGGGGGAGAGGAAGGTCCGCTCTCCGGCGAACAGCCGTGCCATGAAGCCGCCGAGCGGCCGCACCAGCACGAGGACGAGGGCGCAGAACAGCAGGATCTGCGCCCATCCGGCGATGGTCATGGGGGATGTCTCAGAAGCGCTCGGGGCGCAGCAGCGCCATGAGCAGATAGGCGAGGACGGCGAGCGCCACGGCGCCGCCGAGCCACAGCTCGAAGGTCATGGCGGTCAGGCCCGCTCGCAGCCGCGGACGTAGAGGCCGAGCAGCGCGAAGGCGCCGAAGACGAGGACCGGCATCAGGATGTCGAGCATGGGGCCACCTCGGCAGGGCATGTCTCAGACCCGACGAGGTGCGCCTCATCGCCTAAACGTTCGAGGCGGATCACCAGTGAAGGGCATAAATACGGCATAAACGCGGCTCGAGCAGGCCGGGCCGAACGGACGAGGCTGGCGATGCCGGGACGCGTGCCGTATCTCAGCCCTCGACCTCGAGCACGACCAGGCGCGCGCCGGCAGGGCTGGCGTTGGTCGTCATCGCGACGTGCTTGCCGTCCGGCGACAGCGCCGCGTTGAAGAACTGGGCGTCGATCTTCGGATGGCCGAACTGGATGATGCCGTCGCCGTCCACGCTGGCATCGAGCCGACCCTGCGGCGTGACGACGAAGACCGCGGCATTGCCGCCATAGCGGCCGACCTGGACCGTTCGGCCGTCGGCCAGGGCGACGAGGGCGCGGGTGCGGTCCTCGGTGGTCGGCTGGCCGGCCCCCTCGCTCTGGATCGCCAGGATACCGTTCTCGCCCCAGGTCCTGTCGAGCGCCTTGCCGCCCGGCGTCAGCTTGAAGCTGCCCACGTCCGGAGCGCTCGAGGTCTTGAAGCCCAGCGTGGACGGCACACCCTTGCCGGTCGCGCCGCCATAGCCGGTCGTGACGTAGCTGCCGTCGCCGAGCCTGACGAAGCCGTAGCATTCGGCGAAGCCGCCATCGGCGGCGAACGGATTGAACACCGCGACGCCCGGCAGCGGCAGGAGGCCGACCTTCTCCCCGGAGCTGGCCGGCTCGATGAAGTTGCCGAAGCTCTGATCGAGCTTGCCCTCGGGCGTCAGCCGCAGCAGCAGGACGTGGGTCCCCAGATCACCCAGATTGGTGTAGCCGGCGGCGAGGATCGAGCCGTCGGACTCGACGACGGCGCGGCGCGCATTGTCGCCGAACGTCCCGGTGGAGTGGTAGCTGAAGGGCTTGCCGCCGTTGAAGCCGGCATCGGGCTTGCCGTCCGCGGCACCGAGCCGGAGCACGTAGCGATCGTTGTCGATGCGGCCGGTGCCGGCGGGTGCCGGGCCGAAGCCGACCATGACCAGCCGCTCCGTTCCGCCGCTCCTGTCGACGTGGACATCCCATGCATTGTCGACCGGCGGCGTCTCGACGCCGGGATAGGATTCGTTGTCGGAATTGGCCCAGCCGAAGACGACTTCGACCCGGCCCTGCTCGTCGCCCCAGGCCGGCGCGACCTTCTGCTTGCCGGTGCTGTCGAAGCGCAGCAGATAGACCGACTGCCCCTTGTCCTCGTCGACGGCATTGACCGCCGTCACGACATCGCCGTCGGCGAGCTCGGCGATGGTCAGCGACTGCTCCTGCCGGCCGGGCGCCAGATCGACCTCGACGAAGCCGTCGCCGCCGAAGCCGGCGTCGGGCGTGCCGTCGGCGTTGAAGCGGCCGACGACGGTGCGGGTTTCCTCGTTCTTCGTGCCGACATGGCCCGAGACATAGATCTTGCCGTCCGCCGCCCAGGCGAGGCCGCGCAGGTCGTTGGCCAGCTCGGTGGACGCGTTGACGGTGGGCCGGATGTCTCCGGCCAGGGCCGGAGCCGCGAGGAACAGCGCGGTCGTGCCGAGCAATGTAGCGAGACGCATGACCAGGTTCTCCGTTTGAGGCGACAGCGTTTGCCGTCCGCCCGGGCCGGGCGGGTGTCGGACCGGAAAGAGCCCGGGTCCGGGGCGGCGGAGCCGCCTCAGATGCCAGGAACGACGACGAGCACTCCCAGGCGGTTGCCCGCCGCACGGAGTGCAGCGGCGAGGTCGGTGAGGGCGATGACGGCGGCCCGGCCCTCGGCGCGCGCGGGGCTGCCGGGCGGCGAGGCGAGAATGCCGTCGTAGGGCACATCGAGCGCTGCGATCGACCGCTCGGCCGTATCGAAGGCTGCGACGACGCGATCGTCGAGCGCCGGGTCGAGCTCGGCCACCAGGGCATCGAAACCCGCATGCCCGGCGCCGCTTGCGCTGCCGAAATAGACATCGCGGGCACCGCGGAGGCCGGCGGCGAAGTCACTCGACGTATTGTCGCTGAAACGCGATTCCTCGTGATCGCCGCCGGGCGCGAAGAGTCCCGCCGACAGCCGCCGCAATCCCATCTCGTAGCCTGTCAGCACGGCCATGCCGTTGAAGGCGCGCCCGATGGCGTTGCGCTGATCCATGGCGAGGATCGAGGCCCGATAGTTGTTCATGTCGGGCGCCCAGGCCGCGACCAGGGTCGACAGGTCGTTGACCAGCAGCCGGGTGACGATCCGAAGGTATTCGCGGCGCCGGTCGTTGTTGCCGACCCCTGCGACATAGTCGGCGTAGGGACGCGTGCCGGGCCCGACCGTGCTCAGGTCCTGGCCCCACAGCAGGAACTCGATCGCGTGCCAGCCGGTGGTGACGTCGGAAGGGGCCGCCGCCTGATCGAGACGAACGATGTTCGCACGCGTCAGCTCGATCGAGGGATCGTTGACGATGCCGCTCTGGGGATTGCCCTCGACATAGTCGAGGAAGGCCTCGTCGATCGGCCAGGAAGCGAGGCGCTTGATCGGCCCGCCGGGAGCGTCGACGGGCCCGCCGTAGAACAGGAAGGCCTGGGTCTGCACATAGGCCGGCCGCGCGTTCAGCCATGCGGCGCGCGCTGCCTCGAGCGTGGTCTCGCCGGGATCGGCCAGCAATGCCGTGACGGCGTCCTGCAACGCAACGGCGCCGGCATGGGCCGCGGCATAGCGCTCGTGAACGAGCGCCGCGTAGGTGGCGACCTGCTTCGATCCGTCGTAGGCGAAGGCGTCGGGATCGGTGCTCGACAGGCGGAATTCGCTGATGGTGCCGAGCACCTGGCCGCCACCTTCGCCGCCTTCGCCCTCGCCGCCTTCGCCCCCTTCGAAGCCGGCGCCCTCGGACTGGGCGAGAAGAGTGCCGCTCGTGGACGGGCCATGCTGCGACACGCCGTCGGGCACGCCTGCCGGCTCGGTGGGACGCACGACGGCGAACGCCGATGGACCGCCCTCCGTGCCGCTCACCAGGATTGCGGCGCCGAGCCCGATCCAGATTCGCGTCCTGCGTTCCATCCGAGCCTTTCCCGCGCCGGTTCCGTGACCGACCCGGTATGCCGCCACACGGGGCATCGTCTGGTTAAAGTAACACGAATGTGGTAGTCAATATTCCGCGAGTCGGGAGGGAAGGACATTCTATTGAATCATTCTAAAATTATTCTCGTCAATAGCATAGCGTCATGATTCTATGCATCGCCGGCGTGCTCGATGCAGAGAACCTGGCGGAGGTGCGCGAGACCATGGCGGCTGGCGCATTCGAGAATGGCGTGCTCACCGCTGGTTGGGCATCCCGGCTCGTCAAGAACAACGAGCAGCTCTCCGTCGGGCCGGCGGTGCGATCCCTGCAGCAGACCGTGATCGATGCACTCGCCGCCAACGGCGTCTTCGCCACCGCGGCCATGCCGCAGCGCTTCGCCCCGCCGCTGTTCGCGCGCTACCGCCCGGGCATGTCGTTCGGCCTCCACATGGACAATGCGGTGATGGGCAAGGAGCAGCTGCGCTCCGACATCTCCGTCACCGTGTTCCTGTCGGCGCCGGAGGATTATGACGGCGGTGAGCTGGTGATGGACACGACAGGCGGTGAAATGCCCTACAAGCTCGCCGCGGGCTCGGCGATCATGTACCCGTCGACGATGCTGCATCGGGTCAACGAGGTGACGCGCGGCGTCCGCGAGGTCGCGGTGACCTGGGTCCAGAGCCTCGTGCGCAGTGCCGAGCGCCGCGAGGTGCTGTTCGACATCGAGCGCGTGCGCCGCGCCATGTTCGAGCGCGACGGCAAGACCGCCGAGTTCGATCTCCTGCACAAGACCGTATCGAACCTGCGTCGGATGTGGGTCGAGCCATGAGAGCGAAGATGCCGCGCCTACCACACCTCCTCCTCCTCGGTCTGGCGCTCGTTGCGAGCCTGCCGGGCCGGGCAGGCGCTCAGGACGGCCTCACCATCTACAGCTCCCAGCACGCGGCTCTCACGCACGAATGGGCTGCCGCCTTCACCGCCAGGACCGGCATCCCGGTCACGGTCCGCCGCAACACCGACGTGGTCCTCGCCAACCAGATCGTGCAGGAAGGCACGCGCTCGCCGGCCGATGTCTTCCTGACCGAGAATTCGCCGGCGATGGTCCTGGTCGAGGCCGCGGGCCTGTTCGCTCCGGTGGCCCCGGCGACGCTGGCGCAGGTGCCCGCGGAATTCCGTCCGTCGAGCGGCAAATGGACCGGCATAGCGGCGCGGGCGACCGTGTTCGCCTATAATACGACCAGGCTCGCCGAGGCCGACCTGCCGAAATCGATGCTCGACCTCGCGAAGCCCGAATGGCGCGGGCGATGGGGCGCCGCTCCGGCGGGAGCAGACTTCCAGGCCATCGTCTCTGCCGTGCTGGAGCTGCGCGGCGAGGCGGAAACCGCCGCATGGCTCGTGGGCCTCAAAGCCAATGCGCTCGCCTATCGCGGCAATTTCGAGGCGATGCGCGGCGTCAATCTCGGCGAGGTCGAGGGCGCCGTCATCTACCACTATTATTATTTCGGCGACCGGGCCGGCACCGGGGAGAGCAGCGACAAGGTCGCTCTGCACTACTTCCGCAACGAGGATCCCGGCGCCTTCGTCTCGGTGTCGGGCGGCGGCGTCCTCGCATCGAGCCGCAATCCCGAGGCCGCGCAGGCCTTCCTCGCCTTCGTCACCGGACCGGAGGGCCAGGCGGTCCTGCGCGACGGCAATTCGCACGAGTACGTCATCGGCATCGGCGTCGATCCAGGCAGCGAATTGCCGCCGCTCGCCACGCTCGGCTATCCCAAGGTGGATCCCTCGCTGCTCAACGCTCGGGCGGTCGTCGGACTGATGACGGCCGCCGGCGTGCTCTAGCCGGAGGTGGCACCTGCTCTCGTCGGCGCGGCATCACCGTTCAGGCGCCACCGGCGCCTGCCCGCGCATGCCGGCGTCCTGGCCGCAGCCGTTTTCGTCGCCGCGCTGGCGCTCGTCCCGGTCGGCTTCGTCCTGCTAGTGCTCGTCCAGACCGGCTGGGACACGGCTTCGGCGTTGATCTTCAGGCCGCGCGTCGCCGAGCTCCTGGTCAACACCATCCTGCTCGAGGCCCTGGCCATCCCGCTCGCCATCACGCTGGGCGTTGCGCTCGCCTGGCTCACGGAGCGCACGACGCTGCCGGGCAGGGAACTCTGGTCATGGCTGGCCGTGGCCCCGCTCGCCGTGCCGGCGTTCGTCCACTCCTATGCCTGGGACGGGCTCTTTCCGCGCTTTCGCGGCCTGTGGCCGGCGGTGTTCATCTCGGTGCTGGCCTATTTCCCCTTCGTCTACCTGCCGGTCGTCGCGCAGCTGCGCAGGCTCGATCCCGCGATCGAGGATGTGGCGGCGGCGCTCGGCGTACCACCGGGGCGTGGGTTCGTTCGGGTCGTGCTGCCGCAGCTGCGGCTCGCCATCACCGGCGGTGCCGTGCTGATCGCCCTGCACCTCCTGTCGGAGTACGGCCTCTACGTCCTGATCCGCTTCGACACGCTCACTACGGCGATCGTCGACCAGTTCCAGGCGGTCTACAACGGCCCGGCGGCCAACCTCCTGGGAATCGTGCTGGTCGCCTGCGCGCTGGTCGTTCTCGGCCTCGAGGCGGCGCTCCGCGGTGACCGCCGCTATGCCCGCGTCGGCTCCGGCGCGGGACGGCCGGCGCCGAGGATGGCTCTCGGCCGCGCGACGCTGGCATGGCTCCTGGTCCCCGCGCTGACGGCGTCGCTCGCCATCGGCGTCCCCCTGGCAACGCTCCTGCGCTGGCTCGTGCGCGGCGGCACGGCCGTCTGGGACTGGCACGGCCTCGGCGCGGCACTGGGGCAGACCGCGCTCTATGCGCTGGGTGGAGCTGCCGCCACCGTGATCGCGGCGTTTCCCATCGCCTGGATGGCGGTACGGGCGCCCGGGCGGCTGCAGCGGCTCATCGAGATGTGCCACAGCTATGTCGGCTCGTTGCCCGGGGTGGTCGTGGCGCTGGCCCTGGTGACGATCACCATCCGCGTCATGCCGGCGCTCTACCAGACAGTCGCCACGGTTCTGGTCGCCTATCTGCTGCTCTTTCTGGTGCGGGCCATCGTCAGCGTCCGTGCCAGCCTCGCACAGGTTCCCATCGAGCTCGAGCGTGCCGCCGTCTCGCTGGGGCGATCGCCGTTCAGGGCGGTGGCGGGAACCACCATGCGTCTCGCCGCACCCGGCATCGCCGCAGGCATGGCGCTGGTCGCGATGGGCATCGCCACCGAGCTCACCGCGACGCTCATGCTCGGCCCCGACGGCACGGTCACGCTCGCCACGCAATTCTGGGCGTTGACCAGCGAGTTCGATCATGTCGGCGCAGCACCCTACGCCGTGGTGATGATCCTGCTGTCCCTGCCGCTGACGGCGCTTCTGCATCGCCAGGCCCGAAGGGCGATCGGTAGATGAGCCTGCTCGAGCTGCGCGGGCTGACCAAGCGCTACGGCGATGTCACCGCCCTCCGCGGGATCGACCTGACCATCGCCGCCGGAACGCGCACGGCCATCGTCGGGCCGTCGGGCTCGGGCAAGACGACGCTGCTCAGGCTGGTCGCCGGATTCGAGGCGCCCGATGCCGGCGAGATCATGGTCGACGGGATGCTCGTGGCCGACGCGGTCGGCGGCGTGCCGCCGCATCGCCGCAACATCGGCCTCGTCATGCAGGACGGCGTGCTGTTCCCGCACCTGACCGTGCTCGGGAACATCGTGTTCGGCATCGACGCCGCCCCGGACCGGCGGGAGCGCGCCCTGGCACTGCTGGATGTCGTCGAGCTCGGCCGGGCCATGGCTTCGCGGCGACCGCACGAGCTGAGCGGCGGCCAGCAGCAGCGCGTCGCCCTGGCCCGGGCGCTGGCGCGACGGCCGAAGCTGATGCTTCTCGACGAGCCCTTCTCGGCACTGGACTCCGGCCTGCGCGAGCAGATGCGCAACGCCGTGGCCGAGATACTCGCCGCCGCCGGTGTGACGACGATCCTCGTCACGCACGATCAGACGGAAGCCATGTCCTTCGCCGAGACGATCGTCGTCTTGCGCGATGGCATGCTTCGCCAGGCCGGACCACCCCGGCAGGTCTACTCGGCCCCGGTCGATCCCGACGTCGCGGCATTCCTGGGACAGGCGATCGTGCTCGATGCGAACATCGAAGGCGGCATCGCTCGCTGCAGCCTGGGCCGGGTCAGGGTCGACAGCAGCCTCGAGGGACCGGCCAGAATCATGCTGCGCCCCGAGCAGATCGTCCTCCGTCCAGCCGAGGATCGTGCCACCGGAGGGTCGTCGACCTTGAGACTGGCCGCCGTCCATCATGCCGGTCCGCTCGCGAGCGTCACGCTCGTCCCGGAGCACGGCTGCCGCGCGGCTGCATGCGAGGGCCGCCCGGCGCTGGTGTTCAACACGGTGGCCATGGGACTGCCGCCCGCAGGGAGCGCGATCATCCTCGATATCGTAGGCGCGGCTCATGTATTCGCGAAAGAGAGCTCGCTCATGGCCGGGCGACGAGCCTCGAAATCGGCGAGGACGCCCGCCGACCCCGCCCGGTCACCGCGGCAACCATAATCAATTGGAATATCTACGGAAATATGGTGCCCAGGGGCGGAATCGAACCACCGACACCGTGATTTTCAGTCACGTGCTCTACCAACTGAGCTACCTGGGCAT
>DAOLFG010000108.1:0-12496 GCA_035326425.1 Geminicoccus sp. | reverse complement strand
CCGCACCAGTTCTCGGGCGGCCAGCGCCAGCGCATCGGCATCGCCCGCGCCCTGGCTGTGCGGCCGGACCTGATCGTCTGCGACGAGGCGGTGGCGGCGCTGGACGTCTCGATCCAGGCGCAGGTGCTCAACCTCTTCATGCGGCTGCGCGCCGAGCTGGGCCTGACCTACCTCTTCATCAGCCACGACCTCGGCGTCGTCGAGCATCTGTCGGACCGGGTGGTGATCATGTATCTCGGCCGGGTGGTCGAGACCGCTGCCACCGAGGCTCTGTTCGCGCGGCCGAACCATCCCTACACCCGCGCCCTGCTCGACGAGGTGCCGCGGATCTCGCTCGAGCGGCGCCGGTTCCAGCCGATCAAGGGGGAGATCCCCTCGCCGCTGGATCCGCCGCCGGGCTGCCATTTTCATCCCCGCTGCCCGTTCGCCATGCCACGATGCCGCCAGGAGGCGCCGGCCCTGGCGGCCGTGGCGGCCGGCCACCTCTCGGCATGCCACCTCAACGATGGCGGCTGAGCCGACGAGACGACCCAGAGCCCACGACGGAGGGACAAGGCAGATGCGATCGCGGAAAGCTACATGGGCTGCGGCGCTGCTCGCCGGCGCGCTGCTGGCGGGCACGGCCTGGGCGCAGGAGATCACGATAGGCCGCGGCAACGAGCCGGACGCCATCGACCCGCATTTCTCGCGCACCGGCAACAACCAGATGACCGCGGTCAACATGTTCGACCGCCTGCTGCTGACCACGCCGCAGATGAGTGAGGTGCCGGCGCTGGCGGTATCCTGGCGCAACATCGATCCGCTGACCTGGGAGGTGAAGCTGCGCCAGGGGGTGACCTTCCACGACGGCTCGCCGTTCACTGCCGAGGACGTGCTGTTCTCGTTCGAGCGCACCAGGAGCATCCCGAACAGCCCGGCCTCCTTCGCCTCGTCGGTGGCGTCGGTCAAGACCGCCGAGATCGTCGATCCGCTGACGATCCGCTTCACGACCGACACCCCGACCCCGCAGTTCGTCACCGAGATCGGCCGCATCTACATAGCGTCGAAGAAGGCCGCGGAGGGTGCCACCACCGAGGACTTCAACAGCGGCAAGGCCACGATCGGCACCGGTCCCTACAAGTTCGTCGAGTGGGTGCCGGCCGACCGCGTGGTGCTGGAGCGCAACGACAGCTACTGGGGCGAGAAGCCGGCCTACCAGAAGGCGACGCTGAAGTTCATCTCGAACGACGCGGCGCGCGTGGCGGCGCTGCTCTCCGGCAGCGTCGACCTCATCGACCTCGTGCCGCCGACCGATGTCGAGACCTTGAAGGCCAATCCCGACATCCAGCTGTTCTCGACCGCCAGCTCGCGGCTGATCTACATCGGCGTCGATTCCGACCGCGACGAGAGCCCGTTCGTCACCGACGTCGACGGCCGGCCGATGGACAGGAATCCGTTGAAGGACAGCCGGGTCCGGCTGGCGCTGTCGAAGATGATCGACCGCGGCGCCATCGTCGACCGCATCCTCTACGGCTCCGGCACGCCGGCGGGGCAGCTCGTGCCCGAGGGCCTGTTCGGCTTCAACCCCGACCTGAAGCCGGTCGCCGCCGATCCGCAGGGTGCGAAGGCGCTGCTGGCCGAGGCCGGCTGGGGCCAGGGCTTCGGGCTCACCGTCCACGGCTCGAACGACCGCTTCTCCTATGACGGGCAGGTGGCGCAGGCGATCGGCCAGCTGCTGGCGCGCGGCGGCATCAAGATCAACAAGGTCGATGCCCAGCCCTACAGCGTCTATGCCAAGGCGGCGACCAACCGCGAGTTCAGCTTCTTCGTGTTCTCGTTCGGCTCGTCGACCGGCGAGGCGTCGGCCGGGCTCAACAGCGTGTTGCACACCTTCGACAAGGAGGGCGGCATGGGCGCCAACAACCGCGCCCGCTACTCCAATCCCGAGTTCGACAAGGTGCTGCAGGAGGCCCTGCAGGAGTTCGACGACGGCAGGCGCGAGAAGCTGCTGCAGCAGGCGGCGGCGATCGCGTTCGGCGACACCGCGATCATTCCGCTCTATTGGCAGGAAGTCTACTGGGCCGGCCGCAAGGGCGTGACCTACGATGCCCGCCGCGACGAGCGGACGATCGTCTACGACGCCCGTCCGGCGCCCTGAGCGCAAGGGAGCCGATGCCATGACGGCGGACATGCTCGTCGAGCGCGACGTCATGGTGACGATGCGCGACGGCGTCCGGCTGGCGACGGACATCTATCGTCCCGCCGCCGCCGGAGGCCGCGTGCCGGTGATCCTGGAGCGCACGCCCTACGGCAAGACGGAGGTCTCGCGCTCGGAGCTCACGGCCGCCGATCCGCGGCCGCGCGCCCGCGGCGAGGTCGCGGCCTGGTTCGTCGGGCACGGCTATGCCGTCGCCTACCAGGACTGCCGCGGCCGCTACGCCTCGGAGGGCAGGTTCACCAAATATCTCGGCGAGGGGCCGGACGGCTTCGACTCCATCGCCTGGCTGGCGCGGCAGCCCTGGTGCACCGGCAAGGTCGGCACGATGGGGCTGTCCTACGCCGCGCACACCCAGATGGCGGCGGCCTGCCTCGCCCCGCCGGCGCTCGCCTGCATGGTGCTGGATTCCGGCGGCTTCTCGAATGCCTTCCAGGGCGGCATCCGGCAGGGCGGCGCCTTCGAGCTCAAGCAGGCCACCTGGGCCTTCAAGCACGCCGCGCTGTCGCGCGCCGCCGCCGCCGAGCCCTGGCGCCGCCGGGCGGTGGAGGCCGAGGACATCCGCGCCTGGTTCACCGCCATGCCGTGGAAGCCCGGCCAGTCGCCGGTCCGCTGGGTGCCGGAGTACGAGGACTATCTCCTCGAGCAGTGGACGCACGGCACGTTCGACGACTACTGGCGGCAGCTCGGGATCTACGCCGCCGGCTGGTACGAGACCTGCGCCGACGTGCCGATGCTGCACATGTCGAGCTGGTACGACGCCTATGTCCGCACCGCCACCGAGAACTACCGGGCGCTGAGCCGCGCCAAGCGCGGGCCGGTCAAGCTGGTGATGGGCCCCTGGATGCACGGCCGGCGCAGCGAGACGGTGTTCGGCGACGTCGATTTCGGGCCGGAAGCCACGCTCGACGGCCAGGTGGCGGAGGATCATTTCGAGCTGCGCCGCCGCTGGTTCGACCGCTGGCTGAAGGACGCGCCGAACGGCGCCGAGAGCGATCCGACGGTGCGCGTGTTCGTGATGGGCGGCGGCAGCGGGCGGCGCACCGGTGCCGGCAAGCTGGACCATGGCGGCCGGTGGCGCGACGCCGCCGACTGGCCGCTGCCCGGCACGGCCTGGCGCGAGCTGCACCTGCATGGCGACGGCTCGCTGCGCGAGGCCGTGCAGCCGGCGTCCGCGCCGGCTCTCGCCTACGACTTCGACCCGGCCGACCCGGTGCCGACGATCGGCGGGGCGATCACCTCGGGCGAGCCGGTGATGGTCGGCGGCGCCTTCGACCAGCATGCCGGGCCGCAATATTTCGGCTGCCGCGAGCCCTACCTGCCGCTGGCAGCGCGCCGCGACGTGCTGGTGTTCGAGACGCCGCCGCTCGAGGAGGATCTCGAGGTGGTGGGCCCGATCCGGGTGATCCTGTGGGTCGCGACCGACGGTCCCGATACCGACTTCACCGCCAAGCTGATCGACGTCCATCCGCCGAGCGAGGACGATCCGCGCGGCTTCGCCATGCTCCTGACCGACGGCATCCTGCGATGCCGCTACCGCGATTCCTTCTCGCGGCCCGTGCCGATGGTGCCGGGCGAGCCCTGCTGCATCACCATCGAGCCCTTCGCCACCGCCAACCTGTTCGAGGCCGGCCATCGGCTGCGCCTGGACATCTCGTCGAGCAACTTCCCGAAATACGACGTCAACCCGAACACCGGCGAGCCGGAAGGTCGCGGCCAGCGCCGCCGGGTCGCCGTCAACACCGTGTTCGTCGACCGTGACCGGCCCTCGCGCCTCGTCCTGCCGGTGATCCCGCGCCGATGAGCCGGGGGCTCACCGTCGTCGTCACCGGCCAGACGCTGATCGAGCGGCCGTTGCCGCCGGCGGCGACGGCCGAGGAGGCCGGGCTCGTCGAGGCGTTCCGCGCCGCCGACCTGGCGCTGGCCGGGCTGGAGGTGGCGCTGCACGGGCCCTGGGGCGGCTGGCCGATCCGCGACGCCACCATCCACACGGCACCGACCGACGTGCTCGACAGCCTGCGCGAGCTCGGCCTGAGCGGGCTCAGCCTCGCCTGCAACCACGCCTGCGACCTCGGGCCGCCGGCCATCCTCGCGACGCGGCGGGAGGTCGGGAGGCGTGGCTTCCTGCACGCCGGCACCGGCGCCGACGAGCGCGAGGCGGCGGCCCCTGGTTTCGTGCAGACCGCCAACGGGCGGGTCGCCCTGGTCTCGGTGGATGCCAGCGGGCTGCCCGACTACGCCTGCGCCAGCGACCCGCGGGCAGGCCTGCCGGCCCGGCCGGGGGTGCATCGCCTGCGCATCCTGACCGAGATCGAGGTCGCCGAGGCGGATTACCGCCGGCTGGCGCAGATCATCGAGGAGACCGGGCACCGCCATCGCCGCGAGGGGCGCGTCGCCGCCGGCCATCGCCAGCCGATGGCCGAGGGCCGCCTCGATTTCCACGGCACCACGGTCCGGCGCGGCCAGCGCGCCCGCGAGCACAACCGGCCGCACGACGTCGACCTCGAGCGGCTGCTGGCATCGATCCGCCGGGCGAGCGGCGAGGCCGAGCTGGTGCTGGCCTGCCTGCATCACCACCACTGGGCGCCGGAATGGTCGGACACGCCGGCCTGGGTGCCGCCGCTGGCGCATGCCTGCGTCGAAGCCGGCGCGCACCTGTTCCTCTCCCACGGCGTGCCGGTGCTGCAGGCCGTCGAGCTGTATCGTGGACGGCCGATCTTCCACGGCCTCGGCAACCTGATCTTCCAGACGGCGAGGCCGCAGCGCTATGGTCCGGCGGTCTGGGAAGGCGTGGCGGCGAGCTGCACCTTCGACGCGCAGGGCCAGCTCGTCTCGGCGACGCTGCTGCCCATCGAGGCCGGCGGCCCGCCGCCGCTGGCGGCGCGACCCCGCATCGCCAATGGATCCCGTGGTGAGGCCATCAGGCAGCGCCTGGCCGGGCTCAGCGGCCGGTTCGGGACGACGATCGAGCTGGATTCGGGGAGGCTCGCGCTCGCGGGATAGACGGTTGCGGCCGTTGACGGTCGGCGGCGACGGGATCAGTCGGCTGCGGCCTGCTGGCCGGCCCGGCGGCGGGCCGCCGATCGCCGCTCCACGCCGCCCAGGATGACCAGATAGTAGCGGCGCGCCAGCAGCGGCAGGCTCAGCCTGACGTCGAGCGGGTGGCGGCCCCACTGGCTGCCGCGGGCGGCCTCGCGCAGCGCCTCGACCTGCGCGTCGTCGAAGCTGGCGCGGGTCTCGGGCGGCATCTGCGCCAGCAGGCCCATGACCAGCCGTTCGGACGGCGAGACCGGCCGGGCGGCGCGCAGCCAAGCCCTGCCGACAGGCTCGGCGGCGGTGGAGAGGGCTCGGCGCATCGTTCCCCGTGGCTGCGCATCAGGCTCCACCCCAGGGATAGACGCGCCGGGTTAACGCCGGGCTAAGGCCGCTCAGACGATGCGGTCGAGATCGCCGGTGAACTCGGGCGAGCAGTAGGGCCCGCCCTGGAACAGCTCGTCCATCGGCTGCGGCGAGACGATGCCCTCGAGCTTGCCGGCCCAGGCCTCGGCGCTGTCCTGGGGCCGGTAGCCCAGGCGCTCGGCGTTGGAGTTGTCCCACCAGCTGCGCGGGTTGTTGGAGACGCCGTAGACGATCTCGTAGACGAGGTCGGCCGAGAGCCCGACATCGACCAGCCGGCAGAAGTCCGGATAGGATTGCCAGCTCGACAGGGCGCGCTGGTCGTGCGGCTCGGCGCGGCAGGTGCCGATGCGCATGCACATCGCCTCGATGCCGTGCTTGTTGGCGTAGTAGGCCGCCACGTCCTCGCCGAACGCCTTGCTGAGGCCGTAGCGGGTGTCGGGACGCGCGGGGGCGTGGTGGTCGGTCCTGCGGCTGCGCGGCTGGAAGCCGGTGGCGTGGTTCGAGCTGGCGAACACGATCCGCCTGGTCCCGGCCTTGCGCGCCGCCTCCCAGACGTTCACCACGCCGGCGATGTTGGCGTTCATGATGACCGGCCAGGGCGCCTCGTTCGGCTGGCCGCCCAGATGCACGCAGGCGTCCACGCCCTCGAACAGCCGGCCGACGGCGGCGGCGTCGCCGAGATCGCAGACCACCAGCTCCTCGCCGGGTCCGGCCTCGCCCATGCCGACCCGGTCGGAGAGACGCAAGGACGGATAGCGGCCGGCGACGTGGCGGCGATACTGCGTGCCGAGCCGGCCGGCGGCACCGGTGATGAGAAGACGCTCGATCTCGGGCAAGGCGAAGCTCCGCGACGATGGCCGGCGGCTAGAACCGCCAGGTGAACGCCAGCCGCAGCGCGTGCTCGGGATCGCTGCCGGTCTGGTCGGCCACCTCGTAGCCCAGGTCGAGCGCGGCGTCATCGCCGACGGCGAGGGCGGCACCCAGCGAAAGCACCAGCGTGTTGCGCTCCGGCCGCTCGATGGTCTCGCGGTTGCGCGAGCCGTTGGCCTCGCTGATCGTCAGCTCGTAGTCGTCGCGGGCGAGGTCGATCTCGTAGGCCAGACCGCCGCGCAGCGTCAGCGAGCTGTCGGGCGAGAGCGCCATCGGCCAGGCGATGGCGCTGATGCCGAGGCCCAGCACGGTGTCCTGGACCCGCACGCCGGAATAGGTCGTGTCCGACACCAGCGGATGCGACACGGTGTAGCCGTCGACCTGCTGGATGCTGTGGGTCAGCTCGACCCAGGGCGCCACGAGGCCGAGGCCGGTCTCGAGGCGCTTCTCGGCGCGCTGGCTCAGCGTCGTGCTGCGGCCGTTGGTGTCGCCGTCGCCGGTGGCCGTGCCGAAGCCGGCATGGATCTCGCTGTCGTAGCGGTCCTCGCTGTGGGCGACCAGCGTGCGCCAGTCGAGCCCGGCCCAATGCCGGCGGAGATAGACCGCGAGGCTGCGGGCATCGACCTCGGACGACAGCTCGCTGTCGCCGTCGACCGTCTCGTCGTAGACGCCGTAGACGAGGCCGAGCGAGGTGTCGGGGCCGAGCGCCATGTCGAGGCCCAGCCCGCCATCGCCGAAGCCGTCCCGGCCCGTCCTCGGATCGACCGTCGCGGTCTCGTCGAAGGCCCCGGCCGCGGCGTAGGCGGCATCGCCGATCGGGAACAGCCGCAGCGCCGATTCGTCGGGCTGCTGCTGGTCGAGCCGGAGCACGAGGCCGGCCTCGATGTCCTTTTTGAGCCGGGCGCGGGCCTCGGCACCGGCGTCGAGCGTGTTCGACCAGTCCCAGGCGCGGGTCAGGTAATGGCGGAAGACCTGCGAGATCAGCTGGTGGCCGCGCGCGCCGAAATGGATCTCGTCGCGCCACAGCGCCGTGGTCTTCGAGGCCACGAGGTCGGGCGTGGTGATGTTGGTGAGGCCGTAGCGCTCGGGGTTGGCGAAGACCTTCTCGAAGGCCGTAAACAGGTCGACGACGACGATGCGGTTGCGGGTGTTGGCGAAGGCCTCGAGGTTGCGGTTCCAACGCGTGACGTCGACGCGCTCGGGGCTGAAGCTGGGGAAGGTCCCGGGAGGGTTGTTGCCGGGGGCGCGGGTGTTGTCGAACAGGTTCACCAGGAACAGCCGCCGGTCGTTCTTCGTCGTGCCTGCCGTCAGCAGGCGCTGCGTCTGTGCCGTGAAGGCGGCGTTGGACGTCGCCATGTCGGTGTTGAAGCCGACATCGTTGAAGCCGAGGAACACCGCCGTCAGATCGTTGCCGGCGAAGGTCGGGCTGGTCGCCAGGAAGTTGTCGATCTGTACCGAGAGCGGCTTTGGCCCGGCTTCCGGCCGCGCCTTGCCGCCGGCGATCGCATAGCTCTCCAGCTCGCCGACGAAGCCCGAGCGCTCCAGCTGCTCGGCCCAGTTCGAGTAGCCGACCGAGAAGGCGAGGTCGGTGTAGCTGTCGCCGAACAGGATCAGCCGGCCGACCTCGACGTCGGTGTTCCGGGTGGCGCCGGCCTTGGCGTAGACGTTGCGGACCGTGAAGGGACGCGGTGCCACCGAGGCGGCGGCACCCAGCCGGGTCAGGCCGGCGAGCGCCGGCGAGGACACCAGCTCGATGGCCTGCGCCGAGGCCGTCGCGAGCAGGAGGGTGATGCCGGCGGCGCTGGCCGCGAGACGGTCGATCAACCGATTGCGATGCAAAATCCCGTCCCCGCGCCGCGCAAGCCCCTGTTCTATCGCCCCCCTAGCCCAAGAATATCGACCACGCCAGCCGCATGCGGCGACAATGCGTCCCCCGGGGTGGCGCTTGGACTTCGCCGGGCGCTCGCCTAGACTTCGAGGCCGTGGATTCGATCGGGAAAAGTATGACCGAGGGTACTCTGTTGCGCCGCGAAGCGGTGGCGGTGCTGGACGACGTGGCGTCGCTGGAGAAGACGGTCGACGACCTGCTGGCGGCCGGCTTCGCCGAGGACGACATAAGCCTGCTGGCCGGCCACGCCACGGTCGAGAGCAAGCTCGGCCGGATGTACCGCCGCGTCGAGGAGATGGAGGACGATCCGAAGGCACCGCGCACCGCCTTCGTCTCCAGCAAGGATTTCAGCCGGCGGGAAGGCATGGTGATCGCGTCGCTGACCTATGTGCCGACGCTGATCGCCGCCGGCACGGTGGTAGCCTCGGCGGGCGCGGTGGCGGCGGCCATCGCCGGCGTCGCCGTCGCCGGGGCCTCGATCGCCACGCTGCTGACGCACTGGATGGACAAGCGCCACGCCGAGTGGCTGGAGGAGCAGCTGGACCGCGGCGGTATCCTGGTATGGGTGCGCACGCCCGACACCGCGGCCGAGCGCAAGGCGCTGGAGGTGCTGGGCCGCTATTCGGCACACGACATCCACGTCCACGGCGTGCCGACCTCCAGGGCCTAGGAGGGCGGGGCGGAGCCGGCCTTGACGCCGAGGGGCGTTGGCCTTCCATAGGCTCCCCGACACGGCCCGCCGAGGCCGCGCAGCCGAGGAGACGCCCTTGAAGCTCCGTGCTCTCGCCGCCGCGGCGCTGGCCGCCGCCGCCCTCGTGCCCCTGCCGACACTGGCGCAGGACTGCACCGTCACCATGGGCTCGGTGGTGTCGCTCACCGGCCCCGCCGGCCGCTTCGGGCAGGCGGCGGCCAAGTCGATCGAGCTGGCCTTCCGCGACCTCAACGAGGCCGGCGGCGTCGCCGGATGCCGGCTGGCGGTCGACGTGCGCGACGCGCAGAGCCAGGGAGCGGTGGCGGTCGACGCCGCGCGCCAGCTCGTCGACATCAAGAAGGTGCCGGCGATCATCGGCGGCATCATCTCGTCGGTGTCGATCCCGGTCGTCACCTCGGTGACCGGTCCGGCGGGCATCGTGCAGATCTCGCCGGCCTCGTCCTCGCCCAGCCTCACCAAGCTGGCGCAGGAGGGCAAGACCGGCGGCTGGTTCTTCCGCACCATCACCTCGGACGCGCTGCAGGGGGTCGCCGCCGCCAAGTACGCGATGGATACCGGCCTGACGAAGCTCGCCATCGTCCACGTCAACAACGACTTCGGCGTGAACATGGTGGCCGAGTTCACCAGGGCCTACACGAAGCTCGGCGGCACCATCACCTCGACCACGCCCTACAATCCGAGCCAGCCCTCCTACCAGCCGGAGGTGACGGCGGCGCTCGGCGGCGATCCGCAGGGCCTCTACCTCGTGGCCTATCCGGGCGACGGCACCACGGTGGCGCGGACCTGGATCGCGCAGGGCGGGCCGCAGGTGTTCCTGCTCAATGACGGCATGAACTCGGCCGATTTCATCCGCGACGTCGGGCCGCGATACCTGGAGCAGACCTACGGCACCTCGTCGGGGACGACGAAGACGCCGTCGACCGAGTATTTCTGCACCGCCTACAACGCCTTCGCCCAGGGCTTCGACTGCCAGGCGCCGGCGGCCGACCGGGCCTACGATGCGGCGGCCATCCTGGGCCTCGCCACCGCCATCGCCGGCAAGCCCGAGCCGGCGGCGATCCGCGACGGCATCCGCAAGGCCGTCGATCCGAAGGGCGAGATCGTCCATGCCGGGCCGGAGGAGTTCAGGAAGGCGCTGGAGCTGATCAGGGCCGGCAAGCCCGTCCGCTATGTCGGCGTGATCGGGGCGGTGCAGTTCGACCAGTACGGCGACATCACCGGGCCGTTCCGCCTGTGGAAGATCAGCAATGGCGAGGTGGTGACGACGGGCGAGATGAGCGTCGAGCAGGTCGACGCGATCCGGGCGCAGATGGGCGGCTGACCGCCTTGCCGCCCGAGCGGATCGAGCTGGCGCCGGGGCTCGAGGTCAGCCGGCTGGTCACCGGGCTGTGGCAGGTGGCCGACATGGAGCGCGGCGGCAAGGTGCTCGATCCCGAGCGCGCCGCCGACGACATGGCGGGCTATGTCGAGGCCGGCCTCGACAGCTTCGACATGGCCGACCACTACGGCAGCGCCGAGGACATCGCCGGCAGGCTGCTGGCGCGCGGCGGCCGGCCCCGTCCGAGGATCCTCACCAAGTGGTGCCCGGCGCCGGGCCCGATGACGCGGGAGGTGGTCCGCGGTGGCATCGGCCGCAGCCTGGAGCGGCTGGGGGTCGACCGCATCGACCTGCTGCAGCTGCACTGGTGGACCTTCGAGCATCCCGGCTACCTCGATGCCGCCATCGAGCTCGCCGAGCTGCAGCGCCAGGGTGTGATCGGCCATATCGGCGTCACCAATTTCGACACCGAGCATCTGGGCCTGCTGCTCAGCCACGGCATCAGGATCGCCACCAACCAGGTCTGCTTCTCGCTGCTCGACCGGCGGGCCGGCGAGGCGATAACGCGGCTCTGCCTGGAGCGCGGCGTCAGGCTGCTGTGCTACGGCACGCTGGCCGGCGGATTCCTGGGCGAGCGCTGGCTCGGCGCCCGCGAGCCGAAGCGCATCGGCGACTGGAGCAAGATGAAGTACAAGCGCTTCATCGACGCCGCCGGCGGCTGGGCGGCGCTGCAGGGCATCCTGGCGGCGGTGGCCGAGGTGGCCAGGCGCCACGGCGTCTCGATCGCCAATGTCGCGTCGCGCTGGGTGCTGGAGCAGCCGGCGGTCGGGGCCGTGATCGTCGGCGCCCGGCTCGGCGAGCGCGAGCACCGCGCCGACAATCTCCGCCTGTTCGCCTTCGCGCTCGACGACGACGACCGTGCCCGCATCGACGCCGCGCTCGCGGCGACGCGGCGGATACCGGGTGATTGCGGCGACGAATACCGCCGGCCGCCCTTCCTCACCGCCTCGGGCGATCTCAGCCACCATCTCGACAGGCTGCCCGGCGTGTTCGAGGCGGTGCCGGTGCCCGGCAGGCCGGGGCGGACGCGGATCGATTCCGGCAGCCTGTGGGAGCCGATCTGCGGCTATGCGCGGGCGGTGCGGACGGGCGACCGGATCCTGGTCAGCGGCACCACCGCGACGCACGGCTCGGGCATGGTGGTCTGCCCCGGCGATCCGGGCGGGCAGACCGTCTACATCCTCGACAAGATCGCCGCTGCCATTCATGCGCTGGGCGGCAGCCTCGAGGACGTGGTGCGCACGCGCATCTATGTCCGCGACGCCGCGCAATGGGAGCCGGTGGCGCGCGTCCACGGCCGCTATTTCGGCGAGATCCGGCCGGCCAACTCGCTGGTCGAGGTGTCGTCGCTGATCGGCGACTATGCGGTCGAGATCGAGGCCGAGGCGGTCGTGGGGTGAGTTCGGCCTCGGAATCTCGGAGTCGTTGACCGAAGCAGCCCAGTTGGGCCGGATCCTCTCGGCCAAACTGCCGCGTTTGCGCAACGCCCCGGGCGATTTCCACGGCAATTCGCAATCGCAGATTGATTAATTCTCCACTTCTGTGCTGTGACAGAGACCACGCGTGCGATCGCGTGCAAGAAGGCAGGAGGGGCTGATGCTGTTGGCGGACCTTGTCGACTCGGTTGCCGACGAGACCAAGAACCCGAAGACGGTGGTCGAGGAGATCCTGCGCTCGGCGCTGGCCTCGATCGAAGGCTCGGTGGCCAAGGGAAACACCGTGAACCTCGTCGGCTTCGGCCGTTTCGAGGTCTATCAGCGCACGGCCCGTGTCGGCCGCAACCTGCGCACCGGCGAGACCCTGAAGATCCCGGCCACCCGCTCGGTACGCTTCAAGGTCGGCAAGCGCCTGCGCGACGCCGCCGGCAGTCCGGCGCCGAAGAAGGGTGCCAAGGCCAAGAAGGCCAAGAAGGGCTGAGATCGGATCCCCGGCCGGGCACGGCCGGGGTCGTCTGCCGGCGTGGGCCCTAGTCGCGCAGGTCGCCGAGGAACTCCTTGACCTTGGCGAAGAAGCCCTCGGATTCCGGGTGGTGGCCGTCGGCGCTGTCGGCGGCGC
>DAOLFG010000151.1:0-2492 GCA_035326425.1 Geminicoccus sp. | reverse complement strand
GGCTCGGGCTCCGGCTCCGGCGCGCTCAGCGGCTCCGGTGCCGGCTGCGGCGGGGCCGGGGGAGGCGGCGGTGGAGGAGGAGGAGGTGGCGGTGGTGGAGGCGTCGGCTCGGGCTGGGGTTCGGGTGCGGGCGTCGGCGGTGGCGGAGCCGGGCTGGCGGCTTCGCGCGACGGCAGCGGTGCCGCCGCCGCCTGCGGCGCCGCGGCCTCGACCGCCGTGGTGGCGTCGGCGGTGACGATGTCGACGGTGATGGCGGCTTCCGGCGGCAGCTCGTGGCCGAAGCGCGCCAGGCCCACGATCAGCAGAAGGCCGACGCCGAGGTGGAACAGGGCCGAGAAGAGGAAGCCGCGGCTCATGGCCTATGGCGTGGCCGTCGGCCGCGCCGCCGCCGGTGCGATGGCGGCCTGCGGCGCCTCGGTCAGCAGCGCCACCTTGGTGATGCCGGCCTGGTTGACGGCGCTCACCACCGCCATCACCCGCCCGTAGTCGACCGTCCGGTCGCCCCGGACGAAGACACGGGTATCGGGCTTGCGCTCGGTGATGGCGACCAGACGCGGGCCCAGCTGGTCGAGCTCGATCACGCTCTCCTGCAGATAGATGCGGCCGTCGCTGCCGATGGTGACGCTCAGCGGCTCGTCCTGTCCCGGCAGCGGCGAGCTCCGGGTCTTGGGCAGATCTACGGCGACGCCGGTCGTCAGCAAGGGGGCGGTGACCATGAAGACGATGAGCAGCACCAGCATCACGTCGACCATCGGCGTGACGTTGATGTCGGCCATCTGCCGGCGCCGCCGCCGGCTCCGGCCGCCGCCGGCCGGAGCGATCTTGCCGGCCACGGCTCAGGCCACCCGGCTGGAATCGAGCTCGCGGGACAGCACCACCGAGAACTCCTCGCTGAAGCTGTCCAGCCGGTCGGCGTAGCGGTCGACCTCGCCCGACAGCTTGTTGTAGGCGATCACGGCCGGAATGGCGGCGACGAGGCCCAGCGCCGTCGCGAACAGCGCCTCGGCGATGCCGGGAGCCACCACCGCCAGCGTGGTGTTCTTGGTGACGGCGATCGACTGGAAGCTGTTCATGATGCCCCAGACCGTGCCGAACAGGCCGACGAAGGGTGCCGTCGAGCCGATGGTGGCGAGCGACGACATGTGCTTCTCGAGCGCACCCACCTCGCGGTCCATGGTCAGCGACATCACCCGCGCCACCCGCCTGAGCAGGCTCTGGTGGACGGCCGGCTCGGTCGAGGCCGGCGCCTCGCGCCATTCCTCCATGGCGGCGGCGAACATCATCGCCATCGGATGGTCGAGGCGCTTGACCATGTTGCGGTAGAGGTCGTCGAGCGGCGCCCCGGACCAGAAGGCGCGCTCGAACACCGTGGCGCGGCGCCGCAGCCGGGCCAGGCGCACCGTCTTGTCGAAGATCACCGCCCAGCACCACAGGGATGCGAGGAGCAGCAGCAGCATGACGGCTTTGACGACGATGTCGGCCTGAGAGATCAGGGCCCAGATGCTGGGCCCCGCTGCGGCGTCCGCCAGGCCCACGGCACTGATCGCGGTCTGTTCCATGGCTCCTCGAACGCGCCCGCCGGCCGGTATCGGGCTCGGTGCGGCGCGCTAAAACTTTGATTGGGCAAGCAGTTACAGCGAGGAGGTGAAGCCGGTTCTCGGCTTTTCCAGCGTGACGTAAACCCGATGGCAAGGGTTTTTGTCAAGCGGCGTGAGCGCCCGTGACGCTTTGCAGCGCGTCCCGCAGCGGCTCCGGCAGCCGGGTCGGCCGGTAGTCGCGGCCGAGGGCGGCGAGCTCGATCTCGATCCCGACCAGCAGCTCGTCGGCACGCCGCACCTCCTGGCTCAGCACGAGGCGGGCGGCGCCGATCCGGCCGGGCCTCGTCACGACCAGCAGCGCGTCGTCGAGCCTGGCGGGCCTTCGGAAATCGAGGCTGCAGCGCCGCACCGCGAAGATGCAGCCCAGCCTCTCGGCCATCTCACGCTGGCCGAAGCCCAGCGCCCGCAGCCATTCGGTGCGGGCCCGCTCGGCGAAGCGCAGGTAGCTCGCATGGTAGACGATGCCGCCGGCGTCGGTGTCCTCGTAGTAGACCCGTACCGGCCAGTCGAAGCCGCTCAAGGCTCGGGCTCCTCGAACAGGCCGGCCTGGCCGGCGAGGTCGCGCGGCATCTCGAGGCCGAGGTGGCGCCAGGCCAGCCGGGTGATCAGCCGGCCGCGCGGCGTGCGCTGCAGCAGGCCCTGCTGCAGCAGGTAGGGCTCGACCGTCTCCTCCAGCGTGTCGCGCTGCTCGGACAGGGCGGCGGCCAGCGTCTCCACGCCCACCGGCCCGCCGCCATAGTGATGGGCGATGGCGCCGAGATAGCGGCGGTCCAGCGAATCCAGCCCGAGCTGGTCGACCTCGAGGCGGGTGAGCGCCCCGTCGGCCTGGGCGCCGTCGATCGGGCCGGCGCCCGCCACGGCCGCGAAGTCGCGCACCCGGCGCAGCAGGCGGGT
>DAOLFG010000107.1:0-12874 GCA_035326425.1 Geminicoccus sp. | reverse complement strand
TGCGGCGCATGATCTTGCCCGAGCGGGTCTTGGGCAGGCCCGGCGCCCATTGGATGTAGTCCGGTGCGGCGATCGGGCCGATCTCCTTGCGGACGTGGCTCACCAGCTCCTTCTTCAGCGCATCCGACGGCACGATGCCGTCCTTCAGCGTGACGTAGCAGTAGATGCCCTGGCCCTTGAGGTCGTGCGGGCAGCCGACGACGGCGGCTTCCGACACGGCGTTGTGCGAGACCAGGGCACTCTCGATCTCGGCCGTGCCCATGCGATGGCCCGAGACGTTGATGACGTCGTCGACGCGGCCGGTGATCCACCAGTAGCCGTCCTCGTCGCGCCTGGCGCCGTCGCCGGTGGTGTAGACCCCCTTGAAGGTCGAGAAATAGGTCTGCACGAAACGCTCGTGGTCGCCGAACACCGTGCGCATCTGGCCGGGCCAGCTGTCGGTGATGACGAGGTTGCCCTCGCCCGGCCCCTCGATCGGCTTGCCGTCATTGTCGACCAGCGCCGGCCTCACGCCGAAGAACGGCAGCGTCGCCGAGCCCGGCTTCTGGGCGATGGCGCCGGGCAGCGGCGTGATCAGCACGCCGCCGGTCTCGGTCTGCCACCAGGTGTCGACGATGGGGCAGCGGCCGTCGCCGACGACGCGGTGGTACCACAGCCAGGCCTCGGGATTGATCGGCTCGCCGACCGAGCCCAGCAGGCGCAGGCTCTTGCGCGAGGTCTTGGTCACCGGCTCGTCGCCGGCGCGCATCAGCGCGCGGATGGCGGTGGGTGCGGTATAGAAGATGCTGACCTTGTGCTTGTCGATGACCTCCCACATCCGCGAGACCGTCGGATAGGTGGGAATACCCTCGAACATCAGGGTGGTGGCGCCGTTGGCCAGCGGTCCGTAGAGAATGTAGCTGTGGCCGGTGACCCAGCCGACATCGGCCGTGCACCAGTAGATGTCGCCGTCGTGATAGTCGAAGACGTACTGATGTGTCATCGCAACGTAGACGAGATAGCCGCCGGTGGTGTGCAGCACACCCTTCGGCTTGCCGGTCGAGCCCGAGGTGTAGAGGATGAACAGCGGATCCTCGGCGTTCATCGGCTCGGGCCTGCAGTCGGCCGAGGTCTCCTTCATCAGCGTGTTGAGGCTGAAGTCGCGGCCGTCCACCCAGTCGGTGTGGTGGCCGGTGTGCCGGAAGATCAGCACCTTGATCGAGGGATCGCCGAGCCGTTTCAGCGCGACGTCGACGTTCTCCTTCAGCGGCACGATCTTGCCGCCGCGCAGGCCGGCGTCCGAGGTGATGACGAGCTTCGACTCGCAGCCCTCGATGCGGTCGGCGAGGCTGTCGGGCGAGAAGCCGCCGAACACCACCGAATGGACGGCGCCGATGCGGGCGCAGGCCAGCATGGCATAGGCGGCCTCGGGAATCATCGGCAGGTAGAGCGTGACGCGGTCGCCCTTCTTCACGCCCATGTCGCGCAGCACGTTGGCGAGCCGGCAGACCTGCTCGTGCAGCTGGCGGTAGGTGATCTTGCGGTCGTAGGACGGATCGTCGCCCTCGTGGATGATCGCCACCTGGTCGCCGCGCTCGGCGAGGTGCCGGTCGATGCAGTTGTACGAGACGTTGAGCTCGCCGTCCTCGAACCAGCGGATCGAGACGTCGCCGTCGAAGCTGGTGTTCTTGATCTTCGTCGGCGCCTTGCTCCAGTCGAGCCGCTTGGCCTGCTCCGCCCAGAAGCCCTCCGGGTCCTCGACCGACTGCTTGTACATCGCGCGATACTTGGCGTTGTCGCAGTAGGCCCGCTTCGCCCAGTCGGCCGGCACCTCGAACACATCCGACATCTCTGCTCTCCCTGTACCCCGACGCCGTCCCCGACGCGGCTCCGGCACCGCGCTCGTTTCGATTTCCATCAGGCACCCGATCGGCTCAAGCGTCAGCGGACTTTTTGCCGCAAGAGCCGGCGCCGCAGGCGGTCGCACCCGCATGGATCTTTTCCGGGGAGTTATCCCCAGCCGGTCCACATGCTGCTAGTTTTCCCCGTTTTCATCAACAGCTTGTGGGTAAGTCCAGCCGACCGCGGCTACACGGCGGCCCCAAGATTGCCCGACTGTCACGGCGCCGTCACTTCCGCCGGCGCGAGTTGACGGGCGCGGGCGGCGTTGTCGTCGGCACCGTTCAACTGGCGCCGCCACTGGCCTTGGACTGCAGCCAGGAGATCAGCGAAGGCAGAATCCGCTCGACGATGATCTCGACACCGGCGGCATTCGGATGGACGCCGTCCCTCTGCACGAGGTCCGGCTCGCCGGCCACTCCATCGAGGAAGAACGGATAGAGCGGGACGTCGTGCGCAGCCGCCGTCGTGGTAAAGGCGTCGGCGAATTCTTTGCCGTAGGCGGCGCCCAGGTTGGGCGGCGCCAGCATTCCGGCCAGCATCACCTGCACGCCCGCGGCCTCGGCACGGCCGACGATGTCGTCGAGATTGCGCCGCAGCTGGTCGGGCGGCAGCGCCCGCAGCGCGTCGTTGCCGCCGAGCTCGACCAGCAGGTGCGTCGGCCGGTCGCCCAGCACCCAGTCGAGCCGGCCGAGCCCGCCCGCCGAGGTGTCGCCCGAGACCCCGGCATCGACCACCTCGCAGGCCACTCCCCGCTCGTCGAGCGCCAGGGCGAGCCGCGCCGGGAAGCCCTCGTCGACCGCCACGCCGTAGCCGGCGGTGAGCGAATCGCCGAGGATCGCCAGCCGGCATTCGGCGGCCGACGCCGCCACTGCCGGAAAAGTGAGAAGGAGCGCAACCTTGAGAGCCGCCCAGTTGCGGGCCATGTGATGCCTCATCCCCTGTTCGATGCTTCACCCCCGCGCGGAGCCGAGACGTCGCCCATGAGCCAGGTCGCCCCATGATCCAGCTGAGCGATGTCCAGCTCACCCTGACCAGCCCCGCCGGCCCGGTCCACATCCTCAAAGGTATAGATCTCGATGTCGCCGACGGCGATGCCGTGAGCGTGGTGGGGCCGTCCGGTTCGGGCAAGTCCAGCCTGCTCGCCATCGTCGGCGGTATCGAGCGGCCGAGCTCGGGCACGGTGCGGGTCGACGGCCGGGACCTGGGCGGGCTCGACGAGGACGGCCTCGCGGTGTTCCGGCGCGAGCGGATCGGCATCCTGTTCCAGGCCTTCCACCTGATCCAGACCATGACGGCGCTGGAGAACGTGGCGCTGCCGCTCGAGCTGGCCGGTGCCGCCGACGCCTTCGCCCGCGCCGAGGTGGCGCTCGAGGAGGTCGGGCTGGCGGCTCGCCAGGACCATTATCCGGGCCAGCTCTCCGGCGGCGAGCAGCAGCGCGTCGCCCTGGCGCGGGCCCTGGTCAACGAGCCGCGCCTGCTGCTGGCCGACGAGCCGACCGGCAATCTCGACGGCGACACCGGCGGCGAGATCATGGATCTGATCTTCCGGCTGCAGGCCGCCAGGGGGGCCACGCTGTTCCTGATCACCCACGACGCCCGGCTGGCCGAGCGTTGCCGCCACCGCGTGCGCATGGAGAGCGGGCGGCTGCGCGAGATGGGCCCGGCCGCCTCCCCCAGGGTGGACGCTTGACCGCCGCCGGCTTCGCGGCCGCCTGGCGCATCGCCCGGCGCGACCTGCGCGGCGGCCTCGCCGGCTTCGTGGTCTTCCTCGCCAGCCTCGCCCTGGGCGTGGCCTCGATCGTCGCCGTCGGCAGTCTCGCCGAGGGCGTCACGCGGGCGGTGGAGCGCGACAGCCGGGCGCTGCTCGGCGGCGACATCACCATCGAGGCCGCGAACGAGCCGATGGCCGACGCCGAGCTCGCCGCCCTGGTGCCGCAGGCGGTGGCGACCTCGCTGTCGGCCCGCGCCAGCACCCTGATCGAGGCCGCCAACGGCCGGCGGGTGGCGGTGACGCTCAAGGCCGTCGATGACGCCTGGCCGCTCTATGGCGAGGTGCTGCTCGAGCCCGCCATCGGCATCGCCGCGGCCCTGGCCGACGGCGGCGCCGTGGCCGAGGCCAGCCTGCTGACGCGGCTCGGCATCGCCGTCGGCGACCGCATGAGGCTGGGCGAGACCGAGGTGCAGCTGCGCGCCGTGCTGACGCGCGAGCCGGATCGGATCGGCGGGTTCCTCGGCCTCGGGCCGCGCCTGCTGGTGAGCCGATCGACGCTCGCCGCCGCCGGCATCCTGACCCGCGGCGCGCTCGCCGAATATTCCTGGCGGGCCGCCCTGCCGCCGGGCATCGACGGTCCCGAGCTGGCGGCCGGGATCACCCGGGCCAACCCGGACGCCCGCTGGCGGGCCCGCTCGGTCGCCGACGTCCAGCCGCAGGTCGCGCGCTTCACCGACCGGCTGTCGACCTATCTCACGCTGGCCGGCCTCACCGCGCTGCTGACCGGCGGCGTCGGCATCGGCCTCGCCATCGACGGCTACCTGCGCGAGCGCCAGCGTGCCATCGCCGCCATGAAATGCCTCGGCGCCACCGGCGGCCAGGTGTTCCACATCTACCTGCTGCAGGTGCTGGCGCTGGCCGGCCTCGGCGTGGCGGCCGGCATCCTGCTGGGCCAGGCGCTGCCGCTGCTGACGCTGCTGCTGCCGGCGGGCCTGCTGCCGGTGCTGCCCGAGCTCGGCTTCTATCCGCTGCCCGTGCTCATGGCGGCGGCGGCGGGCCTGCTGACCGCGCTGGTGTTCGCCATCTGGCCGCTGGCGGTGGCGCGCGAGGTGTCGCCGGCCGGCCTGTTCCGCACCATCGTGGCACCGGCGCGCTCGCTGCCGCGGCCGCGCTATCTCGCGGCGATCGCCGTGTTGCTGGTCCTGCTGGCGCTGCTGGCCATCGCCGGCTCGCCCCGCCCCGGCCTCGCCGCCGCCTTCGTCGGCGTCGCGATCGGCTCGGCCCTGGTGCTCGCCGGGCTCGCCAGGCTCATGCTGCGGCTGGTCGGACGGATCGCGGCCCGCGCCCCGGCCGGCCTGCGCCTGCCGCTCGCCAACCTGCACCGGCCGGGTTCGGGCGCGGCATCGGTGGTGATCGCCGTCGGCGCCGGCCTCGCGGTGCTGACGACCGTGGGGCTGCTGCAGTCGAACCTCGCCCGCGAGATCGAGGCCCGCGTGGCCGAGTTCGCGCCGAGCTTCATCTTCATCGACCTGCAGCCCGCCCAGCGCGAGGCGTTCCACGACATCCTGGCCACCTTCCCCGGTAGCCGGATCCTGCAGGAAGCGCCGCTGCTGCGCGCACGGGTGGTCAGGATCAACGGCAAGCCGGTGGACGAGGCGGGCGTCGCCGAGAACGTCCGCTGGACGCTGCGCCGCGACCGCGGCCTCAGCTACAGCGCCGCCATCCCCGCGGGCACGCGGCTCGCCGCCGGCGAGTGGTGGTCCGCCGGCTATGACGGCCCGCCGCTGGTCTCGGTCGAGGACGAGGTGGCGATCGGCTACGGCGTCGGCGTCGGCGACACGCTGGGCTTCAACATCCTGGGCCGGGTGATCGAGGCCAGGATCGCCAACCTGCGGCAGGAGATCGACTGGGGCAGCGGCCGGCTCGACTTCGTCTTCATGCTGAGCCCCGGCGTCATCGAGAAGGCGCCCCACACCTGGATCGGCGCCATCGACCTGCCGGCCGCCGACGGCCCGCGCCTGCTCGACCGGATCGCCGACGAGCTGCCCAACGTCACCCCGATCGAGGTCGGCGAGCTGGCGCGCCAGCTTGAGGACACGCTGGACCGCATCGGCCTCGCCGTGCGCGCCGTCGCCGCCGTGACGCTGGTCAGCGGCGCCCTGGTGCTGGCCGGTGCGGTGGGCGCCGCGCGCCGTCGCCACCGCTACCAGGCGGTGATGCTGAAGGTGCTGGGCGCCAGGCGCGTGGACGTGGTCCGGCTGTTCCTGGTCGAGTACCTGGCGCTGGGCCTCGCCGCCGCCGCCGTCGGCGTCATCATCGGCGGGCTTGCCGCCTGGGGCGTGGTGGCGGCATTGTTCGCTTCCGCCTTCGTGCCGTCGGCCACGGCGATCGGCGTCGTGGTGGCCCTGGCGCTGGGCCTGACCCTGCTCGCCGGCGTCGCCAGCCTGTGGCGGGCGCTGGGCCAGTCGGCGGCGACGGCGCTGCGCAGTCCCTGAGTTCCCGCACCATGCTCGACCTGAACCTGCTCGGCCTCGCCACGGCCTTCGCCGCCGGCATCGTCTCCTTCCTGTCGCCCTGCGTGCTGCCGCTGGTGCCGGGCTACGTCTCCTACGTCACCGGCAGCTCGCTGGAATCGCTGCGCGACGGCGAGGCCGACCGGGCGCGCGCCCTGCCGCTGGCGATCTGGTTCGTGCTCGGCTTCTCGACGGTGTTCGTGGCGCTGGGCGCCAGCGCCACGCTGCTGGGCCAGCTCCTGCTCTCCTGGCGCTACGAGCTGGGTCTCGTCGCCGGCGTGGTCGTCGTCCTGTTCGGCCTGCACATGCTGGGCCTGTCACCGCTCGGCCTGATGCAGCGCGAGGCCCGGCTGCACATCGAGACCACGCGCGGCCGGGCGGTCGGCGCCTACCTGCTGGGTCTCGCCTTCGCCTTCGGCTGGACGCCCTGCATCGGGCCGGTGCTGGGTGCGATCCTGACGCTCGGCGCCAGCACCGCCGATGTCGGCCGGGGCGCGGCACTGCTCGCCGTCTATTCGCTGGGCCTGGGCGTGCCGTTCCTGCTGGCCGCCCTGTTCACCGGCCGGCTGCTCGGCCACATGCGCCGGCTGGCCAGCGCCGGCCGCGGCCTGCAGCGTGGCGCCGGCATGCTGCTGGTGCTGATGGGCCTGCTGATGGTGACCGGCAGGCTCGAGCAGCTCGCCTACTGGCTGTTGGAGACGTTTCCGATGCTCGCGAGCATTGGTTGAATTGCGAGCCTGCCCTGCGAGGACTTTTCGGCAGCCACCGGCGGCTAAACAATTTTTAATCAACGGGATCGTGAGACCATCGGACAACCGATTGGCCTTGAAGGTTTCATTCGGTCGGCCATATGATCCGGCGCTAGGGTAGGTTACGGAAAGGGGCACCAAGCCATGGCGTTCATCACAGACCCGCGGGTCGCGGCGCAGGCCCGCGTGGGTAGCGCGCAGGTCGACGCGGGCCTGCGCCAGTACATGCTCTCGGTCTATAACTATATGGGCCTGGGCCTGGCGATCACGGGCTTGGTGGCTCTGTTCGTGGCATCCACGCCGGCCCTGTTCGAGCCGCTGCTGTTGTCGCCCCTTCGCTGGGTGGTGATGCTGGCACCCATCGGCTTCGTGTTCTTCCTGAGCGCCCGCATCAACAGCCTGAGCGTCGGCGCCGCCCAGATCACGTTCTGGCTCTATGCCGGGGTCATGGGGCTGTCGCTGGCCAGCATCTTCCTCGTCTATACGGGGGAGAGCATCGCGCGCGTCTTCTTCATCACCGCCGGCACGTTCGGCGCGATGAGCCTCTACGGCTACACCACCCAGCGCGACCTGTCGCAGTTCGGCTCGTTCCTGATGATGGGCCTCATCGGCATCATCATCGCCTCGATCGTGAACATCTTCCTCGGCAGCTCGGCGCTGCAATTCGCGATCTCGGCGATCGGCGTGCTGGTGTTCGTCGGCCTCACCGCCTACGATACCCAGCGGATCAAGGAGAGCTACTACGAGCTGGCCGGCAGCGACACGCTGGCCAAGGGCGCCATCATGGGTGCCCTGACGCTCTACCTCGACTTCATCAACCTATTCGTCATGCTGCTGCAGCTGTTCGGCCAGAACCGCGACTGACGCGCTCCTTCGCCCGCAGTCGGCAAAGGGCCCGCTCCCGGAAAGGGGGCGGGCCCTTGTCGTTTCAGAGCGACAGCTCGCCGGTGCAGGCCGGCACCAGCCGGGAATCCCCCGCCACCTCGGCAGCACTGCCCTCGGCCACGATCCGGCCGGAGACCATCAGGCAGGCCCGCTCCGCCAAGCGCAGCGCCGGGTAGGGATAGCGCTCGGCCAGCAGCACGGCGATGCCCTCCTCGGCCAGCGCCCGTGCCAGCCGCTCGAGCCGCTCGCCATCGAGGTCGAGCGACGGCTCGTCCAGCAGCAGCAGCCAGGGAGCCGACATCAGCGCCCGACCGACATCGACCAGCCGGGCCCTCCCCCGGTCCAGCTCCTCGACCTTCTGTCCCAGCCGGCCGGCCAGCTCCGGGATCAGCCGCAGCACCCGCGCCTGCGCGGCCCTGGCCTGGCTGCGGCTGGTCAGATGGCCGAGCCTCAGGTGCTGGCCGATATCGAGGCCCGGGAACAGCGCCGGCCGCTGGCCCGCATGGGCGATGCCGAGCTCCAGCAGCGCCGCCGGGCCCCGGCCGGCGAGGCTCCGGCCGTCCAGCCGGATGTCGCCGCGCGACGGCGCGCGACGGCCGGCGATGGCCTCCAGCAACGTCGACTTGCCAGCGGCGGGCCCGCCCAGCAGCGCCAGGGCCTGGCCTTCGTCGATCCCCAGGAACAGCTCGCGCACCGTCCAGGCGCCGTCGACCACGACGTCCACGCCCTCGACCGACAGCTGCCGGCGGCTCATGGCCATCCGGCGGCCTCCCCGGCGAAGATGCCGCGCACCTCGCCGCTGCTGCCGATCTGCGCCGGCGGGCCCTGCGCCACCAGCCGGCCGCGATGCAGCACCACCACCTGTGTCGCCAGCTCCGCCACCAGCTCGAGATCGTCCTCGACCAGCAGGACGGCCATGCCGTCCTCGCACAGGCTGCGCAGCAGGTCGGCGTGTTGCCGCCGCTCCTGGCGCATCAGCCCGCGCCAGGGCCGGTCGGCGAGCAGCAGCCGCGGCCGGCCGACCACGGCCAGGGCCAGGCGCAGGCGGCGGCGATGGGACAGCGGCAGCCCGGTGACGGGGTGGTCGGCCAGCTCGCCGAGCCCGAGCCTCGCCAGCAGCTGCCCCACCTCCCGCCGCCCGTGCTCGCCGACCGCCGCCAGCGGCCGGCGCAGCCAGGCCCAGGCCGGCCGCTGCGCCAGCACCTGGGCGATCGCCACCGCCTCGAACAGCGTCGCACCCGGCGGCGGGAGCCGGTCGGCCCGCACCATGGCGATGCCGAGATCGAAGCGCCGCCGGCCCGGCAGCCGGTGGAACGGCCTGCCGTCCAGCCGCATCTCGCCGTGCCGCACCGGCACCGCCCCGGCGACGGCGGCCAGGAGCGTCGCCCGGCCGGCGCCGGCCGGCCCGATCAGCGCGGTGACGCCGCCGGCCCTGGCCATCATGCCGATACCCTCGATCGGCGGCATCCCCGCTTGCCGCACCGTCAGCTCGGCGATGTCGAGCCGCGGGATGCCGAAGGAGGGCTCAGGCTGCACGGCGGTCCACGGCCCGGTGGGCCAGCAGCGCCAGCAGCGCCACGGCCGGGACCGGCAGCCGCAGGTCGGGAGCTCGCGGCCAGACCTCGACCGCCAGCCACGGCGCCACCAGCAGCGGCAGGCCGGCGACCAGCACGCCCGCCAGGCCACGCCGCCCGCCGATGGCCGCGGCGGCGAAGGTGCCGAGCGACAGGGATAGCGTGGCGGACGGCGGAAGCTGCCGGGACAGCGGACCGAACAGGATCGGCATGGCCCCGGCGATCGCCGCGGCGAGACCCGCGACGGCGATCGGCAGCAGCTCCAGCCCATCTGGCGCCAGGGGCTGCGGCCCGTCGCGGCCGGCGGCCAGCGCCGCCTGGCCGATGGTCGAGCGGACGAGACGGTCGCCCAGCACGAGCCCGGCCACGGCGAGCGCCAATGCCGCCCATGCCGGCATCGTCGCCACGGCCGCCGCGGGCGAGGGCACCAGCGACGCCGCCACGCCGAGGCCGAGCGTGGCCCCCGCCACCGTCCCCCGGCCGGAGCCGGAGAGCAGCGGCACCGCCAGCGCCATCAGCAGCCCCCCGGCCACGGCCGACAGCACCAGCGCCTGCCAAGCCCCCGCCGGCTCCGCCAGCAAGGCCGCGAGACCGCAGCCCAGGGCGGCGAGCCCGCCCAGCCCGAGGAATGGCAGGCCCACCAGCCCGACCAGCAGATGGCCGGCCACGAGCAGCAGCAGCAGTGCCGATCCCTCGACCAGCACGACCGCCGCCCGCTCCGGCCACAGCACGGCGAGGAGCGCCATGAGCGCCAGGATCGGAGCCGATGCCAGCCCGGTCCCGGCCATGCGCTCAGCGACCGGCCGACAGGACTGCGCGCGAGCCGCCCGCCAGTGCCGCCGCCAGCAGCAGCGCCACCGCCAATGCCGATGGCGGCTGCTGCAGCACGAGCATGGCGGCCATGCCGGCGGCAGTGCCGAGGCAGGCGGACACCAGCCCGGCGACGATCTCGCCACGCGCCGCCAGCGCCGCCGGTGCCGCCACGGCGAGCCAGGCGACGTCGCCGGGCAGCGCCAGCGCCAGAGCCGATCCCGCGAGCAGCGACGCCGGCAGTGCCGCCGCCAGCATCAGCCGGCCGGCCGGCAGCAGCGGCAGGCCGATCGCGGCCGCAGCCGCGGCATCGATGCGCGCGGCGCGGGCCACGAGCCCTCCCCTGGTCAGCAGCGCCAGGGCGAGGACGGCCGCCATCGCCGCCGCCAGGACGGCACTTGCCGGCAAGACGGAACTTGCCGGCAGGGCGGCGGCGGCCGCGCCGACCGGCAGGCCGCGCGCGAGCTCGGCCGACAGCCAGGCCGGCAGCAGCGCCAGCAGCAAGGGCGCCGCGGCTGCCAGCGGGTCCCGGCGTCGCCCCAACAGGCAGGTCGCCGCCCCGGATGCGGCGAAGGCGGCAGCGACGACCAGGCCGGCGGCCGAAGTGGCGAGGACGATACGCGGAGCCTCGACGACCAGGAGGGCGAGCTGGGCCAACGGGAGGGCGCTTCCGATCGGTTCGTTGGACGCCCCGCGGCAGGCGGCGAGGCGTCGTGTCCGCGTCGAGGATGTAGCAGCGCCCCATCCGCTGTACAGAGGGGTGGTCGAGGCTGCGAAGGGATCGGATGTGCGGAGTTTGCGGCGAGCGGTCGCCATCGGAATCTCGCTGCTGGCGATGCTGGCCTGCGCCTCGCCGACGCCTTCGGCCTCACCGTCGACGACGCCAGGCGTGCTGGCGAAGCCCCTGGACGGCCTGCCGTCGCGGCTGGGGAAGCTCGAGCTGGTCGCCGGCTTCGAGCTGTCGAGCCGCGACGGCCGCTTCGGCGGCCTGTCGGCGCTGCTGGTGGAGGGCGACAGGCTGACGGCGCTCAGCGACCGCGCCAACCTGTGGACCGCGCGGCTGCGCTACGGCGACGACGGCGCCCTCCTCGCCATGGAGGATTGGCGGGTGGAGGCGGTGGGTGCCGTCGACCGCGCCGGCGGCCTCGACACCGAGGCGCTCGCCCGCATGCCGGACGGCAGCCTGGTCGCCGCCTCCGAGACGCCGGCGCGGCCGCTGGTGCTCCAGGGCCGCATGCCGCCCGGCCTCGACCGCATGGAGGCGACCTTCGCCGACCTGCCGGTGAACGAGGGCATCGAGGCGATGGCGACGCTGCCGGCGGGCGGCGTGCTGGCGCTGGCCGAGGCCGCGGGCGGGGACCGCCTGCACGAGACCGCCGTCCTCGACGGCAAGGGCGTCACACGGCTCCGCTACCGGGCGGCCGAGGGCTTCGCCCCCACCGGCGCCGACGTGGCCGGCGGCGTGGTCTATATCGTCGAGCGCCGGCTGTCGCTGCTGGGCGGCCTCGAGGCACGCATCGTGGCGCTCGACGTCTCGCTGCTGAAGGCGGGAGCTGTCGTCGAGGGCGAGGAGTTGGCGCGGCTCGGTCCCGGCACTATCGCCGAGAACTTCGAGGGGATCGCCGCCCGTGCCACGTCGGCCGGCACGATGATCTACCTGATGGCGGACGACAACTTCATTCCACTGCAGCGCACGCTGCTGCTGCAGCTGCTCCGGCGCGCGGCCGGACGCGGCGCCGGCTCGATGTGAGCCGGAGCGGCTCCGCGCCGACCGGAACCCGACGCCCGGCCAGCGCGCGGATCCGTCAGGCGGCGCGCTTCTGCTGCGCCTCGGCGATCCGCCGCTTCACGCGCACGAGCTCGCCCGGCAGCTCGACCTCGGGGGTCTTCAGCAGATAGCCGTCGATGCCGCCGTTCTTCTCGACCGAGCGCAGCGTGCTGATCGCGATCCGCACCCGGATCGGCTGGGCCAGCAGCTCGCTGTAGAGGCGGCGCGTGCGCAGGTTCGGCAGGAAGCGGCGGCGGGTCTTGTTGTTGGCGTGACTGACATTGTTGCCGGTCTGAACGCCTTTGCCGCTGAGCTCGCAGCGTCGCGCCATTGTCGGGGTCCTCGAAGGCCAAGAGACGACGAAAGCGCGGGCCCCTGGGCGCGCGCAGCTGGCGCTCGATTAGAAGAGACCGCCACAAACGTCAAGCCGGCATCCTCGGCAGCGCCCGCGAGGCGGCGGGCCAGCCGGCATGCGGCGTCGACGAGCCCGACCGACACCCCATGCCGCTCGCGCAGCCGTTCCCGCATCTCGGCCGAGGTCGCCTCGGGCTCCGTCGCCACCATCCGTTCCAGCGGCCCGGTGCGGCTCCGGCCTCGGCCGCCTGTGGCCGCCATAGCGATCGGGTGCGGTGCTGCCGCTGCCTCCAGCCGCTGCATCGGCTTGATAGCCGCCGTGCCGCCGCACGGATCGAGCTGCCCTGCGCCACAGCCCCACGATCCGCCACCGCAGATCCATCGGCAACGGTGCCGGCATCCCGCCAATCCCATAATCCTCAACGGTTACCGTCGAACTACAGGTTTCGATTCGAGACAAGAGGAACTCGATCTAGACTCCCGCGAAGAGCTTGTGCCGACCAGCTTATGGTCTTGTATAAGGTGATGTAAATTCACCATTCTGGCTTCGATCAGGAAAGTATACCGATATGATGAGACCGCTGCATAAGTCGGGGTGTTGGGTCCGATGAGGTGTTTGGGTGGTCTGC
>DAOLFG010000029.1:0-59399 GCA_035326425.1 Geminicoccus sp. | reverse complement strand
GGGCGGCCGCACCGTCGGCGCCGGCGTCGTCGCAAAGGTCATCGCCTGAAAGCGGAAGGACGGCTGCAGAGCCGAGTGGGTTCCATGGATACGCAGAACATTCGCATCCGCCTGAAGGCGTTCGACCATCGTGTGCTCGACCAGTCGATGCGCGAGATCGTCGGCACCGCCAAGCGCACGGGTGCCCGGGTGCGCGGGCCGATCCCGCTGCCGAACCGCATCGAGCGGTTCACGGTCAACCGCAGCCCGCACGTCGACAAGAAGAGTCGCGAGCAGTTCGAGATCCGCACCCACAAGCGGCTCTTGGACATCGTCGACCCGACGCCGCAGACGGTGGACGCGCTGATGAAGCTCGACCTCGCCGCCGGCGTCGACGTCGAGATCAAGCTCTGAGGAAGATGAGATGCGGACGGGGCTGATCGCCAAGAAGATCGGCATGACCCGCCTCTTCGGCGAGGACGGCGCGCATATCGGCGTGACCGTGCTGCAGGTCGAGGAGTGCGACGTCGTGGCGGTGCGCACCGCCGAGAAGGACGGCTATGTCGCCGTCCAGCTCGGCGTCGGTCGCCGCAAGGCCAAGAATGTCACCGAGCCGATGCGCGGCCATTTCGCCAAGGCGAAGGTGGAGCCGAAGGCCAGGGTCGGCGAGTTCCGCGTCGCCGACGACGCGGTGCTCGAGGTGGGAATGCGGCTCGGCGTCGACCACTTCGTCGCCGGCCAGTTCGTCGACGTCCAGGGTACCAGCATCGGCAAGGGCTTCGCCGGTGCGATGAAGCGCTGGAACTTCCGCGGCCTTGAGGCGACGCACGGCGTGTCGATCTCGCATCGCAGCCACGGCTCGACCGGCAACCGGCAGGATCCCGGCCGCACCTTCAAGAACAAGAAGATGGCGGGTCACATGGGCCACCGGACCCGCACGGTGCAGAACCTCGAGGTGTTCGGTGTCGACAACGAGCGCGGCCTGATCATGGTCAAGGGCGGCGTGCCCGGCCCGAACGGCAGCTGGGTGCGGGTGACCGATGCGGTCAAGCGTGCCCTGCCGAAGGAAGCGCCCTATCCGGCCGCCGTCGTCGGCAAGACCGCCACTGCGGGAGCCGAGTGATGCAAGCCAAGGTCGTCAACCTCGCCGCCGAGGGTGTGGGCGAGCTCGAGCTGAGCGACGCCGTGTTCGGCGTCGACGTCCGCTCGGACATCCTGCACCGCGTCGTGCTCTGGCAGCTCGCCAAGCGCCGTGCCGGCACGCACGACGTCAAGAACCGCGGCGAGATCGCCCGCACCGGCGCCAAGCTCTACAAGCAGAAGGGCACCGGCCGTGCCCGCCACGGCTCGCGCCGCGCCAACATCTTCAAGGGCGGTGGCCGCGCCTTCGGCCCGACGCCGCGCGACCACGCCACCGACCTGCCGAAGAAGGTGAGGGCGCTGGGCCTGCGCTGCGCCCTGTCGGCCAAGGCCAAGGACGGCAAGTTGATCGTGCTCGACGACGCCCGCGCCTCGGAGGCCAAGACCAAGGTGCTGGCGGGTCAGCTCGCCGGTCTCGGCATCGCCTCGGCGCTGATCGTCACCGGCGCCGAGGTCGACGCCAATTTCGGCCTGGCCGCCCGCAACCTGCCGCTGGTCGACGTGCTGCCGAGCCAGGGTGCCAACGTCTACGACATCCTGCGCCGCGACACGCTGGTGCTGACCAGGGAGGCGGTCCGCCTGCTCGAGGAGCGCCTGGCATGAAGCTGGTCAAGCACTACGACACCATCGTGGCGCCGGTCGTCACCGAGAAGTCGACCCGGTTGGGCGAGCTCAGCCAGGTCGTGTTCCGGGTGCGCAAGGACGCCACCAAGCCGCAGATCAAGTCGGCGGTGGAAGCGCTGTTCGACGTCAAGGTGACGGCGGTCAACACGCTGAACGTCAAGGGCAAGGTCAAGCGATTCCGCGGCACGCTCGGCAAGCGCGACGACGTCAAGAAGGCGATCGTGACGCTGGCCGAGGGCCAGAAGATCGACGTGACGACGGGGATCTGAGGCGATGGCGCTCAAGACCTACAATCCGACGAGCCCGTCGCGGCGCGAGCTGGTCACCGTCGACCGCTCGCATCTGTGGAAGGGCAAGCCGGTCAAGAAGCTGACCGAGGGCCTGACCTCGAGCGGCGGCCGCAACGCCCATGGCCACACCACCGTCCGCTTCCGCGGCGGCGGGCACAAGCGCGCCTACCGCCTGGTCGACTTCAAGCGCCGGAAGTTCGGCGTCGTCGGCACCGTCGAGCGGCTGGAGTACGACCCCAACCGCACCGCCTTCATCGCGCTCGTCACCTACGAGGACGGCGAGCAGGCCTACATCCTGGCACCGCAGCGGCTGCAGGCCGGCGACAAGGTGGTGGCGGGCGACAAGGTCGACGTGAAGCCGGGCAACGCCGCGCCGTTGCGCAGCATCCCGGTGGGCACGATCGTCCACAACATCGAGATGAAGCCCAAGGCCGGCGGCAAGATCGCCCGCTCGGCCGGAACCTATGCCCAGCTGGTCGGCCGCGACGGCGACTGGTCGCAGATCCGGCTGTCGTCCGGCGAGATCCGGGTGGTGCGCTCGGAGTGCATGGCCTCGATCGGTGCCGTGTCGAACCCCGACCACCAGAACGAGAACAGCGGCAAGGCCGGCCGCTCGCGCTGGAAGGGCCGCCGCCCGCACAATCGCGGCGTCACGATGAACCCTGTCGACCATCCGCACGGCGGCGGCGAGGGCCGCACCTCGGGCGGCCGCCATCCCGTCACCCCTTGGGGCAAGCCGACCAAGGGTCACCGCACCCGGACCAACAAGCGTACCAGCAACATGATCGTCCGCAGCCGTCACGTGGCCAAGAAGAGGGGCAGCTGAGATGTCGCGCTCCGTCTGGAAGGGGCCGTTCGTCGACGGCTACCTGTTCGACAAGGTCGACAAGGCACGCTCCTCGGGCCGCAACGAGATCATCAAGACGTGGTCCCGCCGCTCGACGATCATGCCGGATTTCGTCGGCCTGACCTTCGCCGTCTACAACGGCAAGAAGCACGTGCCGGTCTACGTCACCGAGAACATGGTCGGGCACAAGCTCGGCGAGTTCTCGCCGACACGGACCTTCCATGGTCATGGCGCCGACAAGAAGGCGAAGAGGAAGTGAGGCGATGAGCAAGGCCAAGCAGCCGCGTCGCCAGGCCGACAACGAGGCGCTCTCGGTGGCGACCATGCTGCGCACCAGCCCGCGCAAGCTGGGCCTGGTCGCCGGCATGATCAGCGGCATGGACGCCGGCAAGGCGGTGGTGGCGCTCGAGTTCAGCCGCAAGCGCATCGCCAAGGCGGTGAAGAAGGCGCTGGAATCGGCGATCGCCAACGCCGAGAACAACCACAATCTCGACGTCGACCGCCTCTACGTGGCGGAGGCCAGCGTCGGCAAGAAGCTGGTGATGAAGCGGATGATGACGCGGGCGCGCGGCCGGTCCGGCAGGATCGAGAAGCCGTTCTCGAGCCTGCGCATCGTCGTCCGCGAGCGCGCCGAGCAGGTCGAGAAGGAGGCCGCCTGATGGGCCAGAAAGTCAATCCGATCGGCCTGCGCCTGGGTGTGAACCGCACCTGGGACTCACGCTGGTACGACGACCACAACTACGCCAAGCTGCTGGCCGAGGATCTCAAGATCCGCCGCTTCCTGGAGAAGCGGCTGTCGCAGGCGGGCCTCAGCCGCGTCGTGATCGAGCGGCCGGCCAAGAAGGCGCGCGTGACGATCCACACCGCCCGCCCGGGCGTGGTGATCGGCAAGAAGGGCCAGGAGATCGAGGTCCTGCGCAAGGACCTCTCCTCGCTGACCTCGGGCGACGTGCATCTCAATATCGTCGAGGTCCGCAAGCCCGAGATCGACGCCAAGCTGGTGGCCGAGAACATCGCCCAGCAGCTGCAGCGCCGCGTCACCTTCCGTCGTGCCATGAAGCGCGCCGTGCAGTCGGCGATGCGCCTGGGTGCCCAGGGCATCAAGGTGACCTGTGGCGGCCGCCTAGGCGGCGCGGAGATCGCCCGTACCGAGTGGTACCGCGAGGGCCGCGTGCCACTGCACACGCTGCGCGCCAACGTCGACTTCGGCAAGTGCACGGCCCACACGCCCTACGGCACCTGCGGCATCAAGGTGTGGGTGTTCCGCGGCGAGATCCTCGAGCACGACCCGATGGCCTTCGACAAGCGCCTGGCCGAGATCGGTGCGCCGCACGGCCGCGAGCCGCGCCAGCAGCAGGGTGACCGGTCATGATGCAGCCCAGCCGGACCAAGTTCCGCAAGGCGTTCAAGGGCCGCATCAGCGGCGTGGCGCGTGGCGGATTCGAGCTGAACTTCGGCGCCTTCGGCATGAAGGCGATGGAGCCCGAGCGCATCACCGCCCGGCAGATCGAGGCGGCGCGGCGTGCGATCACCCGCCACCTGAAGCGCGCCGGCCGTGTCTGGATCCGGGTGTTCCCGGACAAGCCGATCTCGTCGAAGCCGGCCGAGGTCCGCATGGGCAAGGGCAAGGGCTCGGTCGAGTTCTGGGTGGCGCCGGTGCGGCCGGGCCGGATCCTGTTCGAGATCGACGGTGTGGCCGAGGATCTGGCGGCCGAGGCCATCCGCCTGGGTGCCGCCAAGCTGCCGATTCGGACCAAGTTCGTCCGGCGCGTGCAGGAGGAGGCGGCGTCGTGATCGAGGTCAGCGAGCTTCGTGGACAGTCGGCCCAGCAGCTCGGCGAGCGGCTGGTCGAGCTGAAGAAAGAGCAGTTCAACCTGCGCTTCCAGCGCGCCACCGGCCAGCTCGAGAGCACGAGCCGGGTGCGCGAGGTGCGCCGGGACATCGCCCGCGTGATGACCGTGATGACCGAGAAGCGTCGCACGGCCCAGGCCGGCGGAGGAGCGTGAGATGCCGAGGCGGATCCTGCAGGGCACCGTCGTCAGCGACAAGAACGACAAGACGGTGATCGTGCGCGTGGAGCGTCAGGTCATGCACCCGCTCTACAAGAAGTACATCAAGCGCACCAAGCGCTACGCGGCGCACGACGAGGGCAATGCCCACAAGGTCGGCGACGTGGTGCGCATCGTCGAGGGCCGCCCGTTGTCGCGCACCAAGCGCTGGGTGGTGATCGAGGAGAGCCAGGCCGCAGGGGCGGGGGCTTGAGATGATCCAGGTCGAGACCAATCTGGAGGTGGCCGACAACTCGGGCGCGCGGCGTGTGCAGTGCATCCGGGTGATGGGCGGCTCGCACCGGCGCTGGGGCTCCGTCGGCGACATCATCATCGTCGCCGTCAAGGAGGCGATCCCGCGTGGCAAGGTGAAGAAGGGCGACGTGGCCACGGCCGTCATCGTCCGGACCGCCAAGGAGATCCACCGCCCCGACGGGTCGGCCATCCGCTTCGACAAGAACGCGGCGGTGCTGATCAACAAGCAGGGCGAGCCGATCGGCACGCGCATCTTCGGGCCGGTGACCCGCGAGCTGCGTGCCAAGAAGTTCATGAAGATCATCAGCCTGGCACCGGAGGTGCTGTGATGGCTGCGCGTATCAGGAAGGGCGACAAGGTCGTCGTGCTGGCGGGCCGTGACAAGGGCCGCCAGGGCGAGGTCCTGAAGGTGATCCCGGCCGAGGGCCGGGTCGTCGTCGCCGGCGTGCAGGAAGTGAAGCGGCATCAGAAGCCCGGCGGGCGCAATCCCGAGGGCGGGATCGTCACCAAGGAGGCGCCGATCGACGTCTCCAACGTGGCGCATCTCGATCCCAGGGACGGCAAGCCGACCCGCATCGGCTTCAAGCTGCTCGAGGGTGGCCGGAAGGTGCGCTTCGCCAAGCGCTCCGGCGAGCATATCGATCGCTGAGGGTTGGTGATGGCGCGCTTGCAGGATCATTATCGCGACGTCGTCGTGAAGCAGCTCACCGAGCAGTTCGGGTACAAGAACCCGATGCAGGTGCCGCGTCTCGACAAGATCGTCATCAACATGGGCGTCGGCGAGGCGGCTTCCGACAAGAAGAAGCTGGACTCGGCGATCGCCGAGCTCGCCAAGATCAGCGGCCAGAAGCCGGTCGCGACCAAGGCGCGCAAGTCGGTGGCGAATTTCAAGCTGCGCGAGGGCATGCCGATCGGCTGCAAGGTGACGCTGCGCAAGCAGCGCATGTACGAGTTCCTCGACCGGCTGGTGACGATCGCCCTGCCGCGCGTGCGCGACTTCCGCGGCGTGAACCCGAAAAGCTTCGACGGCCGCGGCAACTACGCGCTCGGCGTCAAGGAGCAGATCATCTTCCCCGAGATCAATTTCGACGAGGTCGACGAGTCGCGGGGCATGGACATCATCATCTGCACGACGGCCCGGACCAACGAGGAGGCCAAGGCCCTCCTCGCTGGCTTCGCGATGCCGTTCCGGCAGTGAGCGTGGGATAGACGGCGATGGCGAAGACGAGCTCCGTCAAGAAGAACGAGCATCGGCGGGAGCTGGCCGACAAGTTCCGCGCGAAGCGTGCCGCGCTCAAGAAGACGATCATGGACAAGCAGGCGGACCCCGAGGAGCGCTTCGAGGCGACGCTGGCGCTGGCCAAGCTGCCGCGCAACGGCTCCAGGGTCCGGATCCGCAACCGCTGCCTGCTGAGCGGGCGGCCGCGCGGCTACTATCGCAAGTTCGGCCTGTCGCGGATCGCGCTCAGGGACTTGGCCTCGGACGGCCAGATCCCGGGCTGCGTCAAGGCAAGCTGGTGAGTGGAGCGAACGATGGCGTTGAGTGACCCGCTCGGGGACATGCTCACCCGCATCCGCAACGGGCAGCGGGCGAACAAGGGTGCCGTCCGGACTCCGGCCTCCCGGCTGCGTCGCAACGTGCTCGACGTGCTGCGGCGGGAAGGCTACATCCGCGGCTACGAGACCGTGGACGACGGCGACGGCAAGTCCGAGATCTCGATCGAGCTGAAGTACCACAACGGCGAGCCGGTGATCCGCGAGCTGACCCGCGTCTCGACGCCGGGCCGTCGCGTCTATGCCGGCGTCAAGGAGCTGCCCAGCGTCTACAACGGCCTGGGCATCGCCATCGTCTCGACGCCGCGCGGCGTGGTGTCGGACGCCGAGGCCCGTGAGCTGCGGGTCGGCGGCGAGATCCTCTGCACGGTGTTCTGAGCATGTCGCGCATCGGTAAGCATGCGGTGGCGGTGCCGGGTGGCGTCGACGTCGCGATCGAGGGCCAGGTGGTCCGGGTGAAGGGCAAGCTGGGCTCGCTCAGCAGCACCCTGCCGCCCGAGGTCCAGGTGGCGCTGAACGACAACAAGCTCGAGGTGACGCCGCGCGGCACCGAGCAGCGCGCCCGCGCCATGTGGGGCATGTCGCGCTCGCTGGTGCAGAACATGGTGACCGGCGTCACCCAGGGCTTCACGACCAAGCTGGAGATCAGCGGCGTCGGCTACCGTGCGGCGGTCGAGGGCAAGATGCTGACGCTGCAGCTCGGCTACAGCCACGACATCAAGTTCGCGGTGCCCGAGGACGTCAAGATCACCTGCGAGTCGCCGACGGCGGTGACGATCACCGGTGCCGACCGGCAGCGCGTCGGGCAGATCGCCGCCGAGATCCGCTCGTTCCGCAAGCCCGAGCCCTACAAGGGCAAGGGCATCAAGTATGCGGACGAGAAGATCCTGCGCAAGGAAGGCAAGAAGAAGTAACCGACATGGTGAAGGCAGCCGATCGTTTCGAGCGGCGTGGGCGGCGGGCCCGCTACGCGCTGCGCAAGGCCGCGAACGGGCGGGCGCGTCTATCGGTGTTCCGCTCGGGCCGGCACATCTACGGGCAGGTCATCGACGACGCCGCCGGCCGCACGCTGGCGGCGGCATCGACGCTCGAGAAGAACCTGCGGGCGGAGCTGAAGACCGGCGCCGACCGCGAGGCCGCCAAGCGGGTCGGCCTGCTGCTGGCCGAGCGCGCCAGGGCGGCGGGGGTCGAGCAGGTCGTCTTCGACCGCGGCGGCTACAAATATCATGGCCGGGTCCAGGCCCTGGCCGAGGGCGCCCGCGAGGGCGGCCTCGCGTTCTGACGGAAGGGTTGCGTATGGCACGCGGACGTGAACGGGAGCGCTCCGGTGACGATCGGGAGCAGAGCGAGCTCGTAGACCGCCTGGTGAGCGTCAATCGCGTCGCCAAGGTGGTGAAGGGCGGCAGGCGCTTCGGCTTCTCGGCGCTGGTGGTGGTGGGCGACGGCAAGGGCCGCGTCGGCTACGGCAGCGGCAAGGCGCGCGAGGTGCCGGAGGCTGTGCGCAAGGCGACCGAGCAGGCCAAGCGGTCGATGGTCAGGGTACCCCTGCGCCAGGGCCGCACGCTGCACCATGACATCGAGGGCTATTTCGGCTCGGGCCACGTGCTGATGCGTGCCGCACCGCCCGGCACCGGCATCATCGCCGGCGGTCCGATGCGCGCGGTGTTCGAAGCACTCGGCATCGGCGACGTCGTCGCCAAGTCGATGGGCTCGAGCAACCCGCACAACATGGTCAAGGCGACCTTCGCCGCCCTCGGGCGGGTGATGTCGCCGCGCGCCGTCGCCGCCAAGCGCGGCAAGAAGGTCAGCGATCTGGTCGGTCGCCGCGAGGGCGGTGGCGAGGCCGCTGCGGCCCGGGCGGAGTGAGCGGCATGGCCAAGCTCAAGGTGACTCAGGTGGTGAGCCCGATCGCCCGGCCCGGCACGCAGCGGGCGACGCTGATCGGCCTCGGCCTGAACAAGCTGCACCGCAGCCGCGTGATCGAGGACACCCCCTCGAATCGCGGCCGCATCGACAAGGTCCGGCACCTCGTGAAGGTCGAGCCGGTAGAGGCGTGACGGAAGGCTTTCGGCAATGAAGCTCAACGAGCTCAGCGACAACCCCGGCGCGCGCGGCGATCGCAAGCGGATCGGGCGTGGCATCGGCTCCGGCGTCGGCAAGACCTCGGGCAAGGGCCACAAGGGTGCGAAGGCACGCAAGAGCAACCCGAAGCCCCGCAGCTTCGAGGGCGGCCAGATGCCGCTCTACCGGCGCCTGCCGAAGCGCGGCTTCACCAACATCTTCAAGAGCGACTTCGCGGTCGTGAACCTGGGCTCGGTGCAGAGGGCGCTGGACGCCGGCAAGCTCGAGGCCGGCGTCACGCTCGACGCCGACGTGCTGCGTTCGGCCGGCCTGTGCCGCAAGTCCAAGGACGGCGTGCGCCTGCTCGGCAAGGGCGAGCTGACCTCGGCCGTGACCTTCGAGGTCGCCGGCGCGTCGCAGTCGGCGATCGCCTCGGTCGAGAAGGCCGGCGGCAAGGTCGTCGTGCTGGGTGCGCCCGCCGCAGCCGAAGCCTGAGCGCAGCACCCATGGCATCGCTCGCCGAGCAACTCGCCTCCAACGTCAACTTCGGGGCCTTCTCGAAGGCCACGGAGCTGAAGAAGCGGCTGTGGTTCACGCTCGGCTGCCTGGTCGTCTACCGGCTCGGCACCTACATCCCGCTGCCGGGCATCGACCCGCAGGTGATGGCCCAGATCTTCCAGCAGCAGGCTGGCGGCATCATGGGCATGTTCAACATGTTCGCCGGCGGCGCGCTGGAGCGCATGTCGATCTTCGCGCTCGGCATCCTGCCCTACATCTCGGCGTCGATCATCCTGCAGCTGATGACGACGATCTCGCCGACCATCGAGGCCCTCAAGAAGGAGGGCGAGTCGGGCCGCAAGAAGATCAACCAGTACACCCGTTACCTGACGGTGTTGCTGGCGGCGGTGCAGGCCTGGGGCCTGTCGATCGGCCTCGAGGGCATGAGCGCCGGCGCCGGGACGGCGGTGATCGACCCCGGCCTGTTCTTCCGCGTCACGACGGTCGTCACCATCGTCGGCGGCACCATGTTCCTGATGTGGCTGGGCGAGCAGATCACCGCCCGCGGCATCGGCAACGGCATCTCGCTGATCATCTTCGTGGGCATCGTGGCCTCGCTGCCCTCGGCGCTGGCCGGCCTGCTCGACCTCGGCCGCACCGGCGCGATCTCGACCTTCTTCATCCTGTTCATTCTGCTGATGGCGATCGGCGTCGTCGCCTTCATCGTCTTCATGGAGCGCGCCCAGCGCCGGCTGCTGGTGCAGTACCCGAAGCGGCAGCAGGGCAACCGCGTCTTCGGCGGTGAGAGCTCGCACCTGCCGCTGAAGCTCAACACCTCGGGCGTGATCCCCGCGATCTTCGCCAGCTCGCTGCTGCTGCTGCCGGCGACGGCCGCCAGCTTCGGCAGCGGCTCGATGCCCGAGTGGCTGTCCTGGGTGAACGTCTACATGGGCCGCGGACATCCGGTCCACATACTGCTTTATGTCGCATTGATCGTGTTCTTCGCCTTCTTCTACACGTCGATCGTCTTCAATCCGAAGGAGACGGCCGACAATCTCAGGAAGCATGGCGGGTTCATCCCGGGCTATAGGCCGGGCGAGCGTACGGCTGCCTATCTGGACTATGTGCTGACCCGCCTGACGACGGTGGGAGCGCTCTATCTGGCGGCGGTCTGCGTCCTTCCCGAGATCCTGATCTCCCAGTATGCGCTGCCGTTCTACTTCGGCGGCACCAGCCTCCTGATCGTCGTCTCCGTCACCATGGATACTGTGGCGCAGATTCAGTCGCACCTGATCGCGCACCAGTACGAAGGCCTGATCAAGAAGGCCCGGTTGCGCGGGAGACGCTGAATGCGCTTGATTTTGTTGGGGCCGCCGGGTGCCGGCAAGGGCACCCAGGCGGCCTGGATCAAGCAGGCTTATGGTATTCCACAGCTTTCGACCGGCGACATGCTGCGCTCGGCGGTGGCGCGCGGCACCGAGGTCGGCAAGCAGGCCAAGGCGGTGATGGAGGCGGGCAAGCTCGTCTCGGACGACATCATCAACCGGCTGGTGGCCGAGCGGATCGGCGAGCCCGACTGCGTGCCGGGCTTCATCCTCGACGGCTATCCCCGCACGCTGGCGCAGGCCGAGGCGCTGGACAGCATGCTGCAAGCCCGCGGCCTGCAGCTCGACGCCGTGGTCGAGATCAAGGTCGATCCGGCCGCCCTGGTCGAGCGGGTGTCCGGCCGCTTCGCCTGTGCCAAGTGCGGCGCCGGCTACCACGACGTGTTCAAGCCGACGCACGTCGCCGGCGTCTGCGACGTCTGCGGCTCGACCGAGTTCGTCCGCCGCAAGGACGACAACGCCGAGACGGTGCGGGCACGGCTCGATGCCTATGAGGCCCAGACCGCACCGCTGCTGCCGTACTATGCCGCCAAGGGGCTGGTGCGGACGGTCGACGGCATGGCCGAGATCGACGACGTGACGCGACAGATCAGGAAGGCCCTGGGCGCGGGAGCGGATTGACAGGTGGACGCCTCTACCTATAATCCCGCCGCTTTTCGGGTCCGGCAGGCTCCTGCCGGACCTGCCGGCTGTCGCCCGGCCAGCAAAATCGGTTGAGGAGAGGACATTGGCGCGTATCGCCGGGGTTAACATCCCGAGCCAGAAGCCGGTGGGCATTGCGCTCACCTATATCTTCGGCATCGGGCGCACGACGGCCGAGAAGATCTGCTCGGGCGTCGGCGTGGATTTCCAGCGTCGCGTCAGCGAGCTGAGCGATGCCGAGGTCGCCCGGCTGCGCGAGCGCATCGACCGGGAGCACAAGGTCGAGGGCGATCTCCGGCGCGAGGTCGCGATGAGCATCAAGCGGCTCATGGATCTCGGCTGCTACCGTGGCCTGCGGCACCGCCGCGGCCTGCCGGTGCGCGGTCAGCGCACCCACACCAATGCCCGGACCCGCAAGGGCAAGGCACGGCCGATCGCCGGCAAGAAGAAGGTCACGAAGTAGTCACATGGCGACCGACGACAAGTCGCGCTTGCGGCGACGCGAGCGCAAGAACATCACCGCCGGCGTGGCGCACGTCGCGGCGACGTTCAACAACACCATGATCACGATCACCGACGCCCAGGGCAACACCATCGCCTGGTCGAGCTCGGGCTCGCAGGGCTTCAAGGGATCGCGCAAGTCGACGCCGTTCGCGGCGCAGATCGCCGCCGAGGCCGCCGGCCGCAAGGCCATGGAGCACGGCATGCGCTCGCTCGAGGTGCAGGTGCGCGGCCCGGGCTCGGGTCGCGAATCGGCGCTGCGGGCGCTGCAGGCGGTGGGCTTCCAGATCGGCTCGATCCGCGACGTCACGCCGATCCCGCACAATGGCTGCCGGCCGCGCAAGCGCCGCCGCGTCTGACCGACCGGCCCCGCCACCGCCGGGGCATTCGTAGGCGAGCACAGGCTCCGGCGGGCATCGGCCCCCGGGGCCTCGTTCGCCGTTCTGCCAATGCACGTTCTTGATGAGGGCTTACGTGATCCAAAAGAACTGGCAAGACCTGATCAAGCCGCAGAAGCTCGACGTCCAGCCCGGCCGTCGTCCCGACCGCGAGGCCACCATCGTCGTCGAGCCGCTCGAGCGCGGCTTCGGCATCACGTTGGGCAACGCCATCCGGCGCGTGCTGCTGTCCTCGCTGCAGGGTGCTGCGATCACCGCCATCCAGATCGACGGCGTGCTGCACGAGTTCTCGACCATCGCCGGCGTGCGCGAGGACGTGACCGACATCGTCCTCAACCTGAAGCAGCTCGGCCTCAGGCTGCACAGCGACATGCCCAAGCGCATGGCGCTGAAGGTCGAGGGCCCGGCCATCGTCACCGCCTCGATGATCGAGACGCCGCACGACGTCGAGATCATGGATCCCGACCACGTCATCTGCCACGTCGACAAGGGCGGCAAGCTGTCGGTCGAGCTGACGGTGCAGACCGGCAAGGGCTACATCCCGGCCTCGGCGCACAAGGCCGAGGACGCGCCGATCGGCCTGATCGCCATCGACGCCATCTACAGCCCGGTGCGCAAGGTCGCCTACAAGGTCGACAATGCCCGCGTCGGCCAGCAGACCGACTACGATCGACTGACCATGCAGGTCGAGACCGACGGCTCGGTGACCCCGGAGGACGCCGTGGCCCTGGCCGCGCGCATCCTGCAGGACCAGCTGGCGCTGTTCGTCAACTTCGAGGAGCCGCGTCACCCGACCCAGTCGGAGCGCCGGCCCGAGCTGCCGTTCAACCCGAACCTGCTCCGCAAGGTCGACGAGCTCGAGCTGTCGGTCCGCTCGGCCAACTGCCTGAAGAACGACAACATCGTCTATATCGGCGACCTCGTTCAGAAGACCGAGGCCGAGATGCTGCGCACTCCCAATTTCGGGCGCAAGTCGCTCAACGAGATCAAGGAGGTCCTGACGCAGATGGGCCTGCATCTCGGCATGGAGGTGTCGGGCTGGCCGCCGGAGAACATCGAGGAGCTGGCGCGCAAGGTCGAGGAGCCGTTCTGAGCGGCGGGTGACGGAACAGGGGAGGGCGCCGCGCGGCGCGCCATCGGGAGCTAGAAGATGCGTCATGGATTTCGTGGCCGCCGCTTCAACCGGCGTAGCGGCCATCGCGAGGCGATGCTGGCCAATCTCTGCCAGTCGCTGGTGAAGCACGAGCAGATCACCACCACCCTTCCCAAGGCCAAGGACCTCCGGCCGGTGGTGGAGAAGCTCATCACCCTGGGCAAGCGCGGCGACCTGCATGCCCGCCGGCTGCTGATCGCCCGCACGCGCAGCGAGGACACGGCCGCCAAGCTGATCGACGTGCTGGGCAAGCGCTACGGCTCGCGCGCCGGCGGCTATGTCCGCATCATGAAGGCGGGCTTCCGCCACGGCGACAATGCCGCCATGGCGGTGATCGAGCTGGTCGACCGAGACGTCGAGGCCAAGGGCCAGGATTCCGGCCCGGTGCCGGAGCAGGCCGAGGGTGCTGCCGCGAGCTGAGCTCGGGCGCGGGCCTTGCCCGCCCGTCGTGGAACTACACATCAAGGGCGCCCCTTCTCGGGCGCCCTTGTCGTTAGCGGTGGCCTATGAGCTTCCGGATCATCGTCGCGCTGCTGGCCGTATTGTCGGCCTCGGGTCCGGTCACGGCGTGCGCGCAGCAACAGGCACAGCCGCGGGTGCAGCCCGCGGCCGAGGCACAGGTGCCGGGATCGCGCGAGGCGATCCGCCTGAGCTTCGCGCCGGTCGTCAAGCGCGTGGCACCGGCCGTCGTGAACATCACCAGCCGCAAGGAGGTCGTGGTCCGGGACAATCCGTTCCTCGACGATCCGTTCTTCAACTTCTTCTTCCGCGGCCGCGGTGGCGCCGGCCCGGCCCAGCGGCAGGTGCAGCAGTCGCTGGGCTCGGGCGTGATCGTCGGCAACGACGGGCTCATCGTCACCAACCGGCACGTCGTGGCCGAGGCCGACGAGATCGACGTCGTGCTGAGCGACCGGCGCTCGTTCAGCGCCCGCCTGGTCGCCAGCGACGACCGCTCGGATCTCGCCTTCCTGCGCATCGACTCCGGCGGCCGGCTGCCGGCCATCGAGCTGGCCGATTCCGACGGCATCGAGGTCGGCGACCTCGTGCTCGCGGTCGGCAACCCGTTCGGCATCGGCCAGACCGTCACCAGCGGCATCGTCTCGGCCACCGCCCGCACCGCGCCCGAGCTCGACAACGAGGTATCGTTCATCCAGACCGACGCCGCGGTCAATCCGGGCAACTCCGGCGGTGCGCTCGTCGACGTCGACGGCCGGCTGATCGGCATCAACACCGCCATCTTCAGCCGCAGCGGCGGCTCCATCGGCATCGGCTTCGCCATCCCCTCCAACCTCGTCCGGGCCCGCATGGCGGCGCTGGGCGGCGCCAAGGGCGGGCAGGTGGCGAGACCCTGGCTCGGCGCCGAGCTGAAGGCGGTCGACAGCGACGTCGCCCGGAGCCTGGGCATCGATCGGCCGGGCGGCGTCCTGGTCGCCCGCGTCCATCCCTCGGGCGCTGCGGCCCGCGCCGGCCTGGCACCCGGCGACGTCGTCGAGAGCATCGACGGTGTGGCCGTCGACGACGCCGCGGCCCTGTCCTATCGCCTGGCGCTGCATGCGATCGGTGAGCGCGCCGACATCGTGGCGCTGCGCAAGGGCAGGCGCATTCGGCTCGACGTGCCGGTCGAGGCGGCCAGGGAGCAGCCGCCGGCGGACCTTACCAGGCTCGGCCGCGACAGCGCGCTCGCCGGAGCCACCGCCGCCAACCTGTCGCCGGGCTTCAACGAGAGCCACGGTCGCGACATGTTCGAGCAGGGCGTCGCCATCGTCGCCGTGGCGCCGGGCAGCCGGGCCCAGGCCTGGCGCCTGCGCCCCGGCGACGTCATCGAGGCGGTCAACGGCCGGCCGGTGGCCGATGTCGACGCGCTGGAGCGGGCTGGCCAAGGCGACCTCCAGCGGCTGGAGGTGCGTCGCGATGGCCGCCGCTTCACCGTCGTCCTGGGCGGCTGAGGCGATCACGCCGCCGGCTGCGCTGGTCGAGCGCCGCATCGAGGACGAGCCGGGCGGCAGCCTGTCCATGGACTATCGTCCTGGTGGCCTCGTCTGTAGCTTCGTGCTTCCCCTGCCGGAAGGCGACGCTTGAGCAACACGATGCCCTCGAAGGCCCTGCGGGTGCTCGTCGTGGAGGACGAGGCGCTGCTCTCGATGCTGGTCGAGGACGCGCTGACCGATCTCGGCTGCGTCGTGATCGGGCCCTTCATGCGGCTGCAGGTGGCGCTGGAGGCGGCGCGGGCCGGGTCCGACATCGACCTCGCCATCCTCGACGTCAACGTCGCCGGCGAGCGCAGCTTCCCGCTGGCCGAGCTGCTGCTGGAGCAGGGGGTGCCGGTCGTCTTCACCACCGGCTACGACGATGCCGGGCTCGAGGAGCGCTGGCGCGTGCTGCCGGTGCTGCGCAAGCCGTTCTCCGACGACGATCTCAAGCGGACGGTCCTGCGCGTGGCGGACGCCCGGCGCGGCGTGGATCGGAACCCGGAGTCCTAGCTGTCCGTTTGCCCGCTCGAGCCTCCTGGAGGGATCGGGCACATGGCATCCTTGCGTGGAAAATCCGTTGCCATCCTGGCGACCGACGGTTTCGAGCAGTCCGAGCTGATGGAGCCGCTGAAGGCGCTGCGCGGCGCCGAGGCGTCGGTCGACATCGTCTCGCTGGAGCCGGGCGAGATACGCGGCTGGAAGGACAAGGACTGGGGCGACAGGGTGCCCGTCGACCGCACGGTCGAGCAGGCCAGCCCCGACGACTACGACGCGCTGGTCCTGCCCGGCGGCCAGATCAATCCCGACGTGCTGCGCGCCGATCCGGATGCCGTGGGCTTCGTTCGCGCGATGGTGCGCTCGGGCAAGCCTGTGGCCGCCATCTGCCACGGTCCCTGGCTGCTGGTCGAGGCCGGCGCGCTGCGCGGCCTGCGCGCCACCTCCTACAAGTCCATCCGCACCGACATGACCAACGCCGGCGCCGACTGGGTCGACGAGGCGGTGGTGGTCGACGACGGCATCGTCACCAGCCGCCAGCCGGGCGACCTGCCGGCCTTCTGCGCCAGGTTGATCGAGGAGATCGGCGAGGGCCGGCACCACGCCCGCGAGACCGTCTGATCCCTGCGCCAAGAACCTGGAGCGAACGGAATGGGTATCATCGCCTGGATCGTGCTCGGCCTCATCGCCGGCGCCATCGCCAAGCTGCTGATGCCGGGGCGTGACCCTGGCGGCTTCATCGTCACCATCATCATCGGCATCGTCGGCGCCGTGATCGGTGGCTTCATCGGCAACACGTTGGGTTTCGGTCAGGTCGAGGCGCTGGACCTCCGCAGCATCGGCATCGCCATCCTGGGCGCGATCGTGCTGCTCGTGCTCTATCGAATGGTCCGCCGCGGCTGATCCCGCCGGGCGGCCGTGCTAGGCTCGCCCCATGAGCGACCTGTTCGGCGAAGTGGAACCCGGAAAGGAGCCGGCGGCGGCATCTGCCGACCGGCCCCTCGCCGATCGCATCCGACCGCAGAGCCTGTCCGACCTCGTGGGGCAGAACGAAGCCCTTCGTCCCGAGGGCCCCCTGGGGCGGATGCTGGCCGCCGGCCGCCTGTCCTCGATCATCCTCTGGGGGCCGCCGGGCTGCGGCAAGACCACCCTGGCGCGCCTGCTGGCGAAGGAGATCGGCGAGCCGCTGATGGCGCTGTCGGCGGTGATGTCGGGTGTCGCCGACCTGCGCGAGGCCTTCAAGGAGGCGAGGAAGCTGCGTGCCCGCGGCCGCCGCGTCATCCTGTTCATCGACGAGATCCATCGCTTCAACCGCGCCCAGCAGGACGGGCTGCTGCACGAGGTCGAGGACGGCACGGTGACGCTGATCGGCGCCACCACCGAGAATCCCTCCTTCGCGCTGGTGGCGGCCCTGCTGTCGCGCTGCCTCGTCATCGTGCTCGACCGGCTGTTGGACGAGGCGCTGCTGCAGCTCGTCGCCCGTGCCGAAGCCCATCTCGGCCACCGGCTGCCGCTGACCGATGCCGCGCGCCACCGCCTCGTCGAGCTGGCCGACGGCGACGGCCGCTACCTCGTCAACATGGTCGAGACCCTGGCCGACCTGCCCCCCGAGCCGCTGGTCGACGTCGAGAGCCTGGCCGAGATCCTGCAGCGCCGCCTGCCGGTCTACGACAAGCAGCAGGAGGCGCACTACAACGTCATCAGCGCCCTGCACAAATCGGTGCGCGGCTCCGACCCCGACGCCGCCCTCTACTGGCTCTGCCGCATGCTGGAGGGCGGCGAGGATCCGCGCTACATCGCCCGCCGGCTGATCCGCATGGCCAGCGAGGACATCGGCTTGGCCGATCCCCAGGCCCTGCCGCTCGCCATTGCCGCCGCCGAGGCCTATGAGCGCCTGGGCTCGCCCGAGGGCGAGCTGGCGCTGGCGCAATGCACCATTCACCTGGCGGCCGCTCCCAAGTCCAACGCCGCCTATCTCGCCTACGGCGTGGCAACGCGCAGCGCCAAGGAGCACGGCTCGCTGATGCCGCCGGCCCACATCCTCAACGCGCCCACCAAGCTGATGAAGAAGCTCGGCTACGGCTCTGGCTACGCCTACGACCACGACGCGCCGGACCGCTTCTCCGGCCAGAACTACTTTCCCGAAGGCATGGAGCGCCCTGTCTACTACCGCCCGACGGATGAAGGCATCGAGGCCCGCATCAAGGCACGGCTGGAGAGGTTGGCGCAGTTGCGGGCGGAACGGACCGGCTAGGCTGGCATCCGGGGCCGCTTCGCCCTATGCAAGGGCGGCCCGTCGCGAACCTCCGGATTTTCCACGCATGAGCCCCGTCGAGCAGCGCCACATCGAGCACGAGGAGGTCGACTGGCGCTTCGACCGCTGGGTGCGGCACCACTACCCGTCGCTCGGCCACGGCCAGCTGCAGAAGCTGATGCGCACCGGCCAGTTCCGGCTCGATGGCAAGCGTGTGCAGGGCAGCGAGCGGGTGCAGCCGGGCCAGGCGGTGCGTGTGCCGCCCCTGCCGGAGCCGACCTCGGCGCCGCTGCCGGCGACGCGGAAGCCGGGGCTCGATGCCCATGACGCCAAGCTCGCCCGCTCGCTGGTGATCCACGACGACGGCGAGGTGCTGGTCCTCAACAAGCCGCCCGGACTCGCCGTGCAGGGCGGCACCGGCACCACGCGGCACGTCGACGGGCTGCTGGAGGCGCTCGCCGAGGGCGGCGACAAGCCTCGGCTCTGCCACCGGCTCGACCGCGACACCAGCGGCATCCTGGTCACCGCTCGCACCGCCAAGGCGGCGGCGTTCCTCACCTCGGCATTCCGCGGCCACGAGGTCCGCAAGCTCTACTGGGCCATCGTGCTGGGCAGCCCACGCGGCCAGGACGGCCTGATCGACCTGGCGCTCGCCAAGCGCGGCGTCGTCGAGAAGATGGCGCCCGACGAGGAGGAGGGCAAACCCTCGCGCACCCGCTGGCGGGTGATCGCCCGCGCCGCCAAGGTCGCCGCCTGGATGGGGCTGATGCCGCTCACCGGCCGCACCCACCAGCTGCGCGCCCACTGCGCCGCCATGGGCTGGCCGATCCTCGGCGACGGCAAGTACGGCGGCAAGGCGGCGCATCCTAGCGGCGCGCCGAAATTCCTGATGCTGCACGCCCGCGAGATCGACATGCCGCACCCCAGCGGTAAGCGCCTGCGCGTCGCCGCCGACATTCCCCCGTCCTTCCGCGACGGCATGACCTGGCTCGGCCTGGCGCCGGAGCCGCTGCCCGGCAGCCGGCTCGCCGACTGGCCGCGGTAGGGCCTACGCGAAGATCACCTCGCCGAGGTCGCTCGTTCCCCGGACATCCACGACCGTGAGCGTAGTGCCGGCGGTATCGACGATGCTGAGGCGCGTGTCGGCTCGGCCGTCGCCGTCGAGGTCGACGACCTGCCGGTGAAGCTCTGCCGGCGTGAACAGGTCGGCATCGAAGACGATGAGGTCTCCGTCGTCGAGGTCGCGGATCAGGTTGACGGCGTGGTCGACGGTGTCGAGCACGAAGACATCGCCGCCGCCACCGCCCCACAGCACGTCGGCACCCTCGCCGCCGACGAGACGGTCGCGTCCGTCGCCGCCGAACAGCCGGTCGTCCCCGTCACCGCCATAGAGCCGATCGTTCCCATGATACCCAGTGACGGTGTCGTCGCCCGTGCCGCCATCGGCCCTGTCGTTGCCGTTGCCGGCACCGAGCAGGTCGTCGCCGGCCTCGCCGAACAGCCGGTCGTTGCCCGCCCCGCCGGTGACGGTATCGTCGCCATCGCCGCCGAACAGGCTGTCCCGGCCCAGCCCGCCATTGACGGAATCGTCACCCTCGCCGCCGGAGGCGACGTCGTCGCCGGCGACACCGAACAGCAGGTCGTTGCCGCCACCGCTGTCCATGACGTCGTCGCCAGCCGTGCCGCCGATGATGCCGTTGCCGGATCCGCCGATCAGCCCCTCGGCCAGGATGAAGGTCTGGCCGGTGCTGGTGTCGAACAGCGTCTCGACGGCATGCCCGGGCGCGAAATGATCGACGATGGTGACACCGGCGAATCCCGCGGCCGGCTTGGTCCTGATCTGCACGACGAGGTCGTCGGGGCTGACGCTGCCATTGCCCGCCGACTGGCGGAAGATGCTGGCCACGCTCGACAGGGGCACGGCCAGCACGTCGTTGCCGCCGGAATCGATCACCACGTCCCGCGCCCGGCCGTCGGCGACATGGCTGTAGCTGTCGTCGCCGAGCAGGCCGGCCAGCGTGTTGGAGCCCTTGCCGCCGGCCAGCCGGTTGGCGCCGTCGTTTCCGATGAGCGTATCGTCGAACTCCGACCCGACGACGTTCTCGATCTCGCGCAGGATGTCGCCGGTGCTCTCGCTGGAGGCGCCGGCGCCGCTCTGGGCGATCCCGACCAGGCGCAGGTCGACGACCACCTTCGAGCCCGAGTTGACGTAGCTCGCCGTGTCGGAACCTGACCGGCCGTCGATCTGGTCGGCGCCGATCCCGCCGAAGATCAGGTCGTCGCCGTTGCCGCCCTGGATCTGGTCGTCGCCGGCTGCGCCGAGCAGCACGTCGTCGCCGCTGCCGCCGAGCAGCCCGTCGCCGAAGGCGGTGCCGCCGATCACATTGTCCTGGGCGTCGCCGAAGACGGTGGCGCGATCGGTCTTGCCCGAGAGGTCGACGTTCTCGATGCCGCTGTAGGTGTCGCCCTCGGCCTCGGAATTCCGTCCGCCATTGTCGAGCGACACGATGATCTCGCCGCCGCCGCTGTAGCGGACGGTGTCGATGCCGCTGCCGCCGAACATCGCGTCCCCACCGCTGCCGCCCTCCAGCAGATCGTTGCCGGTGCCGCCGAAGAGGGTGTCGTCGCTGGCCCGGCCGAGCAGCAGGTCGTTGCCGCCACCGCCGCTGATCGTGTCGGCGAACAGCCCGCCTTCGAGCGAGTTGTCGGCATTGTTGCCGTTGATCGTCGCCATCGTTTCGTCTCCCCGCGCGGAGTCGCGACCGGACTCCCGCTCGCGACGATAGACCCGCCGGCATCCTTGTCTATGCGTACAAGCTTAAGCTCTGTGGCGGGGTCTGCCGGCAGCGACGACGGCCACCACCCATCGACCCGGATCGTGCTGGCGGCCTATGCTCTGCAGCAGCTCGAAACACCGGGAGCCCGCCTTGCGCCTCGTCGTCTTCGACTGCGACGGCACGCTGGTCGACAGCCAGCGCTTCATCGTCGAATGCATGACAGCGGCCTTCGTGGCCGAGCGGATGGAGCCGCCGTCGAGCGACGCCATCCGCCGCATCGTCGGGCTGACGCTGGTCCACGCCGTCGACCGGCTGCTGGGCGGCGGCGATCTGGCGATGGCCGAGCGCCTGGCGGACGGTTACCGCGCCCAGTTCCTGCTGCGGCGCGAGCGCGGCGACACCGACGAGCCCCTGTTCCCCGGCGCCGTCGAGTTGCTCGACGAGCTGGCGGCGCGCGGGGTGACGATGGGGGTGGCGACCGGCAAGACGATGCGCGGGCTGAAGCACATCCTGGCGCAGCACGGCCTGTCGCATCGTTTCATCACCCTGCAGACCGCCGACCTGCACCCCAGCAAGCCGCATCCGGCGATGATAGAGGCGGCGATGCGCGAGACCGGTGCTGCGCCGGCCGAGACCATGATGGTCGGTGACACCAGCTTCGACATCGAGATGGCCGTGGCCGCAGGCGTGCTGCCGGTCGGCGTGAGCTGGGGCAACCACCCGGCGGTCGAGCTGAAGGCCGTGGGAGCGGTGCACGTGCTCGACAGGTTCGACCAGCTGATAGGGCTGCTGTAGCGGCGGGTGGCGGGGACATGAAACGTTTCTGGCGGGAGGTCGGCTTGCGGGAGGACGCTGCCGGCTTCGCCGTCACCTTGGACGGACGCCCGGCGCACACGCCCGCCCGGCATCTGCTGACGGCTCCGACCCGCGCGTTGGCCGACGCGATTGCCGGCGAATGGCGCGAGCAATGGGATGAGATCGACCCGCGAGCCATGCCGCTGACCCGGCTCGCCACCACCGTGCTCGACCTCATGCCCGAACGCCGCGGCGACGCGATCGAGGAGGCGGCGGGCTTCGCTGCCACCGATCTGCTGTGCTATCGCGCCGCCGAGCCGCGGGATCTCGCCGAGCGGCAGCAGGCTGCTTGGCAGCCCTGGCTCGACTGGGCGCTGCGACAGCACGACAGCCCGCTCGCCGTCACCGCCACCGTCACCGTCGTCGAGCAGCCGCCGGCCTCGCTGCGCAGCCTGCGCGCCGCCGTCGAGCGGCTCGACGACTGGCGGCTGGTCGGCCTGCACGCCGCGACCACCCTCACGGGCTCCATCGTGCTGGGCCTGGCGATGGAAGCGGGCGAGCTGGGGCCCGATGCCGCCTTCGAGCTCGCCTGCCTGGACGAGCTCTACGAGATCGGCCGCTGGGGCGAGGAGGACGAACAGGCGCGGCGCCACGCGACGCTGCGGCGCGACCTCGCCGCCGCCGATCGCTTCCTGTGCCTTCTGCGGAGCTGAGCATGGTGACGCCGCCCCGCATCTATCTCGCCGGCCCCGATGTGTTCCTCGCCGAGGCGCTGGTGCTGGCCGGGCGCAAGAAGGCGCTGTGCGCCGCCTACGGCTTCGAGGGCGTGTTCCCGCTCGACAAGTCGCTCGACCTCACAGGCCTGCTGCCGCGCGACAAGGGACTGGCGATCGCCCTCGGCAACGAGCGGCTGATGGATGGCTGCGACCTCGTCATCGCTCACATGACGCCGTTCCGCGGTCCGGGCATGGACGGCGGCACCGCCTTCGAGATGGGCTACATGCGGGCGCAGGGAAAGCCGGTGCTCGGCTACAGCAATGTCGCGGCACCCTATGCCGAGCGCGTGTGGCTGCTCCACGCCGGCCGGCTGCGCCCGCGCGCCGGCGGTGTCATGGAGGATTCCGACGGGCTGGAGGCCGAATCCTTCGACCTGCTCGACAACCTGATGATGCACGGCGCCATCCTCGCCAGCGGCGGCGAGATGCAGGCCGGCGACGTGCCGCCTTCCGAGCGCTACACGGCGCTCGACGCCTTCGAGCGTTGCCTCGCCATCGCCGCCCGGCTGATGGCCGGCTCCGTATGAGGAGAGAACGCTCGGGTCGCAGTGCCGGCCGCCGCGAGCCGTGCTAGCTGACGGTCATCGAACCGTCGCGATCCGGAGGCTCCGTTGCAGGACATCCTCGACAAGCTCGAAGCCAAGCGCCAAGGGGCCCGGCAGGGCGGCGGCGAGCGTCGGATCGCGGCACAGCACGAGCGCGGCAAGCTCAGCGCCCGCGAGCGTATCGAGCTGCTGCTCGACCCCGACTCCTTCGAGGAGTCGGACATGTTCGTCGAGCATCGCTGCGTCGACTTCGGCATGGCCGAGCAGACCATCCCGGGCGACGGCGTCGTCACGGGGCAGGGTACCGTCAACGGCCGCCTGGTCTTCGTCTTCAGCCAGGACTTCACTGTCTTCGGCGGCTCGCTGTCCGAGGCGCACGCCGAGAAGATCTGCAAGGTGATGGACCGGGCGATGAAGGTCGGCGCCCCGGTCATCGGCCTCAACGATTCCGGCGGCGCCCGCATCCAGGAGGGGGTGGCCAGCCTCGCCGGCTATGCCGACGTGTTCCAGCGCAACGTGCTGGCCTCGGGCGTGGTGCCGCAGATCAGCGTCGTCATGGGCCCCTGCGCCGGCGGCGCCGTCTACTCGCCGGCGATGACCGATCTGATCTTCATGGTGCGCGACAGCTCCTACATGTTCGTCACCGGCCCCGACGTGGTGCGCACGGTGACCAACGAGACCGTCACCCAGGAGGAGCTGGGCGGTGCCGTCACCCACACCCAGCGCTCAGGGGTGGCCGATCTCGCCTTCGACAACGATGTCGAGGCGCTGGCCGAGGTGCGCCGCCTCATCGATTTCCTGCCGGCCAGCAACCGCGAGCAGCCGCCGACGCGCCCGACCGCCGATCCCGCCGAGCGCGACGAGCCGTCGCTCGACACGCTGGTGCCGGCCAATCCCAACAAGCCCTACGACATGAAGGAGCTGATCGCCAAGCTCGTCGACGAGGGCGACTTCTTCGAGCTGCAGCCGGGCTATGCCCGCAACATCGTCACCGGCCTTGCCCGCATCGAGGGCTCGACGGTGGGTGTCGTCGCCAACCAGCCGATGGTGCTGGCCGGCTGCCTCGACATCGACAGCTCGCGCAAGGCCGCCCGCTTCGTCCGCTTCTGCGACTGCTTCAACATCCCGATCCTGACCCTGGTCGACGTGCCGGGCTTCCTGCCGGGCACGGCGCAGGAATATGGCGGCATCATCAAGCACGGCGCCAAGCTGCTGTTCGCCTATGCCGAGGCCACGGTGCCCAAGGTCACCGTCATCACCCGCAAGGCCTATGGCGGCGCCTACGACGTGATGAGCAGCAAGCACCTGCGCGGCGATGTCAACTACGCCTGGCCCACGGCCGAGATCGCGGTGATGGGCCCCAAGGGAGCCGTCGAGATCATCTTCCGCGCCGACATGGGCGATCCGGCCAAGATCGAGGCCCGCACCCAGGAATATCGCGAGCGCTTCGCCAATCCCTTCATTGCCGCCCGCCGCGGTTTCGTCGACGATGTCATCATGCCGCACGGCACGAGGCGGCGCATCGCCCACTCCCTCAGGTGGCTGCGCGGCAAGAAGCTGGAAAATCCGTGGAAGAAGCATGCCAATATTCCACTTTAGCGGGTGGGCGCGGTGAATTTTTCCGAGCGATGGTCGATTAGAGCGTCTTGAACTGCGCCGCCGACCGGTCCATATGGACGACGGGTCATCTTATCGCCTTCCCGACCGGCCGGCCTGTGTCGGCCAAAACCTGGATCGCCGCAGAGATTGCCTCGCGCTCCGGCACGTTGCCGTGGCGCGCACTACGCTCGAAAGGTCCTGCTTTGCAGACTGGTACCGTCAAGTGGTTCAACGCCGCCAAGGGCTTCGGCTTCATCCAGCCGGAGACCGGTGGGCCGGACGCCTTCGTCCACATCAGCGCCGTCGAGCGCGCCGGGCTCGACTCGCTCCGTGAGGGCGAGCGCATCCAGTACGAGCTCGTTCGCGGCAAGAACGGCAAGAGCTCGGCCGAGAACCTGAAGCGCGTCTGACGCGCCGGGTCGGTAGGCCCAGGTTTCGACGCCCCCCGGAGCGATCCGGGGGGCGTTTTCATTTCAGGCCGACGCCAGCACGAGGTCGAACCGTCCGGCGGTTCCGGCTGGGTCGATGACCATCTCCAGTTCCCGCCGCCAGATTCCGTCGCGCGCATTGCCGGGCTCGCCCCGAAAATAGAGCTGGGTCGTCAGCATCCGGCTGCCGGCGGCGTAGGCCTTCAGATGGAAATGCCTCGTCCGGCCGGTATAGAGCCCCGGCCGCACCGTCTCGAACCGCCAGCGGCCCTGGGCGTCGGTGAGCTGGTGTCCGCGGCAGCGGAAGCCGCGATTGTCGTAAGCTCCCTCGCCGTCGCAATGCCACAGGTCGACGATGGCGCCGGCCACCGGCAGGCAGGTCGTGGTCAGCACGAGGCCGCTCAATACGAAGGGTTGGCCCGGCACGCTCGGATCGCGCAGGTCGGCCCGCTCGGGCGAGCTCGGCTTGAAGTAGGGGCCTTCGGTCTGCCGCGGCGTCGGCTCGTCGTCGCCGCATGACGGCGTCGGTCCCAGCTCTGCAGCATCGGCCTCGGCCGCGAGCAGCCAGCCGGCGGGTGCGGCCAGCGTGGCACCCAGCAACAGGCGCCGTGTCGTCATGTCTTCCTCTCGCGCGCTGGGATGATCATGGCATGATGGCCGAAGGCGGTCCGTGAGGCCACCGCCGTCGCGCATGCCTTGACCCATGCCTTCGGCTCGCCTCGAATGCCGCCCGCGGCGGACGGGAGGCGACCGATGCAGACGACGGCACGCGCGGTGGTGATCGGTGGCGGCGCCGTCGGCGTCAGCGCGCTCTATCACCTGGCCAGGCGCGGCTGGACCGATTCCGTCCTGCTCGAGCGCACCGAGCTCACCGCCGGCTCGACCTGGCACGCCGCCGGCCTGCTGCCCCTGTTCAACATGAGCTACTCGGTGGGCCAGCTCCACCAGTACTCGGTCAGGCTCTACCAGCAGCTGGAGGCCGAGACCGGCCAGGACGTCAGCTTCCGCAACACCGGCAACCTGCGGCTCGCCACCAACCGTGACCGGATGGACGAGTACCGCAACTACCAGTGCACGGCCGAGACCATCGGCGTCGAGTGCCACCTCATCGGCATCGACGAGATCAAGCGGCTCTGGCCGCTCTGCGTCACCGAAGGGCTCGTCGGCGCCCTCTGGCACCCGACCGACGGCCACATCGCCCCGGCCGACGTCACCATGGCGCTGGCCAAGGGTGCCCGGCAGATGGGCGCCACGATCCACCAGCACACCCCCGTCACCGGCATCGAGCGCACGCATTCCGGCGAATGGGTCGTCAAGACCGCCAGCGGCGACATCCGCTGCGAGCACGTGATCAGCGCGACCGGCAACTATGCCCGCGCCACGGCGGCGATGGTGGGCCTGCAGATCCCCGTGGTTCCGGTCGAGCACCAATATGTCGTCTTCGACGTCGACCCGGTGCTGGAGGCCTACCGTGCCGAGGGCCACCGCGAGCTGCCGATCCTGCGCGAGCCCGACGAGCGCTACTATTTCCGCGAGGAACGCCGCGGCTGGATCCTCGGCCCCTACGAGAAGCATGCCCCCGCCTGTTTCGTCGACGGCGTACCGCCGACCTTCGAGAAGGACCTGTTCCCGGGCGATCTCGACCGGATCATGGTGCATGTCGAGGCGGCGATGCGCCGGGTGCCGTCGCTGGAGAAGGTCGGCATCAAGCAGATCGTCAACGGCCCGATCGCCTACACGCCGGACGGCAACCCGATGGTGGGCCCGGCCTTCGGCATTCCCAACTTCTGGATCAGCGAAGGCCACAGCTTCGGCATCACCGCCGCCGGCGGCGCCGGCTGGCAGCTCGCCGACTGGATCGTCGACGGCGAGCCCACCGTCGACATGATCGGCGTCGATCCGCGCCGCTTCGGCGTGGTCTCGAAGCGTTTCGCCAGGCTGAAGAACGAGGAGGCCTACGAGCACGTCTTCGTCACCCACTTCCCGCACGAGGAGCGGCCGGCCTGCCGCCCGGCCAAGGCGCCGCCGATCTACGACCGGCTGGACGCCAGCGGCGCGGTGTGGGGCCAGCGCTTCGGCTGGGAACGGCCGGCCTGGTTCGCGCCGGAAGGTGTCGCGCGCAAGGACCACTGGTCGTTCCGCCGCGCCCACTGGTTCTCCATCGTCGGCGACGAGGTCCGCGCCATGCGCGAGCGGGTCGGCCTGATGGAGCTCAGCTCCTTCGCCAAGTACGAGGTCGAGGGTCCCGGGGCACGCGCCTGGCTCGACCGGATGGTCGCCAACGCCATCCCGTCGAAGGTCGGCGGCATGAGCCTGTGCCACGCCCTCAACCGCCGCGGCTCGGTGCGCTCCGAGTTCACCGTCACCCGCCTCGCCGACGGCCTGTGGGGCGAGCGGTTCTATCTCGTGGGGCCCGGCGCCGCTCACGATTACGACTGGGACTTCCTGCAGAAGGCCTGTCCGCGCGACGGCTCGGTGTTCGTCAAGGACGTCACCACGCAGTATGGCGTGCTGATCGTGGCGGGCCCCCAGGCCCGTGAGGTCCTGGCCGAGCTGGCCGATGCCGACGTCTCCAACGCAGCCTTCCCCTGGCTGACGGCCCGGGAGATCCCGGTCGGCTTCTGCCCGGCGGTGCGCGCGCTGCGCGTCAACTTCGTGGGCTCGCTGGGCTGGGAGCTGCACCACCCGATCGAGTACCAGATCCACCTGTTCGAGGCGCTGATGGAAGCCGGCCGTCGGCACGACATCCGGCTCGTCGGCCTGCGCGCCATGGATTCGATGCGGCTGGAGAAGACCTACCGGCTGTGGGGCACCGATCTCAACGCCGAGAACAGCCTGCTCGAGGCTGGGATGGGGCGGTTCGTCCGCTTCGGGAAGGGCGAGTTCGTCGGCCGCGAGGCGCTGCTGCACCAGCGGGAGCAGGGCGTTCCCTGGCGCTACAGCACCGTCGAGATCGATGCCGGCGACGCCGACAGCTTCGGCAACGAGCCGGTGCTGGTCGACGGCAGGGTGGTGGGGCGCGGCACCGCCGGCGGCTACGGCCACTATGTCGGCAAGTCGCTGATGCTGGGCTATGTCCGCCCCGAGCTCGCCGAGCCCGGCACCTCCTGCCATGTCCGGCTGATGGGCGAGCTGCGGCCGGCGAGGATCGTCGCCGAGAGCCCCTACGATCCGCAGAATCTCGCCTTGCGGAGCTGAGTGTCATGGTGACCTTCGTCTACCGTCTGGCGGCGATACGCCTCGGCATGGTGACCGAAGGGCCGAACGCCGACGAGCTGCCGATCCTCGGCGAGCACCTGGCCCATCTCCAGGCCCTCGCAGGCGACGGCAGGCTGATCATGGCGGGCCGCAGCACCACCGAGGACGAGCGCGTCTTCGGCCTGGCCTTCCTCGAGGTCGAGGATGAGGCGGCGGCGCGCGCGCTGATGGAGGCCGATCCGGCGGTGCGCCATGGCCTGATGCGTGCAGAGTTGTTCCCGTTCCGGATCGCCGCCCGGCGCTGAGGTGTGCTAGGAGCCCCCGCCAGTATCGGGAGTTCCCCATTCATGCCGCGTTGCTCGATCCTCTGCTCCTCGACGTTCCTGGGTCTCGTGCTCGCGCTGCCGGCGGTCGCAGCCGAGCTGGCGCCGGCCAGCCGGATCACCGAGGTCACCGTCTTTCCCGACCGTGCCGAGGTGGTGCGCACCCTGGCGGTCGAGATGGAAGTCGGCTCGCACAGCCTGCGCCTGACGGGCCTGCCCGCCGGCCTCCTGGCGGAATCGGTGCGTGTCGACGCCTTGTCCTCGGGCGACCTGATGGTGGGGGCGGTCGAGACGCGGCCGAGCTTCAGCGCCGATCTCGCCGGCCCGGCGGAGCGCGAGATCGCCGCCGCCATCGCCACCCTCGAGCTGAAGCAGCGCGAGCTGGTCGACCGGGCCAGTGCCGCGCGCGTGCAGCTCGATTTCGTCGGCAATATCGGCAAGGCGCTGCCCGAGCGCGCCGGCGACGAGATCGCGCGCGGCCTTCCCGACCCCGAGGTCTGGCGCAAGAGCTGGACGGCGCTCGCCGCCGGTGCCGACGAGGCGCTGGCCGCCATCCGCGGGCTCGACGCCGAGCGCCAGCGCGTCGAGCACGAGCTCCAGGCCAGGCGCGAGGAGCTGGACCGCGTCCGCACCGGCCAGCGCGCCACGATGGAGGCGGTGATCGCGCTGGAGGCACGGTCGCGGGGCCGGGCCGAGGTCCATCTGCGCTACCAGGTGCCGGGGGCGAGCTGGCGGCCGCTCTACGAGGCGCGGCTCGACAGCGATGCGGGCAGCGTCCAGCTCGTGCAGCGCGCCGAGGTGCGGCAGGCCACCGGCGAGGACTGGACCGAGGTCGACCTCACGCTTTCCACCGCCCGCCCGGCCGATGCCAGCGAGATGCCGCGCATCGAACCGTGGTTCATCGACGTCATCCAGCGGGCACCCCGGCCGGCGGCGGCCGAGGCGCTGCAGTCGATGCGGGCCGCACCCAAGGCCACCGCCGACTTCGCCGGGGCGGCGCCGGCGCCGCCGGTGACGGCGGACACGGTGGCCTCCGAGTTCGCTGCCCAGTACGCTGTGCCCGGGCCGGCGACGGTGGCCGCCGACAGCTCCGCCAAGACCTTCACCCTCAACCAGCGCCAGCTCGACGTCGAGCTGTCGGTGCGGGCGACGCCGCGGCTCGCACCCGAGCCCTTCCTGTATGGCGAGGCGGTGTTCCCCGGGCCCGAGCCGCTGCTGGCAGGCCCCGTCGCCATCTTCCGCGACGGCGCCTTCACCGGCCGCGCCGATCAGGCCGCCGTCATGCCCGGCGACCGCATGGCGCTGCCGTTCGGCGCCGACGACAAGGTGCGTGTCGACTACCGCCTGGAGACCGGCGGCCGCTCCACGGAAGGCATCTTCAACAAGACCCGCCGGATGGAGCGCCGCTACCGAATCGAGGTCACCAGCCGGCACGCGGTCGACATCCCGATCACTGTCATCGACCAGATCCCGGTGCCCCAGGACGAGCGGATCGAGGTCGAGCTCCTGGGCGACACCACGCCCCCCACCGTCCGCGACCCGGATGGCCGGCGCGGCGTGCTCGAATGGACCAGCGGGTTCGGGCCCGGCGAGAGCAGGATCATCCTGCTGGCCTACGCCGTCTCGGTGCCGCAGGATCTCTTCATATCGGGCTTTTGACGGCGGGCCGCCTTGAAGCGGCGGCCGGCCTCCTTACTTCCGCGAATGGCGAGACGAGGAGGACGCGAATGCTGTTCGGCCTGCGCAGGAAGGCGGTGCTGCCCGAGCCCGAGGAGACCCTGCCCGGCAGGGCCGAGCGGGCCTTCGCCGTGCCGCAGAAGCACTTCGTCAATGGCAACGCGCTGGAGGGTCCCTATCCCGACGGCCTCGAGCGGGCGATGTTCGGGCTGGGCTGCTTCTGGGGTGCGGAGCGCAAGTTCTGGCAGCTGCCGGGCGTCTGGACGACGGCGGCCGGCTATGCCGGCGGCAGCACTCCCAATCCGACCTACGAGGAGACCTGCAGCGGCCTCACCGGCCACAACGAGGTGGTGCTGGTGGTGTTCGACCCCGCCAAGGTCTCCTATGACGAGCTGCTGCGGACCTTCTGGGAGAGCCACGATCCCACCCAGGGCATGCGCCAGGGCAACGACATCGGCACGCAGTACCGTTCCGGCATCTACGTGTTCTCGCCCGGCCAGCGCCAGGCGGCTGAGCGTTCGCGCGACATGTACCAGAAGAAACTGAAGGCGGCGGGCTACGGGCCGATCACCACCGAAATCCTGGACGCCCCCGAGTTCTACTACGCCGAAGGCTACCACCAGCAATACCTGGCGAAGAACCCGATGGGCTATTGCGGCCTCGGCGGCACCGGCGTCACCTGCCCGGTGGGCCTGGACACCACTGCCGCGTAGAGCTGCTCCAGCCGGGCGACGGAGTGGTCCCACAGGAAGTGGCGGCGCACGCGTTCCCGGCCGGCCTCTCCCATGCGCCGCCGCTCCGCCGGTGCCCCGAGCAGGCGGTCGAGCGCCGCCGACAGGCCGGCGGCATCGCCGCGCTCGACCAGCAGGCCGGTGACGCCGTTCTCGACGATCTCCGGTGCGGCGCCGGCATTGGTGGCGATCACCGGCAGGCCTGCCGCCATCGCCTCGATCATCGGGATGCCGAACGGCTCGTGCCACAGCGATACGAAGCAGAAGACTCCGGCCGTGGCGAGCCGGTCCACGATCTCGCTGTTGGCGATCCGGCCGACGAAGCTCGTCCGGCCGGAGCCCGCGGCGGCGGCCTGCAGGTCACGGAGGTAGGCACCGGCACGGCCGTAGTAGTGCTCCACGCCCGCGAGCAGCGGGTCCTGGCCGAACGGATCGACGAAATGCTTGGGTGCCAGGTCGTTCGGCCCGACGATCGCCAAGTGCGCATCGTGCCGCTCCGCCACCCGCCCGAAGGCCTCGACCAGCACGTGCACGCCCTTCTCGGGTGTCACGCGACCGATGAACAGGACGTTGCGCGATTCCTCCGGACGGCTCGCCACCCCGAGGAAGCGCTCGTCGACGCCGTTGTGCAGGTGGTGGCAGCGTTCCGCCACCTCGGGAAAGCGCTTGGCGATGTTGTCGGTGATGAAGCGCGAGCAGCCGAGGATCAGGTCGGCATGGCGCAGCCGCTTCAGTGTCAGCTCGCGGTCGAAGTCGGCCAGCGCGTGGTCGTGGCTGTGCAGGCAGATGCGGATGCCGGGATTGAAATGCCTGATGATCGGGATGAAGTTGGGATTGCCGAAGATGTGCGCCAGCTCGATCCGCCGGCGGCGCATGTCGCGCGCCACCGCCACCGCATAGTGCAGGTAGTAGGCGAGGGTGAACCGGTAGGGCCGGTCCTTCCGCGTCAGGCCCAGCCGGTCGGCGAGCTTCAGCACGCCCATCAGCTCGTCGCTCCGGACCGGAATCCGGTGGAAGGTGACGCCCTCCTGCACCGATTCTGCCGGATCGCCCGGGCCGCGCCGCGGATAGGCCACGACCTCGTGGCGGCGCGCCAGCCGGCGCGTCATCTCGTACATGCAGATCGCCAGCGCGTCGTACAGCGTGGGCACGGGCGCCTGGATGGTGGTGTGCGGATAGACGAAGGCGATGCGTGTCATGGGCCGGGCCCGTCGATCGCCTCGATCGTCACCGGCCCGAAATCGACCGCCGAGCGCAGGCTGACCAGTGCCACCGCATATTCGCCCTCGGGCAGCGGCGCTCCGGCCTGGTCGAGCACCTCCAGCCAATGCGCCGGCTCGGGCTCGCCGTCGGGCCACCATTTCATCCGCTGACGATAGCCCACATGGCGGCCGTCCGGCGAGGTCTCGGGCCAGGCCTCGGCGACGATGCGGTATTTGCGGTCCCAGTCGAGCTTCAGGCTGCGTGCGCTCTCGACCCATGCCGCCGGGCCGTCGCCGACCTTGTCGGAGAACGAGCTGCCGACGCTGCGGTCGACCGAGAAGTACCAGGCGAGGCTGAAGCGCCAGCCGCGCCGTGGGCTGACACCCGGCTGGTCCGGCTGGCCGGCCCACATCGGGAAGACGCCGAAGCCGTAGCCGCGGCGCGGCAGGAAGGGTAGGCCGAACGGCCGCACGCCATGCACGTCGTGGAATACCACGTCGGTCGTCACCCGCCGCCCGCCCGCGAAGGCGCCCGTCACCGCCAGCACGCGGTCCCAGCCCTCGGTCCCCGGCACCGGTCGCACCCGCGTCGTGCCGTCGCCGTTGAGGAAGGTCTCCCAGGCGCCGTCCTGCACGTCGAGCCGGGTCGCCTGCGCCCAGTCGACGGCACGCGGCAGCACGATCGGCGAGGGGTCGTAGGTGAAGGTCAGCGTCTTCTGCTCGCCGTCGCGGAACAGCCCGGCGGCGCGCAGCTCCAGCCTGTTCTCGCCCGGTCGCAGCACCTCCGCCGGTAGCTCGACCGTGAAGTCGGGCGGCGTCACCCGGGGCCGGCGCTGGCCGACGCCGACCCAGTCCGGCGCGTCGTTGAGACGGTATTCCAGCCCGTGCGCCAGCCGGTCGAGCTCGCCGGTGACATTGGCGGTGAAGGTGTCCGCCCGGCGCTCGAAGGTGGCGGGGGCGCTGCGCAGGGTGATCAGCTCGGCGTCCTGGTGCCGCCACAGCAGGATCAGCGCCGCCATCGCCACCAGTGCCAGCCCGGCGACGAACAGCCGCTTCAGCCAGCGCCAGAAGGTGCCGATCATGCGAACAGCGCCCTGACCCTGGAGACCGCCCGCTCGACATCGTCGAGCGGCGGCGCCAGCGGCCAGCCTTCCGGCCAGGGCTGGCCCAGCCAGACGGCACGGCCAGCCGCCACCTGTCGGCGATGGATGATGCTGACGTCGCGCGTCAATCGTCGCGGGCCGACATGGATCGAGGCCCGGTAGATCAGCGCCCGCAGGTTGAAGTCGCGCAGCCGCTCCGTCGGGCTCGGCGGCGTGATGCCGCTGTCCGGGGGCAGGGGCGGGCGATGCGAGCCTGTGCCGCGCAGCAGGTCGTAGATGAACACCGGCTTGCGGGTCACGATGGCCTCGGTCAGCATCGACATGCTGTCGCAGGTGACGATCAGCCGGTCGGCCAGCGCGAGATAGCCGAAATAGGGATTCTCGGTCGCGTCCTTGCGCCAGCGGAAGACATGGGCGGGTACCCGGATCTCCCGCTCCAGCGCGTCGATGGCCTTGGCCGGCGTGCGGGCGCTGGTGGTCACCAGCAGCGAGCCGCCGAGATCCTCGGCCATGCGGTTGGCGTGCCAGCCGAGCACCGCACCGTTCTCGCGGTCGAAATTGTAGGGACCCGCCTGGCCGCCCATGATCACGGCGATGCAGGGCCGCGGCAGGTCGGCGAGGCGTGGTCGCCACTCGGCCGCGGCCTTGGCCAGCCGCTCCGGGCTCACCCGGTGCAGCGGCGTCTCGTTGTGCAGGATATTGGGCTTGTGCGGCAGCCGGTACTGCGGCGTCGTGACGATCAGGTCGAAGCACTCGTGCGCCGCCCAGGGCCGGCCGACATGCACCAGCTTGACGCTGCCCTTGCCGCCGGCCTGCTGCTGGATCCAGCGCACCAGCGGCTCGTTGCGTCGCCCGGCCGAGATGATCAGCTCGGGCCAGGGCGGCTCGAGCGGGCTCGAGCGCTCCTTGATCAGCCCCATCAGCGTCGGGCCGGCGAACAGGTTGGTCAGAAGCTCGGTGCGACGATAGACGAGGTGGCGGGACTCGTAGGGCCAGCCGAGGGCCTCGACCAGCGCCAGCAACTGCGAGTTGTCGCCGGCCTTGTGGCCGAGCATGAGCCAGGTGCGCGGCGGATCGGCCGCGAGATCCCTTGGGGCCATGAGCTAGGGAGTCGGCCCGTCCGAGCCGGCGAGGCTGCGCATCAGCCGCGGATTCTCGGCCACCATGCCCCGCCACTTGCCACGCCGCAGATCCGGCCAGCGCCGCTTGAGGCACAGCCACTGTTCCGGCCGCTCGCGGATCCAGCTCTCGAACAGGGCATACAGCCGCGCCGTCATGTCGCGCGCCACCTCTCGGGAATCACCGACCGCGCGGTCCGGCTCGATGGCCGGGTAAGTGGTGATGCGGAACCGGCAGGCATGGTCGAGCCGCTCGATGCGCACCGGCACGAAGGGCACGCGCAGTCTCGCCGCCAGCGTGGCGGGGCCTAGAGGCGCCGGGGCGTCGAGGCCGAAGAACGGCACGGAATCGCTCTCGTCGTAGCGTTGGTCGACCAGGATGCCGAGGCTGCGGCCGCGTCGCAGCTCGCCGATCAGGCCCTGCGCGCCCGCGGCCTTGTCGACGAAGCTGCAGCCCAGCGCCTGCCGCTGCCGCTGCAGCAGCCGGTCGACCGCGTCGTTGCGCTGCGGGCTGTAGACGCAGGTCAGCGGCAGCCCGACGCGGCTGGCCATCGCACCCGCCATCTCCCAGTTGCCGAGATGTGCCGAGACGAAGATGGCGGGCTTGCTGCCGTCGCGGATCGGCGCGAGGTCGATCAGCGAATCGACCTCGATGCGCGACTGGGCCTCCGGGCCGCAGATCCGCTCGAGATGCGGGTACTCGGCGACGACCTGCCCGATATGGCCCCAGCTCTCCCGCGCGAGTGCTTCGACCTCGGCTGCCGCGAGGTTGGGGAAAGCGGTCGAAAGGTTGCGCACCAGCTTCTCGTGCCGCTGCAACCTGGGGCCTAGCCGGGCCATCATGTTGCGTGCCCGGGCCACCGCCCGGTCGGGCGACATCCGGCCGGACAGCGCCCAGAACGCGCGCAGCGCGCCGGCCTCGCCCTGCTCGAGCACATGGTCGAGCCAGGGGCGACCGCCGGTCAACCGCTGCAACGAGCGGGCGAGATAGAGACGTGCCAAGTGTCGGGCTTCCGCGCCGCGTGCTTGCGCCGTTATGTGACGCCGTCGGCCCGCGGATGCAACGGGGTGCGGCACCAGGGAGATACGATGTTGACGATCTACAGCGACGACCATCGCCTGCAGGACGGCAAGGCCGAGCTGACGGACGGCAAGCTGGTGCCCTGCTTCGAGATGCCGCGGCGCGCCGACATGATACTCGCCCGCATCCGCGAGGTCGGCCTCGGCTCGGTCGACCCGCCCGAGGAGTTCGGCACCGGCCCGATCGCCCGCGTCCACGCCGCCGATTTCCTGGCCTTCCTCGAAGGCGCATGGGAGCAATGGCGCGCCAGCGGCCGCGAGCACGACGCGCTGCCGCTGTGCTGGCCCAGCCGCACCTTCCGCCAGGTCCGGCCGGACAGGATCGATGGCCAGCTCTCCTACTACAGCTTCGATGCCGGCACGCCGATCACCGCCGGCACCTGGCAGGCCGCCCGGGCCGCCGCCCAGGTGGCGCTGACCGCCGCCAGGCGTGTCGCCGGCGGCGAGCCCGCTGCCTTCGCCTTGTGCCGTCCACCGGGCCATCATGCCGCGGCCGATCTCTATGGCGGCTACTGCTTCCTCAACAATGCTGCGATCGCGGCCCAGGCCCTGCGCGACGGCGGGGCCGCCAGGGTGGCGGTGCTGGATGTCGACTACCACCACGGCAACGGCACGCAGGCGATCTTCTACGACCGCGCCGACGTGCTGTTCCTGTCGCTGCACAGCGATCCGCGGGCCGAGTTCCCCTATTTCCTGGGCTATGCCGACGAGACCGGCGAAGGCCCGGGCCTGGGCGCCAACATCAACTATCCGCTGCCGCACGGCACCGACTATGCCGCCTGGTCGGAGGCGCTCGACGACGCCTGCCGGCGGATCGCCGAATGGAAGGCCGACGCCCTGGTGATATCGCTCGGCGTCGACACCTTCGACGGCGACCCGATCTCGCGCTTCAGGCTGCAGAGCCCGGACTTCATCACCTGTGGCGCCCGGCTGGCCGGCCTGAAGCTGCCGGCCGTGTTCGTGATGGAGGGCGGCTATGCCGTCGAGGCCATCGGCATCAACACCGTCAACGTGCTGAGCGGCTTCGAAGGCGATAGCTGAGCCAGCGGGCGACGGTGCCGGCGCCGAGATGCCGGCGGTTGCCGTCGATGACGGTGACGTCGCCCCACGGCACGAAATGGTGCAGGCCGTGCGGATAGGGGCCGTTCGGGTCGGGCTCGATCCGCGCCGCCACCTCCTCGACGAAGCGGTGCGGCGTCAGCTCGACCACGCGGTTCAGCACGATGGCGCCACCATAGCTCAGGCTGCAGTCCTGCGCCGGACGGTAGAGGCTGCCGCCATGCACGAACGGCCGGCCGCCCGGCCGGCTGGTGCGGCAGTCGATCTTGACCGGGTTCTGCGGATGCGGTCGCCAGGGGCCCTCCAGCGCCTCCGCCATGAACAGGAACAGCTTGGTCTGGTCCTGGTCGTCATTGTCGGCGCAGAACAGCCACCAGCGGCCGTCGTGCTCGACGGGTGTGCAGTCGACGCCGGCGAAGCCGTCGAGCAGGACCGCCGCCGTCTCCCAGCGTACGGGGAAGGGCTCGCCGGCGCGCAGCAGCACCACCCGCCGGGCCTGGTGGCTCTCGGGCACGATGTGCAGCACCCCGTCCTTCACGACCGGCAGGGGATAGGACAGGTGCCCCGGCACCGGCACCTCCATCCGCAGCGGCGGCCGCTCCGGCCGCTGCGGGTCGATCGCCGCCAGGTAGCCCAGCCGGTCCCGGTAGTCGTAGCCCTCGGCCAGCAGCATCGCCCGGCCGTCGTGCTCGACGGGGAAGGGGTCGGCGAGATAGCCGCCCGGCACCACCTCCGGCAGCCAGCGCACCGGCGACGGCGTCGGATCGTCGAGGAAGGCCGCCGCCGGCTTGCCGACGATGCCGATGGCCCAGTGATCCTCGCTCGCCATGCGGCGGAGCCGGGCCGACGCGCCGGCCGATGCCGAGGCCGCGGCATGCAGTCTCGCCGCCCGGCCCGGCGGCGGTGACGCCGGAGGCAGCAGCACGGCCGGCCCCTCGAGGGCGGCGTCGCCGCGCTGCAGCAGGTCGAGCACGACCTGCGCCGGCCAGGGAATGCAGCTGTCGAGCACGCGGCGGGCCGTCGCCGTCACCGAATGCGGCGAGGTCTGGACCACGGCGTGGCGCAGCACCTCGGCGCCGCGGCCGGGCCTGACCAGCACGAGCCGGCAGGCGGTCGTCGGCAGTCGCCTGCGCACCTCGTCCCAGCCGGGCGGCAGCCCGGCCGGCGGCTCGCCGAACAGGAAGGCCAGCGTGCCCAGCCGGCCGGCGCTCGGCTCGACGCCCCTGGGGTCGAGGGCCAGCACGAGGTCGGCGCCACTGCCGGGGTCGCCCACGGTCTCGACCGAGACGTCCGCGACCGTCCGCAGCCGGTCCATGCAGCGCAGGTGCCATTCCTCGATGACACCCGGCACCAGGACTGCGACACGCAGGCGTTGCGTCACGCCAGCGCCGCCTCGAGCCGCTCGGCCGAGCGGCTCCAGGTGAACAGCCTGGCGACGCGCTCGCGGCCCGCCCGCCCCATGGCCAGCCGGCGCTCGGGATCGCCCAGCAGCGCCAGGATGGCCGAGGCGAGACCGTCGGCATCGCCTCGCTCGACCAGGAGGCCCGTCTCGCCGTCGGCGACGATCTCGGGGATGCCGCCGGTGCGAGTCGCCACCACCGGCAGGCCGGCGGCCATGGCCTCGACCAGCGGGATGCCGAACGGCTCGTCGCAGATCGAGGGCAGCACGAACAGGCTGGCGCCGGCATAGCGCGCCGGCAGGTCGGCATGGCGGACATGGCCGGCGAAGGAGGTGGCAGCGGCAGCGGCAGGGCTCATCAGCCGCTCGAGCGCATCGACATAGTCCCGCGGTCCCTTGCGCACGAGCTGGTTCCAGAAGCGCTGCGGCGGCGTTCGGCCGTAGAACGCATCGAGCGACATCCAGTGCCGGTCGTGGCCGAACAGCCTTACATGGGTGTAGGGCAGCAGGCCCGGCGATCCCACCAGCTCCAGCCGAGCGTCGGCGCGCCGCTCCAGCACGTTGTTCATCGCCTGCATCAGCACGTGCAGGCCCTTCTCGGGCGAGACGCGGCCGACATTGATCACCCGCGCCCCGTCGGACCCGGGGCCGGCCGGCAGGAAGGCGGAAGGGTCGACGCCGTTGCCGATCGTGCGCACCGGCAGGCCCGGATGCGTGGCCTCGATCGCCCTGGTGAGGTAGTCGCTGACCGTCACCACGCCGTCGAGCGTCCCGACATGGTTGCGATAGTGCGGTATCAGCACCAGCCGCGGATCGTGGGCGTGAAGGAACAGCCGTGCCTCGGGCGCGGCGCGCTTCAGCCTCGGCGCCGCCTGCGTGACGGTCTCCAGCACCACCACCTCGGGCGGATCGGCCGCCAGCGCGCGCGCCACCGCGGTGAAATACTCGGCGTAGTAGAGGCGCGATTCGGTATGCGCCGGCGTCAGCGACGACAGTCCGGTGAGAAAGTCCAGGCCGTCGTGCAGCAGCCGCCAGGGCGGTCCGATGCGCACGAGGCGGAGATTGTCCGTCACCTGCTCGACCGCCGCCTCGCCGGCGCCGCGCGGCGCGATCACCGTGATCTCGTGGCGATGCGCCAGCTCGGCCGCGAGGTTGCAGACGACGATGCCGACCGAGCCGCTGGCGGCGAAGCCGGTGGCGATGCGGTCGCGGGGCTGCGAGACGAAGGTGATCCGCATGCCGGCGCTCACCCGAGCTCGAACGTGGTGATGCCGTAGACGCGGCCGAGCGGCAGGCCCGGATCGGCGCCGGTGTACATGCGCGCCGTCTCGAACACCGGTGCCATGCCCCAGCCTTCGACGAGCCGCCGCGCCTCGGCGTTCGGCTCGGGCAGGTCGATGGACAGCGGCTGCGCCGGGGCCGCCGCGGCCAGCGCCCTGAACAGCAGCTCGCCGCCCCGCCGGTCGTCGGCGAACAGCGGCCCGATCTTGGAGCCCTGCCGGCAGGCCCGCACCACACCGTAGCCGCGCAGCTCGCCGTCGCGCACCAGCGCGTAGCCCCGCCTCGGCGCCGCCGCCCAGACCCTCAGGAATGCCCGGCGCTCGGCCGGAAAGCAGCCGCGATCGTAGGCTTGGAGCCGGTCCGGCGCGATGTCGGCCAGCGGCACCAGCCCCGGGTCCGCCGGCATGTCGGCGGCCGCCGTCCCGCAGTGCCGGACATTGCGGTGGGCCAGCCGGAAGCCCGAGCGGCGGTAGTTGTCCTGCTGCGCCACCACGCCGTCGAGGCCGATATTGCAGTCGCGACCATGCGCCATCCCGGCCCGCCAGGTCGCCAGCCCGTGGCCGTTTCCGCGATGCTCCGGGCGGACGATGTAGAAGCCGAGGAAGGCGAAGCCGCCGGGATAGCGGACGACGCTGACGCTGGAGACGGGACGGCCGTCCAGCACGCCCACCAGCAGCCCCGCAGGGTCGACGCTGCGGAACGCCGCGGCGTCGGCGAGGCCGGGATTCCAGCCCTCGGCCGCCGCCCACTCGATCACGAGGTCGAGGTCATCGGGCGTCATCGCGCGAACGGTCAGCGCCGCACCGTTCAAGGCCGGGAACTCCACCAGCGTGCTTTAGCGATCCACTAGCAGGCCACTAGCCCTGAATGCCAGTGCCGGGTGCGAATCGAGCGAGTTCCCCGGTATAGCGCTTTGCAGCCGGTGCCGCATATCCGCCGCGTCGGCTGGTGGCGAGGCCCAGCGCCGCCAACCCCTCGGCCAGCTTCACCGCCGCCGCCACGCCGTCCACCACCGGCAGCCCGTACCGCGCCGACAGATCCCGCGCCAGATCCGCCATGCCGGCGCAACCCAGGATGACGGCTTCCGGCCGATCCTCGCCCAGCGCCCGCTCGATCTCGGCGCAGAGCCTGCCATGCGCGTCCGAATCCGGATCCTCAAGGTCGAGCACCGGCACCTCGGCCGCCCGAGCCCGGCGCATGCGGTGGGCGAAGCCGTATTTGTGGGCCAGATGCTCGACCACCGGTATGGAGCGGCCGAGCGTGGTGACGACGGAGAAGCTGCTGGCGATCAGCGTCGCCATGTGCATCGCCGCCTCGCAGATGCCGATCACCGGCCCCGGCGCGATGGTCCGGGCGGCGTCCAGGCCGGTGTCGTCGAAGCAGGCGACGACATAGGCGTCGGCCGGCCGGCGGCGGATCTCCTCCAGCAGGCCCGGCACGCAGAACGCCTCGTCGTAGTAGCCCTCGATGCTGACCGGCCCCATCGCCGGGTTGCAGGCGAGGATCTCGGTGCCCGGTGCCGCCACGGCTCGTGCCGCCATGCCGATCTTATCGGTCATCGAGGCTGTCGTGTTGGGATTGACGACGACGAGGCGCATGCCATCAGGCCTTGCCGGCGTCGCTCCCGTGCCGCGCCTGCCGCCGGCGCAGGACGAGGATGACCGACAGGGTGCAGCCGATCACCAGCAGGGACAAGGCCGTCGTCAGCGTGCCCAGCGCATAGATCACAGGCGTGGTGGCGTTGGTCTGCATCGCCTGCAGCTCGAGCGGCAGGGTGTTGAGGGCGCCCATCACCTGCGAGCTGCGCGCCAGCTCGTCGTAGGACAGGGTGAAGCCGAACAGCGCCACGCCGACCAGCGACGGCATCACGATCGGCAGGACGACGTGGCGGACGGTCTGCACGCCGCTGGCACCCAGGTCGCGCGCCGCCTCCTCGAATCGCTTGTCGAAGCGGTTGAACACCGCGAACATGATCAGGAGGCCGAAGGGCAGGGTCCAGGTCAGGTGGGCGGCGATGCCGGCGTTCCACCAGAAGCGCTCGATGCCGAGCAGCTCGAACAGCGCGCCGATGCCGAGCGACACCACCACCGACGGCATGATCAGGCTGGCAATCACGACGTAGAACAATAGGCCGGCGCCGACGAATCGGCGGCGGAAGGCGAGGCCGGCCAGGAATGACAGCACCACCGTTAGCACCATGACGACGAGGCCCAGCCAGATCGAGCGCTCGAAGCTGCCGTGGATGTCGCCGATCGACTGCGGCTGGAAGACGTCGAACAGCCAGTGCGCCGAGAAGCCCTTCATCGGGAACACCATGCCGCCCTGTGGCCCCTGCAGCGACAGCAGGATGATGGTGATGGTGGGACCATAGAGGAACAGCACGAAGCCCGCGAACAGCGCCGACAGCAGGACGAAGGTGGCGGGATGGATCTCGCGTAGCATCGCCGGCTCACAGCTCCTTGCGGATGTCGACGATGCGGGTGAGCGCCACGATCATCAGGATGACCACGGCCAGCAGCACCATGGCGTTGGCGGCGGCCGGCGGGAACTGCAGGTAGGACAGCTCGGTCCAGATCGACTTGCCGACGCTGGCGATCTGGCCGCCGCCCAGCACGTTCACCGTCACGAAGTCGCCCATCACAATGGTGATGACGAAGATCGAGCCGATGGTGATGCCCGACTTGCACAAGGGCAGGACGACGTGGCGGATGGTCTGCCACTCGCTTGCGCCGCCGTCGCGCGCCGCCTCGATCAGCGACTTGTCGATGCGGACCATGGAGTTGAAGATCGGCACCACCATGAAGATCGTGTAGAGGTGGACGAAGCCGACCAGCACCGAGAAGTCCGAGTAGAGCAGCCATTCCTGCGGCTCGGAGGTGACGCCGGCTCCCATCAGCGCCTGATTGACCAGCCCGTTGCGGCCGAGGATCGGGATCCATGAGATCATGCGGATGACGTTGCTGGTCCAGAACGGGATGGTGCACAGCATGAACAGCGTCATCTGCCAGGTCAGGCTGGTGACGTAGAACGCCAGGAAATAGGCGATCGTGAAGCCGAGCGCGAAGGTGATCAGCCAGACGATAAGGCAGAATTTCAGCGTGTTGAGATAGGTGATCCAGGTGGTGCCCTCGCTGAACACGTCGACATAGTTCTGCAGCGTGAAGTCGGGGATGAGGATGTCGTAGCTCTGGTAGTCGAAGAAGCTGACCACCACGACCAGGATCATCGGCACCACGAAGAACACCAGGAAGGCCAGCGCCAGCGGCGCCACCTGCAGATAGGGCACGAGCCCGGCCCAGCGGTCGTGGCCGGGCCGGCCCGGCTTGTCCGCGACCGCCTGGGCCTCGACGGCCATGACCGGGGCTCGTGCCGCCATCCTCGGCTCCTCAGGCCGCGACGAACTCGTTCCACTTGCGGACCATGTAGCGGTCCTCGTCCATCACGGTGTTCCAGCACGACACCTTGCCCATGCGGTCCCAGAACGAGCCGCCGTCGCGAATCTCGCCGGGCTGGGCCAGCACCTCGCCGGTCGGCGACTTGATCGGCTCCTTGCAGGCCTTGCCTTCCATCCAGTAGCCCCACTCGTCCTCGGTCATGTGCGGCTTGGCCGTCTCGATCGCCGCCGTGTAGTAGCCCTGGCGGTTGAGGAAGGCGCCGGCCCAGCCGGTGAGGTACCAGTTGATGAACTCATAGGCTGCGTCCTCGGTCCGGCCGCTGACATGGGTCGGGATGCCGAGGCCGGCGGCCCAGGCGCGGTAGCCTTCCTTCAGCGGCTGGTAGACGCAAGGCACGCCCTGCTGGCGCACCTTGGTGACGGCCGGCGACCACATCGACTGGATGACGGTCTCGCCCGAGGCCATCAGGTTGACGCTCTCGTTGAACTCCTTCCACAGGGCACGGAACTGGCCGGATTTCTTGGTCTCGATCAGGAAGGCGATCGTCTTGTCGATCTCCTCCTTGGTCATGTTGCCCATGTCGCCGTACTCGATCAGGCCGGTGGCCTCGGCGACGAGGCCGGCATCCATGATGCCGATGGCCGGGATGTTGAGGATCGAGGCCTTGCCCTTGAACTCGGGATTGACCAGCTCGGCCCAGCTCTCGATCGGCCGCTTGATCAGATCCGGGCGGATGCCCAGCGTGTCGGCGTTGTAGACCGTCGGGATCAGCGTCATGAACTGCGTCGGCTCGGCGGCGAACTTGGTGCTCTCCTGGCCCTCGAGGAAGCTCACCTTGATGGGGGCGATGCCGACGCGGGTGGTCTTGCTGCCGTCGGGCAGCTCGCCCTTGGTGAAGATCGGCACGATCTTGTCGTAGTCCTTGATCCTCTTGGTATCCATGCCCTTGAGATTGCCCGAGGGCACGATCTTCATCAGCATCCAGTACTCGGAATCCAGCATGTCGAAGCTGGTCGGCTGGGTCACCGCGCGCTTGACCACGTCGTCCGAGGTCAGCGTCGTGAACTGCAGCTCGATGCCGAGATCCTCCTTCACCTTGGTCGAGATCTCGTTGAAGGCGTTCACGCCGGTGCCGGCATAGCGCAGCACGATCGGATCGGCGGCGTGGACGAAGGGCGCGGGGAAGGTGCTGGCGGCGGCTCCTGCGGCGACGGCGGCCGAGCCCTTCAGCAGCTCGCGGCGGCTGATGCCGCCGGTGCGGTCGATGACGCGATAGCGGGTCGTGGTCATGGCGGTTCCTTCTCGGGCTTCGTGGCGGCTGGGGCGGGTCACGCGGCGAGGCGGCGGATGTCGGACTTCGGCCAGCTCACCTGGACGGTCTGGCCGATGCTCTTGGGTGCTGCGTCGAAGGTGCCTTCGTCGAGGACCACCTGGATCTCGTCGACCGAGGTGGCGCCGAGGCGGAGCATGACGCCGGTGCCCTGGTACTCGATCAGCCGCACCGTCGCTTCGAGACCGACATCGTCGTTGCCGGGGGCGGCGAGGCGGGCGCGGTCGGCGCGCAGCGCCACCTCGCCCTGCATGCCGATCAGCTCGCCCGGCACGACGTTGTGGCCGCCCATGAACTTGGCGATGAAGGCGTTGGCCGGCCGGTCGAAAATCTCGCGCGGCGTGCCCGCCTGGGCGATCCTGCCGTCCGACATCACCACCATCAGGTCGGCCAGCGCCATGCCCTCGTCCTGGCCGTGCGTCACGTGGACGAAGGTGAGGCCCAGCTCGAGCTGCAGGCGCTTCAGCTCCTCGCGCATCTTCACCCGCAGGAAGGGATCGAGGGCCGAGAGCGGCTCGTCGAGCAGCAGCACCCTGGGGTTGGTGATCAGCGCCCGGGCAAGCGCCACGCGCTGCTGCTGGCCGCCCGAGAGCTGCGCCGGCAGCCGCTCGGCGAAGCGCTCCATGTGCACCCGCTCGAGCACCGCCATCGCCTGCTTGCGGCGCTCCTCCTTGGCCACGCCGCGCATGTGCAGGCTGAAGGCGACGTTGTCGACCACGCTCAGGTGCGGGAAGAGGGCATAGGACTGGAACATCATGGCGGTGCCGCGCCGCGCCGGCGGCAGCTCGTTCACCACCTCGGCGCCGATGCGGACATCGCCTTCGCTCACGCTCTCGTGGCCGGCGATCATCCGCAGCGTGCTGGTCTTGCCGCAGCCCGACGGGCCGAGCAGGCAGCAGTAGCTGCCATCCGGGATCTTCAGGTCGACATCGTCGACGGCGACGACGGTCCCGCCATAGCGCTTGGTTACGCCGATCAGCTCGACCGATGCCATGCCGCACGTTCCGCTGGTTCTCTTGGGGAGGCGGCGCAGCAAACCCCGTGCCATCCGGTCGCTGGCGAGGAGATTCTCGGCTCATCGCCGCGAAGCCGTGGCTCGGTAGATTAATATATTCTGATATTTGAAGAATGCCTATGCAATATGCAGTGTTGCCTGTTGCGCGATCATATGGCGCCGGGCATGTGTGCCCAGCCGATGGGCAGTTGCATAGAACAGCGCCAGTAGCGGAGTGGTTTGGTGTCCGATAGCCTTCTCGATCTCGCGCTCACTCGTCTGGACGAGGCCGCCAGTCATTTGCATATCGACCCAGACGTTATCGAGAAGCTCAAATATCCGCGCGAGACGACAAAAATGCGGCTGATGATCCGCATGGACGACGGCTCACGCAAGTCCTTCCTCGCCTGGCGCTGCCGCTACGACGACACCCGCGGTCCGACCAAAGGCGGCATCCGGTTCCACCCGGACGCGACCGCCGACGAGGTCGAGACGCTGGCGTTCTGGATGACCTTCAAGTGCGCGGTGATGAACCTGCCCTATGGCGGCGGCAAGGGCGCCGTCCGGGTCGATTCGCACGGCCTGTCCAAGGCCGAGCTGGAGCGGCTGTCGCGCGCCTATATCCAGGCGTTCTCGCGCATCATCGGCCCCGACCGGGACATCCCGGCCCCGGACGTCTACACGAACTCGATGATCATGGGCTGGATGGCCGACGAGTACGACCAGATCGTCGGCCAGAGTGTTCCCGCCATTATCACCGGCAAGCCGATCGCCCTCGGCGGCTCGCTCGGCCGCGACGACGCCACCGCTCGCGGCGGCTACTATCTCGTCCGCCGGCTGATGGAGCGTCTCGGTCTGCCGCGGCGGATGCGGGTCGCGATCCAGGGCTTCGGCAATGCCGGCCAGTACGCCGCCCGGCTGCTCGCGGCCGATGGCCACCAGATCGTCGCCGCGTCGGACTCGCAAGGTGCCGTGCAGGCCGAGGGCGGGCTCGATCCGCATCGTCTGTTCGCCGCCAAGGCCGAGGGCGGATCGGTGGCGTCGACCGTGGGGCAGGCGGGCCACCGGCACCTCGCCGCCGGGGAGCTGATCGGCGTCGACTGCGATCTCCTGGTGCCGGCGGCGCTGGAGAGCATGATCGACGAGACCAACGCCGCCGCCGTCCGCGCCAAGGTGGTGCTGGAGCTGGCCAACGGGCCGGTCACGCCCGAGGCCGATACGATCCTGGCGCAGAAGGGTGTCGTGGTGCTGCCGGACATCCTCGCCAACGCCGGCGGAGTCACGGTGTCCTACTTCGAGTGGGTGCAGAACCGGCAAGGCTACTACTGGACGCTCGACGAGGTCCATTCCCGGCTGCGCGAGACGATGCAGCGCGAGGGTGATGCGGTGTGGGAGCTGGCGCAGGAGAAGGGACTGACATGCCGCACGGCGAGCTATGTCCATGCCCTGTCCCGCCTCGCCGCCGCCATCGAGGCGCACGGTACGCAGCCCTTCTTCACCAGCTGATGCCGGGTCGCGCGGCCCTCGCCAAGGCGTGCTAGGATCGGGCAGCGGCCGCGGCCGCGCGTTCCGCTGTGGCGATGGAAGGGGGCGACCTCATGGAATGGCGTAGCGGCCGACGCAGCAGCAACATCGAGGATCGCCGCGGCATGGGCGGCATGGGCGGCGGCATGCGGATGGGCCGCGTCGCCGGCGGCGGTGGCATCGGCATCATCGTCGTGGCGCTGATCGCGATGTTCCTGGGCGTCGATCCCAGCATCATCCTGCAGGGCGGCGGTGGCGGGCTGATGCCGATGGACCAGCCGGGCAGCAGCAGCCAGCTCGAGCCCGCCAGGGAGAACGAGCTCAAGGACTTCGTCTCGGTGGTCCTCGCCGACACCGAGGACACCTGGAACCCGATCTTCCAGCAGCTAGGGCGGCAGTACGAGGAGCCGCCGCTGGTGCTGTTTGCGGGCGCTGTCCAGTCGGCCTGCGGCATGGCGGGTGCCGCGACCGGGCCGTTCTACTGTCCCGGCGATCACAAGGTGTACCTCGATCTCGGCTTCTTCGACGAGCTCGACCGGCAGTTCGGAGCACCCGGCGACTTCGCCCAGGCCTATGTGGTGGCGCACGAGGTCGGCCATCACGTCCAGAACCTGCTGGGCATCCTGCCCAGGGTCGACCAGTACCGCCGTCAGGCCGACGAGGCTGCCGCCAACCATGCCAGCGTGATGTTGGAGCTGCAGGCTGACTGCTTCGCCGGCGTGTGGGCCAACCACGCCCAGCGTGCCCGCCAGGTCCTGGAGCAGGGCGACATCGAGGAAGGGCTGAACGCCGCCAGCAAGATCGGCGACGACCGCATGATGCAGCGGGCCGGCCGCTACGTGAATCCCGAGAGCTTCACCCACGGCAGTTCGGAGCAGCGCGTGCGCTGGTTCCGCACCGGCCTGCAGACCGGCCAACTGGAGGCCTGCGACACCTTCAACGCCCCCAATCTCTGACTGTTGATTAAAATACGCTCAATCACGAGCTACAGGCTCAAAATATAGGCAGAACTGGGCCGGCCATGCGTCGGCCAAGCGGTTGCGACGTCTGGCATGGAAGTTGGTTGCGTAGGGGCGACTGCCTCAGTCGCCAACGCACCAGGGGGATCCATGCGTAGCACCGGGCTCGCGGCACTGTTCGCCGCAGCATTTCTCGGCTCGACCGCCGCGACGGCGCTGGCTGCCGACGACACCATCAAGGTCGGCATCCTGCATTCGCTGTCGGGCACGATGGCGATCTCCGAGACGACGCTCAAAGACGTCATGCTCATGCTCATCGAGGAGCAGAACAAGGCCGGCGGCCTGCTCGGCAAGAAGCTGGAGCCGGTGGTGGTCGATCCGGCCTCCAACTGGCCGCTGTTCGCCGAGAAGGCGCGCGAGCTGCTGACCAAGGACCAGGTCGCCGCCACCTTCGGCTGCTGGACCTCGGTCAGCCGCAAGTCGGTGCTGCCGGTGTTCGAGGAGCTCGACGGCATCCTGTTCTACCCGGTGCAGTACGAGGGCGAGGAGAGCTCGCGCAACGTCTTCTACACCGGCGCCGCCCCGAACCAGCAGGCGGTCCCGGCCGTCGACTACCTGATGAACGAGGAGGGCGTGGAGCGCTGGGTGCTGGCCGGCACCGACTACGTCTACCCGCGCACCACCAACAAGATCCTCGAGGCCTACCTGAAGTCGAAGGGTGTCGCTGAGGGCGACATCATGATCAACTACACGCCGTTCGGCCACAGCGACTGGCAGACCATCGTCGCCGACATCAAGAAGTTCGGCTCGGCCGGCAAGAAGACCGCGGTCGTGTCGACCATCAACGGCGACGCCAACGTGCCGTTCTACAAGGAGCTGGGCAACCAGGGCGTCAAGGCCACCGACATTCCGGTCGTCGCCTTCTCGGTCGGCGAGGAGGAGCTGGCGGGGCTCGACACCACGCCGCTGGTCGGCCACCTGGCCGCCTGGAACTACTTCATGAGCGTCGACAACCCGATGAACGCCGAGTTCATCGACAAGTGGCACGCTTTCATCAAGAGCGACAAGCGCGTCACCAACGACCCGATGGAAGCCCATGTCATCGGCTTCAACATGTGGGTCGAGGCGGTCGAGAAGGCCGGCACCACCGACACCGACGCGGTGATCGACGCGCTGATCGGCGTGTCGGTGCCGAACCTGACCGGCGGCTACTCGACCATGATGCCGAACCACCACATCACCAAGCCGGTGCTGATCGGCGAGATCCAGGCCGACGGCCAGATCAGCACGGTGTGGGAGACGCCTGGCCTCGTCGTCGGCGACGAGTGGTCGGACCATCTTGAGGGGTCGAAGGACCTGATCTCGGATTGGCGGGCGCCGCTCTCCTGCGGCAACTTCAACGTCAAGACCGGCAAGTGCGGCGGCGAGGGCTGAGGCCACGGGCCTTCGCTTCCTGCTGACGCGATCGACGGGGGAGGCGGGTTCGCCCGCCTTCCCCATTGTCCTTTCCGGAGACCGCCGGCCATGTCCCTGCTCGCCAGGCTCCTGCTGCTCGCAGCAGCACTGCTCGCCACGCCGGCGCGCGCCCAGGACGCCGCCGATGCCGCGCTTTCCAGGTTCTCGGCATCGGGGTTCGCCGAGGTCGAACAGGGCGTCTTCGGCATCGCCGGCAGCGGCCTGCCGACCGCCCAGGCCATCCTGGAGGCGCTGGCCGACGGCCGGCTGATGGTGCGGGCCGCCGACAAGGCGGTGTTCATCAAGGCACCCGGCGGTGCGATCCTCGACGCCAGGACCGGTGCCGCCACCGAGGTCGCGGCCTCGGCGCTCAAGCCGGTCCGGGTCAACAACCGGCTGCGGCGCGCCATCGAGCAGGCGATGGGCAGCCTCACCATGATGAGCCCCGATCCCGCCAGGCGCCGGGAATCGGCGGAATCGGTTTTCCGCTCGCGCGACGTCGCGGCACTGGAGCCGCTGGATGCCGCCCTCGCCGCCGAGAAGGACCCGGGCGTGGCGCTGGCCTTCCGTCAGGCGCGGGCGGCGCTGGTGATCGGCAAGGCCGACACCCCGGAGGCCGAGCGCGTCGAGGCCGCTGGCGTGCTGACCGATCGCGGCGATGCCGAAGCCGCCGCCATCCTCCGCTCGCTGCCGGCCGACACGCCGCCGGCGGTCGCCGAGGCCACCGCCGACGGCCTGCGCTCGATCGAGCATCGCCTGGCCCTGCTCGGCATCGCCCAGAACATCGCCCAGGGCCTCAGCCTGGGCTCGGTCCTGCTGCTCGCCGCCATCGGCCTCGCCATCACCTTCGGCGTGATGGGCGTCATCAACATGGCGCACGGCGAGATGGTGATGCTGGGCGCCTATACCACCTACGTCGTCCAGCTCGCCTTCCGCGAGTGGATGCCGGGCGGCCTCGGCGCCTCGGTCGTCGTCGCCGTGCCGGTGGCCTTCGTCGTCACCGGCCTGGTCGGTGTGGCCATCGAGCGCGGTATCATCCGCTTCCTCTACGGCCGCCCGCTGGAGACGCTGCTCGCCACCTGGGGCCTGTCGCTGATCCTGCAGCAGCTCGTCCGCTCGCTGTTCGGCCCCAACAACCGCGAGGTCGTCACACCCGGCTGGATGAGCGGCACGCTCGAGGTCACCGCCGGCCTGGCGCTGACCTGGAACCGCATCGTCATCTTCCTGTTCGCCATGGCGGTGTTCGCCGCCCTCTTGGTCGCCATCAAGCGCACCGCCTTCGGCCTGGAGATGCGCGCCGTCACCCAGAACCGCCGCATGGCGGGCTCGATGGGCATCCGCACCCCCTGGGTCGACGCGCTGACCTTCGGGCTCGGCTCCGGCATCGCCGGCATCGCCGGCGTGGCGCTGGCGCAGATCGACAATGTCAGCCCGAACCTCGGCCAGGGCTACATCATCGACAGCTTCATGGTGGTGGTGTTCGGCGGCGTCGGCAACCTGTGGGGCACGCTCACCGGTGCCCTGACGCTCGGCATCGTCAACAAGTTCCTGGAGCCAGTGGCAGGGGCGGTGCTCGCCAAGATCCTGGTCCTCGTGGCGCTGATCGTCTTCATCCAGAAGCGGCCCCGCGGCCTGTTCGCGCTGCGCGGCCGCGCCGTGGAGGCCTGAGCCGATGCTGATCTCCCGGCTCCCGGTCTCGGCCTGGATTGTCGCCGCGATCCTGATCGCCGCCGCCATCGCCGTTCCGGTGCTCCACCTGAGCACCGGAACTATCCCGACCTACATCGTCAGCCTGCTCGGCAAATATCTCTGCTACGCCATCCTCGCCCTCTCGCTCGACCTCGTTTGGGGCTATTGCGGCATCCTCAGCCTCGGCCACGGCGCCTTCTTCGCGCTCGGCGGCTACTGCATGGGCATGTACCTGATGCGGCAGATCGGCAGCCGCGGCGTCTACGGCAACCCTGTCCTCCCCGACTTCATGGTGTTCCTGAACTACCAGTCGCTGCCGGTCACTTGGTGGGGCTTCGACTGGTTCGCTTACGCCATGCTGATGGTGATGCTGGTGCCGGGCCTGCTCGCTTTCGTCTTCGGCTGGTTCGCCTTCCGCAGCCGTGTGACCGGCGTCTACCTGTCGATCATCAGCCAGGCCATGACCTTCGCCCTGCTGCTGGCCTTCTTCCGCAACGACATGGGCTTCGGCGGCAACAACGGCCTCACCGACTTCAAGGACATCCTGGGCTTCGACATCCAGGCCGACGCCACCCGCTCGGCGCTGTTCTCGGCCACCGCCATCGTGCTGGCGCTGTCCTTCCTGGCTTGCGTGTTCATCACCACCTCGAAGCTCGGCCGCGTGCTGATCGCCATCCGCGACGCCGAGAGCCGCACCCGCTTCTGCGGCTACCGCGTCGAGCACTACAAGCTGTTCGTCTGGACCGTCTCGGCCGTCATCGCCGGCATCGGCGGGGCGCTGTTCGTGCCGCAGGTCGGCATCATCAACCCGAGCGAGTTCTCGCCCGCCAACTCGATCGAGGCCGTGGTCTGGGTGGCGCTCGGCGGCCGGGGCACCTTGTGGGGGGCCATCATCGGCGCCATCGGCGTCAATGCCGGCAAGTCCTGGCTCACCGGCGCCTTCCCGGAGATCTGGCTCTATGCCCTGGGTGCACTGTTCGTGGTGGTGACGCTGTTGCTGCCCAAGGGCATCGCCGGAACCTTGCTCGACCTCTTCGCCAGCCGTCGCGCCAAGCCGCGGGAGGTCGCGGCCGTGGCGGCGCAGGGAGCCGCCGAATGAGCCTGGTCAACACCGATCAGCCGATCGACGCCGCCGGCGGTGCCAGGTCGATCCTCTATCTCGACGGCATCGAGGTCTCGTTCGACGGCTACCGCGCCCTGCGCGGCCTCAGCATGGTGCTGGAGCCCGGCGAGATGCGCGCCATCATCGGCCCAAACGGTGCCGGCAAGACCACGATGATGGACGTCATCACCGGCAAGACCCGGCCCGACAAGGGCAGGGCGGTGTTCAAGGACAGCCACGACCTCACCCGCCTCGACGAGGCCGAGATAGCGCTCCTGGGCATCGGCCGGAAATTCCAGCGCCCGACGGTGTTCGAGAGCCACAGCGTGTTCGAGAACCTGGAGCTGGCGCTGAAGTTCGACCGTGGTGTGAAGGCCAGCCTGTTCTTCCGCCTCTCGCCCGAGCAGAAAGCCCGGATCGACGAGGTGCTGCGCATCACGAGGCTCACCGAGCACCGCCATCGTCTCGCCGCCGATCTCAGCCACGGCCAGAAGCAGTGGCTGGAGATCGGCATGCTGCTGATCCAGGATCCCGAGCTGCTGCTGGTCGACGAGCCCGTGGCCGGCATGACCGACGCCGAGACCGAGGCCACCGCTGAGCTGTTGCGCGAGATCTCGAGGAGCCACTCGGTGGTCGTCGTCGAGCACGACATGGAGTTTGTCCGGGCGCTGGGCGTCAAGGTCACCGTGCTGCACGAGGGCTCGGTGCTGGCCGAGGGCTCGCTGGATCAGGTGCAGAACGACCAGCGCGTGGTTGAGGTCTATCTGGGGCGCTGAGCATGCTGACCGTCGACCATATCGACCTGCACTACGGCGCCAGCCAGGCCCTCTGGGGCGTCAGCCTGGAGGCCAGGCCCGGCGAGATCACCTGCGTCGTCGGCCGCAACGGCGTCGGCAAGACCAGCACCATGCGCGCCATCGCCGGTCATGTCCGCCCCTCCAGGGGCAGGATCGTCTGGGAGGGTCAGGACATCACCGGACTGCGCCCCTACGAACGGGCGAGGCGGGGGGTGGCGCTCGTCCCCCAGGGCCGCGAGATCTTCCCGCTGCTCACCGTCGAGGAGAACCTCGAGACCGGCTTCGGCATCCTGCCGCGCCGCGAGCGCCGCGTCGTCGACGAGCTGTTCGAGCTGTTCCCGATCCTCAAGCAGTTCCTGAAACGCCGTGGCGGCGATCTTTCCGGTGGCCAGCAGCAGCAGCTCGCCATTGCCCGGGCGCTGGTGACCAAGCCGCGCCTGCTGGTGCTCGACGAGCCGACCGAGGGCATCCAGCCCTCGATCATCAAGGACATCGGCCGCGTCCTGTCGATGCTGCGCCAGCGCGGCGGCATGGCGATCTTGCTGGTCGAGCAGTATTTCGACTTCGCCAAGGAGCTGGCCGACAGGCTCGTGGTGATGGAGCGCGGCGAGGTGGTGATGAGCGGCCCCACCGCCGAGTTGGACGAGGTCCAGGTCCGCCGCTACATGACGGTCTGAGTGTATGTTGGCTCGAGTTCGCGACATCTAGGAAACCAAACGACACCCGTCATGCCGGAGCTCGACACGTTCGAGCAACGATGCCGCCGCAGTTTCCGCCTCGACGCGAACAACGAGCGGGACGGAGCGGATCGATGGCGACTTTCAACGGCACCGGCGGCAACGACGTGAAGAACGGCACGGCCAATGCCGATGTGTTCAATCTCTATGGCGGCAACGACACGGCCTATGGCGACGCCGGCGCCGACAGGATGTATGGCGGCAGCGGCCACGACTCGCTCTATGGCGGCCTCGGCAACGACACGCTGGACGGCGGCGACGGCAACGACGTCCTCGATGCCGGCCTGGGCAACGACACGATCTATGGCGGCAAGGGCGACGACCAGATCGAGACCGGCGGCGGCGCCAACAAGGCCTATGGCGGCGACGGCCTCGACATCATCGGCGGCGGCCTGCAGAACGACACGCTCTGGGGCGGCAACGACGTCGACTATCTCGACGGCAACGAGGGCAACGACGTCCTTTACGGCGATGCCGGCAGCGACGGCAACCTCAGCGGCTGGATCGGCAACGACACGATCTACGGCGGTAGCGGCAACGACCTGCTGACCGGCGGCCAGGGCAACGACAAGCTCTATGGCGGCACCCAGAACGACTATCTCTACGGCCACGACCAGAACGACTCGCTGTTCGGCGACGCGGGCAACGACGAGCTCTACGGCGGCAACGGCAACGACGAGCTGCGCGGAGCCGAGGGCAACGACCGCATCGAGGGCGGTGCCGGCGTCGACGTGATGCATGGCGGCCCGGGCGCCGACAAGTTCATCTTCGACGACGGCCACACCGGCGTCGGCGCCTCGGCCGACACTATCGACGGCTTCTCGCGCAGCCACGGCGACAAGATCGACCTCGGCCAGATCGACGCCAAGCTCAACGTCGGCGGCGACCAGGCCTTCGTCTTCGTCGGCGAGGCCGCCTCGGCCAACTCGGCCTTCTCCGCCATCGGCCAGCTCCGTTTCGTCGACACCGCCTACGGCCGCCTGGTCCAGGGCAACAACGACACGGACGCGCAGGCCGACTTCGAGATCAAGCTGGTCGACATGGACTTCAACCTGCAGGCCAGCGACTTCGTGCTCTGAGCCGGCAGCGATCGCAGCAGGGGAGGGACGGCCCGGGCCGTCCCTCCCTTCGCGTTTCCGACGTCTTGCGTCGCTGCCGCCGCCGGCCAATGCTGGCGCCGAGGCCATCCCGCCATTTGCCCGGCATGGCATGGAAATTGGTTGCCCGATGCCGATGGCCAACATTTCCGATGCCGCTTCCGCCCCGCCCGAGCTGCCGCGTTCGCGGGGTAAGGTCTCGCTGGCCTTCGCACGGCATGGCGGCGCTACCCGCGTCGCCGACTGGTCCGAGGGCGGTTGCGCCAAGGCCCGCATGCCGCGCAGTGAAGGCGCCGCCGAGGCGGTGCTGATGAACAATGCCGGCGGCCTCACCGATGGCGACGAGGTCGTGGTCGAGGTGAGGCTGGGCCCCGGCGCCGCCGCCACCGTCGCCACCGCCTCGGCCGAGAAGATCTATCGCTCGCGGGGACCAGCCACCACGGTGACCAACGCCCTGTCGCTGGCCGATGGCGCCAGCCTCGCCTGGCTGCCGCAGGAGACCATCCTGTTCGACCGCTCCCGGCTGGTCCGCCGCCTCGATCTGAGCCTCGCCGGCAGCGCCCGCTTCCTCGGCTGCGAGAGCATCGTCTTCGGTCGGCTGGCGCGCGGCGAGCGTGTCGAGTGTGGCTTCGTCCACGACTCCTGGCGTATCCGCCGCGACGGCCGGCTGCTCTGGGCCGACGCCTTCCGGCTCGACGGGGCCGTCGAGGCCGCGCTGCGCCGGCCCGCCCTGCTCGATGGCCGCCACGCCCTGGCGACGGCGGTCTATGTCGGCGCCGATGCCGGCCATCGTCTCGAAGCGGTGCGCGACTTGCTGCCGGAGGGCGAGGTGAGGGCCGGCGTCAGCCATCGACCCGGCCTCCTGATCATGCGATTGATCGCCCACGCCGCGCAGGCGCTGCGGGCGGTGCTGGCGGCCGTGCTGCCGCCGCTGCGCCAGGCCATCGGCGCCGGTCCGGCGGCGATGCCGCGCGTCTGGGGCTGCTAGGGAAGAGGGAGAGGCCGAGGCATGCAGCTCACGCCACGGGAAAAGGACAAGCTGTTGATCTCGATGGCCGCCATGGTGGCCCGCCGCCGCCTCGAGCGCGGCGTCAGGCTCAACTATCCCGAGGCCGTGGCGCTGATCTCCGACTACGTCGTCGAGGGCGCCCGCGACGGCAGGAGCGTTGCCGAGCTGATGCGCGACGGTGCCACCGTGCTGACCCGCGACCAGGTCATGGAAGGCATCCCCGAAATGATCCACGACGTCCAGGTCGAGGCGACGTTCCCCGACGGCACCAAGCTGGTCACCGTCCACGAGCCCATCAGGTAGCGTCCTGTCGCGACCACCCTCTTCGTCGATCTCGACGGGGCGTGGGTGTGTGTGCTGATCTCGGCCGATGCGAGCGACGCAGGCGACCGGTGCCTGATGCGCGGCTGAAGAGGGAAGGGAGCACAAATGCCCCGGCTCGACGTTGGCGGCGGTGTCGGCTTCTCCGAGATCTACGCCCGGTTCCAGCCGACCGGCAGAGCCTCGGACGACAAGCATGTCCGCTTCCAGGACGCCAAGGGCCTCTATACGAGCCAGAAGCTCTCGCTGGCCAAGCTCTCGGCCTTCTTCGGCTCCGACCGGCTGGAGCAGCGCGCCGCCAAGCGCGCCGAGGGCGGCCAGGAGGTCCGCAACGCCATCATGCGCGAGCACCCGCAGCTCGCCGACCGGATCTTCGCCCGTCTCGGCGAGACCCATCCGGGGATCGACTTCGACCGTGGCGTGCGGCGCGGCGATCTCGAGGCCATCCGGCAGACCATCGATGAGGTGCGGCTGGGCGACGAGCATCTGGCGAGCGTGACGCCGACGGTGCTCGGGCTGCATTCGGCGCCGGACAATCCCGGCCGGCTGGTCGGCGACGCCGAAGGCAGCTACTCGCAGCCCGGGGTGGAGAGCGTCCTGACCTATGTGTCGGACAGCATCGCCATCTTCAACGACACGGCGAAACATCCCCCAGTCGAGCGGGAGGGTTTCCCGCCCGTCATCAACCAGTTCATGATCGACATCGACCGTGCCCAGGTGCGGCTTGGCGGCGGCGAGAGCGGCGAGACGCTGCGCGTCGACGGCGAGCGCGATCCGCGCCAGGCCTTGCGGGCGTTCACCGGCAGCGACCGGGCCTGCCTCAATCTGTCGAAGCTGATGAACCAGAACGCGCTGACGGCGCTGCTCATGGGTGCCACGGCGACATTCGTCGGCCCGGACGGGAGCGAGTTGATGCCGCGCGTCGCCGGGCGGCTGCCGGACAAGGAGGCGATCCACTCCATCACCGCCCGTCGGGAAGGTGACGTCTATCGCATCGACTACGCTACCGACGCGCGGATCTCGGGTTTCACCCCGGAAGGTGGCGCCAGGTGGTCCGAGCTCGACAAGGGTGCCAGCGATATGCGCCTGGCCATGCAGCTCGAGATTTCGGCCGAGGATCTGGAGCAGGGCGACTTCTCGGCCCTGCGCATGACCGGGCCGCCGACGTTCAGGCTCCACGCCGAGGTCGACGCCACCGACCTCCACCTGAAGGCGCTCGAGCAGGGCTAGGCTGGCACGGCGACGTTTCGCGACGGCGCCGAGCGTTACCGTCGACGAGCCGATTGGGGTAAGCTCCGTCCGGCAGGGAGGAAACCGCCGTGATCCAGCACGAGATTGGCGTCCTCATGGCCGAGCTAGGCCCGGCGGCCGATCTCGTTGCCGTTGCCGAATATCCCGGCGATGGCGGCTGGGGCCTGATGGTCGACGACGAGACGATCGTCGATGTCGAGTTGGACCCGGCCAATGCCGTGCTGGTGCTGTCCGCCGATGTCTGCGTGCTGCCGGAGGCCCGCGCCGACCATTGGTGCCGCCTGATGCTGAACTTCAACGACCAATGGCTCGATACCGGCGGCTTCAGGTTGGCGCTCTCCGCCGCCGGCAACATGGTTTCCCAGTCCCTGATCCTGCCCGCCGCCGGCCTTGAGCCGGCGCTTCTCCAGCAGCGTCTCGCCCGGTTCGTGGAGGTGCTCGGCGCCTGGCGCGCGATGCTAGCCCGCGAGCCCGGCGCCACGGAGCAGGCGGCGACGCCGCAGCCGCATCCCGGCGGAATGATCCGCGGCTGAGCGCCGCAGGAGGCCACCATGCCACAGCTGAATGTCCAGGCCCCGACCTTCACCAACATCTACCAGACCTTCCAGCCGACCGGCGGGGCCAGCGACGACAAGCATGTTCGCTTCGAGAACGCCAAGGGGCTGTACACCAGCCAGAAGGCCTCGACGGCGACCGTTTCGGCGTTCTTCGGATCGAGCAGGCTGCAGGATCGTGCCCAGAAGCGGGCGGACGGTGCCGACCAGGTCTATCAGGCGATCGCGCGCGAATATCCGGCCGAGGCCGCCCGCATCTTCTCCGCGTTGGCCCGCGATCATCCGCAGATCGACTTCAATCAAGGGGTACGGCGCGGCGATCTCGCCCACATCCAGGCGACGATCGCCACGGTGCTCCAGCAGGAGCAGCACCTCGCCGGGGCCAGCCCGCGATCGCTGACGCTCGCCGACCATCCGCAGAATCCGCAGCGGCTGAGCGGCGATATGCGGGGCAACTACAGCCAGGCTTCGATGCAGTCGACGTTCAGATATGTCGACGACAGTCTCCGCGACCTGCAGGGCATGAAGACGATCGGCGCGCAGGGACTGCCGACTGTCGCCGAGCAGTTCATGAAGGATCTGCCGCGTTCGGAGATCAGGCTCGGCGGCACGCTGCTGCAGGACAAGGGGCCGGTCGATGCGCGCGCCACGCTGGCGAGGTTCACCGGCAATGACGCCGAGAGCCTGGGGCTGTCGATGCTGGTCTCGCAACAGGTGCTGACCGGCCTGAACATCGGCACCCGTGATACGTTCACCAGCGAAAGCGGCAGCAAGCTGATGCCGCGGATCGGCAATCCCCTGGATGGCCAGCAGAAGAACCAGTTCGTCAACGTGACCAGACAAGGCAACGACTACGTCATCGACTATCGGGTCGCTGCCAAGCTGAATGGCTTCGCGGCCGGCATGTCGGGCCTGGCCACCGAATCGGACGAGAGCACGGTCATGCTCGGCATGCAGCTGACCATCAGTGCCGCCGACCTGCGCAACGGCAACCTGACCGCCTATCGGGTGACCGGCCCGCCGGCCTACGATTTGCATGTCGAGGTCGACCGCGCCAGCCTGGCTCGCCAGGCGACCGGCGGGGTCTAGCCGTCCGTCCGATGCCCTCCTGCCGTCTCGACGAGTGAAGTGGATTGCGATGATCCCCGGCGAAATCCTCACCGCACCCGGCGACCTCGTGCTCAACGAGGGCCAGCCCACCGTCACGCTCACTGTCGCCAACACCGGCGACCGGCCGATCCAGGTCGGCTCGCACTACCACTTCGCCGAGACCAACCCCGGCCTCGACTTCGACCGCGCCAAGGCGCGCGGCCGGCGCCTCGACATCCCGGCCGGCACCGCCGTCCGCTTCGAGCCCGGCCAGACCCGCGAGGTGACCCTGGTCCCCTATCGCGGCAACCGCGCCGTATTCGGTTTCAGGCAAGCCGTGATGGGCAGCCTCGACTGATGCGGCCCCGGCGTATGGATGGCCGGCTCAAGGCCGGCCATGACAAGACCGAGAGCGGTTGTCGTCGCCCCTCTTTGTCATGGCCGGCCTTGAGCCGGCCATCCAGCGCCTCACGCCACGATCTCCTCCCACAGGTCGCGCCATGCAGGATTGTCTCTCTCGATCAACGCGATCTTCCACGCCCGCTTCCATCGCTTGAGACTCGTCTCCCGCTGGATCGCCACGGCGATGTTGTCGTGCGGCTCGAACCACACGAGATGCCGGACCTCGTAGCGGGCGGTGAAGCCAGAGCTGCCCGTACGGTGCTCATGGATACGGCGGACCAGATCGCTGGTGACGCCGAGATAGAGGGTGCCGTTGCGGCGGCTGGCCATGAGGTAGACGTACGCATACGCCATGCAACTTTATGGCGAGAGCTGGATGGCCGGGTCGAGCCCGGCCATGACAGGGAGAGGCGGGGACGCTCACTTCTGCTTCCCTTCTCGGACCGCTCCGCCCCGCCCCCCACCCCCCCCCCCCCCCCCCCCCCCCCCTTCCTGTCCGGGCCGTTCCC
>DAOLFG010000150.1:0-2571 GCA_035326425.1 Geminicoccus sp. | reverse complement strand
AGAACCAGGCGATCAGCGCCCGCAGCACCAGCTGCTGCGCCAGGCTCATCCGGGCATGCGGCGGCATCTCGAAGGCGCGGAACTCGACGAGGCCGAGCCGGCCGGTCGGACCGTCGGGACTATAGAGCTTGTCGATGCAGATCTCGGCGCGGTGGGTGTTGCCGGTGACGTCGATCAGCAGGTTGCGGAAGATGCGGTCGACCAGCCAGGGCGGTGTCGCCATCGAGGGCGGCAGCGGGATCTGCTTCAGCGCGATGTCCATCTCGTAGAGCTGGTCCTGCCGGGCCTCGTCGATGCGCGGCGCCTGGCTGGTCGGGCCGATGAACAGGCCGGAGAACAGGTAGGACAGCGACGGGTGGTTCTGCCAGTAGGCGATCAGCGAGGCCAGCAGGTCCGGACGACGCAGGAACGGGCTGTCGGCGGCGCTGGCGCCGCCGATGACCACGTGGTTGCCACCGCCGGTGCCGGTCTGGCGGCCGTCGAGCTGGAACTTGCAGGTATCGAGGCGGGCGAGGCGGGCCTCCTCGTAGAGCGCCTCGGTGATCGCCACCTGCTCGTCCCAGCTGTGCGACGGCTGGATGTTGACCTCGATGACGCCGGGGTCGGGCGTCACCTTGATGACGTTGATGCGATGGTCGGACGGCGGCGGGTAGCCTTCGATGCGGACCGGCAGCGACAGGGCCGCCGCCGTGTCCTCGATGGCCGAGATCAGCTCGAGATAGTCGTCGGCACTCTCGGTCGGCGGCATGAACAGGCAGATGTGGCCGTCGCGCGGCTCGATGGCGAGCGCGGTGCGCACCACGGTGGCGGGGGCGAAGAAGGGCTGGCCGGGCTCGGCCGGGCGCAGCCGCTCCTGCATCACCGGCGGGCTGGCCGGCAGGGCGGCGCGGGCGGCGAACGGATCGAGCGGATAGACATGCGGGAAATCGCCGGGCTCGACATGGGCCAGCGAGCCCAGCGGCAGCCGGTAGCCCACCGGCGAATCGCCGGGGACCAGGAACAGCTTGCCGCGCCGGGTGGCCCAGCGCTCGCTGCGCCACCAGCCGCGGTCGCGCGACTGCCAGCGCTGGATGGGAAGCACGAAGCCCGACGGAACGTCGAGGCCGCGGTCGAACACCCGGGCCAGCCGCTTGCGCTCCTGCACGTCGTCGAGCTTGTTGTCGGAGGGATCGAGGTTCTCCGGGAGCATGTGCTCCTTGAGCATGAAGTGGGCCGGATCCTCGAAGGCCGGCAGCACATGGTCGGTCTCTATGCTCAGCCGCTCGGTCAGGCCGTAGGCGAAGCGCCGGGCCTGCTCCAGCGAGGCGCCGACCGGCGGGCTCTCCTCGGCGATCAATGACGGATTGCGCCACAGCGGCTGGCCGTCGGTCCGCCAGTAGAGGGCGAAGGCCCAGCGCGGCAGCTGCTCGCCGGGGTACCACTTGCCCTGGCCGTGATGGAACATGCCGCCCGGCGCGAAGCGGACGGCCAGCCGCTTGATCAGATCGTCCGCCCTGCCGCGCTTCATCGGCCCGACGGCGGCGGTGTTCCATTCGGCACCGTCGCGGTCGTCGATCGAGACGAAGGTCGGCTCGCCGCCGACGGTGAGGCGCACGTCGTTGTCGACCAGCCGGCGGTCGACGGCCCGGCCGGCCTCGACCACCTCGCGCCAGGTCGCCTCGTCGTAGGGCAGGGTGACGCGCGGCTGCTCGAAGATGCGGCGCACGCTCATCTCGTGGCCGAACTCGACCTCGCAGGGCTCGACGAGGCCCGAGATCGGAGCGGCGTTTTGCGGGTCGGGGGTGGCGGCCAGCGGCAGGTGGCCCTCGCCGGCCAGCAGGCCCGAGGTCGGATCGAGGCCGATCCAGCCGGCGCCCGGCAGGAACACCTCGGTCCAGGCGTGCAGGTCGGTGAAGTCGGCCTCGGCCCCCGAAGGGCCGTCGTCGAGCGCCTTCACGTCGGGCTTGAGCTGGATCAGGTAGCCCGAGACGAAGCGGGCGGCGAGGCCGAGGTTGCGCAGGATCTGCACCAGCAGCCAGGAGCTGTCGCGGCAGGATCCCGAGGCCAGCTCCAGCGTCTCCTCGGGCGTCTGGATGCCGGGCTCGAGGCGGATGGTGTAGCGGGTGTCCTTCCACAGGCGCTGGTTCAGCGCGACCAGGAAGTCGACGGTGGGCGTGGGCTCGCGCGGCACGCTCTCCAGCCATTTGGCGAGCAGCGGCCCGACCGGTGCCGCTTCGAGGAAGGGCTCGAGATCCTTCCTCAGCAGCGGCTCGTAAACGAAGGGGATCTTCTCGGCGGCGGGCTCGAGGAAGAAGTCGAAGGGATTGAGCACCGCCATCTCGGCGACGAGGTCGACCTCGACCGACAGCTCGCGCGTGGTCTCGGGAAAGACGAAGCGGGCGAGATAGTTGCTGTGCGGATCCTGCTGCCAGTTGATGAAGTGCTGTGCGGGCAGGACTTTCAGCGAATAGGCGAGGATGCGGGTCCGGCAGTGCGGCGCCGGGCGGAGCCGGACGATCTGCGGGCCGAGATGGATCGGCCGGTCGTAGCGGTAGGTGGTCTTGTGGTTGAGCGCCACGTGCATGACCATGG
>DAOLFG010000002.1:0-169581 GCA_035326425.1 Geminicoccus sp. | reverse complement strand
AGGAGAACGCCGCCGGCGGCCGGGTGGTCACCGCCCCCACCAACGGCGCCGCCGGCGTGATTCCGGCGGTGTTGGCCTATTACAGCCGCTTCGTGCCGGGCGCCTCGGACGACGGCATCGTGCGCTTCATGCTGACCGCCGCCGCCATCGGCATGCTGTACAAGGAGAACGCCTCGATCAGTGCCGCCGAGGTCGGCTGCCAGGGCGAGGTCGGGGTGGCCTGCTCGATGGCAGCCGGTGCGTTGTGCGCCGTGCTGGGCGGCAGCAACGAGCAGGTCGAGAACGCCGCCGAGATCGGCATGGAGCACAATCTCGGCCTGACCTGCGATCCGATCGGCGGCCTCGTCCAGATCCCCTGCATCGAGCGCAACACCATGGGGGCGGTGAAGGCGATCAACGCCGCCCGGCTGGCGCTGCGCGGCGACGGCACGCACCACGTGGCGCTCGACAAGGTGATCGAGACCATGCGGCAGACCGGCCGGGACATGATGGACAAGTACAAGGAGACCAGCCTCGGCGGCCTGGCGGTGAACGTGGTGGAATGCTGACGAGGCGGATTGGAATCCGCCGGCGGGACCGCTACGTTCGCCGCCCGTCGGGGCGTAGCTCAGCCTGGTAGAGCGCCAGCTTTGGGAGCTGGATGTCGCGTGTTCGAATCACGCCGCCCCGACCACAAAAATCCCAAATAAAACAATAAGTTGGCTCTCACAACTTTCTTGAATTTCCGGGCAGTCTGGCTTACATCGCGTGGAAACTCGTGCCGAAAACCGCCGAGAACCGCCGAGATGCGTCTCGGATGTGGAAACTCGGGTGGAAACCTTCCGGCATGGTTAATTTCATTGACTCAAAATTAGTTTCGCTGACTTAACGGAGCCGTGTTTGACTAACATTTTCGCTTGATCGCGTAAGGACGCCCATCATGTGTCGTCTAAGCCGGTAGTGGGTTAGCAGTGATAACCAAATTCGCCCGCGGAACCGTTGCCGGATGTTTCCAGTGTGGTTTCCACATTCACGCCGCCGGCTCGACCGATCTGGGCGCGAAGTGGGTCACCGATCAGATTGGTAGGGGCAACCTGACGACCGTCGTCGCACGTAACCGTCGCGCGCCCAAGGAGGCCGTCCGTTCTTTGACGATGGGCATCTGGACGAAATGCTGGGCAAGCGCAGGTGACGCCCGCCGTCACCGTACCCGCTTGATCTGTCGGCGAACCTTGCCAACCACTCGTAGCTTGCTGACCTCGACCTCGTAGCTCTCGTCACGGGACGGCGCCACCCGGATCATCGGGACCGAGCCCGGCACGATCGTCAGCTTGGCAAGACTGACGCCGACGCCATCGGCGATCAGGAACATGCCCTTGGGCTGCGGCACACACATCGACAGGTCGACCAGCAGCTTCTCACCCTCTTCGTATTGCGGCGCGAACGCGTCGCTGGTCAGCTCGACCAGACGCAGCTTTGCCGGGTCTGCACGCAGCTCGTCGTGAATCCACTCGACCGGTGCCGCCCACGACCCGACCGTGATCTCTTCGCTGGGCGACGTACCGAACATCACTTCGGCGATGGTGACCGTGCCTTCCGACTGCCGATACTCGATACGGGGCTCCTGGTTGATCCCGTAGGCCAGCCACTCGGGCCGCTCATCCAGGATTTTTGCGACGGCGGCGATGCGCTCGATAGAGGGTGCGGACGCGCGTTGGACACCCATTGCGTCACGGCTGGTCGGCTCAGCCCCAGGGTGTCGGCTAACTTTTGATGGGTCATACCGTCAATCTTGGCCATGGCATCCCGAATGCGGGTGCCCACCGTATTCTCGTTAATGCGAGATGGGGATGGGGCTACCGTAACCGTCACACCTTCCTCCTTGGCCAAGTTCTCCTGTCCACAACGGACTCCGTGCTCGTAGTAGGCAGAAGCCAACCTAGGTCGTAATAACTTATACCGGGTAAATTTAACACGCATAGGCATGTCCTACCCATGTATGCTTTTTCTCATTGAGGACATCAACGAATCGCGCTGGCTGCCATTATCCTTTCAGCTCTTCTTAACCTCCTTGTCTGACAAAACCTCTATACAATTCCCACGGTCTCCGGCCCTGGTTGCGGTAGCCGAGGTGCGGCCGGTCTCGGCAATCGACTTCACGACGAGAGGATGCCCCGGTTAGCGCCTTCGAAAAGGCTTGCCCTCTCGAAAGAATTGAGCCGACATTGTGATGAGTAGTCGATGCTGCCAGGGGGTGGTGCATGAGCTGCGATCTGCCGGCGTCTGAAATGCCAGATCGAAGCGAAGGGGACGAGGCCCTCCTTGCAAGACTGGACCTGTTGGTTGTCGGTCGCCGCAAACTCGGCCTCGAAGCCATGCAGGCGCTCCTGCCGAAACCGCTCGTGCTTGAGATGATGTGGTGGAGAGCCGGAGTGGATTCGGCGATGATCTTCGCCCGTTCGGAGGGATATCAGTCGCTCTGGGTCTGGGACGTGAGCACGCCCACGGGGGTCTATTCGGATCGGCCGCGAGGCCTGAACCCAGACATGGCATTTGCAAAGCCGGCGCTCGACCGCTTCTTCCAGTTGCTCGCCGAAGCCATCGCCGAGCATGACGCGCAGGGGTGGGAGGACAACGCCGTCCGGGATCGCCGTCGCGCGCTCGCGCTCTACCGTGAGCTGCTAAGCGATTTCTGAGGCGGCAGCCACCGTCGAACCATCCGGGCGCCGCACGATCGCGCGTTTGTCGAGCTGCAAACAGCGGCTTTCCGTCTTGCACACCCCCGATGGAGCCCTCACTTGTCAGCCGCCCGTAAGCCGGGATTGCACGGCGGTCGCCGATGCAGCCGCTATACAGGCATGCTTGGCAGTCTCTGGTCAGAACGGGGATGAAGGGAGCTACGGCTTGCCCGGCCTTTTCGGCATGCTGAGTTCCCGCGCGGTGGCAAAGATCACGTCTAGCCCGACGCCAAGTGCGTCGGCTAAGCGCTGCTGAACTTCGAGGGTAGGATTTCGGCGGCTGCGCTCAATCCCGCTTACATAGGTGCGGTCAAGGCCCGCCCGCGCCGCCAATTCGTCCTGGCTTAGGCGCAGCAACTCACGATGGCGACGGACTGCTGGTCCGAAGTGTCGGGTAAGGTCCACATAGCCGATTAGAGACCTGCCGGACGACGCGTCTATGGACTATGAGTCACATACCGACTGATAGCTAATTTCGGGGATTGCTATGCTGAATACGGGGTCCTACAGTTTCGGCGCCAAGCCATTGCAGACAGAAAGTCACAGGGGCTCACCGGTGGTGAAGAATGCAGCCGGGTTCACCTATCGAGATCGTCTGCTGGAGATTTCCAGCGTTGTGGACCAGCTGCACGCTGCGGGACTCACCGATCTGGGTCCAAAATGGGTGAGCGATCAAATAGATAGGGGAAAGCTGCGTGCAGTGGTCGTCGCACGGAAGCGGCGGGTTCCAGAAACCGCTGTGCGTCGCATGATAAATGGATTCCTCGATCAGGCGCTTGGAAAGATAAAGTGAAGACTCGCCGTGGCCCTGCGCCGTCTCAAGAACGCTGGGACTGCGTCGTGGTTGCGAAACGATGACAGGTGCGGGAGAGCTGATGTTCAGCGTCTGATCGAGGGCTGGGACAAGGCTGCCCAACAAACACAGTTGACATCCATGCTCGATGGCTGGAGGCCCGAAGTCTCAACTACGAATCGTTGAGCCATTTGAAACAAACACTTGACAGTTGGGCAGGCTCTAGTGTAAACTAAAATAATGCAGGGCGCCAGCTTTGGGAGCTGGATGTCGCGTGTTCGAATCACGCCGCCCCGACCAGGAACGGGGGCGCTCGCACATGGACAGCCTCAAGCGCGCGCTGCTCGACGGGGCCCTGGTGGTGCTGCCGCTCGGCGCCATCGTCCTGCTGGTCGTCGGCATCGTCCGCAAGCTGGAGGTGGCGACCACGCCGCTCGCCGGCCAGTTCGTCCATCCGGTGCTGGTGGCGGCGGTCGTGCTGGCGCTGGCCTGCCTGGTCGTGGGGCTGCTGGTGCGCTCGGCCATCGGGCGCTGGGTCAGGCGCCGGCTCGAGCAGATGCTGTTCCAGCAGATCCCCGGCTACCGGCTGGTCAAGGCCTTCGCCGCCGAGGGGCCACTGGCCGAGGACCACCGCGCCATGCGGCCGGCACTCGTCGAGATCGAGGAAGGCCAGAGCCCGGCGCTGATCATGGACGAGCTGGCCGACGGCCGGCTGCTGGTGTTCGTGCCGGCCACGCCGGCGCCGATGTCCGGCTCGCTCTACATCTTCACGCCCGACCGTGTGAAGCTGCTGGACGTACCGGTGCTGCCGTTCATCAAGGCGATCTCGTCCTGGGGCCTGGGCTTGCGCGAGCTGCTGGAGGCGGCGCCGGCCGACCAGTCGCCCGCGGCATCGGCGGGACCGGCGATCGCCGCCGGGGCGGCGAGCCCGCCCCGGTAGATCCCGCCGGCGCGGCATCGCGGCTATTTCAGCACCTGCACCGGCCTTTCCATGTTGTTCAGCTTGTCGTCGAGCGAGAAGGGCTCGGGTGTCAGGCCCGGGCAGTCGCCGTCGTAGGCGGCCGGATCGTAGGGCAGGTTGCGGAAGGCGTACTCGGCGGCGAAGCCGAGGGCATCGGAGAAGCTGCCGTCGGTGTAGCGCGCGATGCAGCCGGCCTTGTGGGTGTTCAGCCGTATCAGGTGGCCGATCTCATGCGCCACCACATGCACGTAGAGCGCGTCGATCCCGAAGCTGTCGCCGGCGCGGCTGGCGTCGATCTGTGTCGAGCACAGGTTGACGCGGCTCTGTGCGAACACCGGATAGGTGATGCCCAGGAGGTCGCCGCACTTGGCCTTGCCGCCGATGCAGTGGAACTTCAGTGGCTTGTCCAGCTTGTCCTCGAAGTTCTCGCGGCTGTTGCCGGGCCAGGACATCAGGTCCGGCGACTGCGCCATCTTGGCGGTGATCGCCGGGATGTTGCTCTTGAGCCAGGTGACCGCGTCGCCGATCCGCCGCGAGTCGGCGTCCGAGCAGTCCTCGGTCGTGACGTTGGGCGGCAGGCTGACCGAGGGCTGGCCGCCACCGCCCGACGGCCCGTCGGGGAGGTCGCCGTCGGAGCCCTCGACGCAGCCGGCGCCCCAGCAGGCCTCGCCGGTCGATTGGTCGATCAGCCCGGCGCGGGCCGGCGGGCCAGTGACCAGCAGCGCGCCGAGGGCCACGGATGCCAGCACGCTGGCGCAGGTCGTCGGAACCTGATGTCGGCTATTCACGATAGTCGTCCTTCAGATGTTCTCGGGTGAGTGAGAACAGGACGACTGTCGATCTCAGCGACGAGCGGTCCTGCTCAAGAACATCTTCGGACGAAACCGGCCATCAAATCTGTGAGCCCGTTCACAGTCTAGTAGTCGCCTGCGACGAGGTTGGTGGGCCTGCCGGCGACGAAGCTCTCGATGTTGTCGATCAGCTGGTCGGCGAGGGTCTGCTGGGCCTCGTCGCTGGCCCAGGCGATGTGCGGCGTGACGATGACGTTGGGGCGCTTGGCGATGCGCATCAGCGGGCCGTCGGCCGGCGGCGGCTCGGGCATGGTGACATCGAAGCCGGCGCCGGCGATCAGGCCCTCGTCGAGGGCCTTCTCGAGATCCTCCTCGACGACGAGGCCGCCGCGGGCGGTGTTGATCAGCAGCGGCCGGCGCTTCATGCGCCGGAACTCCGGCATGGCGATCATGCCGGCGGTCTGCGACGTCAGCGGGCTGTGCAGGGTGATGACGTCGCTGGTCTCGATCACCTCGTCCCAGGGGGTGTAGAGCGGCCCGAGGCCGGTCCTGCCCTTGTGGGCGGCGAACATCGTCACCATCCCGAACGCCTTGGCGATCTCGGCGACGCGCTGGCCCAGGACACCCTCGCCGATGATGCCGAGCTTGGCGCCGCCGAGGTCGCCGATCGGATGGTTGAAGAAGCAGAACTGGCCGGAACGCTGCCATTCGCCGGCCAGGGTGTCGTCGCGGTAGGGCACGATGTTGCGGCGCAGCGCCAGCATCAGCGTGAAGGTGTGCTCGGGCACCGTGCGCAGCGCGTAGCCGCGGATGTTGGTGACGGCGATGCCGTGATCCCGGCAGTACGGCTTGTCGACGCAGTCGGTGCCGGTGGCGGCGACCGCCACCAGCTTCAGGTCGGCCAGCCGCGCCAGGACATCGGCGGGCAGGCGGGCCTTGTTGGTGATGGCGATGGTCGCACCCTTCAGCCGCCCGAGCACCTCGTCCGCCGCGGTCTGCTGGTGCTCGGTGTAGTCGTGCTCGAAGGAGGGCAGGCGCAGCACCACCCGCGGACCGATCGTGGCGCGGTCGAGAAAGACGATCTTGTGCATGCGTCTGCCTTTCAGGGATGGCGGGGGCCTGCGGCGTCGACGGCCGCCAGCGCCGTCATGTTGACGAGGCGGCGGACCGTGCTCGTGGGCGTGAGGATGTGCACGGGCCTCGCGGCACCCAGCAGGATGGGGCCGACGGTGACGCCCTGACCAGCCACGATCTTCAAGGCGTTGAAGGTGATGTTGGCGGCGTCGAGGTTGGGCATGATCAGCAGGTTGGCCTCGGCGGTGAGCCGCGAATCCGGGAAGACCTGGTCCATGATGCGCTTGCTGAGCGCTGCGTCGGCATGCATCTCGCCCTCGGCCTCGAGGTCGGGCGCGCGCTCGCGGATCAGCCGCAGCGCCTCGCGCATCTTGCGGGCGCTGGCCGTCTCGGCCGAGCCGAAGCTCGAATGCGACAGCAACGCCAGGCGCGGCTCGAGGCCGAAGCGTCGGATCTCGTCGGCCGCCAGCAGGGCGATGTCGGCGAGCTGCCAGGCGGTCGGGTCGGGGTTGATGTAGGTGTCGCAGATGAACACGGTCTGCTGCGGCAGCATCAGGAGATGCATGGCGGCGAGCTGCGGCACGCCCTCGCGCATGCCGATGGTGTCGAGGACATATTTCAGGTGCGAGGCATAGCGGCCGGAGGTGCCGCACAGCATGCCGTCGGCCCGGCCCTCCAGCACCAGCATGGCGCCGACCAGCGTGCCGTTGCCGCGCATCTCGGCGGCGGCGTAGTCGCGGGTCAGGCCCTTGCGGGCGCCGAGCTTGTAGTAGGCGGCCGCCGCCTGCTCCAGGAACGCATGGTCGTCGAAGCCGACGACGTCGTAGTCGCGGCCGGCCTCGAGCCTGAGGCCGAGATCGCGGATCTTGCCGGCGATGACGTCCGGGCGGCCCACCAGGAGCGGTCGGGCCAGGCTCTCGTCGACCGCCACCTGGGCGGCGCGCAATACGCGGTCGTCCTCGCCCTCGGCATAGACGATGCGCCGGGTCTCCTGGTCGGAGGCGGCCTGGAACACCGGCTGCATCACCGTGCCCGAGGTGTAGACGTAACGCTCCAGCGAATGCCGGTAGGCGCGGAGGTCGGCGATCGGCCGGCTGGCGACGCCGCTCCGCATCGCGGCCTCCGCCACCGCCGGGGCGACGGCGGTGATCAGTCGGGGATCGAACGGCGGCGGGATCAGGTATTCGGGACCGAAGCGGATGTCGTGGCGGCCATAGGCGGCCGCCACCACGTCCGAAACGTCGGCGCGTGCCAGCTCGGCGATGGCGCGCACGCAGGCGAGCTTCATCTCCTCGTTGATGGTGGTGGCGCCCACGTCGAGGGCGCCGCGGAACATGAAGGGGAAGCACAGGACGTTGTTGACCTGGTTCGGGTAGTCCGACCGGCCGGTGGCGATGATGCAGTCGGGCCGGACCTCCTTGGCGGCCTCGGGGCGGATCTCGGGCTCGGGATTGGCCATGGCCAGGATGACCGGCCGCTCGGCCATCGCCGCCACCATCTCGGGCTTCAGCACGCCCGCCATCGACAGGCCGAAGAACACGTCGGCACCGGGCACGATGTCGGCCAGCGTGCGGGCGTCGGTCTCCTGGGCGTAACGCTGCTTCTGGACATCCATCGAGGCCGAGCGGCCGGTGTGGATGACGCCCTTGCTGTCGGTGACCCAGATGTTCTCGCGGCGCATGCCGAGCCGGACGACGAGGTCGAGGCAGGCGATGGCCGCGGCACCGGCACCGGAGCAGACGAGCTTGACGTCCTCGATGCGCTTGCCGACGACGTGCAGCGCGTTGAGCAGGGCCGCCGCCGCCACGATCGCCGTGCCGTGCTGGTCGTCGTGGAACACCGGGATCTTCATGCGCTGGCGGAGCTTCGATTCGATCACGAAGCACTCGGGCGCCTTGATGTCCTCGAGGTTGATGCCGCCGAAGGTCGGCTCCAGCGAGGCGATGGTCTCGACCAGCTTGTCGGGATCGGTCTCGTCGATCTCGATGTCGAACACGTCGATTCCGGCGAACTTCTTGAACAGGCAGCCCTTGCCCTCCATCACCGGCTTGCCGGCGACCGCACCGATGTTGCCGAGGCCCAGCACGGCGGTGCCGTTGCTGATCACGGCGACGAGATTGCCCTTGGCGGTGTAGTCGTAGGCCCGGAGGGGGTCCTTGTTGATCTCCATGCAGGGCACGGCCACGCCCGGGCTGTAGGCGAGCGCGAGATCGCGCTGGTTGCTCATCCCCTTGGTCGGGGTGACCGCGATCTTTCCCGGCGTCGGATAGCGATGATAGTCGAGAGCCGCCTGCCTGAGCTGATTTTCCATGACGTCGCCTTCCCCCCGATGCGATCGGCGAGGCGATCGTGCTCCCATAGCCGGCGGTGGCCAAGCCGGCGATTTTGCCGCAAGGCCGTGCCGGACCTAGGGATTCGGGCGTCCCGCCCCCGGCATGCCGGCGCGGTGCAGCGCCTCGACCTCGTCGCCTTCGGCCGCGGTGTCGCTGCCGTAGGGGTTGCGCAGGTGCACGGGCCTGGCCCGGCGCTGGTACATGTTGATCAGCTCGATGAAGATCGAGAAGATCATGGCGCTGTAGATGTAGCCCTTCGGCACGTGGGCGCCGAAGGAGTCGGCGACCAGCGCCATGCCGATCATGATGAGGAAGCCCAGCGCCAGGATCTTGACCGTCGGATGGGCCTCGACGAAGGCGGCGACCGGGCCCGACGCCGCCATCAGCACGATCATCGACAGGATCACCGCCACCGCCATGATCCAGATCTCGTTGGCCATGCCGACGGCGGTGACGATGGAATCGATCGAGAACACGAGGTTGATCAGCGCGATCTGCGTCACCACGGCGCCGAAGTTCGAGAGCACCTTCGCCGTGGCCTCGCCCTCCTCGCCCTCGAGCGAGCCGTGGATCTCGTGGGTGGCCTTGTAGATCAGGAACAGGCCGCCCATCGCCAGGATCAGGTCCTTGCCCGAGGCCGGATGGCCGAGGACGAAGAACAGCGGCTCGGTCAGGCCGATGATCCAGCCGATGAACAGCAGCAGCACGAGGCGCGGCACCAGCGCCAGCGTCATGCCGGCGTAGCGGGCGGCGGCCTGGCGTTCCTTGGGCAGCTTGCCGACCAGGATGGCGATGACCACGAGGTTGTCGATGCTCAGCACCACCTCGAGGACGGTCAGCGTGAGCAGGCTGGTCAGCGATTCGAGCATGGCGGATCCCGATGGCGGCAGGATCGGCGCGCCAGATGACGCGGCGATCACGATCGATCACATCGGAGTTACCGGGGCCGGGGCAGGTTAGACAAGTGGATCCCGAGTGGACGGGGCCGATCGGCGGCGGGCGGACGGCTCAGCGGTGGATCGGGTCGACCCAGGGCACATCCTCGGGCTTCTCCACCGGCTCGATGTCGAGATTGACCACGACCGGCTCCTGGCCGGAGCGGACCAGCACGCATTCGAGCGTCTCGTCGCGGCTGGCGTTGATCTCCTGGTGCGGCACGTAGGGCGGCACGTAGATGAAGTCGCCCGGGCCGGCCTCGGCGGTGTATTCGAGACGGTCGCCCCAGCGCATGCGTGCCTTGCCCTTGACGACGTAGATGATGCTCTCGAGGTCGCCGTGGTGATGGGCGCCGGTCTTGGCGTTGGCATGGATGGTGACGGTGCCGGCCCAGATCTTCTCGGCGCCGGCGCGCGCCCTGTTGATGGCGGCGGCGCGATTCATGCCGGGTGTCTGGGCGGTGTTGGGGTCGAGGGAGTGGCCGGGGATCACCTTCACCCCGTGCTCGCGCCAGTCGATCGGGCCGGCGTGGTCGTGGTGCTCGGCCATGGGCGGCTCTCCCTGCTCTGCTGCGGACCGGTGCGCCGTGTCGAGGGTTGCACTATGCTGCGCAGCAAATGTGGGGGAAAGGTGCCGCGTTGCGAATCCTCGTTCAGCTCGTCGTCATTCTGCTGATGCTGGCCGGGGCGGCGGGCGCCTACTGGCATTTCTACGGGCTGCCCTGGCAGCCGGCGGTGGCGCAGGGCGGGCCGGCGGCACCGGCGGGCGGGCGGGGCGGCTTCGCGCTGCCGGTCGAGACGGTGGCGGTGAAGGCGGGACCGATCCAGCGGCGGCTGACCGCCGTGGGCACGCTGCGCTCGGGCGAATCGGTGGTGATCAAGCCGGAGGTCGACGGCCGGGTGGTCGAGATCGGCTTCGAGGAGGGCCAGCCGGTCGAGAAGGGCCGGGTGCTGCTGGCGCTCGACCGGGCGGTCAGCGAGGCCGAGATCGCCTCGGCCCAGGCGGCGGTCGACCTGGCGAGGGCCGACCACGAGCGGCAGTCCGAGCTGAGCCGGCGCGGCAGCGGCACGCGGGCCAGCCTCGACCAGGCGCTGGGCCAGATGCGCACCGCCGAGGCCTCGCTGGCGCTGGCGCGGGCGCGGATGGGCAAGCTGACGCTCACCGCGCCGTTCGACGGCATCGTCGGCCTGCGCAAGGTCTCGGTCGGCGACTTCGTCGAGTCGGGCGACGCCATCGTCAACCTCGAGCAGATCGACCCGCTGAAGGTCGATTTCCGGGTGGCGGAGAATTTCCTCGCCGCGGTCCGTCACGGCCAGGCGATCGAGGTGGCGGTCGACGCCTTCGGCCAGCAGCGCTTCGGGGGCGAGGTCTATGCCATCGACCCGCTGATCGACGAGAGCGGCCGCAGCATCCTGCTGCGCGCGCTGCTGCCCAATGCCGAGGGCGTGCTGCGGCCGGGCCTGTTCGCCCGCGTCGAGCTGGTGCTGAACGAAAAGGCGGACGCGCTGCAGGTGCCGGAGGCGGCGCTGGTGCCGCAGGGCGGGGCCCAGTTCGTGTTCAAGGTGGTCGACGGCAAGGCGGCGCTGACCAGGGTCGAGCCCGGCATCCGCCGCGACGGCATGGTCGAGATCGTGGCCGGGCTCGCCGCCGGCGACGTCGTGGTCACCGCCGGCCAGATCAAGCTGCGCGACGGCGCGCCGGTGCAGCCCACAGCGCCGCCTTCCGCCTGAGCCCCGGGGGAACGACGATGGTTCTCTCGGAAGTCTCGATCCGCCGGCCGGTGCTGGCGACGGTGATGTCGCTGGTGATCGTGCTGCTCGGCATCATCGCCTGGGACCGGCTGCCGGTGCGCGAATATCCCAACATCGACGAGCCGGTGGTCACGGTCGAGACCAGCTTCAAGGGTGCCTCGGCCAACATCGTCGAGAGCCAGGTGACCCAGACGCTGGAGGAATCGCTCTCCGGCATCGAGGGCATCGAGTACATGAGCTCGATCAGCCGGGCCGAGCGCAGCCAGATCACCGTGCGCTTCAAGACCACGCGCGACCCCGACGGCGCGGCCAACGACGTGCGCGACCGGGTCAGCCGGGTGCGCCGGCAGCTGCCGCAGGAGATCGACGAGCCGGTGGTGGCCAAGGTCGAGGCCGACGCCCAGCCGATCATCTACATGGCGTTCTCCTCCGACAGCGCCACGCCGCTCGACGTCACCGACTATGCCGACCGCTTCGTCAAGGACCGGCTGCAGAACCTGCCGGGTGTCGCCGACGTGCGCATCTTTGGCGAGCGGCGCTACGCCATGCGGATCTGGCTCGACGCCCAGCGCCTCGCCGCCTTCGGGCTGACGCCGCAGGACGTCGAGAACGCGCTGAGAAAGCAGAACATCGAGATCCCGGCCGGCCGGGTCGAGAGTGTGGACCGCGAGTTCACCGTGGTCAGCGAGACCGACCTGCGCGAGCCCGAGCAGTTCGCCGGAATCATCCTCAAGGAGACCGAGGGCTACCCGGTCAGGCTCGGCGAGGTCGCCAGGGTCGAGCTGGCGGCCGAGAACGAGCGCGTCAACGTCCGCTTCATGGGCCAGAACGCCGTGGCCATGGGCATCGTCAAGCAGGCCGTCGCCAACCCGCTCGATATCTCGGCGGCACTGGCCGAGGAGCTGCCGCGCCTGCGGGCCGAGCTGCCGCCCGGCATGCGGATCGACATCGGCTACGACAGCGGCGAGTTCATCGAGGCCTCGATCGATTCGGTGTTCCGCACCATCGGCGAGGCGATCGTGCTGGTGGTGATCGTGATCTTCGTGTTCCTGCGCTCGCTGCGCGCCACGATCATCCCGCTCGTCACCATCCCGGTGTCGCTGATCGGCAGCCTGGCGCTGATGTACGCCTTCGGCTTCAGCATCAACACGCTGACCCTGCTGGCGATGGTGCTGGCGATCGGCCTGGTCGTCGACGATGCCATCGTGATGCTCGAGAACATCTACCGCCACGTCGAGCACGGCATGGCACCCAGGGCCGCAGCCCTCAAGGGCAGCAAGGAGATCGGCTTCGCCGTGCTGGCGATGACGATGACCCTGGTCGCCGTCTATGCGCCGATCGGCTTCATGACCGGGCGGACGGGCCGGCTGTTCACCGAGTTCGCGCTGGCGCTGGCCGGTGCCGTGCTGGTGTCGGGCTTCGTGGCGCTGACGCTGTCGCCGATGATGTGCTCCAAGCTGCTGAAGCACCAGCCGCGCCACAGCCTGCCCTACCGCATGGTCGAGTGGTGCTTCCTCAAGATGACCAACGGCTACCGCCGGCTGCTGGTGGCGGTGCTGCGGCTGCCGGCGGTGGTGGTGGTGGCCTATCTGCTGATCGCCGCCACGGGGGCGCTGCTGTTCACCGAGCTGCGCTCCGAGCTGGCGCCGATCGAGGACCGCGGCACGATCATCGGCATCGGGATAGCGCCGGAAGGGGCGACGCTCGACTACACCGACTCGTTCGTGAGCCGGATCGAGCAGCTCTACGCCTCGGTGCCGGAGATGTCGCAGTACTTCACCGTCACCGGCTTCCCGGTGGTCAACCAGAACATCTCCTTCATGCGCATGAAGGACTATGCCGAGCGCCAGCGCAGCCAGCAGGAGGTGGTGGCCGAGCTGGGGCCCAGGATGTTCGGCGTGCCGGGGCTGCTGGCCTTCGCCTCCAACCCGCCCTCGCTCGGCCAGAACCCGACCGAGAAGCCGGTGCAGTTCGTCATCCAGACCTCGGGCACCTACGACGAGCTGCAGGGCCTGGTGAACGCCATGCTGGCCGAGGCTCGGACCTTCCCCGGCATGCTGAACGTCGACACCGACCTCAAGCTCAACAAGCCCGAGCTGAAGATCGACCTCGACCGCGACAAGGTCGCCAATGTCGGGCTGTCGGTCGACGAGGTCGGCCGCACGCTGGAGACGATGCTGGGCGGCCGCGAGGTCACGCGCTTCAAGCGCAACGGCAAGCAGTACGAGGTGATCGTCCAGGTCGGCAATGTCGACCGGCGCAACCCGGACGACCTCGCCGCCATCCATGTGCGCAACCAGGCCGGCCAGATGATCCCGTTGTCGGCGGTGATCACCGTGACCGAGCGGGTGGCGCCCAAGGAGCTGAACCACTTCAACAAGCTGCGCTCGGCGCAGATCACCGCCACCATAGCACCGGGCTACACGCTGGGCGACGCGCTGTCCTTCCTCGAGGACGCGGCGGCGCGGATCCTGCCGGCCTCGGCCAACACCGACTATGCCGGGCAGGCGCGCGAGCTCAAGAGCTCGGCCGCCAGCCTCTACGTCACCTTCGTGCTGGCGCTGGCCTTCATCTATCTGGTGCTGTCGGCGCAGTTCGAGAGCTTCGTCGACCCGTTCATCATCATCCTGACGGTGCCCTTGTCGATGATGGGTGCCCTGGCGGCGCTGAAGCTCACCGACGGCACCCTCAACGTCTACAGCCAGATCGGGCTGATCACGCTGGTGGGCCTGATCACCAAGCACGGCATCCTGATCGTCGAGTTCGCCAACCAGCTCCAGCTCGAGGGCCGCTCCAAGCTGGAGGCTGTCATCGAATCGGCGGTGCTGCGGCTGCGGCCGATCCTGATGACCACCGGTGCCATGGTGTTCGGTGCGGTGCCGCTGGCGCTGGCCGAGGGGGCGGGGGCGGAGAGCCGGGTGCAGATCGGCTGGGTGATCGTCGGCGGCATGAGTCTCGGCACCCTGTTCACGCTGTTCGTGGTGCCGACCGCCTATCTGCTGATGGCGCGGCGGCACCGGCCGGAGGTCGAGGAGCCGGCGGGTGCCAGGGCGGTGCCGGCGGAGTAGGCATGCCCGAGCTGCCGGACGTCGAGGCCTATCTGCATGCGCTGCGGCGGCGCATCCAGGGGAGGACGCTGCGGCGGATCCGACGCGCCAGCCCCTTCATCCTGCGCACGGCGCTGCCGCCGATCGGCAGCGCCGAGGGGCGGGATGTCGTGGAGCTGCGGCGGCTCGGCAAGCGGGTCTGCATCGGGCTCGACGGGGCGTTGTGGCTGGTGATCCACCTGATGATCGCCGGACGGCTGCATTGGAAATCACCCGAGGCGAAGCTGGACGGCCGCTACGGGCTGGCGGCGCTCGATTTCGACGACGGCAGCCTCGTGCTCAGCGAAGCCGGGTCGAAGAAGCGGGCGTCGCTGCGGCTGGTCGAGGGAGAGGCGGGGCTGGCGGCGCTGGATCCTGGCGGGGTCGAGCCGCTGGGCTGCACGGTCGAGGCCTTCGCAGCGGCACTGCAGCGAGGCAACCACACGTTGAAGCGGGCGCTGACCGATCCGCACCTGCTGGCCGGCATCGGCAATGCCTATTCGGACGAGATCCTGCACGCCGCCAAGCTGTCGCCGCTGGCGCTGACGGCCAGACTCGACGAAGGCGAGATCGCGCGGCTGCACGCGGCGACGCAGGTGGTGCTGCGGGACTGGGTCGGGCGGCTGTGCGCCGAGGCCGACGAGGCTTTCCCCGAGAAGGTGACGGCGTTCCGCAAGGGCATGGCGGCGCATGGCCGCTACGGCGAGCCGTGCCCGGACTGCGGCACGGCGATCCAGCGCATCCGCTACGCCAGCAACGAGGCCAACTACTGCCCGCGCTGCCAGACCGAGGGCAGGCTCCTGGCCGACCGCGGACTGTCGCGGCTGTTGGGGAAGGACTGGCCGAGGACGATCGAGGAGCTGGAGGAGGCGAGGCGCTGAGCGGCCGGGCTCAGCTGCGGGCCGGGCCGATCCAGACCTCGAGGGTGCCGGGCCGCGGCTTGCTGCGGTGGTGGCTGAGGTCGAGCACGCGCGGATTGGTGCGGCCGTCCAGGCTCTGCTCGACGCTGGCGGCGAGCTCGACGGTGGCGGCGCGGTCGTCGGCGAAATAGTAGCGCACGCTCGGACGGGCGATCTGGACTTTCACCGGCCGGATGGCGACCTCGTAGCCCTTCTCGGCGAGATGCCGGGCCAGGCGCTGCGCCGCCTCGACCTCGGTACCCGAATAGTGCACGACGACACGCGGATGCAGCACGGTCTCGGCCTCGGTGGGCTCGGGCGCCACCAGTGCCGCGGGCAGGGCGTCGGCGCGGTGCATCGGCTCGCGGGGAGCGTCGCCGGCCGGCTGCACGGCGTTGCGCAGATAGGGGATGGCGAGCTCGATGGTGGCGAGGGCGCGCGGCAGGCCCAGCACGGCGACGGTGCCGATGACGGCGACGGCCGCCAGCGCCACCACGGCACGGGCGCGCGGAACCGGGACGCCGCGAGGCTCGGCGGCGGTCGATGGCGGCCGGATCGGCCGGCGGCGTGGCGGGGCCGCCGGTGCCGGCACGGCCGGCGGTGCCGCAAGGTGGCCGGGGCGGCGGATGGGCCGGAGCTGGCCCAGCACCGGGATCGGCTTCGCCGCCGCTGCCGGGGGCGGCGCGGGCGCCGGCTCGGCCGGCTCCAGCAGCACCACCGGCTCCGGCTGCCGTGCTGCCGGAACCTCGACGGCGGTTTCGACCGGGGCTCCGGATTCGGGTGCGGTGGCCCAGGCGGCCGGCGGCGGCTCGGCCAGGCCGGTCGCCGCGGCGAGGGGCACGGATGGCGGGTCGGGCGAGCGGACGGCGGCGGCGGGCTCGTCGGGCGCGATCTCGACGGCGGCCGCAACGGCTTCCGGCCGGATCGGCTCGGCACGGAGGCCGGATTCCCACTCGCGCCATTCGGGCAGCGCGCGCAGCGCCTCGACATAGGCGGCGTGGCGCCGGTCGAGCCGGATGCCGTGGGTGAGCAGGCGCGACGCCCAGGGCGCCATCATGGCGTCGACGACGCCGAAGCGGCCGAACAGGAAGGGACCCTTGGCGGTGGCGGCGGCGCGGCACTCGTCCCAGATGCCGATGAGCCGTTCCAGGCCTTCGGCCACCGGCCGGACGAGGTGGCCCGGCTCGCCGAAGCGGGCCGCCATGTCCATCGGCAGGAAGGCCGCGAGCTCGCCGAGGCCGTGGGCGGCGGCGAGCGCGCTGCGCCGCGCCAGCTCGCGCTGCTCGGGATCGGGCCAGAGCGAGGGCAGGCGCCAGGCGGCATGGTCGGCGATGCCCATGGGGCCGGTAATGGGCACGCCGTCGAGGACGAGGCAGGGCACGCTGGCGGTGGGCGACAGGTCGCGCAGCCGCCGCGCCGTGTCGCGCTGGCGCAGGGGCACCACCACCTCGGCGCAACGCTGTCCGGCACGCCGCAACACGAGCCATGCCGAAAACGATGCCGCGCACAGGCTGCGCGTGCCGATCACCAACGTGGTGCCCAAGCTCTGCGCCCCATTGTCCATACAGGGACGATCCGCCGCCAGGGCGGCGGCCGATCCCTGCAGTCAAGAACGCAATATGGGCCGAATCCTTCCGCTTGTGAATGCTGCGTTGCAATAAATGATCAGGCGGCCACCTGCTGCCCGTCGCCGAACACCCTGGCGGTACGCACGCGCAAGTGGGTATGCACGCCGGTGTGCAGATGCAGCTCGCGCAGCCGCGAGCGCGGCATCTCGGCGGTGAGCAGCTCGGTCGCGCCCGGCACCGAGAGCTCGACGCGCACCACCGGCCCGAAGGCGGCGATGTGCTCGACGCGGGCCTGGACGCTGTCGGCGGCGGCGCGCGGCGACAGCTCGATGTCCTCGGGCCGGACATAGGCGATGGCCGGGCCCAGCGCGTCCAGGCGCGGCAGATCCACCGGCACGTCCTGGTTCCACAGCCTCGCCCGGCCGCGCGAAACCGAGACCGGCAGGCGGTTCACCTGGCCCAGGAACTCGTAGACGAACGGGGTCGCCGGGTGCTCGTAGACGGAATCGGGCGAGCCGATCTGCTCGATGCCGCCGTTGCGCATCACCACCACCCGGTCGGCCAGCTCCATGGCCTCCTCCTGGTCGTGGGTGACGAACAGGCTGGTCAGGCCCATCTCGTCGTGGAGCTGCCGCAGCCAGCGCCGCAGCTCCTTGCGGACCTTGGCGTCGAGCGCGCCGAACGGCTCGTCGAGCAGCAGCACGCGCGGCTGGATCGCCAGCGCCCGCGCCAGGGCGACGCGCTGGCGCTGGCCGCCCGAGAGCTGCGAGGGATAGCGGTGGGCGAAGCCCTCGAGCTGCACCAGGCGCAGCAGGCCGGTGACCCGCTCGTGGATCGCACCCGGCGACAGGCGCTGGCGGCGCGGCCTGACCCTGAGCCCGAACGCGACGTTGTCGGCGACCGTCATGTGCCGGAACAGGGCGTAGTGCTGGAACACGAAGCCGATGCCGCGGGCGCCGACATGACGATCGGTGGCGTCCTCGCCGTCGAACAGCACCTCGCCCTCGGTCGGGAAGTCGAGGCCGGCGATGATGCGCAAGAGCGTGGTCTTGCCCGAGCCCGACGGCCCGAGCAGCGCCACGAGCTCGCCCGGCTCGATGCGCAGGTCGACGCCGCCGAGCGCGGTGAAGCCGTCGAAGCGGCGCACGAGATTCCGGACTTCGATGGTCATACGTGTTCTCCGTCAGTGATGCTTGGCGGCGAGCTCGGCGCCGAAGCGCCATTCGAGGCCGGTCTTGAGCACGAGCGTCACGATGGCGAGCAGCGCCAGCAGCGACGCCACGGCGAACGACGCCATGAACTGGTACTCGTTGTAGAGAATCTCGACATGCAGCGGCATGGTGTTGGTCAGGCCCCGGATGTGGCCCGACACCACCGACACGGCACCGAACTCGCCCATCGCACGGGCGTTGCAGAGCAGGACGCCATAGAGCAGGCCCCACTTCACGTTGGGCAGCGTCACCCGCCAGAAGGTCTGCCAGCCGGAGGCTCCGAGCGACAATGCGGCTTCCTCGTCCTCCGTTCCCTGCTCCTGCATCAGCGGGATCAATTCGCGGGCGACGAACGGGAAGGTGACGAAGATCGTCGCCAGCACGATGCCGGGCACGGCGAACACGATCTCGATGCCGTGCGCCTTGAGCCAGGGCCCCATCCAGCTGTGGGCGCCGAACAGCAGCACGTAGATCAGGCCCGAGATCACCGGGCTCACCGAGAACGGCAGGTCGATGAAGGTGGTGAGCAGGCTCTTGCCCTTGAACTCGAACTTGGCGATCGCCCAGGAGGCGGCGAGGCCGAAGGCGCAGTTCAGCGGCACGGCGATGGCGGCCACCAGCAGGGTCAGGCGGATGGCGGCCAGCGCGTCGGGCTCGACGATGGCCTCGACGAAGGCGCCGAGGCCCTGGCGGGTGGCCTCGACGAACACCGTCGCCAGCGGCAGCAGCAGGAACAGGCCGAGCCAGGCGAGGGCCAGGGCGATGACGAGGCGGCGGGTCCAGGGGCGCTCGCCGGTGGCGTCGATGCGGGGAAGGGCGCGCAGGGCGGTGGCCATCGGCGTCTCCTAGCTGCGGGCCATGCGCCGCCGGCTCCAGGTCTGGAGCAGGTTGATCACCAGCAGCATGACGAAGGAAAGGACCAGCATGATGGCGGCGACGGCGGTGGCGCCGGCATAGTCGAACTCCTCGAGCCGGATGACGATCAGCAAGGGTGCGATCTCCGACACGAAGGGCAGGTTGCCGGCGATGAAGATCACCGAGCCGTACTCGCCGACCGCCCGGGCGAAGGCCAGCGCGAAGCCGGTGAGCATGGCCGGCCCGATCGCCGGCAGGATCACCCGGCAGATGGTCTGCAGCCGGCTGGCGCCGAGGGTGGCGGCGGCCTCCTCGACGTCCTTCTCGAGGTCCTGCAGCACCGGCTGGACGGTCCTGACGACGAAGGGCAGGCCGACGAAGGTCAGCGCCACGATCACGCCGAGCGGCGTGAAGGCGACCTTGATGCCGAGCGGATCGAGATGCTGGCCGATCCAGCCGTTGGGGGCGTAGATCGAGGTCAGCGCGATGCCGGCGACGGCGGTCGGCAGCGCGAACGGCAGGTCGACCATGGCGTCGACGACGCGCTTGCCGGGGAAGCGGTAGCGGACCAGCGCCCAGGCGACCAGGCTGCCCATGACGACGTTGAGCAGCCCCGCCGCCAGCGAGGCACCGAAGCTGAGCCGCAGCGCCGCCAGCGTGCGGCCGTCGGTGGCGACATTCCACAAGGCCGCCCAGCCCAGGCTGGCCGAGCGCAGGAACAGCCCGGCCAGCGGGACGAGCACGATCAGGCCGAGATAGGCGAGGGTGATTCCCATCGCCACCCCGAAGCCCGGGATGACGGCGGGCCGCCGCCGCCATCCCGTGCCGAGTGCCAGCGTGGCCATCGCTCGGCTCAGTTCGAGGGCTTGTAGATCTGGTCGAACACGCCGCCATCGGCGAAGTGGTAGCTCTGCGCCTTGACCCAGCCGCCGAACTTCGGATCGTCGATGCTGGTGAGCTTCACCTTCGGGAAGCGGGCGATGTCCTCGGCGGCGGCGTGCTGCGGCTCGGCGGGACGGTAGTAGTGCTTGGCGGCGAGCGCCTGGCCTTCCGGCGAGTAGAGGAAGGCGAGATAGGCCTCGGCGGCCTTGCGGGTGCCCTTGGCGTCGACATTGCCGTCGACCACCGCCACCGGCGGCTCGGCCAGGATGCTCTCGGACGGCACCACGATCTCGAACTTGTCGGCGCCGAACTCGTTGAGCGCCAGGAAGGCCTCGTTCTCCCAGGCCAGCAGCACGTCGCCGAGGCCGCGCTGCACGAAGGTGGTGGTCGAGCCGCGGGCACCGGTGTCGAGCACCGGCACGTTGCGGAACAGATCGCCCACGAACTGCTTGGCCTTGGCCTCGTCGCCGCCGGTCCGGTCGAGCGAGTAGCCCCAGGCCGCCAGGTAGTTCCAGCGAGCGCCGCCCGAGGTCTTGGGATTGGGCGTGATGACCTGGGTGCCGGGCTTCACGAGGTCGGACCAGTCCTTGATGCCCTTGGGGTTGCCGGCGCGCACCAGGAAGACGATGGTCGAGGTGTAGGGCGAGCTGTTGTGCGGCAGGCGTGCCTGCCAGTCCTTGGGCAGCTTGCCGGAGAGCTCGGCGATGGCGTCGATGTCGCTGGCCAGCGCCAGGGTGACGACATCGGCATCCAGGCCGTCGATCACCGAGCGGGCCTGCTTGCCCGAGCCGCCGTGCGAGGCGCGGACCGTCAGCGTCTCGCCGGTCTCGGCCTTCCACTTGGCGGCGAAGGCCTTGTTGACCTCCTGGTAGAGCTCGCGGGTCGGGTCGTAGGAGACGTTGAGCAGGGTGGTGTCGGCGCGCGCCGGGACGGCCGGAAGGCCGATGGCGGCGGAGCCGAGGAGGGCGGCGGCCACGAGGGCGCTGCGCATCAGCTGGCGTCGAAGCTGCATGGTGGATCTCCGTTCGCGTCGCCGGCCGGCGGCCGGCGCGGTGGGAAGGGGTGTCGGTCAGCCCTGCAGGCCGACCCAGGCGAGGACGGCCACGAGCACGGGAGCCAGCCAGCCGGCCCGGCCGATGCCCGTGGCGATCCGCTCGACGAGCCGGGCCAGGACGACCAGCAGGGCGACGAGGCTCTGGCCGAAGGTCGGCAGGACCGGCTGCCACTCGCCGCCGGCGAAGGCGAGGTCGCGGCCGCCATGGCGGCCGCCGAGGTCGGGGGCCTGCCGGCTCGCGAAGGCCAGCTCGGCGCGGTACTGGGGCATCGCTCGCATCGTCCATCTCCCTCGATGGATGTTTGTCCATCGGTATACTAGGTTTTAAGGGGCTGTCCAGTTCCCTGGTGCGTCCCCTATTGTGCCGGCCGGCTAGGCGGCGAGGCCGGCGGCATGGCGGCGGGCGGCGTCGAGCGCCAGCAGCGCCACCTGCTCGGCCTGCTGGCGGATGTCCGGCACCGAGGTGATCTCCCAGAAGGTGCCGCGCGTCACCGGTCCGACGCCGAACAGCCGGGCCGAGGGCCGGCCGTCATGCCCGACGATGGCGCCGGCCCCCGAAGTCTCGAGGCCGAGCCGCCAGCGATCCTGGCGGGCGAGGCCGTCGCGGAGCAGCTGCTGCACCAGCGGGTCGTCGACGCGGGTGAGATCGCCGCCGGGGCCGGTGCAGTTGATGACGCGCTGCACGGCGATGGGCTCGCCGGCGACACCGCCGCGCTGCGTCCAGTGCGCCACGATGCCGGCGCCATCGGGCTCGAGACGTTCCAGCCGGCCGGCCAGCACCTTCAGCCTCCCCTCGGCGCGGGCGCCGTCGAGCACACGGGCGATGGTGGGGGCGACGCGGTGGCGGTGGCTGTCCCACCAGGGACGGAGGTGGCGCAGGAAGCGGTGGCGGTCGGCCGGCGACATCTCCTGCCACAGCAGCTGGATGTGCGGCCGCAGCGAGTCCATCACCGAGCGCCAGCCGACGCCCTGCTCGCGCGCCTCGGCGACGCAGCGGCGGACGGCGCGCAGCAGGCTGGCGACCGAGCGGCGGTCCTCGGCGTCGAGATGGAGGCCGGACCAGGTCGGGGCGGGAGCATGCGGCTGCGGCAGCTGGCCGCGCCGCGACATGGCATGGATCGGCCCGGTGAAGCCGCGGCCCAGCAGCTCGATGCAGATGTCGACCATGGTGAGGCCGGTGCCGAGCAGCAGCAGCGGCCGGCCAGGGTCGAGGCGATCGAGCACCTGCGGATCCCACGGGCTGCCGGCTTGGCTCGGCGCGTCGCTGTTGTCCGGCGGGAAGTTGCCCAGCGCCAGCACGGCGGCATCGACGCCATAGCAGCGGCCGCAGGCGGTCTCGAGGTCGAGGCCGCCGTCGATCGGCTTCAGGCCGACGGCGGAATCGGTGACGATGAACAGGTTGCGGGCACCGCCCAGCCGGTTGATGGCGTCGCGCAGCAGGCTCTGGATGTAGTCGCCGTAGACGCTGCGGCGCACGAAGATGCCGGCACCGGTGCTGACGCCGGCGGCCTCGCGCTCGGCCGGCGGCAGCTGGTCGAGCCAGCGCAGGAAATGGTCGGGCTCGTCCTCGAAGGCGCTCATGCGCGAGGCGCGGACGTTGAGCAGGTGCTGCGGGTTGGCGGTGGCGTAGGCCAGGCCCTGGCCGAGGCGGCCGCTCTTCTCGACGAGATAGACGCGCTCGCCGGGGCGGCAGTGCCAGAGGAGGTGGATGGCGGTCAGCGCGCCGCTGAAGCCGGCGCCGATGACGGCGATGCGGCAGGGACGGTCCGAGCCGGCGTGGTAGGGCGTCGCGGCTGTGGGTGCAGGATCGAAGGCGCGTGGTGCGCCCGTCGTCTGCCACATGGCGGGTCCTCCCGTTGGCTATTGCCCGCGGCATGGCTGCCACGGGGTGAGGGGCTCACGTGGCGTTAATGTCTATGAGTTCGATAGGAATAGTCAATAGGCCACCGGAGGGTGCATCAGGCGAGCAGCGCTTCCACTTCCGAGCGCACGGCGACGTCGGCGAGGGTGGTGCGGTCGAGCACGTCGGCCATGGCGTCGCGGACGCGGCGCATGACGTGGCGGATGGCGCAGGTGCGCTCGTCCGGGCAGTCGTTGCAGCGGCGGTAGCGGGTGACGCTGGCGCACGGCACCGGTGCCAGCGGGCCGTCGATGAGGCGGACGATCTGGCCGAAGGTGATGGTGTCGGCTGGCCGCGCCAGGCGGTAGCCGCCGCCCTTGCCGCGCTGGCTGGAAAGAACGCCGTCCTTGGCCAGCTCGCCGAGGATCGCCTCGAGGAACTTGCGCGGCACGTTCTCGACCTCGGCGATCTCGGCGACCTGCAACAATTCCTCGCTGGGACGACGCGCCAGCATGAGGAGCGCCCGAAGCGCGTACTTGGCCTTGTGCGACAGCATGAGCCTTTGCCTACGTATTCTATATGAATACAGCTCAGGCGATGTCTCTTCAAGGATTCAGACGGCCATCGGGTCCGGTTCGATGTCCAACCGTGACATGGACAGCGCACTCACCTCGGCGACCAGGTCGAGAAGGGCCGCGGCCGCGTGGTCGATGCAGGCGCGGCCCATCTCGGCCGTGGCCTTCGAGGCGTCGCCGCAGGCGCCCGAGGGGTGGAGATCCTGGGCCTGCCAGCCGAAGCCGGCGGCACCCAGCGAGGCCAGGCGGGGCGAGGTCTCGGCCAGCCCGATGGTGGTGGGGCGGAAGTCGCGGGCGAGGTCCATGCGCACGAGGTCGGGCCGCAGCGCCAGCATCATCGCCGTCTCCATGGTGCCGGCATGGATGCCGTGGCGACGCTCGTCGGCGTCGAACATGCCCTCGGGCGGGCCGAAGGCGAACCAGCTCGCGGCCACGGCGAACATGTGCTGGCGGATGCGCAGCTCGCGGGCGGTGACCTGCATCGGTGCTATCTGCCCGCCATGGCTGTTCAGCAGCACCAGCTTGCGCACGCCGGCGCGGGCGACGCTGGCGCCGATCTCGGTCCAGACCCGTATCAGCGTCTCATAAGTCAGCGTCAGCGTGCCGGGATAGGCGATGTGCTCGTCGCTCTTGCCGACGCTCTGCATCGGCAGCACCAGGAGCGGCGTGCCGGCGGGCGCCAGCTCCAGCAGGCGGCTCACCACGCCCTGGTTGATGGTGGCGTCGACCGAGACCGGCAGGTGCGGCCCGTGCTGCTCGATGGCGGCCACCGGCAGCAGCGCCACGGTGCGCTCGGCATCGAGCGAGGCGAACTCGCGGCTCGCCAGATCCTGCCAGTAGGCCGGCAGCGTCTTGCCCATGTCGCCCGTCTCCCCGATCATCGTCCCGGCCGCTGCATCGCATGCGCGCCATGGCCAGGGCAACCACGGGCAGGAGCAGGAATGCGACTTCACCTCGATCCGGAAGCCGTGCCGAAGCCCTATGGCCGCTACCGGCAGGTGGTCGCGGTGCCGTTCGCCGGAAAGCTCGCCTTCGTCTCCGGCCAGCTCGGCGTCGCCGCCGACGGCTCGGTGCCGGATGCCGTGGCCGAGCAGACACGGCTGGCCTTCGCCCATATCGACGCCAGTCTCGCCGCCGTCGGCATGGGGCGCGGGCAGGTGGTGCGTCTGTCGGTCTACCTCACCGACCTCGCCTACCGCGCCGACTACATGGCGGTGCGCGACGCCTGGGTGGCCGATCCGCCGCCGGCCTCGACCCTGCTGGTGGTGAAGGGCCTCGCCCTGCCGACCTGCAAGGTGGAGATCGAGGCGATCGCCGCCGGCTGACCGATGCGCGTGCTCTACGTCTATTGCCATCCGGTGCCCGAGAGCTTCCACGGCGCCATCCGGGCCGAGGCGCTGGCCGGCCTCGAGCGCGCCGGCCACGAGGTCGACCTGCTGGATCTCTATGCCGAGGGCTTCGACCCGGTGCTGGGGACCGAGGAGCGCCGGCACTACCACGACCTGTCGCGCAACCGACAGGGCCTGGAAGCGCACATAGAGCGGCTGCAGCGGGCCGAGGCGCTGGTGGTGCAGTTCCCGACCTGGTGCTTCGGGGCACCGGCGATGCTCAAGGGCTGGCTCGACCGGCTGATCATGCCGGGCGTGGCCTTCGACCTGAGCGATCCGGCCAATGTCCGGCCGATGCTGCGGCACATCCGCAGCCTCGCCGGCATCGTCACCTATGGCCGGCAGCGCTGGATGGCCTGGTACATGGGCGACCCGCCGCGCAAGCTGGTGACGCGTTATCTGCGCTGGTTCGTCTCGCGCGAGGTGCGGGTGAGCTACCACGCGCTCTATCACATGAACGTCGCCGACGATGCCCGCCGCCGTGCCTTCCTGCGTCGGGTCGGCCATGCCATGGAACGGCTTCGCTGATGCGCATCCTGGTCGTGCATTCGCACCCGGTGGCCGAGAGCTATTCGACGGCGCTGTTCCGCTGCGCCGTCGAGACGCTGCGCGCCGCCGGCCACCAGGTGCGGCCGCTCGACCTCTATGCCAGCGGCTTCGACCCGGTGATGGGCCGCCAGGAGCGCATCGACTACCACGACCCGGCGGTGAACCGGCGCGGGCTCGAGGAGCAGGTCGAGCTGCTGCGCTGGGCCGAGGGGCTGGTGTTCGTCTATCCGACCTGGTGGTACAGCCTGCCGGCGATGCTGAAGGGCTGGCTGGAGCGGGCCTGGCTGCCGGACGTCGCCTTCCACCTGCCGCCCGACGGCGGCCGGGTCCGGCCGCTGATGGGTCATGTGCGGCTGCTCGGCGGCATCAGCACCTACGGTGCCCCCTGGTGGCTGACGCGCTGGGTCGGCGATCCGGGACGGCGGGTGATCATGCGCGGCCTGCGCGCCGTCTGCCCGTGGCGGTGCAGGACGTTCTGGCTGGCACACTACCGGATGGACAGCTCGACGCCGGAGAGCCGGGCGGCGTTCCTCACGAAGGTGAAGGCGAAGCTGGCGTCGATCGAGCGGTGAGGGGCGGAGCCGCTGCCTTCGTGATGGCCCGAGCCTTCTGGAGTCCCGAGCCTCTTGGAGTATCGCGTGGGAACGTCCTCAGACAGGCTGCGCATCGCCGTGCTCTTCGGCGGCCGCTCGGCGGAACACGACGTCTCGGTCCTGTCGGCGACCAATGTCATGCGTGCGCTGGACCCGGCGAAGTACGAGGCGGTGCCCGTCTTCGTCACGCGCGAGGGACAATGGCTGCTGAGCAGCTTCGACGACGGAGAGCTGGCGCGACCTTCGAGCGGAACCGAGGTCTGCTTCGTGCCGGGCGGCAGAGGACGCGCGACAGCGCTCCCGCCGGACGGCGCCGCCTATCCGCTACCCGCGATCGACATCCTGTTTCCGGTGCTGCACGGCCTGCATGGCGAGGACGGATCGGTGCAGGGGCTCGCAGCGGTCGCGGGCGTGCCGCTCGTCGGCTGCGGCATCCTCGGATCGGCGACGGCGCTCGACAAGGACATCGCCAAGCGGCTGTTCGGGGAGGCCGGCCTGGCTGCCGCCCGGGCGGTCACGCTCCATCCCGGTCGCGTTCCGTCGTTCGCGGAGATCGAAAGCCAGCTCGGCCTGCCCGTGTTCGTCAAGCCGGCACGGCAGGGCTCTTCCGTCGGCGTCAGCAAGGTGGCGACGAGCGAAGAATACGAGGCGGCGCTCGCCGAAGGCTTCCGACACGACCGCAAGCTGCTCGCCGAGGAATTCATCCCGGGCCGCGAGATCGAGTGCGCGGTTCTGGAAGAGCCCGATGGCAGCCTGTTCGTCTCCCGTCCGGGCGAGATCGTGCCCGCCGAGCGGCACGGCTTCTACAGCTATGACGCGAAGTACATCGACGAGAGCGGTGCCGCCCTGAAGGTGCCGGCGGAGCTGCCCGTGGAGGTCGAGAGCCGGATGCGCGACATGGCGGCGAGAGCCTTCCGCGCGCTCGGCTGCGACGGTATGGCGCGCGCCGACTTCTTCGTCACGGCGGAGATGCGCATCCTCGTCAACGAGCTCAACACCATCCCCGGCTTCACCGACATCAGCATGTATTCCAAGGTGATGGCGGCCAGCGGCGTCGGCTATTCCGAGGTCATCGACCGGCTGGTGGCGCACGGGCTGGCGCGTGCCGGCCGAGCGGGTTGCCCATGAGCCGGGCCGCGTTCATGGCGAAGGTGCGCCGGAGGCTGGCAGCGCCCGCGCCCTGAGCCACATCAGGAGCCGGGATGCGCAACGGTAGAGGGGGCCCCGTGGAAGCGTTCGACAGGATGCAGCCGGCGCCGCACGACCACGTCTTCCTCGGCGTGTCGCATGACGAGAACGCGCGCCGCACGCTCGTCGTGGTGGTGCTGACCGCGGTGATGATGGTGGCCGAGATCGCCGCCGGCCTCGTCTTCAACTCGATGGCGCTGCTGGCCGACGGCTTCCACATGGCGACGCATGCGGGTGCCCTGGCGATAGCGGCAGGGGCCTACGCCTTCGCCCGCCGCCATGCCCGCGACCGGCGCTACAGCTTCGGCACCGGCAAGGTCGGCGACCTCGCCGGCTTCGCCTCCGGGCTGATCCTCGGCCTGGTGGCGCTCGGCATAGCCTTCGAGTCGCTGCTCCGCCTGGTGCAGCCGCAGGCCGTGGCGTTCGGCGAGGCGACGGTGGTGGCGGTGCTGGGGCTGGTCGTGAACGTCGCCTGCGCCGTGGTGCTGGGCGGCGGCCATGGCGGGCACGGGCACGACCACGGTCATGCGCACCACCACGGGCACAATCATCGGCACGAAGGAGAGCGGCATCGCGACAACAACATGCGCGCCGCCTTCGCGCATGTCGTGGCCGACGCCTTCACCTCGCTGCTGGCGATCGCGGCCCTGCTCGCCGGCCGATATCTCGGCTGGATCTGGCTCGATCCGGCCATGGGCCTGGTCGGCTCGGCTCTGATCGCGATGTGGTCCATCCGCCTGATGCGCGATGCGGCGGCGGTGCTGCTCGACACCACCGATCCGACGCTGGAGGCGCGGATTCTCGACCGGATCGGCCCGCTCGGCGATGCCGAGATCACCGACCTGCACATCTGGCGGGTCGGCCCCGGCGCGCATGCGGTGATCCTCAGCATCGCCGGCCCGGCCGACGCCGACGCGATCCGCTCGCGGCTGGCGTCGATGAGCGGGCTGGCGCACGTCACCGTCGAGACCTGACCGGACCGGCGACCCCTAGTCCCGCATCCGCCGGCCGTCCGGGTCGAACAGCGGCCGTGGCGAGACACGCGCCGGGCGGCGTTCGCCGAGGATCTCGACCTCGAGATCCTGGGCGGCGGCGAGGGCGGTCGGGACGTAGCCCTGGGCCAGGGAGCGCTGGACCCAGTGGGCCCAGCCGCCGGAAGTGATCCAGCCGACGACCTCGCCGCCGTGCCAGATCGGCTCGTCGCCCATGCAGTCGACGCCGGCATCGTCGATCACCAGGGTGACGCGGCGGCGCTCGGGGCTGCGGGCGGCCGCCGCGGCCTCGGCGCCGATGAAGCCGCCGCGCTTCCAGGCGACGAAGCCGTCGAGGCCGGCCTCGGAGGCTGTGTAGATCGGGCGGAACTCGCGCGCCCAGCTTCCGAAGCCCTTCTCCAGCCGCAGGGAATTCAGGGCCCGGGCGCCGAAATGGCGCAGGCCCAGCGGCTTGCCGGCCTCGACCAGGGTGTCGTGCAGGGTGCGCAGCCAGTCGGGCGCCACCCAGATCTCGTAGCCGAGATCGCCGGTGTAGCTGACCCGGCCGACCAGCGCCGGCACCATGCCGATGGTCATCGGCGCGAAGGACAGGAAGGGGAAGGCGGCGGTCGAGAGGTCGGCGCGGGTGAGCCCGGCCAGCAGCTCGCGCGAGCGCGGGCCGGCGAGGGCGAAGCCGGTCAGCTCGGCGCTCAGGGACCGCAGCCCGACGCCCGAGGCCGGAAGCTGCGATTCCCACCAGCGCAGGTGGTATTCCTCGGCGATGCCGGAGCCGAGCACCAGGAAGCGGTCGGCCCGGCGGGCCAGGGTGAAGTCGCCGATCAGCCGGCCGGCCGGATCGAGCATCGGCGTCAGCGCCATGCGGCCGGGTGCCGGGATGCGGCCGGCCATGACGCGGGCGAGCCAGGCGACGGCACCATCGCCGGTCACCTCGTACTTGGCGAAATTGGAGATCTCGAGCAGGCCCACGGCCTCGCGGACGGCGCGGCATTCCCCGGCGACGGCGGCGAAGGCGTTGGAACGCTTGAAGGTCGGCTCCTCGACCGGCTGCTCGCCGTCGGGCGCGAACCACAGCGCGTGCTCGAGGCCGTAGGAGGCGCCGAACACGGCGTTGCGCTCGCGGAGCCGGTCGTAGGCGGCAGTGGTGCGCAACGGGCGGGCGGCCGGCAGCTCCTCGTTGGGAAAGGATATGCTGAAGCGCCGGCTGTAGTTCTCGCGCACCTTGGCTTGGGTGTAGGCCGGCGTGACCCACTGGCCGTAGCGAGCCACGTCCATCGCCCAGACGTCGAAGCCGGGATCCCCTTGCGTCATCCAGTTGGCGAGCGCCAGGCCGACGCCGCCGCCCTGGCTGAAGCCCGCCATCACGCCGCAGGCGCACCAGAAGTTGCGCAGGCCACGGACGGGGCCGACCAGCGGGTTGCCGTCCGGGGCAAAGGTGAAGGGGCCGTTGACGATCTTGCGGATGCCGGCGCGCTCGATGGCCGGGAAGTGGCGGAAGCCCACCTCCAGCGAGGGGGCGATGCGCTCGATGTCCTCGGGGAGAAGCTCGGTGGCGAAGTCCCAGGGCGTGGTGTCCGGCGACCAGGGCTTGGCGGCCTTCTCGTAGGTGCCGAGCAGCACGCCCTGGCCCTCCTGGCGCAGGTAGATCTCGCCCTCGAAGTCGATGACGTGCAGCAGCTCGGGCCGGCCCGCCAGCTCCGGCATGTCGTCGGTGATCAGGTACTGGTGCTCCATCGCCAGCACCGGCAGCTCCAGGCCCACCATCCGGCCGACCTCGCGCGCCCACAGGCCGCCGGCGTTGACGACGTGCTCGGCGACGATACTGCCCTGCTCGGTGACGACCTCCCAGCCGCCCTCGGGGCGGGCGAGCAGGCCGGTGACGCGGTTGCGCAGCACGATCTCGGCACCGGCCATGCGCGCGGCCTTGGCGTAGGCGTGGGTGACGCCGTAGGGGTCCACATGGCCCTCGACCTCGTCGTAGAGGGCGCCGACGAAGTGGCGCTCGTCCATCAGCGGGAAGCGCCGCCTGGCCTCGGCGGCCGAGATCAGCTCGGTCTTCATGCCGAGGTAGCGGCCCTTGGCGTGGGCGTGGCGCAGATAGTCCATGCGCTCGGGCGTGCCGGCGAGCATCAGGCCGCCGTTGAGGTGGATGCCGCAGGACTGGCCGGAGATGCGCTCCAGCTCCTCGTAGAGCTGGATGGTGTAGGTCTGCAGCCTGGCGACGTTGGGATCGCTGTTGAGGGTGTGCATGCCGCCTGCGGCGTGCCAGGTCGAGCCCGAGGTCAGCTCGGCGCGCTCGACCAGCACGACGTCGCTCCAGCCGGTCCTGGTCAGGTGATAGAGCACGCTGCAGCCGACGACGCCGCCGCCGATCACCGCCACCCGCGCGTGGGTTCTCATGCCGAAGATCCCGTGCCGCCCGTCCCCGTCGAGGACGGCAGTGAAGCCGCAAGCCGCCGGGTTGGGAATGGGGGAAGTGCCCCCGGACCGCAGGCGGCCGGCACCTTGCCTGCATTCGACGGTGGAATTATACGAAAGCCGATAATGATAACCGAAACTCGGTCAGCTCCAGCGGCGCGGCGACATCGTCGCGATCCACCATGGTGGTCTCTGGAGTCGACAGGATGAAACTGCGTTCACTGATGCTGTCGGCCATCGTCGCGCTGCCGGGCGCGGTCGTGGCGGCCGAGGCTCCGTCCTCGCGCGATTGGGGGACGACCAAGGCGCCCTCGCGCGCCGCGGCCGCGACGGCGCCGCGGGCGCTGGCCTCGATCCCGGCGGCGGCTTCGTTCGCCAATGCGCGCTACGGCACCGGCGGGGTCGGGCTGCGCAATCGTGGCGGCGGCAGCATCGAGGTCAGCACCGTCACCGGGCCGGTGAAGGCCGCCTATCTCTACTGGGCGGTCATCAGCACCGGCACGCCGCCTGCGGCCTCCGGCAAGCCGTCGATCAGCCGCCGCCTGCCGACGGTGTCGGGAGCCGTCGGCCTCACCGGCACGGTGATCGGCACCGGTGCTTCGCCCTGCTGGCCCGGCAACCTGATCACGGTCTTCAAGGCCAGCGTCGCCTCCAGCGTCGCCAACGGCGCCGGCACCTACGAGGTGCGGTTCCCGGCGGGTGCCGGCGGCTCGACCGCCGGCGGCGATCCGTGGGTGGTGACGCCCACGCTGCCTCTGCTCGAGGGCGCGTCGCTCGTCGTCATCGGCCCGGCGGCCGACGGCACCAGCGTCGCGGTCTATGACCAGGGCCTCGCGGGCGCCACGTTCTCGTCGTCGCTGTCCTACTCGCTGCCGCTGCCCAAGACGGCGAACGGCCAGCTGGCGATCATCGATTTCATCGGCGCCGATGGGCAGCACGGGTTCGGCCGCCCGGCCGATTCGAACGCCGCCAACGAGGTGACGCGCATCAACGGCACCGCCATCGCCGGCTCCGGCTCGGCCTATCGCGACAGCGACTGGAACGGCGGCGCCGGCGGGCCCTTGCCGGAGCTGTGGGACACGACGAGCCACGTGGTGACGTCGCTGGTCAAGTCGGGCGCCACCAAGCTCGACGTGTCGTTCACGGCGCAAGGCGACTGCCTGACGCCGGTCGCCAACGTCGTCAGGGTGCGGTAGCGGAATCGGCCCGGGGCGCCAGCGCCGTCCCGGGCCGATCGCGCGTCAGGTGTTCTCGACTTCCTCGAGCAGCTGCTCGAGCTCGCTCAAGGGCTGGGCCTTGCCGGCCTGGATGTCGGCCTCTTCCTCGGAGCGGGCGACGTTGACCTTCACCGTCACCTCGACCTCGGGGTGCAGCGCCACGGTGACGTCGTGGATGCCCAGGGTCTTGAGCGGCTGGTCGAGGCGGATCTGCTGGCGGTCGAGCGAGACGCCCGATGCCGTGAAGGCCTCGGCGATGTCGCGCGAGCTGACCGAGCCGTAGAGGTGGTGGCTCTCGCTGGCCTGCCGCAGGATGGTGACGCTCTTGCCGTCGACATCGGCCGCCAGCTTCTGCGCCTCCTCCTTGCGCTCGAGGTTGCGGGCCTCGAGCTGGACGCGGCGGCGCTCGAAGTCGGCCTTGGCCGAATCGGTGGCGCGCAGCGCCTTGCCCTGCGGGATCAAGTAGTTGCGGGCGAAGCCGTTGCGGACCGAGACGACCTCGCCCATCTGGCCCAGCTTCTGCACCCGCTCGAGCAGGATGACGTCCATCGGTCGATCCTCCTCAGCCGGCGACGTAGGGCAGGAGCGCCAGCTCGCGCGCCCGCTTGATGGCGGTGGCGAGCGCCCGCTGCTCCTTGGCGGTGACGGCGGTGATGCGCCTCGGCACGATCTTGCCGCGCTCGGAGATGAAGCGCTGCAGGAGCTTGATGTCCTTGTAGTCGATCGCCGGCGCGTCGGCATGCGCGAACGGGCTGCTCTTGCGGCGGCGGAAGAACGGACGGCGGATGGTGATGTTCGGCGGCTCGCCGCTGCGCGGGCCGCGCCGGTCGCCGCGGTCGCCGCCGCGCTCGCCGAAGCCACCCCTGTCGCCGCCTTCCTCGCGGTTGAAGCCGACGTCCTCGTTGCTGCTGCTCATCTCGGTCAGCCCCTGATGTCGAAGCGGTCGCGACGGCCGCGCTCGTCGCGGTTGGCCTTGGCCTGCATCACCTGCGACGGACCCTCGTCGAGCTTGTCGACCTTGACCGTCAGGTAGCGCAGCACGTCCTCGTGGATGCGCTGGGTGCGCTCGAGCTCGGCGATCACCGCCGGGCTGGCCTCGATGTTGAGGTGCAGGTAGTGGCCCTTGCGGTTCTTCTTGATCCGGTAGGCCAGGTTGCGCAGACCCCAGTACTCGGACTTGGGCACGGTGCCGCCCTGGTCGGTGACCTGCTGGGTGAAGGTCTCGACCAGCGTCTGGGCCTGCTGGGCCGAGAGATCCGGCCGGGCTATGACCGTGTGCTCGTAGAAAGGCATTGCCGCTGTGTTCTCCATGGGCATGCGGGCATGAAACGACGGAGCCGTCGGCAGAGCCGACCACTCTCCGGTCCCGTTATCCGCTGGACGGGCACGCGCCGATCAGGCCCGTGCCGGAACAGGCGCGGCGTATAGACGAGAAGGCCGAGGGATCGCAAGCCCGCTTGACAGTCGGTCGGGTGCGGCTATCACGCCCCGCACATCGTCAACCAGAACGCTATTGCATGACCGCTGTCTGCGTCTTCCCGGGGCAAGGTGCCCAGAGTGTCGGCATGGGCAAGGCCCTCGCCGAGGCCTTCCCCGTGGCCCGGGAGGTGCTCGCCGAGGTCGACGAGGCCCTGGGCCAGCCGCTGTCGCGGCTGATGCTCGAGGGCCCGGCCGAGGCGCTGACGCTGACCGAGAACGCCCAGCCGGCGCTGATGGCGACCTCGATCGCCGCCGTGCGGGCGCTGGAGCAGGTCTCGGGGCTGAAGCTGCCGGCCTTTGCCGGCTACGTCGCCGGCCATTCGCTCGGAGAATATGCGGCGCTGACGGCGGCGGGCGCGCTCGACCTCGCCGACGCGGCGCGGCTGCTGCGGCTGCGCGGCCGGGCGATGCAGGAGGCGGCACCGGTGGGCACCGGCGCCATGGCGGCGGTGCTGGGGCTCGACGCCGCGGCGGTGGAGACGGCGGCCGCCGAGGCCGCGGCCGGGGGCGGCGTGTGCGAGCTCGCCAACGACAATGCCGAGGGCCAGGCCGTGCTGAGCGGCGACAGGGCCACGGTCGAGCGGGCGATGGCGATCGCCAAGGCCAAGGGTGCCAAGCGCGCCATCCTGCTGCAGGTGAGCGCACCTTTCCATTGCGCGCTGATGGCGCCGGCGGCCGAGAGGCTGGGGGCGGCGCTGGCGGAGGCCCGGATCACGGCGCCGTCGGTGCCGGTGATCGCCAACGTCACGGCCGAGCCGGCGAGCGATCCGGCGACGATCCGCGAGCTGCTGGTGCGGCAGGTGACGGCCAGGGTGCGCTGGCGCGAGAGCATGCGCACCATGCGCCGGCTGGGGGTCGACCGGATGATCGAGCTGGGTGCGGGCAAGGTGCTGACGGGCCTGGCCCGCCGCGACCTGGAAGGGGCGGCGCTGGCCAACGTCCAGGAGCCCGGGGACGTCGAGGCTCTGGTGGCGACGCTGGGGGCAGGCTGAGATGGCCGGGAGCTTGTTCTCGCTGGAGGGCCGCACGGCCCTGGTCACCGGCGCCACCGGCGGCATCGGCGGGGCGATCGCCCGCGTGCTGCATGCCCAGGGTGCCGTGGTGCTGCTGGCAGGCAGGCGGCAGGAGGCGCTCGACGCGCTGCGCGGCGAGCTGGGCGAGCGTGCCCACGGGCTGGTGGCCGACCTCGCCGGCGAGGCGGGGCCGGAGGATCTCATGAAGGCCGCCGAGGCGGTGGCGCCGGTCGACATCCTGGTCAACAATGCCGGGATCACCCGCGACACGCTGGCGCTGCGCATGAAGGACGCCGACTGGCAGGCGGTGCTCGACACCAACCTGACGGCGGCGTTCAAGCTGTCGCGGGCGGCGCTGCGCGGCATGATGCGGCGGCGGCACGGCCGCATCGTCGGCATCACCTCGATCGTCGGCGTCACCGGCAATCCGGGACAGGCCAACTATGCCGCCGCCAAGGCCGGCATGATCGGCATGACCAAGGCGCTGGCGCAGGAGATCGCCAACCGCGGCATCACGGTGAACTGCGTGGCGCCGGGCTTCATCGACACCGAGATGACCCGGGGCCTCGACGAGGCGCAGCGCACGGCCCTGCTCGGACGCATCCCGGCCGGACGGCTGGGCGAGGGCCGGGACATCGCCGCGGCCGTGGCCTATCTCGCCAGCGACGAGGCCTCCTACGTCACCGGCCAGACCCTGCACGTGAATGGCGGGATGGCCATGATCTAGGCGGCGTAGAGCACCGCCATCGCCTAGCCAAGCCTGGGGCACCGTGTTAAAGCCGCGACGTCGCCGGGCACGATGAGAGTGCCGTCTGCGCGCAAGAGCTGGGATCAGCTCCAAGGGTCGGCACAAAGAGTTTCCCGAATCGAGCCTTCCACGGGCGGAGATCAATCAAGATGAGCGACATCGCCGAACGCGTCAAAAAGATCGTCGTCGAGCATCTCGGTGTCGACGAGGCCAAGGTCACCGAGAACGCCAGCTTCGTCGACGACCTGGGCGCCGACAGCCTGGACACGGTCGAGCTGGTCATGGCGTTCGAGGAGGAGTTCGGCTGCGAGATTCCCGACGACGCGGCCGAGAAGATCCTGACCGTCAAGGACGCCATCGCCTACATCCAGGAGCACAGCTGAGCCGGCGGGCATTCGCGGCGATGCCGCCGGATCGGCTTCCATCGGATGAGGTAGGGTGATGCGACGGGTCGTCGTCACCGGTCTGGGGCTGGTCACGCCGCTGGCGAGCGGCGTCGAGGCCACGTGGTCCAGGCTGATAGCCGCCCGCTCGGGTGTGCGCCCCATCGAGGCGTTCGACGTCTCGGATCTGCCGGCGCGCATCGCCGGCCAGGTGCCGAGAGGCGAGGGCGAGGGCGAGTTCAAGGCCACCGACTATGTCGAGGCCAAGGATCTGCGCAAGAACGACGAGTTCATCGTCTACGGCATCGCCGCCGCGGCGCAGGCCATCCGCGATTCCGGCTGGGAGCCCGCCTCGGACGAGGAGCGCGAGCGCGCCGGCGTGCTGATCGGCTCCGGCATCGGCGGCCTCGCCACCATCGCCGAGACCGCCGTGGTGCTGGAGAAGAGCGGCCCGCGGCGGGTCAGCCCGTTCTTCATCCCGGCCAGCCTGATCAACCTGGCGAGCGGCCAGGTCTCGATCCGGTACGGCCTGCGCGGGCCGAACCACAGCGTGGTGACCGCCTGCTCGACCGGGGCGCATGCCATCGGTGACGCCTCGCGGCTGATCAGGCTGGGCGATGCCGACCTGATGGTGGCCGGCGGCACCGAGGCGGCGCTGTGCCGCATCGGCATCGCCGGCTTCGCCGCCTGCCGCGCGCTGTCGACCGGCTTCAACGACACGCCCGAGCGAGCCTCGCGCCCCTGGGACCGCGACCGCGACGGCTTCGTCATGGGCGAGGGTGCCGGCGTGGTGGTGCTCGAGGAGCTGGAGCACGCCAGGCGCCGCGGTGCCAAGATCTATGCCGAGGTGAGGGGCTACGGCCTGTCCGGCGACGCCTATCACATCACCTCGCCGGCGCCGGAGCACGAGGGCGCCTACCGCTCGATGCGGGCGGCGCTGCGCAGCGCCGGGATGGATGCCGGCGACATCGACTACGTCAACGCCCACGGCACCAGCACCCCCGCCGGCGACGAGCTGGAGTTCGGAGCGGTGAAGCGGCTGTTCGGCGCGGCGGCGCGCGACGTGTCGATGTCGTCGACCAAGTCGGCGATCGGCCACCTCCTGGGTGCCGCCGGTGCCGTCGAGGCGATCTTCTGCATCCTGGCGATGCGCGACAGCGTCGCCCCGCCGACGCTCAACCTCGACAATCCCGAGGAGAGCTGCATCGGCATCGACCTCGTACCGCACCGAGCGCGCGAGCGGCCGATCCGGGCGATCCTCTCCAACTCCTTCGGATTCGGCGGCACCAACGCCTCGCTGATCCTGGCCCGGCCGGACTCGATCTGAGCAGCGCCGTGGCGCCCAGGCTCAGACTGGCGCTGACGCTCGTCCTCGCTCTCGTCGTCCTGCTGGCGGCGGGTGCCCTCGGCGCCCGGTGGGCGTTGGGCAGGTGGATGCAGAGCGCCGGTCCCGCCGCCCGCGACACCGTGGTGGTGCTGCCGCGCGGCGTCGGGCTTTCCGGCATCGCGGCGCGGCTGGGCGAGGCCGGCGTCGTCGACCGGCCGTGGATGCTCCAGCTCGCGGCGAGGCTGCACGACCGCGACCGCCGGCTGCAGGCCGGCGAGTATGCCTTTCCGCCGGGGGCGACGCCCGAGCAGGTGCTGGCGAAGCTGGAGAGCGGCGAGGTCGTGCTGCACCCGGTCACGCTGGCCGAGGGCCTCACCGTCGCCGAGATGTTCGCCGTGCTGGCCGCCAGCGAGGTGCTGGAGGGCGAGCTGCCGGCCGCACCGCCCGAGGGCACGCTGCTGCCGGAGACCTTCCTGGTGCCGCGTGGCCAGCCGCGGGCCAGGCTGGTCGAGCAGATGCGGGCGGAGATGCAGGGGGCCCTGGCGCGCGCCTGGGAGGGCCGGGCGCCGGGGCTGCCGCTGGAGACGCCCGAGCAGATGCTGGCGCTGGCCTCGATCATCGAGAAGGAGACGGCGCTGGCGGCGGAATACCCGCTGGTGGCGGCGGTGTTCCTCAACCGGCTGCGCAAGGGCATGCCGCTGCAGACCGATCCGACGGTGATCTATGCGCTGACCGGCGGCAAGGGGCCGCTCGGCCGGCCGCTGACCCGCGCCGACCTCGACACCGCCGATCCCTACAACACCTACAAGAACCAGGGGCTGCCGCCGGGGCCGATCGCCAATCCCGGCCGCAGCGCCCTCGAGGCCGCCGGCAGGCCGGCCGAGGTCGACTACCTGTACTTCGTCGCCGACGGCAGCGGCGGCCATGCCTTCGCCAGGACGCTGGCCGAGCACAACCGCAACGTCGCCAAGTGGCGGCGGTCACGGAACGGCGGCTGAGCGCTCCTTGCGGGGCACGTGCGCCGAGATGCGGTCGGCCAAGGGCCGCGGCAGCAGGCCGAACAGCCTGGTCAGCCAGTAGAGGCGGGTCGGGAAGGCGATGACGGCCTGGCGGCGGGCGAGGCCGCGCAGGATGCGGCCGGCCGCCTGCTCGGGCGACATCATCAACGGCATCGGGAACGGGTTGCTGTCGGTCATCGGCGTGGCGACGAAGCCGGGGCAGACGATCGAGACGGCGATGCCGGCGCCACGCAGCCGGGCGCGCAGGCCGTCGCCATAGATCCGCACCGCCGCCTTGCTGGCGCAGTAGACCGGCGCCGACGCCATGCCGTTGAAGCCGGCGAGCGAGCTCATCAGCGCGATCCGCGACCCCTCGCGCATCCGCGGCAGGGCCGCCTCGACCGTGGCGATCACCGCCTGGACGTTGACGGCCACGATCTCGGCCGAGCCGGTGTCGTGGCCGGACACGCCGGCGTTGGCGACGAGCAGGTCGGGCGGCGGGATCGCCCCGATCCAGCGACGCAGCGCCTCGCCGTCGCGCAGGTCGAGACAGGCGGTGTGGACCTCGGCGCCGGCGGCGCTGCAGCCCTCGGCCACGGCGACGAGGCGATCGGCGCTGCGGCCGCCCAGGTCCAGGCGGCGGCCCGGGGCGGCCAGCGCCGTGGCGAGCGCGGCGCCGATGCCGCTGCTGGCGCCGGTGATCAGCACGCCATGCGGATTCCAGTGTTGGTCGAGCGCGGTCATGCGGACTAGAACCCGGTTGCCTCGACGCGCCGGGCGATGGCGCGCGCGCAATGCCCAGGGATGCCGATGCCTCTCGATCCGGGTCTCGTACCGCCGCACCGCCGCGGATTGATGCTGGTCATGTCCTCGCCCTCCGGCGCCGGCAAGACGTCGATCTCGCGGCGGGTGCTGGAGCTCGAGCCCGAGCTGATGCTGTCGATCTCGGTCACCACCCGACCACAGCGGCCGGGCGAGGTCGACGGGGTGCACTATCACTTCATCGACACCGGCCGCTTCCGGCAGATGGCCGAGCACGGCGAGCTGCTGGAGCACGCCACGGTCTACGGCCACAACTACGGCACGCCACGCCGGGCGGTCGAGGAGGCGCTCTCGCAGGGCCGCGACGTGCTGTTCGACATCGACTGGCAGGGCGCGCAGCAGCTGCGCGAGGCGGCGGGCGACGACACGGTGGGCGTGTTCATCCTGCCGCCGAGCCTGGCCGAGCTGGCCAGCCGGCTGCGGACGCGCGCCCAGGACAGCGACGAGACGGTGCGGTTCCGCATGGCGCAGGTGGCGTCCGACGTCACCCACTGGGCGGAATACGACTACGTGCTGATCAACACCGAGTTCGGCGCCAGCGTCGCCGCCGTGCAGGCGATCCTCACCGCCGAGCGGCTGCGCCGCAAGCGCCAGCCGGGGCTCACCGAGTTCGTCAGGCAGTTCCGCGGCGCCTGAGGCAGGCCAGCGCCGAGGCCAGCGTCGCGAACTCGCCGAGACCCAGGGTCTCGGCGCGGCGGGTCGGCTCGATGCCGGCGGCGGCCAGGAGGGCCGCGGCATCGACGCCGAGGCCCGACAGGCTGGAGCGCAGCATCTTGCGGCGCTGGCCGAAGGCGGCGCGCGTCACCGCCTCGAGCCGCAGCCGCTGCTGCTCGTCCGGCCGGTCGTCGCGCGGAGCCAGCCGGACGACGCTGGAGCTGACCCGCGGCGGCGGCACGAAGGCGCCCGGCGGCAGGTCGAACAGCCGCTCGACGCGGCACATGCTCTGCGCCATGACGGCGAGGCGGCCATAGGCCGGGGTGCCGGGCCCGGCGACGAGGCGCAGCGCCACCTCGCGTTGGAACATCAGCACCATCAGCCGGAAGGCGCCGGGCACGGCGAGCCAGCGCATCAGGATCTCGGTGCCGACATTGTAGGGCAGGTTGGCGATGGCGGTGAGCGGCCGGCCGTCGGCGACGGTCGTCGGATCGAGCGCCAGGGCGTCGCCCTCGACCAGCCTCAGCCGGCCGGCGGCCTGCTCCTCCAGCCCCTTCAGCGCCGCGATGCTGCGCGGATCCGCGTCGATGGCGACGAGCCGGGCGGTGTCGGTGGCCAGGATGGCCCTGGTGAGCCCGCCGGGACCCGGGCCGACCTCCAGCACGGTCTCGCCGGCGAGCGGGCCGGCCGCCGCCACGATGCGGGCCAGGATCGAGGGATCGAACAGGAAATGCTGGCCGAGCCGCTTGTCGGCCCGCCAGAGCGCCGGCGGCACGGCCGGCCGCTCAGATCCGGACGTCGAGATAGGCGTTGCGGCGCAGGTCGCGCATGTAGCGCGCGGCCAGCCGCTGCACCTGCTCCTCGGCCAGCCGCTGCCTGACTTGGTCGCGCGATTCCGTCGAGGCGGCGGCTGCCGGCTGGCCGGCCGCCTGCCGCGCCTCGCGCAGCCACAGCACCTGCACGCCGAGCGGCGTGCGGATCGGGTCCGAGAACTGGCCGGGCGACATGCGCGACAGCGCGTTGCGCAGATCCTCGGCCAGGGCCGAGGAGGGGATCCAGCCGAGGTCGCCGCCGGTCTCGGCGCTGGCAGCCACCGACATCTGCCGCGCCAGGGGCGCGAACTCGCTGCCGCCGCGCAGGGCCACCACCAGCTGCCGGGCATCGGCCAGGACGTTGGCCTCCTGCTCGGGGGTGTAGACCGGCAGGACGATCTCCGACAGCAGCAGCTCGCGCTCGCCGGCGGCCGGCTGGGCGACGCGGTTGGCGAGATCGATCTGGCCCTCGGTCACCACCACCTTCGGCCGGATCTCGCGGCTCACCACCTTGAGCCAGGCGATCTGGCTGCGCAGCTGGGCGCGCAGGCTGGCGATGTCGGTGCCGTGCTCGGCGAGGAAGGCGCCGAGCTGCTCCGTGGTCAGATTGTTGCGCTGGGCGATGTTGGCGATGGCGGCGTCGACCTCCTGGTCGGTGACGGCGATGTTGAGCCGCCGCGCCTCCTGGGCCTGCAGCTTCTCGTCGATCAGGGTGCGCAGCGCCTGCTGCAGCAGCAGGCGCTGGGTGTTGGGATCGTCGGGCAGCCCGGTGCTGGCGCGCGCCAGCCGCACGCGCTCGCCCAGCTCCTGGGTCGAGACGATGTCGTCGTTGACGACGGCGGCGATGCCCTGGACGGCCTGGGCCCCGGCGGTGTGCGGGGCCGCGGCGACGGCGCCCGCCGCCAGCGCCAAGGCGAGCCACAGGGCCGAGCGTAGCGAAAACCGATGCAACATTCGGCTCACAACCCGAATATGCCGCTCCCGGTCTCGAACTCGCCCAGCGTCTTCAGACCGATGCGCAGCGTGAAGGTGGTCGGCTGGTCGACGTCGCCCCGGGTCGTGAAATCCTTCTCGAGCCCGGCCACGATCAGCAGACAATCGTCGGAATAGACCAAACCATAGGAGTTCGTCACGGTGGAGCCTGCCGTCATGTCCCGCCGGGTCTGCGCTGCCACGACGAGATTGTCGGTCATCTGGAAGCGCACGCCGGCGATCGCCGCCTCGCGGTCGGGCAGGTTGTCGTCGGAATTCAGCGCCTGCTCGGCATCGAGGTTGATGTAGCGCAGGTTCAGGCGGACCCGCGGCGGGCCGATGCCGACACCGACGTCGCTGCGGGCGAAGTCCATCGTCTTGGCATCGACGCGGAAGCGGTAGCTGACCTCGAACAGCTGGCTCGGGCGGAACTCCAGCCGGCCCACCCAGTGCGAGAGATAGCCGCTGAGCCCTGCGTTGGCCGGGAAGGTGTCGTCGTTGTCGAAGCGCAGGCTCTGGCCCAGCACGCCGCTCAGGCTCAGCAGGTTGGGACCGATCGAGGCGAACCGGACACCGTAGGCGATCTTGCTGCCGCCCTCGTTGAGGTCGAGGCCGGTGAAGCGGATGGGCAGGAAGACGTTGGTCTCGTCGAACTCGAAGTCGATGCTGTCCTCGTTCGGGATCGAGTCCTGGTTGTCGAGTCCGGTGGGCGCGATGTTGAGGCTGGCGAGCGGCGTGATCTCGTGCTGCCAGAGGCCCGAGCCCTTCACCAGCGGCAGGCTCCAGTCGACGGTGGCGCGGGGCAGGATGCGGGCGGCCGTCTGGTGGCCGTCGCCGCCCACGTCCGGATCGGTGACGCTGCCTTCGGTATAGTAGAGGTCGTTGCGCAGGCTCAGGCGGTAGCGGCGCAGGTCGCCCCACTCGCCGACCTGCGGCACCTCCCAGCCGACCTCGTTCGACAGCCGGCGCACGTCGCGGCCGCCGGTGCGGGTCAGCGCCAGCACGTTGGAATCGAGGGTGTACTGCGAGCCCCAGCGCATCCGGTCGCTGACCAGGTGGGCGTCGGCCAGCGGCAGCGCCACCGGGATGGTGTCCTGGTTGTCGGTGGCGCGCAGGCCCTGGAACGCCCAGGCGTTCAGGCCGTAATAGTCGCGGCCGTCGAAGCGCTCGAGATAGGCGTGGTTCTCGAGGATGTTGGCGTTGGTGATGCTGTAGCGGCGCAGATAGTTCTTGTCGCTGGTCCAGTAGCCGTCGAAGCCGGCGCGGTGCTTGTCGTCCAGGGTATAGCGGCCGTTGCCCTGCAGATGGCCACGCAGGCCTTCGCCGGTGACCTCGCCCGTCGAGGTCTCGGAGGCCTCGGTGTTGGTGATGCTGCCGGAGACGATGGTCCGGCCGAAGGTCTCGAGGCTGCGGGCCTCGGCGAACATCACGGTGCCGGCATCGGTGGTGAACAGCGGCGACAGCGTGATGTCGCGGTTGGGCGCCAGGTTGATGAAGAACGGCACCTGCATTGTCTGGCCCAGCTCGGAATCGGTGCCGACCGACGGCAGCAGGAAGCCCGTGGCCTTGCGCACGCTGGGGTCGGGATGCCTGAACCAGGGCGTATAGGCCACCGGCACGCCCCATACCTCCATGACGGCGTTGCTGTAGGTCAGGGTCTTGGCCTGCTGGTCGTGGACGGCGCGGGTCGCCCGCAGCTGCCAGATCGGCCCGCCCTTGCCGTCGGGGCAGAGCTTGCAGGGCGAGTAGACGGCCTTCTCCAGCACGGTGGTGTCGCCGCCGACCCGGCGGCCCTTGGCGCCGGCGACACGGATGTCCTCGTCGAGCAGCGCGCGCACGCCCTTGACGACGCCGTCCTTCAGGTCGCCGGTGATGTCCATCTCGTCGCCGTAGATGGCGTCGCCATTGGCCTCGATCAGGACGATGTTGCCCTTGGCGAACACCCGGCCGGTGCGCTCGTCGTAGCGGATGGAATCGGCGAGCAGCCGGCGCTCGCCCCGGCTGACCTCGGCGTTGCCGACGGCGGTGGTCAGGCGCTTGTCGGTGTCGAAGACGATGCTGTCGGCGGTGATGACGATCGGCAGCTCGTCCTCGCCGGGGAGCTGCTGCGCGGAAGCCGGCGCGACGCAGGCGAGGAGAACGAGCGCGGCTGCCAGGAGTCCCAGTCGGCGCGGTCCGGTCCGGCGGCGGGCCGGACGGCTGATTGTGCGGGCGTCGGGCTCCACGAGAGAGGCTTCCTCCGGGTTCGGCGCACGGGAATCGGACCGCAGCCTCATAACCTGCGTCAACCACCGATGCCAAGGGCTTGAGCTGCCTGGACAGTCGATTGACCGGGCCGCCGCAACATCTACGCCACGCCCCCGACCGGCGGTTGACAGGGGTTGCCGGCCGGCGCAGGCATCCGGCCAAAGTCCAGGCCGGCGCGATCCGCGGCCATTCGGAGAGACGGTGCACATGCTCGAGACTGCCTTGGTGTCCAGGCCCATGCCGACCACCGGCGCGCTCGTGGTCCTCGCCGGCCATGGCGGGGCGCTGAGCGAGGCCGCCGCCCGGCTCGACCGCCAGACCGGCGGGCTGGTGGCCCGGCTGCTGGCGGCCGAGCCGGGCGGCGGCAAGCACGGGCGGGTGCTGCACCTGCCCTATCCGGCCGGCACCGACCTCGACGCCCTGGTCGTGCTGGTGGCGGGCAAGGCCGAGCCGCTGAGCGGCCTCGATCTCGAAGAGCTGGGCGGCACGCTGGTCGAGCGCCTGCGGCAGCTGCGGCTGCGCGAGGCGGTCGTCGCCTCCTCGGCCGGCCTCGACCTCGGCCACGCGCCGGCCGAGGTGGCGGCGCGCCTGGCGCACGGCGGCAGCCTGCGCGGCTACGCCTTCGACAAGTACAAGTCGACCTCGCCCGACGACGACGACACCGTCCGGCTGGCGCGCCTGGAGCTCCTGGTCGACGAGCCTGGTAACCCGCTGGCGACGCGGCTGGCGGCGCTGGGCGAGGCGGTGCGGGCGGCGCGCGACCTGATGAACGAGCCGGCCAACGTGCTGACGCCGCGCGCCTTCGCCGATGCCTGCCAGGGCCTGGCCGAGCTCGGCGTCGAGGTCGAGATCCTCGATCCCGGCGAGATGGCGCGGCTCGGCATGCGGGCGGTGCTGGCGGTGGGGCAGGGCAGCGCCGAGCCGTCCTACGTCGTGGTGATGCGCTGGAAGGGTGCCGAGGCCGAGCAGCCGCTGGCGCTGGTCGGCAAGGGCGTGTGCTTCGACAGCGGCGGCATCTCCATCAAGCCGGCGGGCGGCATGGAGGACATGAAGTTCGACATGGGCGGTGCCGCCGCCGTCTACGGCGCCATCCGGGCGCTGGCCTCGCGCAAGGCGGCCGTCGACGTCGTCGGCGTGGTGGGGCTGACCGAGAACATGGTCTCGGGCAATGCCCAGCGGCCGGGCGACGTCATCCGCTCGATGGCCGGCATTACCATCGAGGTGGTGAACACCGACGCCGAGGGCCGGCTCGTGCTGGCCGACCTGCTCTGGTACACCAAGGAGCGATTCAAGCCGTCGGCGATGATCGACCTCGCGACGCTCACCGGCGCCTGCGTCGTGGCGCTGGGCCACGAGAACGCCGGACTGTTCGCCAACGACGAGGAGCTGGCCGCACGGCTGACCGCCGCCGGCGAGGCCGTGGGCGAGACGGTGTGGCGGCTGCCGCTCGGCAAGGGCTACGCCAAGCACATCAAGTCCGACATCGCCGACATCAAGAACGTCGGCCGCGCCCGCGAGGCCGGCGCCTCGGCCGGGGCGGTGTTCCTCGAACGCTTCGTCGGTGAGGTGCCCTGGGCCCATCTCGACATCGCCGGCACCGCCTGGAGCTCGCGCGACCTGCCGCTGTCGCCCAAGGGCGGCACGGCGTTCGGCCTGCGCCTGCTGGAGCGGCTGGTCGCCGATCACTACGAGGTGCCGAGCGGCGCGTGACGGAGATCGGCTTCTATCACCTGACGCGCAGCCCGCTCGTGGAGGCGCTGCCGCGCCTGCTGGAGAAGGTGGTGGCGAGCGGCCAGCGGGCGGTGCTGCGCTGCGGTGACGGGGCGCGGGTCGAGGCGCTGGATCGCGCCTTGTGGACCTACGGCAAGGACAGCTTCCTGCCGCACGGCACGCGCGCCGACGGCCATGCCGAGATGCAGCCGATCTTCCTGACCGATGGCGAGGACCGGCCCAACGGCGCCGCCATCCTGGTGGTGGTGGACGGAGCGCCCTTCGGCGACCTGTCGCCCTACGATCGCTGCCTGGACATGTTCGACGGCCTCGACGAGACGGCGGTGGCGACGGCGCGCGACCGCTGGCGATGGGGCAGGGAGCAGGGCCACAGGCTGGTCTACTGGCAGCAGAACGAGCGCGGCGGCTGGGTGATGGCGCGCGAGGAGGAGGGTCGACCCGCCGCTTCCTTAGCCGGCGGGCCGTCGCTATAAGCCGCGCCCGACAGATGCCTCATCGGAGACCAGGCCCATGGCCCTCGAGCGTACCTTCTCGATCATCAAGCCGGACGCGACCCGGCGCAACCTGACCGGCGCCATCAACGAGCGGATCGAGAAGGCCGGGCTGCGGATCGTCGCCCAGAAGCGCCTGGTGCTGAGCCGCGGCCAGGCCGAGGCGTTCTACGGCGTGCACCGCGAGCGGCCGTTCTTCGCCGATCTCTGCGCCTTCATGACCTCGGGGCCGATCGTGGCGCAGGTGCTGGAGGGCCCGAACGCCGTCGCCGCCTATCGCGAGGTGATGGGTGCGACCAACCCCGCCAACGCCGCCGCCGGCACGATCCGCAAGGACTTCGCCGAGAGCATCGAGGCCAACTCGGTGCACGGCTCCGACAGCCCCGAGAATGCCGGGATCGAGATCGCGTTCTTCTTCTCGGGCATCGAGATCGTCGGCTGAGTCGGATGGTCAGGGCGCCGGGCGGTCAGGGCGCCAGCCGGCTAGGCATCAGGTCGCCGCTGCGCTCCAGCAGCGGGTAGACCGTGGCGGCGAGGTGGCCCTCGATCCGCTTCAGGTCGCGCACCACGTCCAGCAGCAGCGTGTCGCGCTCCAGCTGCTCGGTGCGGCCGTCGCGGACCCTGGCGAAATGCCGCTCGGCGGCGTCGCGCTCGAAGGCGCGGAAGCGGTCCTTGCCGGCCACCAGCCGGCGGGCCGCCGCTGCGTCGCCCGCCATGAACACGGTGACGGCGAGCTGCAGGTGCTCGAGCAGCCGTGCGTGCAGCTCGTCGAGCTCGCGGCTCTCGGGCGTGCCCAGCGCGATGCGCTGCTTGATGGCCTTGGCGGCCAGCGCCATCAGGCCGCGGTCGACGATCTCGCCGATGCGCCCGAGGTTGAGCGCGAAGCCCAGGATCTCGTCGAGCCGGCCGGCATCGTCGTCCTCCATCTCGTCGCGGCCGATGCCGGCGAGATAGAGCTGGATGGCGCCGTGCAGCCGGTCGAGCGTGCCGTTCATGCGGGCGACCTCGGCCAGCCGGTCGCGGTCGGCGCTGGCGAACACCTCGCGCGAGCCGCGCAGCATCGCCTCGACGACGTCGCTCATCCGCATCGCCTCGCGCGCGGCGTTGGACAATGCCATGGGGGGGACGCCGAGGTCGGACGGGTCGAGATAGCGCGGGACGCCGGGATCGTCGCCCCCCGGCGGGTCCGGCAGGAGGCGCTCCAGGCCGCGCGCCACCGCCGGCAGCGGCAGGAAGAAGGCCAGCGCGAGGACCAGGTTGAAGCCGGTGTGGAAGTTGGCGGCCATCTGGCCGGGATCGCCCGAGAGCCACGCCAGCGCCGCCTCGATCGGCGCCAGCAGCGGCAGGGCGACGGCGGCGCCGGCGAGGCGGGTCAGCAGGTTGCCGAGCGGCAGCCGCAGCGCGGCCGGCTCGCCGCCCGCCGCCGCCAGCACGGGATTGAGGGCGCTGCCGAGGTTGGCGCCGATCACCATCGCCAGCACGGCGGTGCCCGACAGCAGGCCGGCATCGGCCAGCGACATCACGAACAGCATGGTGGCGACGCTCGAATGCGCCGCCCAGGTGAAGGCGGCGGCGATCAGCAGGTTGAGCAGGGGCTCTGCCGCGATCGCCTGCAGCAGGGCCCGCATCGCCCGGGTGCTCTCGACCGGCTCCATCACCAGCACGAGCAGGTGGAGCGCCAGCAGCATCAGGCCGAGGCCGATGGCGACCCGGCCGAGGTCGCGCGTCCGGCTGCGGCGGCCGCGCCGGAAGGCGGCGACCCCCACCAGGATCAGCACCGGATAGACCAGGGTGATGTCGAAGGACAGCAGCTGGACGATCAGCGTGGTGCCGACATTGGCCCCCAGCATCACGGCCAGCGCCGCCGGCAGCCCGACGATGCCGCCGCGGGTGAACGAGGTGGCCATCAGCGCCGTGGCGGTGCTGCTCTGCAGGACGGCGGTAACACCCAAGCCGGCCAGGAAGGCGCTGGTCCGGCTGCGCAGCGCCGAGCCGAGGCTGCGGCGCAGCTCGGCGCCGTAGGCGCGCAGCACGCCGCTGCTGATCATGTGGATGCCCCACAGCAGCAGGGCCACGAGGCCCAGCAGGTCGACGACGACGTGGGTTCCCGGCAAGGCCCGGCCCGTCAGCCGGCGCCCAGCATCGGGTGCCTGACCAGCAGGCGGCCGGGCTCGATGCCGGCGATCCTGGCCCGCCCGGCCTCGACGCTCACCCGGCCCGACGCCACGAGGTCGAGGGCGCGGGGATAGCAGACGTGCTCGACCTCGAGGGTGCGCCGCGACAGCGTCTCGACCGTGTCGCCCGGCAGCACCGGCACGAGCCCCTGCAGCAGGATCGGCCCGGTATCCATCTCCGGCCGGACGAGATGGACGGTGCAGCCGGTGATCCGCACGCCGGCCGCCAGGGCCTGGACATGGGCGTCGGCGCCGCGGAACGACGGCAGCAGCGACGGATGGATGTTGAGCATGCGGTCGCGCCAGGCCTCGACGAACGGCCCGGTCAGCAGCCGCATGAAGCCGGCGAGGCAGACCAGCTCGACCCCGGCCTCGCGCAAGGCGGCATCGAGGGCCGCGTCGAAGCTCGGCCGGTCGGGAAAGTCGCGGTGCGGGACGACCAGCGCCGGCACGCCGGCACGCCGCGCCCGCTGGAGGCCGAAGGCCTCGGCACGGTTGCTGACGACCAGCACGATCTCGGCGCTCGCGCCCGGTGCTGCGGTGGCATCCAGCAGCGCCTGCAGGTTCGAGCCGCTGCCCGAGATCAGGACCGCGGTTCGGCGGCCCATGCCTGTTCCGTGCCCTGGATGTCGACCGTCGGAGCGCCCGAGCCCTGCTCGATCCGGCCGATGGTGAACACCGTCTCACCGGCGTCCTGGAGCAATGCGGTGCAGCGCTCGGCCTCGTCCGGATCGACGACGATCACCATGCCGATGCCGGCGTTCAGGGTGCGGGCCATCTCGTGGTCGCCGAGTCGACCCGCCTGCTTCAGCCACCGCAGCACGGGCGGCAGCGGCCAGCTCCCGGCGTCGAGCCTCGCCCGGGTATTCGAAGGCAGGACGCGCGGCAGGTTCTCGATCAGCCCACCGCCGGTGATGTGGGCGAGGCCCTTGATCGCCGAGGGGGCCTGGCGGAGCGCCTTCAGGACCGGCGTCACATAGAGCCGGGTGGGGGCCAGCAGCGCCTCGCCGAGCGTCTCGTTGGAAGGAAAGGGCGCCGGGGCCGCCGGGCCGAGGCCCTGCTCTTTCAGGATCGCGCGTATCAGCGAGAAGCCGTTCGAGTGGAGGCCCGAGGAAGCGAGGCCCAGCACGACGTCGCCCGGCCGGACGTCGGGCCGCGGCAGCACCGCATCGCGCTCGACGGCCCCCACGGCGAAGCCGGCGAGATCGAGCTCGCCCGGGCGGTAGAGGCCCGGCATCTCGGCCGTCTCGCCGCCGATCAGGGCGCAGCCGCAGGCCTTGCAGGCGGCGGCGATGCCACCGATCACCCGCGCGGCCTCATCGACCTCCAGCTTGCCGGTGGCGTAGTAGTCGAGGAAGAACAGCGGCTCGGCACCCTGGACGACGAGGTCGTTGACGCACATGGCGACGAGATCCTGGCCGATGCCGTCCAGGCGCCCGGCCTTGCAGGCGAGCAGGAGCTTGGTGCCGACGCCGTCGGTCGTCGCCACCAGCAGCGGGTCGCGGTAGCCGCAGGCCGCGAGGTCGAACAGGCCGCCGAAGCCGCCGAGGCCGGACATGCTGCCGGCGCGGCGGGTGGCCGCGGCCAGCGGCTTGATCCGTTCGACCAGGGCGTTGCCGGCGGAGATGTCGACGCCGGCCTCGGCGTAGCGATCCTCGCTCGCAGGCGCTTGTGTCAATGGCCGAACCGTGTGTAGGTGCGCGCGCCGGGAAGCCCGGCGCCTGATGCGCCGGGAGCTTAGGCAAAGCCGGCAGGTTTGCAATGCGCCCGACTCGTTCCGCAAGCGTGCTGTGGGGGCTGCTGCTGGCGGCCCTGGCGTCGATGGCGCCGGGGAGCGCCGGTGCCGCCACGACCGATCCCTTCCGCGTCGAGACGATCTCCGTCGACGCCTCGGCCGAGAACGCCGTGGCGGCGCGGGCGGCGGCCATCGAGCAGGGCCAGCGCGAGGGGCTGGGGGTGGTGTTCGCGCGGCTGACGGCGCCCGGCGCCGTGGCGAGTCTGCCGGATCCGGCCAGCGTCGATCTCGACCGGGCGGTGCGCAGCTACGACGTCGCCGACGAGCAGGTGGCCTCCAACCGCTACGTCGCCACCATCAACGTCAACTACAACCCGGCCGAGATCAGGCGGCTGCTGTCCGGCCAGGGCGTGGCGTTCGTGCAGCGGCCGCCGGCGCCGGTGCTGGTGCTGCCGGTGCTGGAGAGCCCGGCGGGCACCAGCCTGTGGGGCGACGACGATCCGTGGCGCCAGGCCTGGATGGCGCGGGGCGGCGAGAGCGGCCGGCTGCTCGACCTGCTGCTGCCGCTGGGCGACGTCGAGGATCTCGCGGCCTTCCCGCCGACGGCGCTGCAAGCCGACGACACCGCGGCGCTGGCGGGCCTCGCCGCCCGCTACGAGGCCTCGGCGGCCTATGTGGTGAAGGCCTATCTGCCGTCGGGCGAGGTCGCGGACGGCAGCCCGGTGCGCGTCGACGTGCTGGGCCCGCGGCTCGGGCAGCCGCTGGCGAGCCAGGTCGTGCAGGCCGGACCGGGGGTCTCGGCATCCGAGAGCCTGGCGCCGGTCGTGACCGCGGCAGTCGCCGCGCTGGAAGCGGCATGGAAGACACAGAACTTGGGCGCCAGCGGCCGCAGCTCCAAGTTGTCGATGGACGTGCCGCTTGCCGATCTTCGTGGATGGGTCCAGATTAGGCGGGAGCTGGAGACGTTGCCGCTCGTGCGCAGCCTGCGAATCGACAGCCTCGATCGCGCGCAGGCGAGCCTGACGATTGATTACTTGGGGGAGCTTCAGCAGTTCGAGAGCGCCGTGGCGGGCCTCGGCATGATGCTGGAGCAGGAGAACGATCGATGGCGGTTGCTTCCAGCGGGAGGCCGGGTCGGGATCGAGGCGCCGGCGCCGGCAGCCACGCCGCCCCTCTGAGCCTGCCGCAGAGCATCGCGAACCTGCTGACCCTGGCCCGGCTGGCCTGCACCGTGCCGCTCGTCCTGCTGCTGACGCAGGGCCAGGCGGTGGCGGCGTTCTGGCTGTTCGTCGTGGCGGCGCTGAGCGACGGCGTCGACGGCTACATCGCCAAGCGGTTCAACGGCTGCTCGGCGCTGGGCGCGGTGCTCGACCCTGCCGCCGACAAGCTGCTGCTGGCCTCGGTGTTCTGCGCGCTGGCGCTGGTCGGCGCCGTGCCGCTCTGGCTCGTGGCCCTGATCATCGGGCGCGACCTGCTGATCGTCGGCGGTGCCGCCCTGCTGCGCTGGCGCGTCGGCGGCTTCCGGATCGAGCCGTTGATCATCGGCAAGGTCTGCACCTTCGTGCAGCTGCTGTTCGCCGGCTTCCTGCTCGGCCAGCTGGCGGGCATCGCCGATGTCGGCTGGGTGCTGGCGCCGCTGCAGATGGCGGTGGCGGCGATCACGCTGGTCTCGGCGCTGGCCTACGTCACCGCCGGCCTGCGCCTGGTGCCGCAGCGCGCCGGCTGACCCGGCTTCGCAGCGCCCGCCGGATGTCCGACCGCGCATGAGATCGCTGCCAGCCGAGCGCCAGATGGCGCTCGACCTGCCTCACCTGGAAGCGCGCACGCTCGCCGACTTCATGCCGGCGGCGTCGAACCGGCGCGCCCTCGATGCCGTGCTGGCCTGGCCGGACTGGCCGGGCATGACGGTGATCCTCGACGGGCCGGACGGCAGCGGCAAGACCCATCTGGCGCGGATCTGGGCCGAGCGCGCCGACGCGCTCTACCTGCACGCCAGCGGGATCTGGCAGGCGGCCGATCCGCTGGCGCGCCTGGGCGCCGCCAGGGCCTGCGTCGTCGACGACGCCGACAGCGTCGAGGACGAGCGGCTGCTGCTGCACATCTACAACCTGCTGCGCGAGCGCGGCGGCAGCCTGCTGCTGACGGCCGGACGGCCGCTCGCCGCCTGGGACGTGGCCCTGCCGGACCTGCGCTCGCGGCTGCTCACGGCATGGCCGGTGGCCATCCTGCCGCCCGACGACGGGCTGCTGGCGGCGGTGCTGGTCAAGCAGTTCAACGACCGCCAGCTCAGGGTCGAGCCGGGCGTGGTCGAGCTGCTGGCGCGCCACACCGAGCGCTCCTTCGCGGCGGTGGCGGCCCTGGCACGCCGGCTCGACGGGCTGGCGCTGCGCATGCAGCGGCCGGTCGGGCCGGCACTGGCGCGGGCGGTGCTGCGCGAGATGAGCGAGCAGGCGGCCGCAGAGGGCGGGGCGGCCGATCCGTGACCGCCGCCGGCCTTAACCGTTAATCCACACATCGGCGCCATAGTCCCACGGCCTGTGCCTTTTGGCCTGTGCTGTTGGGAGAGCTGGCGCATGAAGCTCGGTCGACGTCTCGGTGCCGCTGTCGGTCTCGGCTGCCTGATCGGCCTCGCCGGTTGCGCTGCCTCGCCCGGCGAGACGCCGGTGGCCGCCGGCTCCGCCGGAGAGGCCCTGGGCCAGGACGACGAGCTGGTGGCGATGGGCGACCGTGCCGCCGCCGCCGGCGACACCCGCACCGCCATCGGCTACTACCAGCAGGCCGCCGGACGGACCGGCAGCGATCCGGTGGCGCTGAACAGGATGGGCGAGGCCCTGCTGGGCGAGGGCCGCTGGCAGGATGCCGCCGACGTGTTCCGGCGCCTGCTCGGCGGCGATCCCGCCGACGCTGCGGCCAATCGCGGCTATGCCCGCGCCCTGATCGGGCTCGGCCAGCCGGGGCCGGCCGCCGCCCACCTCGAGGAGGCGCTGAAGGCGGCGCCCGGCGATGCCCGCACCCTCAACATGCTGGGCGTGGCCTACGACATGATCGGCCGCGGCGGCGACGCCATCTCGGCCTACCGCCGTGGGCTGGAAGCCTCGCCGGGCGACCGGTCGATCGTCAACAATCTCGGCCTGTCCTACGCCCTGGCCGGCGACTTCGACGCCGCCCTGGCCCAGCTCGAGCCCCTGGCCAACGGCCCGGACTCCACCGCCAAAGCGAGGCAGAACCTGGCGCTGGTCCATGGCCTCAGGGGCGACATGCTGGCGGCCGAGCGGATCGGCCGGCTCGACCTCGACCCGGCGAGCGTGCGCAGCAACATCGCCTTCGTGTCGTCGCTGCGTGCCGCCGGCGACCCCGCGGCCTCGGCCTCGGCGCTGATCACCGAGCTGCCGGCCGACGAGCCGGCGGCACCGGCGAGGCCGAGTGGGCCGCGCAGCCGGACGGCGGAGCCGCCGGCGGCGGAGGAGCCGCGGATGCCGAGGCAGCTCACCGCCTCGGCCGCGGACGGCGGCCCGGCTGCCGGGGATCCCTGGGCGCCGGTCGAGACATCGGCCGTCGTGCGCGGCGGCACCGGAAGCGACGATGGCGCAGGCGCGACGGGGGCTGCGGCGTTGCCGGCCGCCGCCGCGTCGGCCGACGGCGGTGCCGCGCAAGCACCGATGCCGGTCACGCCGGCGGCACTGGCGCTGAGCGAGGCCGACATCGTCTCGGGCCTGGCGCCGACCGCCGGCTGGCTGGTCGATCTCGGCACGTTCGACGACCGCCCGAAGGCGGCCGCCGCCTGGCGACGGCTGCGCACGGCGCACCCCGACCTGCTGGGCGGCATGACGCGCCTCGCCGGGGTCGAGGCCGGCCGGCAGCCGCTGCTGGTCGGGCCGCTGGCCACCGAGAGCGAGGCCGACCGGATCTGCGGCGCGCTCGCCGCCAAGGGTGTCGGCTGCTCGAAGCTGCAGGTCTGACGCTCGCAACCGTTCGCCGGGTGTCCGGGCCGGGATGATCGTGGTCCCGGACGATCGCGGCCCAGCGATCCCGTCTCGAACGGTCCCGATCCCGGACGATCCCGGCCCCGAACGATCCTGGCCCCGAACGATCCCGGCCCTGGGCGATCGATGTTCCCGACGATCGCCGCCGCCCGGAAGGACCGCGGCCCGCAACGGTGGCAGGCCCCGAGTGGTCGCGGGCTCGACCGATCGCGACCCGAACGACGGCGCACCGGAGTGATGCCCGTCCGACCGGGGTCGCCAGCGCCAAAGGGCGGCCTGCCCGGCCGGACAGCGCGCACGAACGGTGGCCCGGCGCGAAGGGGCGGCCGGCGGGGATCGCCGTCTGCCGTGGCGCGGGCAGGGCCGGCAGGGTCTGACGGGGCGGCGGGCGGATCAGTCGGGGTCGGCGGCCCCAGTGCGCTCGGCGACCCCAGTGCGCTCGGCGGTCTTGGCGGCTTCCCAGCCGGCGTCGAGCTCGGCCAGGGTGGCGTCCTCGGGGCGGCGGCCGCGGGCGGCGAGCCCGGCCTCGAGGCGACGGAAGCGACGCTCGAACTTGGCGTTGCAGGCACGCAGCGCCGTCTCGGGATCGACCTCCAGGCGGCGCGCCAGGTTGACCATGGTGAAGAGCAGGTCGCCCATCTCCTCGGCCACGCCGTCGCGGTCGCCGGCGGCGAGGGCCGCCTCGATCTCGGCGGTCTCCTCGCGCAGCTTGTCGAGCACCGGCCCGGTCTCGCCCCAGTCGAAGCCCACCCGGGCGGCGCGGCGCTGCAGCTTGAGGGCGCGGGCGAGCGCGGGCAGGTTCAGCGGGATGTCGGCGAGGGCGCTGGAATCCTCGCCACCGGCGGCGCGCGCCGCCCGCTCCTCGGCCTTGTGCCGCTCCCAGGCCCGGGTCTGGGCCGCGGCACTCTCGACCTCGGTGCTGCCGAAGACATGCGGGTGGCGGCGGACCATCTTGGCGGCGATGGCGGCGGCGACAGCGTCGAAGTCGAACAGGCCGGCCTCGGAAGCCATCTGGGCGTGATAGACCACCTGCAGCAGCAGGTCGCCCAGCTCGCCCTCGAGGGCCTTCATGTCGCCGCGTCCGATGGCGTCGGCGACCTCGTAGGCCTCCTCGATGGTATAGGGGGCGATCGTGGCGAAGCTCTGCTCGATGTCCCAGGGGCAGCCGCGCTCGGGATCGCGCAGCCGCGCCATCACCTCGAGCAGCCGGTCGATGGCCTTGCCGCTCACAGCAGGCTCTCCTGCGCCGGCGGCGGCGGAGCGTCCTGGCGCTGGCGGGCCCGGCGGCCGGGCTCGGCGCGTAGCACCGGCAGGCGGCCGTCGGCGAACTGCAGCTCCATCGCCTGGTGCTCGGCGGCCTCGGCACGGCTCGGCAGGACCCGGCCCGAGGCCTGGGCCCGCACGATGGCGTAGCCGCGCGCCAGCACCCGCATCGGCCCCAGGCTGTCGACCAGCTGGCCGAGCCGGGCGGCAGCCGCCTCGGCATCGGCGATGCGGCGCGCCGCCGCGACCGACAGCCGGCCGGATGCCGCCTCCAGCCGCTGGCCGGCCTCGCGCAGCCGCAGCGGCAGCGGCGCTCCCTCCAGCCGGGTGGCGGCGGCGACCAGCGCGCGCGTGGCGCCCGAGAGCCGGTCGCAGGACAGGTCGCGCAGCCGCTGCAGGCGATGGTCCAGCCTGAGGCCGTGCTCGCGCACCAGCTGCGCCGGCGGGCGCAGCGCCAGGAAGGCGCGGTCGAGACGGCCCCGGCGCTCGCGGAGCTGGTTCGACAGGGCGTTGCCCAGCCGCTCGCCGAGATCGTCGGCGCGCTGGGTGGCGTGGGCCACGGCGATGCGCGGCTCGGGCAGGCCGCGGGCGAGGCCGCTGACGTGCTGGACCAGGCCGGCGAGCTGCTTGGCCACGGCCTGGCCGGCGCGCTGGCCCAGGCCGTCGAGCTGCAGGGCGAGGTCGCGGCGGACCGGCACCGCCATCTCGGCGGCGGCGGTGGGCGTGGGTGCCCGGCGGTCGGCGACGAGGTCGATGAGCGTGGTGTCGGTCTCGTGGCCGACGGCCGAGATCAGCGGGACGGTGCAGCGCGCCGCGGCGCGGGCGACGACCTCCTCGTTGAAGGCCCAGAGATCCTCGATGCTGCCGCCGCCGCGCGCGACGATCAGCAGGTCGGGCCGCGGCGGGTCGCCGAGCTCGGGCAGGGTGCAGAAGCCGTCGATCGCCGCCGCCACCTGCTGAGCGGCACCGTCGCCCTGCACCGCCACCGGCCAGAGCACCACCCGGGTCGGGAAGCGGTCGGCCAGGCGGTGCAGGATGTCCCGGATGACCGCACCGGTAGGCGAGGTCACCACGCCTACGACAGCGGGCAGGAAGGGCAGGGGCCGCTTGCGGTCGGCGTCGAACAGGCCCTCGGCGGCGAGGCGGCGCTTGCGCTCCTCGAGCAGCGCCATCAGGGCGCCGACGCCGGCCGGCTCCATGTGCTCGACGACGAGCTGGTAGCGCGAGCGGCCGGGATAGGTGGTGAGCTGGCCGGTGCAGACGACCTCGAGCCCGTCCTCGGGCGCGAAGCTCAGCCGCCGGGCATTGCCCTTCCAGGACACCGCGTCGAGCACGGCGCGGTCGTCCTTGAGCGCGAAATAGCTGTGGCCCGAGGCGGCGCGCTTGAAGCCGGAGATCTCGCCGCGGACGCGCACATGGCCGTAGGCGTCCTCGATGGTCCGCTTGAGCGCGAAGGCGATCTCGCTGACCGAGTACTCGCGGAGATTGTCGACGTTCATCGGCCGCCTGCCGGCAGCCCGGCCGGCACTCGGCGAGCCTCGCCCGCCGAGTGCCGCGAAGGCTCAGACCAGGCCGTCCTCGACCAGCGCATGCGCGATCTGCACGGCATTGAGGGCCGCACCCTTGCGCAGGTTGTCCGAGACCACCCACATCGTCAGGCCGTAGGGCACGGTGGGATCGCGCCGGAGCCGCGAGACGAAGGTGGCGTGCTCGCCGACGCAGTCGATCGGCGTGGCGTACTGGTTCTCCTCGGGGTCGTCGAGCAGCACGACGCCCTGGGCCTCGGCCAGGGCGTCGCGCGCCTGCTCCAGCTCGATCGGGTCGTGGAACTCGACGTTCACCGCCTCGCTGTGGCCGACGAACACCGGCACGCGCACGCAGGTGGCGACGACGTCGATCTCGGGGTCGAGGATCTTCTTGGTCTCGACCACCATCTTCCACTCCTCCTTGGTCGAGCCGTCCTCCATGAACCTGTCGATGTGCGGGATGACGTTGAAGGCGATGCGCTTGGGGAACGCCTTGATGACCGGATCCTGCAGCTGGTAGATGCCCTTGGTCTGATCGTCGAGTTCGGTCATGCCCTTCTGGCCGGCGCCCGACACCGACTGGTAGGTCGACACCACCACTCGCTTGATGCGGGCGATGTCGTGCAGCGGCTTGAGCGCCACCACCATCTGGATGGTCGAGCAGTTCGGGTTGGCGACGATGTTGCGCTGGCGGAAGCCCTCCAGCGCCTCGCGGTTGACCTCCGGCACCACCAGCGGCACGTCCGGAAACATCCGGAAATGCGAGGTGTTGTCGATGACGACGGCACCGGCGGCGGCGGCCTTGGGCGAGTAGACCTGCGACACCGAGGCGCCGGGCGAGGACAGCACGATGTCCGTGCCCTCGAAGTCGAACGTCGCCAGATCCTTGACCTTGAGCGTCGTGTCCTCGCCGAACGACACTTCCTTGCCGGCGGAACGCGCCGAAGCCAGCGCCACCACCTCGTCGGCGGGGAACTCGGTCTCGGCCATGATGCTCAGGATCTCGTTGCCGACAGCGCCGGTGGCGCCGACGACGGCGACGCGGTAGCCCATTGTCCTCACTCGCTGGGTCGCCCGCGGCCGGGAAGCGCCGCGGGACCGGCCTTATCGCACCGCGGCGACGGCCCGGCAAGCGCCGCGCCGGTCCGGCGCCGTCAGGCGTGCTCGTAGGCCTGCCATTGCGGCGGCCAGACGCCGTCCCACCCGGCGGGCGGCGGGTTGCCGTCGAGCTGGCGGCAACGGTCGGCGAGCAGCCTCGCCGGGGCGTCGGCGGGTGCCAGCCCGAGGCAGGCCTCGAAGCCGGCCAGCGCCTCGCCCCAGCGGCCATGCGCATAGGCGTCCCACGCCTCGGCGTGGCGGCCCGCCCGCTCGACGAGGGCGGGGCCGGCATCGGCCCGCGTGCTCATCAGCTCGAAGGCCAGCTCGGGCCTGCTGCGGCCGCGCACCCGCAGCCGGTCGACCGGCCGCAGCAGCATGGCGGCGGCGGTGCGCGCCGTGCTCTCGCTCACCAGGATGCGGGTGCCGTAGACCTTGTTGGCGCCTTCGAGCCGGGCCGCCAGGTTGACGACGTCGCCCAGCACGGTGAAGCGCCTGGCCTGGGCCGGGCCGACGCTGCCGGCCACCAGCTCGCCGGTGGCGATGCCGCAGCGAATGTCGAGCGAGCGGCCGGCCTGTCCCAGCGCTTCCGACGAGCGCTCCCGCAGGCCGACCAGCGCGCGGCGCTGCGCCAGCGCGGCCGAGCAGGCCTGCTCGGCCTGCTGGGCGGCGGTGGTGAAGGGCGGCCCCCAGAACGCCATCACCGCGTCGCCGATGTACTTGTCCGTCACCCCGTCGCAGGCGGTGATCGGCTGGGTCATGGTGCCGAGATAGTCGTTGATGAAGTTGACCAGCACCCGGGCATCGAGCCGCTCGGCCACGGCCGAGAAGGCGGCGAGGTCGACGAACGAGACGGTCATCACCTCGCGGAAGCCGGCCTCCATCGAGGCGGTGCTGTCGAGCAGCCGCTCGACGATGCGCGGATCCATGAACTCGCCGAACAGCCGCTTCAGGTGCCGGCGCTTCTGGCGGGCGGTGACGTCGCGCAGCACGACGATGACGCCGACCTTGGCGCTGCCGTCGGGCGTGTGCAGCAGGCTGGTGTTGGCGAGGTAGTGGCGGGTCTCGCTCTCGACCTCGAGCTGGATCTCGTCGCGATGCGTCGTCGAGGTGTCGCCGATGGCGCGCAGCACGAGGTCGCTCAAGGCGTCGAAGCGGGAATCCAGGATCAGCAGCTCGGCATAGGTCCGGCCGATCGCCACCGAGACCGGGATGCCGAGAATGCCGGCGGCGGCGCGGTTGTAGGTGACGATGCGGCCGGCGAGGTCGAGCGTGACGACCCCGTCGCCCATCTCCGCCAGCACGCGCTCGTGGATGGCGACGTCGCGCAGATGCGCGTCGAGCTCGATCCCGATGGGCTCGCCCTGCATCGGCTCAGCGGGCGGCTTCGAGCTCCGCGACGACGGCCTTGCCCATCTCGCCGGTCGTGATCCTGGTGGCGCCGGGCTGCATGATGTCGCCGGTGCGCAGGCCCTTGTCGAGCACACGGGTGATGGCACCGTCCAGCATGTCGGCCTCGGCCGGCAGGTCGAAGCTGTAGCGCAGCATCATGCCGAAGCTCGCCAGCATGGCGATCGGGTTGGCGATGCCCTTGCCGGCGATGTCGGGGGCCGAGCCGTGCACCGGCTCGTAGAGCGCCTTGCGCCGGCCCTGGGCGTCGACCGCGCCCAGCGAGGCCGAGGGCAGCATGCCGAGCGAGCCGGTCAGCATGGCCGCACAGTCGGAGAGCAGGTCGCCGAACAGGTTGTCGGTGACGATGACGTCGAACTGCTTGGGCGCCCTGACCAGCTGCATGGCGCAGTTGTCGGCGTACATGTGCGACAGCTCGACCTCGGGATACTCGGCGTCGTGCAGCTTCTGCACCGTCTCGCGCCACAGCACGCCGGTGTGCATGACGTTGGCCTTCTCGACCGAGCAGACCTTGTTGCGGCGCTTGGCGGCGAGCTCGAAGGCGACACGGGCGATGCGCTCGATCTCGGGCGTGGTGTAGACCTGGGTGTCGACGCCGCGCCTGGTGCCGTCGGGCAGGGTCTCGATGCCGCGCGGCTCGCCGAAATAGACGCCGCCGGTCAGCTCGCGCAGGATCATGATGTCGAGGCCGTCGACCAGCTCGCGCTTCAGCGAGGAGGCCTCGGCCAGCGCCCCGAAGCAGACCGCCGGCCGCAGGTTGGCGAACAGGCCCAGCTCCTTGCGCAGCCGCAGCAGGCCCTGCTCGGGCTTGAGGTGGAACGGATTCTTGTCCCACTGCGGCCCGCCGACGGCGCCGAACAGCACGGCATCGGCGGCCTGGGCCTTCTTCAGCGTGGCGTCGGCGAGCGGCGTGCCGCCGGCGTCGAGCGCCGAGCCGCCGACCAGGTCGGTCTCGGTGGCGAAGCCGACGCCGCGGCGGTCGTCGAGCCAGCCGATCACCCGCTCGACCTCGCCCATCACCTCGGGACCGATGCCATCGCCGGGCAGGAGGAGCAGCTTGGCGATGTTGCGGGACATGGGCTTTCTCTTCTGCGGATGCGATGTCTCGGGCGCGCCGCTTCTAGCAGGCGAGGGCAGTGCCGCAAAGCGCGCTGGCCGGATGCCGCGTTGTTGTCGTTGCGGCAGGCTCTTGCGGCTAGGATGGGCCGTGGCTGGCGGTCAGGGGGCGGCTCGGTGTCGACAGGTCGATCGTTCGGGAGGCTGCTGCTCGGGCTCGTCGCCTGGTGCCTCGCCGGTGCCGTGGCGCCGGCCGAGGAGGCACGGCCCACGCTCGCGCCGGATGCCTCGCCACCGGCCGGAGAGCCGGCGGTCTGGGCGGTGCGCGACCATGACTCGACGCTCTATCTGTTCGGCACCATCCATCTGCGCCGGCCGGGGGCGCCCTGGGGCGGACCGACGGCCCGGCGGGCGCTGGACGAGGCCGGCACGGTCTGGCTGGAGGTCAGCCCGGACGACCTTTCGCCCGAGAAGGCGGGCCGGCTGCTGCAGGCGATCGGCTTCGATCCCGCCCGGCCGCTGCGGCAGCGCCTGGACCCCGAGCGCCTGCGTCAGGTGCGGGAGACGGCCCGCTCGCTGGGCGTGCCCTGGCCGGCCATCGAGACCATGAAGCCCTGGCTGCTGTCGAGCGTGCTGGCGCTGGGGCCGATGAACCGGGCGGGATATACGCCGGAAAGCGGCGTCGACCGGATGGTCGCCGAGGCCGCGACGGGTGCCGGCAAGGCGATCCGCGCCCTGGAGACCGGCGAGCAGCAGCTGCGCTATCTCGACGGCCTGCCGGAATCCGAGCAGCTCGCCATGCTCTACGAGGCGCTCGACCTCCAGGCCGACAGCGTCGGGATGCTGCAGACCGCCGAGGCGGCCTGGGAGACCGGCGACGAGGCCGGGCTGCGGGCCCTGCTGATCGAGCCGATGGCGCAGAACTATCCCGACCTGCACGAGGCGATCATCGACCGCCGCAATCATCGCTGGGCAGAGACGCTGGCCGAGGTCATGGCCGGCTCGGGCGTGGATTTCGTCGCCATCGGCGCCGGCCATCTCGGCGGCGAGCGCAGCGTCGATGCGCTGCTGGCGGCGCGCGGCTACCGTGTCGAGCGGCTGACGCCGGCGCCGCCCTGAGCGTCAATCGTCGGCGGCGGTGCTCCGCCGGCCCGACTTGACCTCGGCGCGGCGGGTCTTGGCCGCCAGCCGGCGCTCCTTGCTGGCCAGCGTCGGGCGGGTCGGCCGGCGGCGGGCCGGCGGCTCGGCGGCGGCGCGGATCAGCTCGACCAGCCGCTCCAGCGCGTCCTGGCGGTTGCGCTCCTGGGTGCGGTGGCGCTGGGCGGTGATCACCAGCACGCCGTCCTGGGTGAGACGCCGGCCGGCCAGCCGCTCGAGGCGCGCCCGCACGCCTTCCGGCAGCGACGGGCTGCGGCGGACGTCGAGGCGGAGCTGCACGGCGGTCTCGACCTTGTTGACGTTCTGGCCGCCGGGGCCTGAGGCGCGCAGGAAGCTCTCCTCGATCTCGCGCTCGTCCAGGTCGAGCCAGGGGGTGATCTCGAGCATTTCTGTCACATAGCAGAGAAGAGGAAGGGATGGCAGCGGGCGGGGCATGGTGGCCCGGCCGGCGGCGGCGTACGGTTGCAGTCGCGATCAAATGGATCGCCATGGGAGGACGAGCCGTGGAAGGCATCATCGGCTTCATCATCCAGATCATCGCCGGGGCGGTCGGCGGCAATGCCGCGGGCTCGGCCGCCAGCAACTACAGTCTCGGCACCACCGGCAACTCGATCGCCGGCGCCATCGGCGGCGTGATCCTGACGCAGGTGCTGGCCGGCATGGGCATCGGCACGCCCGACATGGCTGCCACGGTCGATCCCGCGGCCGCAGGGGCCGCCGCCACCGGCGGCGGCCTGGACATCGGAGCCTTGCTGACCCAGCTCATCGGCGGCGGTGCCGGCGGCGCCATCCTCACGCTGATCGCCGGTGTCATCAAGAACATGACGCAGAAGTAGCCGTCGCAGGGGGCGATGCGGCCATGCCGCCCCCGCTCGACTTCTATTTCGAGTTCGCAAGCCCCTACGGCTACCTGGCGTCGCTGCGCATCGACGAGATCGCGGCGCGCCACGGCCGCGAGGTGCGGTGGCTGCCGATCATGCTGGGTGCCGCGCTGAAGCGGACCGGCACCGGCCCGAACGTGCAGCTGCCGCTGAAGGGCCCCTATCTGCTGCGCGACGTGCCGCGCACCGCGAGGCTCATGCAGGTGCCGTTCCGGCCCCCGCCGGTGATGCCGATGAGCAGCCTCGCCGCCAGCCGGGCCTACTGGTGGATCGAGGCCGGCGATCCCGCCCTGGCGAAGCGCCTCGCCGCCGGGATCTTCGCCGCGCACTGGGGCGAGGGCCGCGACATGGCGGCAGCGGAGCAGGTGGCGGAGGTGGCCGAGCCGCTGGGCATCGCCAGGGCCGGGCTGCTGGCGGCGGTGCAGGATCCGGCCATCAAGGAGAAGCTGAAGGCCGAGACCGAGCGCTCGATCGAGCGCGGCGTCTTCGGCTCGCCCTTCGTCTTCGTCGACGGCGAGCCGTTCTGGGGCAACGACCGGCTCGACCAGGTCGATCGGTGGCTGGCGACGGGCGGGTGGTGACTGCAAGCTTGACAGATCAGGGCGATACAGGCAGTGCTAGCTATTCAGGTTGCAGGCATCGCAGGCATTCACTTATGGCGCAGCTGACCATTCGGAATCTCGACGATCGTATTCTGAGTGCCTTGAGGCAGCGGGCCGCGGCTGCAGGCCATTCGATGGAGCAGGAGGCCAGAGATATTCTGGCGAGCGCTACACGTCCCGACAAAGCCCAGATCATCGAGCGGTTGCGGGCACGACGCGCTGCGTTCGGCGATCGTGTTTTCGACGACAGCGCGGAACTCGTCAGACAGATGCGAGACGAAAGATCGGAGCTGCGTTGACCGAGCTCGCCGTCGTCGATGCGAGTATCGCATTGAAATGGGTGCTCAACGAGGTCGACAGCGGTGCCGCCGAATCGCTGATCGAGCGCTACAGAATGGCGGCGCCGGACCTGCTCGTCATGGAGTGCGCGAACGCCTTTTGGGCGCGTATCCGCAGGCGCACATTGTCGCCCGCCGAGGCACGGGCGGCGCTGAGCGATCTGCTCGCCATCGATATCGACTACCAGGCCGACCACGGCCTCACCGCCGCAGCCCTGTCGTTGGCCGCCGACCTCGACCATCCGGTCTACGACTGCATGTACTTGGCCCTCGCGCTGGAGCGTGGCGCCCGGGTGATCACTGCGGACCGCCGCTTCGCCGCCGCCGTCCGCGCCCATCCCTTTCACGCTGACCGAATCCGGCTGCTGTCCGACCTCGCCCCTTGACGCCTCGCCTGCGGCGGTCTCCGCTCTAGCTTGCTCTCGCGAAGCAGGAGCGCCGCCATGGCACTGGCCGATGTGCGACTGGCCGATGTGAAGCTCGACGACCGCTACGCGCTCGAGCGTGGGCGGGTGCTGATGACCGGCATCCAGGCGCTGGTCAGGCTGCCGATCCTGCAGCGCCAGCGCGATGCCGAGGCCGGGCTGAACACCGCGGGCTTCGTCTCCGGCTATCGCGGCTCGCCGCTGGGCGGCCTCGACCAGGCGCTGTGGCATGCGCGGAAATATCTCGACGCAGCGGGCGTGCGGTTCCAGCCGGGGCTGAACGAGGATCTGGCGCTGACCTCGGTGTGGGGCACGCAGCAGGTCGGGCTGTTCCCGGGTGCGCGCTACGACGGCGTCTTCGCCTTGTGGTACGGCAAGGGGCCGGGCGTCGACCGCTCCATGGACGTGATGAAGCACGGCAACTTCGCCGGCACCAGCCGGCACGGCGGCGTGCTGGTGGTGGCGGGCGACGACCATGCCGCCAAGTCGAGCACGCTGCCGCACCAGAGCGACCATGTCTTCGCCGCCGCCGCCGTGCCGGTGTTGAACCCGTCGGGCGTGCAGGACTATCTCGACCTCGGCATCCACGGCTGGGCGATGTCGCGCTACTCGGGCTGCTGGGTGGCGCTCAAATGTGTCACCGACACCGTCGAGAGCACGGCCAGCGTCGATGTCGACCCGCACCGCGTCGAGGTCGGGATCCCCGACGATTTCGTCATGCCGCCGGGCGGGCTGTCGATCCGCTGGCCGGATCCGCCGCTGGCGCAGGAAGCGCGGATGCTGCAGCAGAAGGCCTATGCCGCCCTGGCCTATGCCCGCGCCAACCGCCTCAACCGCATCGTCATCGACAGCCCGCGGCCCCGGCTCGGCATCATCACCGCCGGCAAGTCCTATCTCGACGTCCGCCAGGCGCTGGAGGACCTCGGCATCGACGAGCGGCTGGCGGCCGAGATCGGCCTGCGCGTCTACAAGATCGGCATGAGCTGGCCCCTGGAATCCGAGGGCACGCGCGCCTTCGCCAGCGGCCTCGAGGAGATCCTGGTCGTCGAGGAGAAGCGCCAGCATCTCGAATACCAGTTGAAGGAGGAACTCTACAACTGGCGCGAGGACGTCCGCCCGCGGGTCATCGGCAAGTTCGACGAGAAGGGCGAATGGGCGATGCCACAGGGCGGCTGGCTGCTGCCGGCGGCCTCCGAGCTGACGCCCGCCATGATCGCGCGGGCCATCGCCGGCCGGATCGGCCGCTTCTTCACCAGCGAGACCATCCGCGAGCGGCTGGCGTTCCTGGAGGAGAAGGAGCGGGCGCTGGCGCGGCAGAAGCTGGCGGTGCAGCGGGTGCCGCACTACTGCTCGGGCTGCCCGCACAACACCTCGACCAAGGTGCCCGAAGGCTCGATGGCGCTGGCCGGGATCGGCTGCCACTACATGGCGACCTGGATCTACGGCGACACCACCAGGACCTTCAGCCAGATGGGTGGCGAGGGCGTGGCCTGGATCGGCCAAGCGCCGTTCACCGACCGGCCGCACGTCTTCGCCAATCTCGGCGACGGCACCTATTTCCACTCCGGCATCCTGGCGATCCGCGCCGCGGTCGCCGCCAACGTCAACATCACCTACAAGATCCTCTACAACGACGCCGTGGCCATGACCGGCGGCCAGCCGGTCGACGGGCCCTTGTCGGTGGACCGGCTGGTCGCCCAGCTCGTCGCCGAGGGGCTCGAGCGCGTGGTGGTGGTGGCCGACGAGCGCGAGCGCAACGCCATCGGCCGCCTGCCTTCCAGCGTGTCGCTCCACCCCCGCGAGGAGCTGGACCGGGTGCAGCGGGCGCTGCGCGACACCGCGGGCGTCACCGCCCTCGTCTATGTCCAGACCTGCGCCGCGGAAAAGCGCCGCCGCCGCAAGCGGGGAAAGTTCCCGGATCCGGCGCTGCGGGTGTTCATCAACGAGCATGTCTGCGAGGGCTGCGGCGACTGCTCGAACAAGTCGAACTGCGTCTCGGTGGTGCCGGTCGAGACCGAGCTCGGCCGCAAGCGCGCCATCGACCAGTCCTCGTGCAACAAGGACTTCTCCTGCCTGGAGGGCTTCTGCCCGAGCTTCGTCACCGTCGAGGGCGGCCGGCTGCGCAAGGGCAGGGCGGCGGCGGGAACGGCCAGCACGCTTCCCGACCTGCCCGAGCCGGTGCTGCCGTCGCTGGAGCGGCCGTGGGGCATCCTCGTCACCGGCGTCGGCGGCACCGGCGTTGTCACCATCGGCGCCATCGTCTCGATGGCGGCCCATCTCGACCGCAGGGGTGTCACGGCGCTCGACATGGCGGGCCTGGCGCAGAAGGGCGGGGCGGTGTGGTCGCATGTCCGCATCGGCGCCGAGCCGTCGCAGCTCTGGGCGCCGCGCATCGCCGCCGGCGAGGCCGACGCGGTGATCGGCTGCGATCTCGTCGTCACCGTCGGCGAGGAGGCGCTGGCCAAGATGCGGGCCGGCCTGACCCGCGCCGTGGTCAACAGCGATGTCGCCGTGACCAGCGAGTTCGTCCGCACCGTGGCGGCGCAGGCGGCGACCGGCGACCTCGTGCGCCACCGCGATCCGCAGTTCCCGGTGGGACCGATGGAGGACCAGATCGTCGACGCCGTGGGGCAGGGTGCCGTCGACTTCATCGACGCGACGCGGCTCGCGACCTCGCTCCTGGGCGACGCCATCGCCACCAACATGTTCCTGCTCGGCTACGCTTGGCAGAAGGGGCTGGTACCCGTCAGCGCGGCGGCGCTGCTACGCTCCATCGAGCTGAATGGTGCGGCGGTCGAGGCCAACAAGGCGGCACTGGCCTGGGGCCGCCGTGCTGCCTGTGATCCCGCGGCCGTGGCGGCCTTGGCCGAGCCGAAATCGGCGCTGCCGGAAAGCCATCGCCTGTCGGCGACGCTGGACGAGGTGATCGCACGACGGACGGCGCACCTCGTCGACTACCAGGACGCGGCCTATGCCCGCCGCTACACCGACCTCGTCGAGCGGGCGCGCGCCGCCGAGGTGGCGGCGATGCCGGGCAGCACCCGGCTCACCGAGGCGGTGGCGCGCGGCTGGCACAAGCTGCTGGCCTACAAGGACGAGTACGAGGTCGCCAGGCTCCATACGCAGAGCGACTTCCTGGCCCGGCTCGGCGAGCAGCTCGAGGGTGACTGGAAGCTGCGTCTCCATCTGGCGCCGCCCCTGTGGGCGCATGCCGATCCGGCGACCGGCGAGCCGCGCAAGCGGGCCTACGGCCCCTGGATGCTGCGTGCCATGCGGCTGCTCGCGAAGGGCCGCCGGCTGCGCAACGGTTTTTGGGATCCGTTCCGCTTCACCGCCGACCGGCGGCGCGAGCTGGAGCTGATCGCGGCCTACGAGGCGGTGATGGCCGAGGTGCTGGCAGGGCTCGATTCCGGCAACCATGCGACGGTAGTGGAGCTGGCCTCGATGCCGGAGCAGATCCGCGGCTTCGGCCCGGTGAAGGAGCGGCATGTGGCCCATGCCAGGCAGCGGGAGGCCGAGCTGCTCGACGCCTTCCGCCGCCGGCAGGCGCCGGCTTCGCCGGGCGCCGGGCGGGAGAGCCGCGTCGCGGTGATGGCCGGCTAGCAGCATCGTCGTTCGCGCAAATGACGATGGCGAACGCCGGCGCGGCGTGTATCATCCGAGCGAGACCGATTGGTCCGACAACAAGACCAATGGCGGCAGGAAGCCGCGATCTGGGAGACTGAACGATGCTGCGATCGATGCTGCTGGCGACGGTGGCCGTGGCTGGCTTGGCGCTGGGCGCTGGCGCCGCGCTGGCCGAGGGACCCGAGACCGTGTCCGGCCCGGGCTATCTGCCCGAGTGCTTCAAGCCCTGGAACGCCGAGACCAAATTCTACAAGTGGCCGAAGAAGGAGGGTCCCTACCGGATCGCGCTGGTCAACGGCTTCGTCGGCAACACCTGGCGGATCCAGATGATCCAGACCGCCAAGACCTATGTCGAGCTGCCCGAGGTCAAGTCGCAGATCAAGGAGTTCAAGGTCATCTCGACCGGGACGGATGCTGCGGCCCAGTTGGGCGCCATCGAGGACTTCATCAACCAGGGCTACGACGCGATCATCACCATCGCGGTGAGCCCGGAAGGCTTCGACCGGGTGATCCGCCTCGCCGACAAGAACGGCGTGGTCGTGGTGCCGTTCGACAACGTCCTCGACACGCAGAAGGTGATGCAGGTCAACGAGGACCAGTACGAGATGGGCGTGTTGGGCGCCGAGTTCCTGCTCAAGGAGATGGGCAAGACCGAGGGCAAGATCCTCGAGGTGCGCGGCCTGCCCGGCAACTCGGTCGACCGCGACCGCCACGACGGCTTCCAGAACACCATCAAGGCCTCGGGCGGCAAGTGGGAGATCGTCGAGGTCGTCGGCAACTGGGACGACGGCACGGCGCAGAAGGCCACGGCCGACGCGCTGGCGGTGCACGGCAAGTTCGACGGCCTGTTCACCCAGGGCGGCTCGACCGGCTCGGTGCGCGCCTTCATGGACGCCAAGCACCCCTTCGTGCCGATGGCGGGCGAAGGCGAGAACGGCTTCCGCAAACTGATCGCCCTGCACGCCAAGGACGGCCTGCGCGGCTGGTCCTACGGCCAGTCGCCGGCGCTGGTGGCGATCTCGACCAAGGCGGCGCTGGCGGCGCTGAACGGCGAGCCGATGCCGCAGATGGTGTCGATCCCGATCCCGCAGGCCGACTACACGACGCTGAAGGACGGCGAGAATTTCTGGTCGAACCTCAGCGACAACTTCTTCGCCGTGAACTCCTTCCCGCCCTGCGGCATCAACTTCAGCGCGGTCGACATCATGGCCAAGGACGCCGAGAACGTGAAATGACATGAGGCTCCGGCCCGCCGGCGCAGGTCGGCGGGCCGGGACCCGATCGCCATCATGTTCAGGACCAAGGACGACGGCAGCCGGCCTGCCTTCCTGTCGCTCGCCGGCATCGCCAAGCGCTATGGCGGCGTGCGCGCGCTCGAAGGTGTCGATTTCGCCTGCGGCAAGGGCTCGATCCATGCCGTGCTGGGCGAGAACGGCGCGGGCAAGTCGACGCTGATCAAGATCATCTCGGGAGTGGTCCAGCCCGACGAGGGCACCATCCGCTACGACGGCCGGGAGGTGCGCTTCCCCGACCCGATCGCCGCCAACCGTGCCGGCATCGTCTGCATCTTCCAGGAACTGTCGCTGATGCCGGACCTGTCGGTGGCCGACAACATCGGCATCGCGTCGCCGCCCCGGCGCTTCGGCCTGATCGACAACCGCGCCCAGCGCCGCCGTGCGGAGGAGCTGCTGGCGCGGGTGGGCTGCGAGGACGTCAACCCGCTGGAGCAGGTGAAGAACCTGCCCTTGTCGCGGCGGCAGATGGTCGAGATCGCCAAGGCGCTGGGCCGCGATCCCAAGCTCCTGATCCTCGACGAGGCGACATCGGCGCTGACCAGCGCCGATGTCGAGAAGGTCTACGCCATCCTGAAGAAGCTGCGCCAGGACGGGCTGGCGCTGCTCTACATCTCGCACCGCATGCACGAGATCGAGGCGCTGGCCGACACCTGCTCGGTGTTCCGCAACGGCCGCCACATCGAGACCTTCGCCAAGGGGTCGCGCAGCGAGGACGAGATCGTCCAGCTGATGATCGGCCGCGAATGGGCGCACGTCTATCCGCCGAAGCCGGTGCGCCGGTCGCCGCCGGCACCGATGCTGGAGGTCGACCGGCTGCGCTGGGGCGACCGGCTGACGGATATCTCGCTGAAGGTCGGCAAGGGCGAGATCGTGGGCCTGGGCGGCCTCGAGGGCCAAGGACAGCGCGAGCTGCTGCTGGCCCTGTTCGGAGTGCTGCGCGGCCTCGAGGGCGAGGTCAGGGTCGACGGCCGGCCGGTGAGCCTGACCAGCCCGGCCGGCGCCAAGGACAGACGCGTCGGCATGGCGCTGATCCCCGAGGACCGCAAGACAGAGGGGCTGATGCTGCCGATGTCGATCGGCGAGAACATCGGCATGGCGGCGCTGGGCAGCCTGACCAGCGGGCCGTTCGTCGACGGTGCGAAGGAGAAGGCCGCCATCGCGCGCATGGTCGAGAAGCTGCGCATCAAGATCGGCAGCATCGACGACCCGGTGGCGACGCTGTCGGGCGGCAACCAGCAGAAGGTGGTGATCGCCAAATGGCTGCTGACCGAGCCGCGGCTGATCCTGCTCAACGATCCCACCCGCGGCATCGACGTCGGCACCAAGCAGGAGATCTACCAGCTGCTGCGCGACCTCGCCGACGCCGGTGCCTCGATCCTGTTCTACACCACCGACTATGACGAGCTGATCGGCTGCTGCGACCGCGTGCTGATCCTCTACGACGGCGCGGTCTCGCGCGTCCTGGAGGGGGCCGAGATCACCGAGACCAACATCATCGCCAGCTCCTTGAAGCTCGGCACGAGGCAGGGGACGGCCGGGCGCGCATGAAGGATCTCCGTCTGCGGCTGACGCAGAACCTCGGCCTGCTCCTGGCGATCGGCCTGTTCCTGCTGTTCTGGCTCACCTACAACTTCAACCACCCCAAGGGCTTCAGCACCGTCGTGCTGGTGCAGAACGCCAACGAGGCGTTCGTGCTGGCGATGGTGGCGATGGCGCAGACCGTGCCGGTGCTGATGGGCGGCCTCGACCTGTCGGTCGGCGCGGTGATGACGCTGGTCAACTGCCTCGCCAGCGTGCTGGTCAACGGCAGTGGCGGGCACATCCTGCTGGGCGTCGTCATCTGCCTCGCCGCCGGCACCCTGGCCGGCCTGGTCAACGGGCTGGTCGTGGTCTACGGCCGCATCCAGCCGATCATCGCCACCCTGGCCACGGGCGCGATCTACATGGGCCTCGCCCTGTTCATCAGGCCGACGCCGGGTGGCAATGTCGACGAGGATCTCTCCTGGGCCTTCAGCAACGAGCTGTCGGAGCTGGCCGCCACCTACGGGCTGTTCGAAGGCGGCGAGGCCGCCTGGTTCCGGCCCTTCGCCTGGCTGCCGGTACCGCTGGTGCTGGCGGTGCTGGTGGTGGTGCTGGTCTGGCTGCCCTTCCGCAACTCGGTGACCGGCCGAGGCGTCTACGCCATCGGCTCGGCCGAGGGGGCCGCCTACATGTCGGGCGTGCGCATCGAGCGCTGCAAGCTCGCCGCCTTCACCCTCGCCGGCTTCTTCGCCGCCGTCGGCGGGCTGTTCCTGGCGCTGCAGACCTCGTCCGGCAACGCCGACGTGCCGCAGGCCGGTGCCTACACCCTGAACTCGATCGCCGCCGTGGTGCTGGGCGGCACCTCGCTGATGGGCGGCTCGGGCGGCGCCATCGGCTCGCTGATCGGCGCGCTGGTCATCCGCGCCATCTCCTTCAACTTCCGCATCTTCGAGGTCGCACCGCTGCTGCAGCCGCTGGTCGAGGGCCTGGTGCTGCTGGCGGCGGTGAGCCTCGGTGCCGCCCGCGTGCTGCGGGTCAGGAACCGCCTCGAGCTGCTGGGCTGACCGCCATGCTGCCGACCCTTTCCGCCGAGGACCGGCCGATCCTGATCGCCAGCGGCTTCATCCTGGTGATCCTGGCCGTCGGCACCGCCTACACGCTCAGCACGCAGGGCACGGCCAGCTTCCTGTCGCTGACCTACCTGATGCAGCAGCTGCAGGTCGGCGCGTTCCTCGGCATCGTCGCCGCCGGCATGATGCTGGTCATCCTGATGGGCCACATCGACCTCAGCGTGCCCTGGACGCTGGCCGCCGGTGCCATGATGGCGACGGCCGTCGGCGGGCCGCTGGCGATCCCGGTGGGCCTCGGCGTCGGCCTGCTGGTCGGGCTCGTCAACGGCCTGGGCGTCGCCTATCTGCGCGTGCCGTCGATGATCTTCACGCTCGGCGTCAACGCGGTGATGCGCGGCCTGATGGTGATGCACACCGGCGGCTTCGCGCCGCAGACCCATGCCACCGAGCTGATGGCCTTCCTCGCCACCGGCCATGTCCTGGGCATCCCGATGCCGCTGGTGGTCTGGACGCTGGTGTCGGTGCTGCTGGTGCTGATGCTGCAGCGCATGCCGATCGGCCGGTATGTCTACGCCATCGGCAACCGCGAACGCGCCGCCTACCTGTCGGGCATCAACACCCGCCTCGTGCTGGTGGCGGCCTTCGTCATCTGCGGCGGCCTCGCCGGCCTGGCGGGCGTGCTGCTCGCCGGCTACTCGACCAAGGCCTACCAGGGCATGGGCGACGCCTACCTCCTGCCCTCGATCGCCGCCGTCGTCATCGGCGGCACCAACATCCTGGGCGGGCAGGGCCGCTATGCCGGCACCGTGGTGGGCACGATCCTGATCGTGCTGCTGTCCTCGGTGCTGTCGGTGATGCAGATGCCCGAGGCCGGCCGGCAGGTGATCTACGGCGTGGTGATCATCGCCATGCTGCTGGTCTACGGCCGCGGGCGGAAGGTCCTGGGCTGAACCTTGGGCGGCAGCCCCGCCACATAGGCGTCGGCCTCGGCCAGCCTCCGGGCGAGCGGCTCGGCGCTCGGGGTCATGCTTCGGACTCCGGTCATGGGACGCGGCTGCACGGATGATAGGGGCCGGGCCGGAAGGCTGCCATTCCGGCGGACGCCTTGGCGGCCGGAGGCCGAAGGTCTATCTAGCGCACCCGGGCCACGACGCCTCGCCACAGCGCCTCGAAAGCCAGATGTTCACCGGCATCATCACCCATATCGGCCGCATCGCCGCGGTGGCCGCGCGCCAGGACGGGCGCGAGCTGGTCGTCGAGGCCGATATCGACCCGGCCGGCATCCCGATCGGCGCCTCGGTGGCGCATTCGGGCGTCTGCCTCACCGTCACCGAGCATGTCGCCGGCGGCTGGCGGGTCTATGCCTCGGGCGAGACACTGGCGCGCACCACGCTGGGCGACTGGCGCGTCGGCGACCGGGTCAACATCGAGCGCTCGCTGCGGCTGGGCGACGAGCTGGGCGGCCATCTGGTGTTCGGCCATGTCGACGCCAAGGGCGGCATCTCGGCGATCGAGCGGGCCGGCGACAGCTGGCGGGTGGCGGTGACGATGCCGGCCGCCCTGGCGCCCTTGGTGGCCGTGAAGGGCTCGATCGCCGTCGACGGCATCTCGCTCACCGTTACCGAGGCCGGCCCCGACGGCTTCGCGCTCGCCATCATCCCGCACACCTGGCAGCACACCACGCTGTCGGACCGCCGCGAGGGCGATGCGGTCAATCTCGAGGCCGACATGCTGGCGCGCTACGTCGCCCGCCAGCTCCAGCTCGGCCGGGCCATGGAGGGCTCGCCATGATCCACCATCTGCGCAGGGTGGCACCCGACGACGTGCCCTTCCTGTCCTCGATCGACGAGATCGTCGAGGATGCGCGCGCCGGCAAGATGTTCATCCTCGTCGACGACGAGGACCGCGAGAACGAGGGCGACCTCGTCATCCCGGCGCAGTTCTGCGATGCCGCCGCCGTCAACTTCATGGCCAAGCACGGCCGCGGCCTGATCTGCCTCGCCATGACGCGCGAGCGCTGCGAGCATCTGGGGCTGCCGCTGATGGCGCGCGGCAACGAGCCCCGGCTGCGTACCGCCTTCACTATCAGCATCGAGGCCCGGGAAGGTGTGACCACCGGCATCTCGGCCGCCGACCGCGCCCACACCATCGCCGTCGCCATCGACCTGTCGAGCACCCGGCAGGACCTGGTGGCGCCCGGCCACGTCTTCCCGCTGATGGCGCGGGCCGGCGGCGTGCTCGAGCGCGCCGGCCATACCGAGGCGGCGGTCGACGTCGCCCGCCTCGCCGGGCTGACGCCGGCCGGTGTCATCTGCGAGATCATGAACGACGACGGCACGATGGCGCGGCTGCCGGACCTCGTGGCCTTCGCCCAGCGCCACAACATCAAGGTGGCGACGATCGCCGACCTGATCTCGCACCGCATGCGCAACGACCGGCTGGTCGAGGCCGACATCGCCACCTCGTTCACCAGCCGCTTCGGCGGCGATTTCCGCCTGCAGGTCTATACCAACGTGCTGGACGGCGTGGAGCACGCCGTGCTGGTCAAGGGCGACGTCACCACGCCCGAGCCGGTGCTGGTGCGCGTCCATGCCGTCAACCTGCTGGAGGACCTGCTGGGCGACGGTGTGCAGGGCAGGGGCGACCAGCTGCACCGGGCGATGGAGATGATCGGCAGGGCGGGTCGTGGCGTGATCGTTCTGCTGCGCGAGCCGGCCAGGACCTCGCTGTCCGATCGCATCAGGGTGAGCCTGGGCGAGCAGCCGCCCAAGCCGCGCGATCTCAGGGTCTACGGCATCGGGGCCCAGATCCTGGCCGATCTCGGCGTGCGCGACATGATCCTGCTCTCCAACAGCGACAAGACCATCGTCGGCCTCGAGGGCTACAGCCTGCGCGTCGTCGAGACGCGGCCGATTCCGGGCGGGGGTTCCTGATGGCCGAGGCCAAGCGCGAACGGCTCGCGATCGAGGCCCGCGGCGCCAGGGTGCTGATCGTCGAGGCGCGGTTCTACGACGGCATCAACGACATGCTGGTGCGGGGCGCCAGGAAGGCGCTCGAGGACGCGGGGGCGGCGGTCGAGCAGGTGGTGGTGCCGGGTGCGCTGGAGGTGCCGCCGGCGATAGCCCTGGCGCTCGTCGCCGGCCGCTTCGACGCCTTCGTGGCGCTGGGCTGTGTCATCCGCGGCGAGACCACCCACTACGAGCTGGTCTCGGGCGAGAGCTGCCGAGGGATCATGGAGCTGGGCATCCGCGAGCACGCGGTGATCGGCAACGGCATCCTGACCGTCGAGAACGAGGCCCAGGCGATCGTCCGCGCCGATCCCGCCCAGGCCGACAAGGGGGGCGACGCCGCCCGCGCCGCCCTGGCGCTGCTGGCGCTGAAGCGCAGCCTCGGAGTGCCAGCTTGAGCAAGCCGCGAGCCAAGGCCGTGCTGAACAAGCGCCGGGCGGCGCGGTTCGCGGCGATCCAGGCGCTCTACCAGATCGAGCTCGGCCAGCTGCAGCCCGAGAGCGTGGTGGCCGAGTTCGGCCAGCACCGGCTGGGCCAGCTGCTGGAGCCGCTGGACGAGGCCGACCGCTCGCCCGAGGTCGACCGCGAATGGTTCCGCATCGTGGTGCTGGGCGCCAGCACCGGCCAGGAGCGGCTCGATCCGAGGATCTCCGAGTGCCTGGCCTCGGGCTGGACGCTGGCGCGCTGCGGCTACCTGATGCGCGCCTGCCTGCGCGCCGCCGCCTTCGAGCTGGCCGAGCGCACCGATGTGCCGGTGAAGGCCGTCATCAACGAATATGTCGAGCTGGCGCACCTGTTCTTCGACGACGCCGATCCGGGCTTCGTCAACGCCGTGCTCGACCGGCTGGCGCCGCGGCTGCGCGATCCGGCGGCCGCCGTCTGATGGCGATGGGCGAGTTCGAGCTGATCGGGCGGCTGATCCGTCCGTTGGCTCGCGGCTGCCCCGCCGCCCTCGATCTCACCGACGACGCGGCGCTGCTCGACGTGCCGGACGGGCAGCAGCTCGTGCTGGCCAAGGACGCGATGGTCGAGGGGGTGCATTTCCTCGCCGACGACCCGCCGGAGCTGATCGCCGGCAAGATCCTGCGGGTGAACCTGTCCGATCTCGCCGCCATGGCCGCCGATCCCCTGGGCTACCTGATGGTGCTGGCCCGGCCGCGCAAGGTCGACGATGCCTGGCTCGAGGCCTTCTATCGCGGCCTCGCCCGGGACCAGCAGCGTTTCGGCCTGCACCTGATGGGTGGCGACACGGTCTCGACGCCCGGCCCGCTGATGCTGAGCCTCACCATCCTGGGCCTCGTGCCGCGCGGGCGGGCGCTGCTCAGGAGCGGGGCCGGGGCCGGCGACGACATCTGGGTCTCGGGCACGCTGGGCGACGCCGCCCTGGGCCTGCGGATCCTGCGTGGGCTCGCGGCGTCCGAGGACGAGGCGCTGGAGCTGGTCGACCGCTATCGCACGCCGCGGCCGCGGCTGGCGCTGGGACAGGCCCTGCGTGGCATCGCCACCGCCGCGCTCGACGTGTCCGACGGCCTGCTCGCCGATCTCGGCCACATTCTCGAGGAATCCCGCGTCGGTGCCGAGCTGCGGGCCGCGACCCTGCCGATCTCGCCGACCGCCCGCAACCTGCCCGGCGCCCTGGATGCGGCGCTGTCGGGCGGCGACGACTACGAGCTGCTGTTCACCGCCCCGGTTGCCGCCCGCGCTGCCGTCGAGGCGGCGGCAGGCGCGGCGGCGGTCCAGGTGACCAGGATCGGCCACATCGAGGCCGGCAAGGGCCTGCGCCTCATCGGCCCCGAAGGCCGGCCGATGTCTCCTCGACAGGCGGGATGGCGACACTTCTGATCCGCCGCCAGAGCGTGAGCGGCAGCCGGAACAGCCGTCGCAGGGCGAGGCGGATAGCGGCATTGCGCCGGTGGCTGGCGTGCGCCGCCAGCCACGCGCGGTCCATGGCATCGATCGAGTCGGCCGCCGCCGCGCCGGCCTGGATCGCCAGGATCTGCCGCTCCAGCGCCCTGATATCATCAATTTCCCTCATCTGATATCTCCCGGGTCGGGGGTTGCTTTCCGTGTCCTGCACCCTGAAGATGGGAGAGAGCCGGATTCCGGACAAACGAGATGTTCGCCGGGTTCGCATGAGGGGATTTGATCCGAGATGAGCCTTCCCGCCGGTCGTCTGCCCTCGCTCGGCGGCCTGCGGGCGTTCGAGGCCGCCGGCCGGCACCTGAGCTTCACCAGGGCGGCGGACGAGCTGCACGTCACCCAGGCGGCGATCAGCCACCAGATCCGCGAGCTGGAGGAGGAGCTGGGCCTCAAGCTGTTCGTGCGCCTCAACCAGGCGCTGCGGCTCAGCGAGGCCGGCGAGCTGCTGCTGCCGCATGTCCGCGACGGCTTCGGCCAGCTGCGGCGCGGCGTCGACCGGCTGCGCGAGATCGGCAATGCCGGCGTGCTGAAGCTGACCGCCCCGCCCAGCTTCGCCGGCGCCTGGCTGGTGCCGCGCCTGCACCGCTTCCAGGCCCGCCATCCCGAGATCGAGGTGCATCTGCTGGCCGGCATCCGCATGCTCGACTATGCGCGCGAGGGCGTCGATGTCGGCATCCGCTATGGCCGCGGCAACTGGCCGGGGCTGCATGTCGAGCGCCTGCTCAGCGACGACCTGTTCCCGGTATGCAGCCCGGCGCTCGCCGCCGGGCTGAAGTCTCCGGGCGATCTCGCCGGGCTGCAGCTGCTGCACATCGAGAACTTCCCCGACGACTGGCGCCGCTGGCTGCAGGCCGCCGGTGCCGGGGACGTCGATCCCGAGCGCGGCTCCTGGTTCGACAGCGTGCGCAACGCCTACGATGCCGCGGCCTCCGGCATGGGCGTGGCGCTGGGCCGGCCGACGCTGATGGGCGACCTGCTGGCGACCGGCCGGCTGGTGCGGCCGTTCGACGTCGAGCTGCCGGCCGAGGTCGGATACTATCTGGTCAGCCACCCCCACGGCCTGCGGCTGCCCAAGGTCGAGGCCTTCGGGCGCTGGCTGCGCGACGAGGTCGAGGCCTACCTGAGCAGGTAGCCGGCCGGCGTCGTTGTGCTGCGTGTCACTGTCCGGCCCCGTGTCCTCTCCTAGCCTGCGATCAGGCGAGGGCGGGGTGCGCCGGGGGAGACGCGGATGGCCTTCATCATCGGAAGCGCAGACGCCGACGTCCTCACCGGAGGCGAGCAGAACGATCTGGTCGAGGGCCTGGGCGGTGACGATCAGCTCCAGGGCGACGTCGGCGACGACCTGCTGCGCGGCGGCGACGGCAACGACTATCTGGAGGGCGACAGGAACATCTTCCCCGATGGACCGCCGCCGGGGAACGATCGGCTCGAGGGCGGCAACGGCAACGACCTGCTGTTCGGTCACGCCGGCGACGATCTGCTGTTCGGAGGCCTCGACGACGATTTCGGGGTCGGCGGCTCGGGCCGGGACCGGATGTTCGGCGGTGCGGGCAATGACGTTTTCTATGGCGATGGCCTGGAGCGCGCGGGCTCCGAGCCCACGGCCACGCCGGGTGCGGACTACTTCGACGGCGGCGTCGGCAATGACGGTGCCACCGGCGGCGGCGGCAGCGATACGCTGCTGGGCTCGGCCGGCGACGACCTGCTGTACGGGGACCATGTGCCGGGTCTGCTGCCGGCGGCGGGCAACGACTTCCTCTATGGCGGCGGCGGCAACGACCGGCTCTACGGCGGTGCCGGCAACGATCGGATCGACGGCGACACGCTGGGCAGCATGGAAATCGGCGACGACCGGCTGTTCGGCGAGACCGGCAGCGACGTGCTGCGGGGAGCCCTGGGCAACGACTATCTCGCCGGCGGCGCCGACGCCGACCGCCTCGATGGCGGCCAGGGCAACGATCGGCTGTTCGGCGGCACCGGCAACGATCTCCTCATCGGCGGCTACGACGACGACTTCCTGGACGGCGGCGATCATGACGACACGCTGTTCGGCGGCGCCGGCAATGACCGGATCAACGGCGACACCCCGATGATGTCGAGTGGCGGCGTCGCCGGTCGCAACGTCATCCATGCGGGGCAGGGCGACGACGAGGCCTTCGGCGGTACGCTCTCGGACACCATCTTCGGCGACGGCGGCCACGACTTCCTTGACGGCTGGAAGGGCGACGACCTGGTCGACGGCGGTGCCGGAAACGACAGCCTGGTCGGCGACGATGGCCTCGACACCCTGCGCGGCGGCGACGGCGACGACTTCGCCTCCGGCGGTCGCGCCGGCGACCGGCTGGAGGGCGGCAACGGCAACGACCGGCTGAACGCCGGCGCCGGCAACGATTTCGTCGACGGCGGGGCGGGCGACGACCGCATCGACGGCGGCGCCCATGACGACCGCCTGCTCGGCGCCGCCGGCAACGACGTGATCACCGGCGGCACCGGCAACGACCATATCGGTGCCGGCGGCGGCGACGATACGGCCGAGGGCGGGGCCGGCGACGACGTGATGGCCGGCACCGGCGGCTACGACTATCTGAGCGGCGGCGACGGCAACGACTCGCTGTCGGGTGGCAACCTCTCCGATCTGCTGAGCGGCGGCAACGGCGACGACAGGCTGTCCGGCGATGCCGGCGACGACCTCGTCTATGGCGGCGATGGTGCCGACACGCTGAACGGCGGCGCCGGCGTCGCCCTTCTCTACGGTGGCAGTGGCGCCGACGCCTTCATCGTCGACGTGCCGGGCACCTGCCGCGTCGCCGACTTCGAGGACGGCCTGGACGGCATCTTCGTCTCCCGGGACCTGGGATACAGCAACGTGGTGAGGACGGTCGTCGACCTCGATCTCGACGGTGCCACCGACGACCTGCGCATCCAGCTCGTCGATCCGACGCTCGCGACGCCGATCCGCGCCACGATCGAGGTGCTGAACGACACCGACGTCACCAGCCTGTTCCTCTAGAGCCTGTTATGGACCTGGGTTTAGTCGAGCGGTCTGCTTGAGCATGATGCAGGCGAAGGCGACGAGGTGGAGACCGGCGAGGGTGCTGGCATAGCGCTCGTAGTCTTTCGCCAACCGACGGAAGCGGGTTGCCCAGGCGAAGCTGCGCTCGACGACCCATCGTCTGGGGAGCAGCACGAAGCCCCTCTTGGCTTTCGATAGCTTGACCACCTCGAGCTCGATGCCATGCGCCCTGGCCTCATCCGCCGCCCGTTGCCCGGTGTAGCCCTGATCGACGTAGGCCAGATCGACACTCTGGCCGGTGACTGCCTGCACGGCCTCGGCAAGACGTCCCACCTGCGCACGATCATCGGCATTGGCCGGCGTGACGTGCAAGGCCAGGAGATGGCCCAGCGTGTCGACCGCCAAGTGCAGCTTGGAGCCCTTCTTGCGCTTGGCGCCGTCGTAGCCGGCCCGCGCACCGCTCTCGGGCGAGGAGCGCAAGGTCCGGCTGTCCAGGATCGCAGCGCTCGGCTCGGCCGCCCGGCCCGCCGCCAGGCGGAGAACGACACGCAAGTCCTCGGCCAGGGCCTCGAAACAGCCGGCCGCCAGCCAGCGCTGGGCCTGCTGATAGACCGCCGGCCAGGGCGGCAGGTCGTTGGGCATCCAGCGCCAGGGCGCACCCGTCTTCACGATGTAGCGAAGGCCGTTGAAGACTTCCCGGAGCGAATGCCCGCGTTGTCCGGCTCGCTCGGGCAACAGCGTCAGATAGGGCACCACCAGCGCCCATTCCTCGTCGGACACATCCGATGGATACGGCTTGCGGGCATTCCCCATGTCCACAAACCTGAACCCTATACTTCGTCAGGTCCATAACAGGCTCTAGGTCGATGCCAGGGCGCAACCAAGTCGCGAATGGAAATTCTTTTATATTTATGTTTGATTGAAATTACTTCGGAAGCGCCAAATATTTGGCAAGTCGACGGCACGTATCGTCTAGCCGCGGTCTGTCGGGCCGACTAGCGTCGCTGGCCGAAGCAAATGGGTGACCCAGGGAGTCGACCGATGGCCGTGATCCTCGGAACCGCCAGGGACGACGTCGTGATCGGGACCGTTGGCAATGATCGGATCGAGGGCTTCGAAGGTGCCGATCAGCTCGACGGCGAGGCCGGCAACGACATCCTCCGTGGCGGTGACGGCAACGACGGCCTCTACGGGGATCCGCTGTTCATCAACGGACCCTCGCCACAGGGCAATGACCGGCTCGATGGCGGCAACGGCGACGACTATCTCGTCGGCGAGGGTGGCGCCGACCTGCTGCTCGGCGGCGCCGGCAATGATGTCGCCCAGGGCGGCGACCGCAGCGACCGGCTGTATGGCGGCCAGGGCGACGATGCCCTGTTCGGCGACGGGGTCCAGCCGGAGGAGGATCCAAATCCCAGCACCTCCGCCGATCTGGTCTATGGCGGCGCCGGTAACGACGACGTGCTGGGCGGCGGCGGCAGCGACCGGCTGTTCGGTGACGCCGGCAACGACCGTGTCTTCGGCGACCTCTACGGCGGCAAGTATGGCGGCCGGCTGTTCACGCCCGGCAACGACCTGCTCTACGGCGGCGACGGCCACGACCTGCTCTATGGCGGCTACGGCAACGACGTTCTCTTCGGCGACGGCCCCGCCAACACGGCGTTCCGGCCCGGCAACGACCGGCTCTATGGCGGTGCCGGCGACGACCGGATGCTGGGTGGCGACGGCCACGACCGCCTGTTCGGCGCCCAGGGCAACGACCGGCTGGACGGCGGCACGGGCCGCGACCTGCTCTACGGCTCCGTCGGCAACGACCTGCTCTATGGCGGCCTCGACAACGACCTGCTCGACGGCGGCGGCGACAGCGATTCGATCTTCGGCGGCGCCGGCGACGACACCATCGAGGCCGACGCGCCGTCGACCACCAGCTTCACCGCGGGCGATGATTTCATCGATGCCGGCGACGGCGACGACACCGTCGATGCTGGCGGTGGCGACGACAGCGTCAACGGCGGCAATGGCGACGACCTGCTGTTCGGCGGCGCCGGCAACGACTTCGTGGTCGGCGGCAACGACTACGACGACCTCTATGGCGGCGTTGGCAATGACCGTCTCTACGGTGGTGCGGCCGACGACATCGTCGAGGGCGGCGCCGGCGACGACCGGATCTTCGGCTCGGTCGGCTTCGACACGATGTATGGCGACGAGGGTGCCGACTTCATGGACGGCGGTCTCGACGAGGACTTCCTCGCCGGCGACCTCGGCAACGACACGATCAACGGCGGCGCCGGCAACGACCTGCTGAGCGGGCTCGAGGACAACGACACCCTCTTCGGCAGCCTCGGCGACGACGTCCTCTACGGCGGCGACGGCGCCGACATCCTGCGCGGCGACGAGGGGCTGAACGACCTGATCGGCGATGCCGGCAGCGACTCCTTCGTCGCCTCGGCGGTCAGCGGCACCTATCGCGTGCTGGATTTCGAGGACGGGATCGACGGCATCTTCGCCGACGATTCGCTGAACTACACCTCCGTCGTCAGGACCGTCGTCGATGTCGACGGCGACGGTGCCGCCGACGACCTGCGTGTGCAGCTCATCAACACGGATTTCCTGACCTTCGTCCGGGCCACGATCGAGATTCTGAACGACACCGACCCGACGACGCTGTTCGTGTGAGCGGCGATCGGCGGATCAGTCGACGAAGGGGTCGCGCACCAGGATGGTGTCCTCGCGCGCCGGGCTGGTCGAGATCAGCGCCGCCGGGCACTGCACCAGCTCCTCCAGGCGCTTGACGTACTTGACGGCGTTGGCCGGCAGGTCGGCGAAGCTGCGGGCGCCGCGTGTGCTCTCCTTCCAGCCTTCCATCTCCTCGTAGACCGGGCGGGCGGCGGCCTGGGCGCCCATGCCGGCCGGCAGGTGGTGCAGGGTCTGGCCGCCGAGATTGTAGGCGACGCAGACCTTCAGCCGCTCGAGGCCGTCGAGCACGTCGAGCTTGGTCAGCGCCAGGCCATGGATGCCGCCGATCCGCGCCGCTTGGCGGACCAGCACGGCGTCGAACCAGCCGCAGCGCCGCGGCCGGCCGGTGACGGTGCCGAACTCGTGGCCGCGCTCGCCGAGCAGGCGGCCGACATCGTCGGAAAGCTCGGTGGGAAACGGGCCGGAGCCGACGCGGGTGGTGTACGCCTTGGTGATGCCGAGCACGAAGCCGGTGCTGTCCGGGCCGACGCCTGCGCCGGGGGCCACCGCACCCGCCATGGTGTTGGAGGAGGTGACGAACGGATAGGTGCCGTGGTCGACGTCGAGCATGGCACCTTGGGCACCCTCGAACAGGATGCGGCGGCCGGCGCGCTTCAGCTCGGAGAGGCGCAGCCACACCGGCTCGGCGAAGGGCAGGATGCGCGGGGCGACCTCCTGCAGCGAGGCCAGCAGCGGCTCGCCGTCCACCTCCTCGATGCCGAGGCCGCGCCGCAAGGCGTTGTGATGCAGCAGGAGATCCTCGACCTTGGCCTCGAGCGTGTCGGGATCGGCCAGGTCGCAGACACGAATGGCCCGGCGCGCCACCTTGTCCTCGTAGGCCGGGCCGATGCCGCGGCCGGTGGTGCCGATCTTGCCCGAGCCCCGGTTGCTCTCGGCTTTGGCTTGCTCACGCGCCCGGTCGAGCTCGCCGTGCAGCGGCAGGATCAGGGCGGCGTTCTCGGCCAGCCGGAGGTTGTCGTGGCCGATGGCCACGCCCTGGGCGCGGACGGAATCGATCTCCTTGAGCAGCGCCCAGGGATCGACGACGACGCCGCTGCCGATCACCGACAGCTTGCCCGGCCGGACCACGCCCGAGGGCAGCAGCGACAGCTTGTAGGTGACGCCCTCGACCACCAGGGTGTGGCCGGCATTGTGGCCACCCTGGAAGCGGACGACGACATCGGCGCGCTCGCTCAGCCAGTCGACGATCTTGCCCTTGCCCTCGTCGCCCCACTGCGAGCCGACCACCGCGACGTTGGCCATGCGAACCGCTCCAAAGCGCTGCCTTCCCGGGCGCGCCTCTTACGACGGGCGGGGCGGTGCCGCAACGCGGCCGGTGCGGGCGGGCAAAGCAAAGGGCCGGCGGATCGCTCCGCCGGCCCCTTCCGTTGCCGATGCCGTGTCGGTCGGCGCCTAGACGATGTTCCAGTCGACGAGCTGTGCCGTGCCGAGCCCGGCGATGTCGAGCGCGCTGACGCCGGTCAGCGAGGCGACGATCGTGAGGTCGGCGGCGGTGTAGTCGTCATCGGCATCGTCGATCAGCGCCAGCACCGCGTCGGTGCCGTCACTGACCAGCAGGTAGAACGCGTCGTCGGCGTCGGCCTCGATGGCGTCTGCGATGTCGCCGCCGGTGCCGGCGACGATGTCGGCCGCCGACAGCGACAGCACCGTGTCGGTCGCCAGCAGGATGCCGGTGTCGGTCGCCAGCGACCCGCTGCCCAGGGCGGCGATGGTGAGATCGCTGCCGTCGCCGCGCAGGTCGGCCAGCACGAGGCCGTCGATCTCCAGCTCGTCCGAGCTCGAGAAGTCGGCGATCACGTCGTTGTCGACCTCGTCGGCGTCGAGCACGAACCGGTCGTCGCCGAGACCGCCGGTCAGGCTGTCGGTGCCGTCGCCGCCGTCGAGCAGGTCGTTGCCGTCGCCGCCGTCGAGGGTGTCGGCACCGTCGCCGCCGAGCAGGCTGTTGTCGCCGCTGCTGCCGTCCAGCGTATCGTCGCCATTGCCGCCTGCGACGTGCTCGAAGCCGGTGAGCGTCGCCGAGCCGCTGGTGTCGTTGAAGGAGGCGGTGCCGCCGGCGAGGTCGGCGGTGGCCGAGGTGCCGACCTTGGCGAAGCTCAGCCAGTCCTGGTCGTCGCCGCCCGCCAGCACGTCGATCCCGGCGCTGGCCTCGATGGTGTCGTTGCCGGATCCGCCATAGAGCGAGTCGGCATCGGCGCCGCCCTCGAGATAGTCGTTGCCGTTGCCGCCGGTGAGGGTGTCGGCGCCGCTGCCGCCGAGCAGGCTGTTGTCGCCATTGCTGCCGACCAGCGTGTCGGCGAAGGCGCTGCCCCTCATGTGCTCGATGCGCACCAGGTTGTTGGTGCCGCTGTCGTCGGCGAACAGGCTGAAGCCGACGCCGAGGTTGGCGTTGACCGCGACGCCGTGCGGCTCGAAGTCGATCCAGTCCTGGCCGTCGCCGCCATCGTGCTGGTTCTGGCCGCCGCTGGCCTGGAAGGTGTCGTCGCCGAGGCCGCCATAGAGATAGTCGACGCCGGCGCCGCCGTTCAGCGTGTCGTTGCCGTTGCCGCCATAGAGGCTGTCGTCCTCGTTGCCGCCGCTCAGCAGATCGGCATCGTCGCCGCCCAGCAGCGTGTCGTCGCCGTCGTCGCCGCCCATGGTGTCGGCGCCGATGCCGCCGTCCAGCGTATCGTCGCCGTTGCCGCCGGCGGCTTGGTCGGCATCGCTGCCGGCGTCGAGGCTGTCGTTGCCGTCGCCGCCGAACAGCGAGTCGGCGCCGTCCGCCCCCGTGATCGTGTCGGCGCCGTCGCCGCCGTCGAGCGTGTCGCCGTCATTGCCGCTCGCCAGCGTGTCGTCGCCGTCGCCGGCGGTGACGATGTCGGCGCCGTCGCCGCCATCCAGGCTGTCGTTGCCATTGCCGCCGCCGAGACTGTCGGCGCCGTTGCCGCCATAGACCTGGTCGTCGCCGTCATCGCCGCTCACGGTGTCGGCGTCGTCGCCACCGTAGAGGCTGTCGTCGCCGGCGCCGCCGAGGATGACGTCGCTGTCGGCCTCGCCGAGGATGCTGTCGTTGCCGTTGCCGCCATCCAGCGAGTCGTCGTTGTGGGCGCCCTCGATGCTGTCGTCGCCGTCGCCGCCCAGGACGACGTCGTTGCCCTCGCCGGCGAGCAGGGTGTCGTTGCCGTTGCCGCCGTCGAGGCTGTCGTCGTCCTCGCGGCCGTGCAGCCAGTCGTCGTCGTCGCCGCCGAGTAGCACGTCGTTGCCGTTGCCGCCGTCGAGGCTGTCGTTGCCGACGGAGCCGTCGAGCAGGTCGTTGCCGCTGCCGCCCTCAAGGCCGTCATTGCCGGCGCCGCCGAACAGGGAGTCGGCGTCGTTGCCGCCGAACAGGCGATCGTCGCCACCAAGGCCGGACAGCGTGTCGTTCTGGTCGCCGCCGATCAGGCTATTGGCGACGGAGTTGCCGGTGAGCGTGTCCGCCGCGTCGGTGCCTTCGACATGCTCGATGGCGCGCACGGCGGCCGAGCCGGAGGCGTCCTCGCGATAGGCGATACCGAACGCCAGGCTCACCACCGCCGGGCCAGTGCCGGCGAAGGAGAAGCCCGACAGGTCGTGGACCAGCCAGTCCTCGCCGGTGCCGCCGTCGAGCAGATCCTGGCCCGGCGAGACCAGGATGGTGTCGTCGCCGGCATCGCCGCGGACATGGTCCATGCCGTCGTCGCCGGTGAGCACGTCGTTGCCCGAACCGCCGCGGACCTCGTCGTCGCCGGTGCCGCCGGTCGCAGTGTCGTGTCCGGTGCCGCCCCACACCACGTCGTCGGCGCCGCCGCCGTTCAGCAGGTCGTCGTCGGCGCCGCCGTCCAGGAAGTCGTCGTGGGCATTGCCGGAGAGCAGGTCGATGCCGGCGCCGCCATAGAGCGTGTCGGCGCCGTCGTCGCCCTCGATGGAATCGTCGCCGTCGTCGCCGCGGACGATGTCGTCGCCGATGCCGCCCGACAGCGTGTCGGCCTCCGTGCCGCCGGCGATGGCGTCGGCGCCGTTGCCGCCATAGACGATGTCGGCACCGCCGCTGGTGGCGATCGTGTCGCTGCCGTCGCGGGAGTGGATGATGTTGGCGGCGTCGTTGCCGTTGACGATGTCGTCGAACTCCGAGCCGACGACGTTCTCGATCGAGGACAGGCGGTCGTTGCCGAACCCGCCCGAGGCCGTGCCCGCTGCCAGGTCGACGATCACGCGCGACGTGGCGATGCCGTAGTGCGCGGTGTCGCTGCCGGCGCCGCCGGCCAGGCTGTCGTTGCCGGTCCGGCCGTCGAGCACGTCGTCGCCGTTGCCACCGGAGAGCAGGTTGTCGCCGGTGCTGCCGACCAGATAGTCGTCGCCGCTGCCGCCGACGAGATTCTCGATCGAGACCAGGATATCGCTGCCCTGGCCGCTGGCCGAGCCGGTCCAGAGATTGGCCACCACCGCCACGCCGAGCGCGGCATAGGAGACGGTATCGTCGCCCGCACCGCCATCGAGCACATCGTTGCCGCCGCCGCCGTCGAGCACGTCGTTGCCCGCCATGCCCAGGAGGGTGTCGTCGCCGACACCGCCGAACAGCAAATCGGCGCCCCCGGCGCCGATGATCGTGTCGATTCGCCCGGTGCCGACGAGGCTGTCGTCACCGGTGCCGCCTTGCACTACCGCCATTAAGGGAAATTCCTGTTTCGGAGGATCATATCGCGTACAGGTTGAATTTGCCGATGAAAATCGCCCTTTGGGATAGAATCGCGCAGGGGTGCGGCAACTCGCCGCGCCCTCGCTGGGCGAGGCCGGGGCCTGGCCTGGGATTCAGCGTGGAGCCCGGAGAATTTCGCCGATGCCGGCGCGGACCCCGGGATCGGTCTCGACCGCCAGGGCGGCGGTGAGGCGGGGACGCGCGTTGGTGCCGAGCGCCTGCCAGAGGCTGCGCGCCGCCTGCAGACGCACGGTGGGCTCGTTGTCGGCGAACCCCTTCTCGTCGATCGTCCGGCTGGCCCGCGGGTCGCCGGAGCCGGCCAGGGCGCTGATGGCGGCGGCCCGCACCGCCGGATCTTCGGCGGCGCCGGCCAGCCGCGCCAGCTCGCTCCTGGCGGGAGCGTCGTCGCGATAGCTGAGCTCGACGATGTCGCGGAGCGCCATCGAACGCTGCTCGCGGGGTGTCGTCTCGTCGGCGGGCGGCTCCGGCGCCGCCGGCGTCGTCGGCTTGGCCGCCGATCCGAGCCGCCCGATCAGCAGGATCGAGGCGATCTCGCCCTGCCTGTCGTAATGGAGAACGAGTGAGCACGGGCCGGCGGCGCGGCGGAGGGCCTCGGCGACCGGCAGGTCGGCCTGGGGCAGGGGCCCGACCTCGCCCGGATCGTTGCGGATCGTCAGCTCGGCCCCGACGAATGCCGCGATCTGGGCGAACAGCTGCGCACGCGGCGTGGGGTGGTCGAGACGGAGCGAGATCCGGTCGCCGCCGGCGACCGGATCCGTGTCCCGGACGACCTGGTCCGCCGAGGCTCCGGCAATGCCGACCGCGAGCATCGCGCCCGCGGCCAGCATTGCCGGTCGGCAGAGGGTCATCGGACCAGCCGGCTGCCGCGACGGTCCATCCGCGCCGCCGCCTGGCCGGAGGCCCTGGAGGCGATCTGGGCCGAGGGGAACTCGGCCGAGCTCTGGGCCAGCTTGAACACGGTGTTGGCCGCCGCGTCGGTCATCTGTCCCAGCACCCGGCGGTTGTTGTTGCGGATGTCGTCGCAGGCTTGGTGATAGCAGGGATCGAAGGCGACGCCGGCGGTTCCGCCATAGAGGTCCACCTGCTCGGCCGACTTGATCTCCTCAGCGCCGGTGAAGAGGCCGCCGGAGGGGATGCCGACATTGATGAAGGCGAAATAGTCCGAGCGGCCGTCGAACGCGGTGGGCTCGTTGGCGAGGTCGTTGCGGCCGAAATACTCCTCGAAGATCGCCTCGATGATGTCGGAGCCGGGCGGGCCGACCAGGCCGAACTCGCTGCCGTCGCCGTCATAGACGAAGCGCGCGAAGTTGGGCGAGGCGATCATGTCGAAGTTGAGGTTCGCCCAGGTGTTGAAGTATTGCTGGTCGGTCAGCGTGTCGACATAGTACTGCGAGCCGAACAGCCCGAACTCCTCGGCACCCCAGAAGGCGAAGCGCACCCTGTTGCGCGGCTCGATGCCGAGCTTGGCCATCTGGATGGCGATCTCGAGGATGCCGGCGGTGCCGCTGCCGTTGTCGTTGATGCCGGGGCCTTCCGCCACCGAGTCGAGGTGCGCGCCGACGACGATGATCCGGTCGCCGCGGCCCGGGGTGTCGGCCAGCACGTTGGTCGAGTGCGACGGCGTGGTGGTGGCGTCGACGGCGAGGCGCAGCGTCACGGGGCCGGTCTTCAGCAGGCCCGCCAGCTCGTTGCCGACGGCGAAGCTGGTGCCGACGACCGGAATGTCGATCCCGGGGCCTCCCAAGGTGCCGCCGAAGGTGTCGGTCCTGCCGGGCTGGCCCTCGTTGAAGATCAGCACGCCGTCATAGCCGGCGGCCTGGGCGTTGGCGGCCTTGACGACGAAGTCGCAGGTGCCGCGCTGGATCAGGGCGATGGCCGGGTTGGCGCCGGCCGGCACGAAATCGCCGGCGGCGCAGCCGGCGCTCGAGGTGCTGGGCTCCGGCCCGGGCGGCAGCACCAGGTTGTTCACCGCCACCAGGCTGCCGGTGACGTCGGCCGCACCGGAATAGGTCATGGTATAGTAGTCGTCGACGAAGCTGTAGTCATGTGATGTGGGCGCCGTCCGCTGCAGGATCGGATCGGCATTCTCCTCGAAATAGTAGAAATCGAACGGCTGTAGCCTGACCGTATAGCCGGCCCGGCGGAGCTGGGTGCGGACATAATTCACCGAGGCGTCGTAGCCGCGCGTCGCATCGACCCGGGTGCCGCCCCAGATTCGGGCGAGACGGTCGAGCTGCACCATGTGAGCGCGGATGTTCTGGTCGGTGATGGCCGCGCGCAGCGCGCTGCTGTCGGCGTTGAATCCGGGAACGGCCTGCGCCGTCGTGCCGCCCAGCAGGGCAATGGCCGCAACGGTGGATGCCGCCACGAGAGTCGAGCGATGCATGACGTCTGTTCCCCCCGGTTTACGTTGTGTGAATAGATTAGCGTCGCCAGACGCAGGTTCCATCACTCAAAGGCGAAATTTGCAGCTTCGGCATCAGCCACCGCGATTGTGTGTCCCATCGAGGCGGCGCCGGCCGGTCACCGCCGCACCGTCGCCGACATCACCACCAGCGCCGTCGCCAGCACGACCTTGACGAGGGCGGCGGCGAGCAGGGCGTCGAGCAGGCCCTGGACACCCAGCCATTCGAGCAGGAACGCCGCCGACCAGAGCGACAGTGCCTGGGCGACGAGGCTCGGCAGGGCCAGCCTGCCCATCAGCGCCGCGTAGCCGTCGGCGCCGAACAGGGCCAGCGGGACCGTGCCGCGGGCGATGGATTCGATGCCGATGCCGGCGCCGTAGAGGATCAGGGCGAGTGCCAGCCAGGGCAGCCCCGACCAGAGCACGGCCAGGCCGGCGGCGACCAGCAGGGCCGAGCCCAGCATGATCCAGACCGGATGGTGGTAGCGGCCGATCGCCATCTCGATGGCGCGGGCCGCCACCTGCGCCGGGCCGACCATGGCGCCCAGCGCCACGGCGGCGGCGAGCGGCATGCCGCGCGCCTGCAGCATGGTCAGCAGATGCACCGACACCGCACCCGAGATCATCGTGCTGACCGTGACGCTGCCGGCAAGGAGCAGCAGCAGTGGACGGCGGCGTGCGGTGCCGGGGCGCCCGTGAGCCGATGCCGGAGCGGTCGCGATCCTGGCCAATGGCGGCGGGCGGCGGGGCAGAACGATGCGGTAGAGCGGCAGGGCGAAGGCGATCTGCACCAGCGCATAGGTCAGGCATGCGCCGCGCCAGCCCAGATGGGTGACCAGCAGCGCCGAGAGCGGCCAGCAGGCGGTGCTGGCCAGCCCGCCGAACAGGGTGAGCGTGGTGATCGAGCCGCGCGCCGCCATACCATAGATCCGGCCGAGCGTAGCGAAGGCCGCATCGTAGAGGCCGGCGCCCATGCCGAGCCCCATGATCACCCAGGCCGCGACATAGACCGGCAGGCTCCAGGCCATTGCCAGCATCGCGTGGCCGGCGGAGAGCAGGAGCGCGCTGGCGGCGAGGACGTTGCGTCCGCCGTGGCGCTCGATCAGGCCGCCGATCCTGGGCGAGACGAGGCCGGCCACCAACAGGCCGATCGACAGTCCGCCGACGACCCAGGCGAGCGACCAGCCGGTATCGGCGGCGATCGGTGCGGCCAGCACGCCCAGCAGATAATAGGACGAGCCCCAGGCGAGAATCTGCGTGACGCCCAGCGCCGGCACGAGGATACGGCGATCGGGCTGGTCGGTGCCCGGCGAAGTCTGAGGCGTCAGGTCGGTCATCCCTTTGCGGGTCGGGCGGCCTGTCGGAGGTCGGGCGAAGATATCTCGGGCACCCTGCACAGGCGGAAGCCTGAAGGCTTCTACATCCGGAACACGCCGAAGCGGGTCTGCCCGATCGGCGCGTTGACGGCTGCCGAGATGCCGAGGCCGAGGACGAGGCGGGTGTCGGCGGGGTCGATGATGCCGTCGTCCCAGAGCCGGGCGGTGGCGTAGTAGGGATGGCCCTGGCGCTCGTACTGCTGGCGGATCGGCGCCTTGAAGGCCTCCTCCTCGGCAGCACTCCAGCTGCCGCCGCGTGATTCGACGCCGTCGCGGCGGACGGTGGCCAGCACCGAGGCCGCCTGCTCGCCGCCCATCACCGAGATGCGGGCGTTGGGCCACATCCACAGGAAGCGCGGATCGAAGGCGCGGCCGCACATGCCGTAGTTGCCGGCGCCGAAGCTGCCGCCGACGATCAGCGTGAGCTTGGGCACGGCAGCGCAGGAGACGGCGGTGACCAGCTTGGCACCGTCCTTGGCGATGCCGCCGTGCTCGTACTTCCGGCCGACCATGAAGCCGGTGATGTTCTGCAAAAAGATCAGCGGCACGCCGCGCTGGCAGCACAATTCGACGAAATGGGCACCCTTGAGCGCACTCTCGCTGAACAGGATGCCGTTGTTGGCAACGATGCCGACCGGGTAGCCGAACAGCCGGGCGAAGCCGGTGATCAGCGTGGTGCCGTAGCGCGGCTTGAACTCGTCGAGGACGGAGCCGTCGACGATGCGCGCGATCAGCTCGCGCATCTCGAACGGCTCGCGGCTGTCGGTGGGCACGATGCCGTAGATCTCGGCAGGATCCAGCTCGGGCTCGCGAGGGTCGGCGAGCTCGAGGTCGATGCGCTTGGGCCGGTTCAGGCCGCCGACGATGCGCCGCGCGATCGAGAGCGCGTGCTCGTCGTTCTCGGCCAGATGATCGGCCACGCCCGAGATGCGCGTGTGGACGTCGCCGCCGCCGAGGTCCTCGGCCGAGACCACCTCGCCGGTGGCGGCCTTCACCAGCGGCGGGCCGCCGAGGAAGATGGTGCCCTGGTCCTTGACGATCACCGCCTCGTCCGACATCGCCGGCACGTAGGCGCCGCCGGCGGTGCACGATCCCATCACCACCGCCACCTGCGGGATGCCGGCGGCGGAGAGTGTCGCCTGGTTGTAGAAGATGCGGCCGAAATGCTCGCGGTCGGGGAAGACCTCGTCCTGGTTGGGCAGGTTGGCGCCGCCGGAATCGACGAGGTAGACGCAAGGCAGCCGGTTGGCGCGGGCGACCTCCTGGGCGCGCAGGTGCTTCTTGACGGTGATCGGGTAGTAGGTGCCGCCCTTTACCGTGGCGTCGTTGACCACGACGACGCATTCGCGGCCGGCGATGCGGCCGATGCCGGTGATGATGCCGGCCGCCGGCACCTCGCCGCCATACATGCCGTGTGCCGCCAGCTGCGACAGCTCGAGGAAGGGGGCGCCGGGGTCGAGCAGATGGTCGAGCCGGTCGCGCGGCAGCAGCTTGCCGCGGGCGGCGTGGCGCTGGCGCGACCGCTCGTCGCCGCCGAGGCTGGCCCTGCCGACCTCGCCGCGCAGGTCGGCGACCAGTGCCGCCATGGCCTCGGCATTGCGGCGGAAGCCCTCGCTGCGCGGGCTCAGGCGGCTCTTGATGGCGGTCATGGGTGGCCTCCCGGGCGGAAGTAAGCCGCTTTCTTCGGGCTTCGTCCAACGCTACATTCGGGATGCATTCTTCCTTGAAGGAAAGAAAGGAAGACAATGGCGCTCAACATCAAATCCGCCGAGACCGACCGGCTGGCTCGGGAGCTCGCGACGCTGACCGGCGAGAGCATCACCGAGGCGGTCACGAAAGCACTGGAGATGCGGCTGGAAGCGGCGCGGCATGAGCGGGACCATCTGAGGCGAGAGCGCGTGCGTGCGCTGATCGATGAGATCAGGGAACGCGCGGCATCCAGACCGGTGCTCGACAAGCGTTCCGACGAGGAGATCCTCGGCTACAACGAACGCGGCACCTTCGACTGATGGTCCTGGACAGCTCGGCGCTCGTGGCCATTCTGCGGAACGAGCCCGACGCCGCCATCTTTCGCGACGCCATCGCCGATGCGATGACCATGGCGATCTCGGCGCTGACTCTGTTGGAGTGCCGCGTCGTATTGTGGGGACGGGATGGTCCGGCCGCGGTCGCGGACCTCGATCTCCTGATCGGCTCGACCAGGGTCGTTGTACATCCATTCGACGCGCCACAGGCTCAACTCGCCTTCGCCGCCTACCGTCGGTATGGCAAGGGTACGGGTCATCCGGCCCGGCTGAACCTCGTCGACTGCGCGTCCTATGCGCTGGCGATGTCTCTCGACATGCCTCTGCTGTTCAAGGGCCAGGACTTCCCGCACACCGACGTGCGCTGTGCCCTGGCCTGATCAGAAGCTCAGCACCTTGGCCCTCAGCACCTGCGGCAGGGCCAGCACGCGGTCGATGACCTCGGTGGGCAGCGGCTGGTCGACCTCGACCAGCGCGATGGCGTCGCCACCCGGCCGGTCGCGGCCGAGGTGGAAGGTGGCGATGTTGATGCCGGCGGCGCCCAGCACGTTGCCGAGTGCCCCGATGAAGCCCGGCTTGTCGCTGTTGCGGACGTAGAGCATGTGGCGGCCGAGCCGGGCCTCGACCTCGATGTCGCGGATGCTGACGATGCGCGGCTCCTGGCCCTGGAACAGCGTGCCGCGGACGGCGCGCGGCGGCGCCTGGTCGGTGTGGACCTCGACGCTCATCAGGGTCTGGTAGCCGTCGACATGCTCGTGCTCGACGGTGGTGACCTCGATGCCGCGTGCCCTGGCGATCACCGGCGCGTTGATCATGTTGACGCTGGAGAGCTGCGGCGCCAGCAGGCCCTGCAGCACGATCTGGGTCAGCGGCCGGTTGTTGAGCTGGGCGGCGTGGCCGGCATAGGTGACGGTGATGCCGGTGAGGCTGCCCTCGGTGAGCTGGCCGGCGAACGAGCCGAGCTGCTCGGCGAGGCGCATGTAGGGCCTGAGCCGCGGCGCCTCCTCGGCGGTGACCGAGGGCATGTTGAGCGCGTTCACCACCGCCCCGTTGAGCAGGTAGTCGCTCATCTGCTCGGCCACCTGCAGCGCCACGTTCTCCTGCGCCTCGCCGGTGGAGGCGCCGAGATGCGGCGTGACGACGACCTCCTCCATCTCGAACAGCGGCGAGGACTTCGCCGGCTCGACGGCGAACACGTCGAGGGCCGCACCGGCGACATGGCCGGAACGGATGGCATCGGCCAGGGCCTGCTCGTCGACGAGGCCGCCGCGGGCGCAGTTGACGATGCGCACGCCGGGCTTGGTGCGGGCGAGGGCGTCGCGGTTGAGGAGGTTGCGGGTCTGCTCGGTGAGCGGCGTGTGCAGGGTGATGAAGTCGGCGCGCGCCAGCAGGCTGTCGAGGTCGACCTTCTCGACGCCGAGATCCTGCGCCCGGCCCTCGGAGAGGAAGGGATCGAAGGCGATCACCTTCATCTTCAGGCCCTGCGCCCGGTCGGCGACGATCGAGCCGATGTTGCCGCAGCCGACGAGGCCCAGCGTCTTGCCGTAGAGCTCCACCCCCATGAACCGGCTCTTCTCCCACTTGCCGGCGCGGGTCGAGCGGTCGGCGGCGGGGAGCTGGCGGGCCAGCGCCATCGTCATGGCGATGGCGTGCTCGGCCGTGGTGGTCGAGTTGCCGAACGGCGTGTTCATCACCACGACGCCGTGCTGGGTCGCCGCCTCGACGTCGATATTGTCGACGCCGATGCCGGCACGGCCCACGACCTTGAGGTTGCGGGCGGTCGCCAGCACCTCGGCCGTCACCTTGGTGGCCGAGCGCACGGCGAGGCCGTCATAGTCGGCGATGACGGCCAGCAGGTCGGCCTTGGACAGGCCCGGACGCAGGTCGACCTCGACGCCGCGCTCCTCGAAGATGGCGACGGCGGCGGGGCTGAGCTCGTCGGAGATCAGGACTTTCGGCATGGGCTCGAATCCGGTTCAGCTCAGGGCGGCGCTGGTCTGCGCGAACGCCCAGTCGAGCCATTGCGTGAGGATGACGAGGTCGGCGGTCTCGACGGTGGCACCGCCCCAGATGCGCAGGCCGGGCGGGGCGTCGCGGTAGCCGGCGATGTCGTAGGCCACCTGCTCCTCCTCCAGCAGCTTGGTGAGCTGCTTGACGAAGGCCGCCTGGCCGACCTCGGACAGGCCCGCCACCCTGGGGTCAGTGATCTTCAGGCAGATCGAGGTCGACGAGCGGATGTTGGGATCGGCGGCGAGGAAGCCGGCCCAGCCGGATTTGGCGACCCAGCTCTCGATGGCGGCGAGGTTGGCCTTCGAGCGGGCGATCAGCGCCGGCAGGCCGCCGATCCGCTCGGCCCAGCGCAGGCCGTCCAGCGCGTCCTCGACGGCGATCATCGACGGCGTGTTGATGGTCTCGCCCTGGAACAGCCCCTCGCCGAGCCTGCCCTTGGCCATGAGGCGGAAGATCTTGGGCATCGGCCACGCGGGCGTGTGCGTCCCGAGGCGCTCGACGGCGCGGGGGCCGAGCGCCAGCATGCCGTGCTGCGCCTCGCCGCCCAGCACCTTCTGCCAGGACCAGGTGACGACATCGAGCTTCGGCCAGGGCATCTCCATGGCGAAGACGGCCGAGGTGGCGTCGCACAAGACCAGGCCCTGGCGGTCGTCGGCGATCCAGCCGCCGTCCGGCACGCGCACGCCCGAGGTGGTGCCGTTCCAGGGAAACAGCACGTCGCGCGCCGGATCGACAGAGGCGAGGTCGGGCAGCTCGCCATAAGCCGCCTTCAGCAGCCGCAGATCGGCGAGCTTCAACTGCTTTTGCGCATCCGTCACCCAGCCCTCGCCGAAGCTCTCGAAGGCGATGGCGTCGACGCCGCGCGGGCCGAGCAGCGACCACATCGCCATCTCGAAGGCGCCGGTGTCGGAAGCCGGAACGATGCCGAGCCGCCAGTCGGCGGGGATGCCGAGGGCCTCGCGGCTGCGGGTGATCACCTCGTTGAGTCGCGCCTTGGCGGGGGCGGCACGATGCGAGCGGCCGACCATCGCACTCTCGAGAGCAGCCAGCGACCAGCCGGGCCGCTTGGCGGTCGGGCCGGAGCCGAAGCTGGGATTGCCGGGTCGGGCGCTGGGTCGCATCGGGAATCTGCCGTCCGTCGTGATGGCGGCGGAACCTAGACGCCTCGCTGTTGCGCCGCAACGTGGCGGTGGCGACGTTTCGGCGCGGCCGATCGCTGCGCGGGCGGGCGGCGCAGGCGGCTCGCCACCCGGCGCCGGGACATGATAAGAGCGGGGCAGCCCCCGTCCCCTTGGCCGACCGCGTGATCGAACGACCGCCCCTGACCGTCCTCCTGGCCAGCCCGCGCGGCTTCTGCGCCGGCGTCGAGCGCGCCATCGCCATCGTCAAGGAGGCGATCGTCCGCAACGGCCCGCCGATCTATGTCCGGCACGAGATCGTCCACAACCGCCGCGTCGTCGACGAGCTGCGGGCGATGGGTGCGGTGTTCGTCGACGAGCTGGACGAGGTGCCGGACGGCGGCATCGTGGTGTTCTCGGCGCACGGCGTGCCGAAATCGGTGCCGGGCGAGGCGAGGCGGCGGCAGCTGCTCTATGCCGACGCTACCTGCCCGCTGGTCAGCAAGGTGCATCGCGAGGTCGAGCGGCACGCGCGCTCGAACCGCACCGTGCTGCTGATCGGCCATGCCCACCATCCCGAGGTCATCGGCACGATGGGGCAGGTGCCGGCGGGGTCGGTGCTGCTGGTCGAGAGTGTCGAGGATGCGCGCAAGGTCGAGGTGCCGAATCCGGAGAACCTGGCCTATGCGACCCAGACGACTCTTTCGGTCGCCGACACCCGCGCCATCGTCGCCGTGCTGAAGGAGCGCTTCCCCGCCATCGAGGGGCCGCGCGGCGAGGACATCTGCTACGCCACCACCAACCGCCAGCGCGCGGTCGAGACCATCGCCGCCCGCGCCGATGCCGTGCTGGTGGTGGGCGCCCCCAACTCCTCGAACTCGCGCCGGCTGGTGGAATGCGCCAAGCTCGCCGGCTGCGCCTATGCCGCCCTGATCGAGACCGCGCGCGACATCGACTGGCAGGCGCTGGACGGTGTGCGCCGGCTCGGCCTCACCGCCGGGGCCTCGGCGCCGGAGGTGCTGGTCGACGAGGTGGTGGCAGCCTGTCGCGAGCGCTTCGCCGTGACGATCGAGGAGGTCCGCGTCGTCGACGAGAGCGTGTTCTTCCGGGCACCGCCGCCGCCGCTGCGCAAGGCGGGTTGAGGCGACCCGACATGGCCGTCTACACTCCGATTGCCGATGCCGAGCTGCGTGCCTTCATGGCCGAGTACCAGCTGGGGGAGCCGCAGGGCCTCGAAGGCATCCGCGAGGGGGTGGAGAACTCCAACTACTTCCTCAAGATGCCGGCAGGCCGCTACATCCTCACCATCTACGAGAAGCGCGTCGACCCGGCGGATCTGCCGTTCTTCCTCGGCCTGATGGAGCATCTGGCACGGCACGGCCTGCCATGCCCCTTGCCGGTGGCGGGCAGGGACGGCGAGGCGCTGCGGCGGCTCGGGGGCAAGCCCGCCGCCATCGTCACCTTCCTCGACGGACACTCGGCGTCGCGGCTGACGGTCGCGCGCTGCGAGGCGCTGGGTGAGGCGCTGGCGACGCTGCATCTGGCTGCCGAGGGCTTCGCGCCGAAGCGGCCGAACGCGCTGTCGCTCGCCGGCTGGCACCGGCTGTTCGACGGCTGCGCCGGCAAGGCCGACAGCGTGGCGCCGGGGCTGGAAGCCGAGATCGCCGCCGAGCTGTCGGCGCTGGATTTCGCCTGGCCCTGCGACCTGCCGTCGGGGGTCATCCATGCCGACCTGTTCCCGGACAATGTCTTCTTCGACGGCGACCGGGTGAGCGGGCTGATCGACTTCTACTTCGCCTGCAACGACCTCCTGGCCTACGACGTCGCCATCTGCATCAACGCCTGGTGCTTCGAGGCCGACCACAGCTTCAACATCACCAAGGCCAGGGCACTCCTGCGCGGCTACGGCCGGGTGCGGCCGATGGGTGCGGCCGAGATCGCGGCACTGCCGCTGCTCTGCCGCGGCTCGGCGCTGCGCTTCCTGATGACCCGGCTCTACGACTGGCTGCACCGGGTCGAGGGGGCGCTGGTCAAGCCCAAGGATCCGATGGAGTATCTCCGCAAGCTGCGCTTCCACCGGCATGTCGCCGGCCCGGAGTCCTATGGCCTCGGCTGAGCCACCGCCCACCGAGGTCGTGGTCCATACCGACGGCGCCTGTTCCGGTAATCCGGGTCCCGGCGGCTGGGCGGCGATCCTCGCCTGGAACGGCCACGAGCGCGAGATCACCGGCGGCGAGCCGCTCACCACCAACAACCGCATGGAGCTGATGGCGGCCATCGGGGCGCTGGAGGCGCTGAAGCGGCCGGTAAGAGTGCGCATGGTCACCGACAGCGACTATCTGCGCCAGGGCATCACCGGCTGGGTGCATGGCTGGAAGAAGCGCGGCTGGCTCACCGCCGACAAGAAGCCCGTCAAGAACCAGGATCTCTGGGAGCGCCTGCTGGCGGCGGCACAGCCCCACAAGGTGACCTGGGACTGGACCCGCGGCCATGCCGGCGACCCGCTGAACGAGCGCGCGGACAAGCTGGCGCGGGCGGCGGTCAAGGCGCAGAAGGCCGGAGCCTAGCGCAGCGCCGTCCACAGCAGCGACAGTCCCGATACCAGCATCACCAGGTCGAGCACATGGTGGAAGGTGGCGATGCTCATGCGCTGGACGATGGCCTTGCCGATGAAGGCGCCGGCCATCAGCGAGCCGCCGACGATCAGGCCCTGCAGCAGCATCCCGACGGGCAGGGCACCCAGGCTCCGGAACGTCAGCGACTTGCTGACGTAGAGCGCCAGCGACGCCGCGGCCTCGGTAGACAGGAACGCGCCCCTGACGAGTCCATAGGACAGGAAGGCCGGCACGCTGAGCGGCCCGGTCGACAGCACGAGGCCGGTGAGGAAGCCGATGACCGCGCCGGCCAGCGCCAGCTGCCAGATGCCGATGCTGAAGCTGCGGCGTGCGAGCCAGCGCCGGCCGGGGATCATGGCGATGAAGAACAGACCGAGGCAGACCTCGATCAGCCGTGGCGGCAGTGCCAGCAGGGTGCGGGCGCCGAGGGCCGCCGCCGGAACGCCGGTGGCGGCATAGACCGCGCAGGCCCGCCAGTCGACCTCGCGCCACCAGGCCATCACCCGGCCGGCATTGGCCATCACGGCTGCCACCGCCATGATCGGCACCGCCTGCTTCGGGCCGTAGGTCGTCACCAGCACCGGCAGCAGGATGATCGACGAGCCCGTGCCGATCACGCCGCCGACGCAGCCGGCGGCGAGGCCGACGAGCAGGACGAAAAGGTAGCCGGTCAGCGCTGGTTCTTCAGCTCGGGGGCGCTCAGCGCAGCGAGTTCCACGGTGCCCGGTCGGCGACCTCGACGGCCTCGTAGCCGGCATCGCCGACGCAGGGGCCGAGGATCGCGATGAAGCGTGCCGGCCCGTCGCCGGCATTGAACGAGGCGTGGACCACGCCTGGCGGGATGAAGATGCCGTCGCCCGGCCCGAGCAGGCGCTTCTCCTTCTCCAGCCACTGCTCGACCACGCCGGAGACGACGTAGAGCACCTCCTCCTGCCGCGGATGGTGGTGGAAGGCGTGGCCGGCGTCGGGATCGAGCGTCACGTCGACCACCGCCAGCTTCGACGCCGCGGTGGCCGACGGATTGCTGAGCCAGCGGGCGGCGCCGAACGGCACCGCCTCGGCCTCGATCTCCCGGGCGAGCAGGAACCTGCCGGACATCAGTGCCCCTCGGACATCAGTGCCCCTCGGACATCAGTGATTGCGCCGTGGCAGTCCGTACTTCTCCGAGACATTGAGGTAGAGCACCGCCGGCTCCAGACAGGCGCCGGTCGCGAGCTGGCCGACGAACTGGCGGTAGATGTCCTGCCAGGGGGTCTGCGACGGCGGCAGCTTCGGCGGGTTGGCGGCGAGCACGGCGCGGCGCTGCTCGATCTCCTCAGGGGACACCAGCAGGTCCATCCGGCCGCTGTTGATGTCGAGGCGGATCCTGTCGCCGGTCTTCAGGATGGCGAGGTTGCCGCCGATCGCGGCCTCCGGGCTGGCGTTGAGGATCGACGGGCTCTCGCTGGTGCCGGACTGCCGACCGTCGCCGATCGTCGGCAGCGCCTTGATGCCCTTCTTGATGAGCGCCGTCGGCGGCCGCATGTTCACCACCTCGGCGGCACCCGGGTAGCCGACCGGGCCGACGTTGCGGATGAACAGGAAGCAGTCCTCGTCGATCTCCAGCGACGGGTCGTCGATGCGGTCGTGGTAGTCCTCCGGCCCCTCGAAGACGATCGCCCGGCCGTCGAACACGCCCGGATGCTCGGGGTGGTCCAGGTACTTGGCGCGGAACTCGGGTGTGACGACCGACAGCTTCATCACCGCGGAATCGAAGATGTTGCCGCTGATGATGCAGAAGCCGGCCTCGGGCTTCAGCGGGTCCTCGTAGGGCTTGATCACCTTGCGGTCGGGCGAGAACGGGATGGTCTTGTGGTTCTCGCCCATGGTCAGGCCGGTGACGGTGAGCGCGTCCTCGTGGAAGCGGCCGACCTTGATCAGCTCCTTGATCACCGCCGGCACGCCGCCGGCGCGGTGGAACTCCTCGCCCAGATACTCGCCGGCCGGCTGCATGTTGACGAGCAGCGGGATGTCGCGTCCCAGCTCCCAGTCCTTGATGTCGAGCTCGACGCCCAGATGCCGGGCGATGGCGATGACGTGCGGCGGGCAGTTGGTCGAGCAACCGGCGGCGGCGGCCAGGAAGATGGCGTTCTCGAACGCCTTCCTTGTCATCACCTTGCGTGGCGTCAGGTCCTCCCAGACCATCTCGACGATGCGCCGGCCGGTGGCATAGGCCATCTGGCCGCGCTCGCGGTAGGGTGCGGGGATCGCCGAGCAGCCGGTGAGCGACATGCCGAGCGCTTCGGCCATGGCGTTCATCGAGCTGGCCGTGCCCATGGTGTTGCAGTGGCCGACCGACGGGGCCGAGGCGCAGGTCATCTCCATGAACTGCTCGACGTTGATCTCGCCCTTGGCCAGCAGCTGGCGGGCGTGCCAGACCACCATGCCCGAGCCGGCGAGCTGGCCGCCGTAATAGCCGTTCAGCATCGGCCCGCCGGACAGCACGATCGACGGGATGTTGACGGTGGCGGCACCCATCAGGCAGGCGGGGGTGGTCTTGTCGCAGCCGGTGGTCAGCACCACGCCGTCGAACGGATAGCCGTAGAGACACTCGACCAGCGACAGGTAGGCGAGGTTGCGGTCCAGCATCGCCGTCGGGCGCTTGCCGGTCTCCTGGATCGGGTGGATCGGGAACTCGAGCGGGATGCCACCGGCGTCGCGGATGCCATCGCGGATGCGCGGCACCAGCTCCATGTGGTGCCGGTTGCACGGGCTGATGTCCGACCCTGTCTGGGCGATGCCGATCACCGGCCGGCCCGACTGCAGCTCGCCGCGGGTCAGGCCGAAATTCAGGTAGCGCTCGAGATAGAGCGCCGTCATGTCGGGCTCGTGCGGATCGTCCCACCACGCCTGGCTGCGCAGCCGCTTGGTGTTCTTGGATTCGCTCGACATGACTAGCCTCCGGCCCGATCGGTTGCGCGACAGAAAGCGCCGCCACAACGGCACGTCAAGCACCGGCTGACGACGCGGGCCGCGACTTGTTCCAATCCCAGGCCGGCCCCTATTCCCTTGGCAGGGAGAAACTTCTGAAAATACTGATCCACTATCGGGCATAGAAGAGCGTAGGGCGACCGATGATCGCCGGCAGACGACGGTGAAAGCCCGATGGCCGGCCTGATGCCACCCGTGGTAGATTCGTCCGACTAACAGAATCAACGGCAGCGCTGCCGACAGGGGAGGCGAAACGATGAGGCGTCGTGACGCGATCGGTACGATCGGCGGTGCCGCGGCCGCGGCATTCGGAGGCTTTGCGGCAGGGCCCTTCGCGGCGGCGCATGCCGCCGAGCCGGCAGTGCCGCGCTTCGCCTATGCCGGCTGCTACACGCGCAACGCGCCGGGCGGCAGCTCCGGCCGCGGCAAGGCCATCGGCATCTCGATGCTGAGCGTCGACCCGAAAACGGGTGGGCTCGGCCTGCGCGGCACGGTGCCGAGCGACAATCCGGCCTTCCTGGCGATGCACCCCAACGGCCGCGTTCTCTATGCGCTGAACGAGATCGCCGACTACCAGGGCAAGGGCGTGGGCTCGGTCGAGGCCTATGCCATCGACGAGGAGACGGGCGACCTGAGGCTCATCAATCGGCAGGCCCTGAGCGGGCCGATCCCGGCCCAGCTCACCGCGGACCCGAGCGGACGTCTGCTGATCCTGGCGCTCTATGTGGGTGCCGCCTACGACGTCGTCGCGATCCAGCCCGACGGCAGCCTCGGCGCCGTCGTCCAGACCATCCCGCAGACCGGCTCGGGCCCGCACGAGCGGCAGAAGGCGCCGCATCCGCACGCCGTGCAATTCGATCCGGCCGGCAGGTTCCTCGCCACCGCCGATCTCGGCACCGACACGCTGCAGACCTTCGGCGTCGAAGGCGACGGCCTGAAGAAGGTGAGCGAGGTCGAGCTGCCGGCGGGCACCGGCCCGCGCCACGTCGCCTTCCATCCCGACGGCCGCTGGCTGTTCACCATCTGCGAGCTGTCGGCGTCGATCCGCAGCCTTCCCTACGACTCGGCGACGGGAAAGCTCGGCGCCGAGGTGGCGAGCGTCTCCACCGTGCCCGCCGATTTCGTCGGCGAGAGGAGCACGGCCGAGATCCTGGTTCATCCCTCGGGTAAATTCCTCTACGGCTCCAACCGCCGCTTCGCCGACAACCCGGTGGCCGACAGTATCGTCGCCTTCGGGATCGACGAGGCCAAGGGCACGCTCGACCTCATCGGCTACACGACCGAGGGCATGGGCTTTCCGCGCACCTTCACCATGGATCCGGCGGGCCGCTGGCTCTACGCCGTCAACCAGAAGGGCGACACCATCGTGCAGTTCGCCATCGACCCGGCGAAGGGGGCGCTGGCTCCCACGGGCCATGTCCTCGAGCTGCCGACCCCGTGCGGCCTCCTCTTCAAGGCCTGAGCCTTCCTGACACTTCCCGGCGCCCGTGACGGGGGCGCCGGGAGGCTCGGCGGGAACCCCAGGTGCCGGAACCGCCGCCGGGCCTCCGGCCGCGAGGCGGCCTCGCTCGGCATCGCCTCCCGGCGCCGCACCACCTGCACCCCGGTCTCCGTGCGGGCGATCGGCCCGGGCCGGCGCCTCGCCGCACGGTCGCCGTGCTCGTTTCACTTGCCATGCGCAGGGCTTGCGACATTCTGGCCCGGCGGCCAATCAGGGAGAACAAACATGCGGGCGCGCGCGGTCCACCTATCCGTCCTGCTGGCGTCGGCCGCGCTGATGGCACTTCCGGCCATGGCCGGGCCGCCCGACAAGCCGCGCGTGATCGCCGACATACCCGAGCTCGGCAAGCCCGGCGGCGAGATGCGGATGCTGATCAGCCGCGACCGCGAGATCCGCTTCTTCAACATCTACGGCTATGCTCGTCTGATAGCCTACACGCCGGACCTGAAGCTGGCGCCCGACATCCTCGAGGCCTTCGAGGACGAGGACGGCAAGGTCTTCACTTTCCACCTGCGTCCGGGCCACCGCTGGTCGGACGGCGAGCCTTTCACCGCCGAGGACTTCCGCTTCTATTGGGAGGATATCGCCCTCGACAAGGAGCTGTCCTTCGTCGGACCGGACATCAGGCTGTCGGTCGACGACGAGCTCCCGAAGCTCGAGGTGCTCGACGAGCTGACGGTGCGCTTCTCCTGGTCCAGGCCCAACAGGTTCTTCATCCCGTCGCTGGCGTCGACCAACCAGCTGTTCATGTACCGTCCGGCCCACTACCTGAAGAAGTTCCACAAGAAGTACGCCGAGCCGGCGGAGCTCGAGCGCCTGGTGAAGGAGAACGGCGCGCGCAATTGGGTGCAGCTGTTCCTGCGCAAGGACCGGCTCGACAATTTCGACGATCCGGCGATGCCGACCTTGCAGCCCTGGATGCTGACCTCCGGCCCTCCCGGCCAGCGCTACGTCGCCAGCCGCAACCCCTATTTCCACCGTGTCGACTCGGCGGGACACCAGCTTCCCTACATCGACCGATTCGTGCTGGAGCTGGTCGACGGCAAGCTGATCCCGGCCAAGACCGGTGCGGGCGAGACCGACATCCAGCCGCGCAAGATCGCGTTCCGCGACTACACCTTCCTGCGCGACAGCGAGGCCCGCACCGGCATCAAGGTGCTGCTGTGGCCCGAGGCGCGGGCGTCGCATTTCGCGATCTATCCGAACATGAACGCCAAGGACCCGGAATGGCGCCGGCTGTTCCGCGACCTGCGCTTCCGCAAGGCGGTCTCGATCGGCCTCGACCGCGACGAGCTGAACCAGTTCCTCTATAGCGGCCTCGGCCAGCCCGCCAACAACACCGTCCAGCCGCAGAGCCCGCTGTGGTCGGAGGAGGTGGCCGGCGAATGCACCGCCTACGACCCCGACGCCGCCAACCGGCTCCTCGACGAGCTCGGCCTCGACAAGAGGAACGAGCAGGGCGTCCGCCTGCTGCCGGACGGCCGGCCGCTGGAGCTGGTGATCGAGAGCGCCGGCGAGGAGGTCGAGGAGGTCGACACCCTCGAGATCGTGGCGAACCAGTGGGCGAAGATCGGCTTCCGCGTCCACAGCAAGCCGTCCGACCGGCAGGTGCTGCGCAACCGCATGTTCTCGGGCGACGGCCTGATGGCGATCGGCTTCGGCATCGACAACGGCGTGCCGACGCCCGAGCAGCCGCCGTCGAGCTACGCGCCGACCAACCAGGCCGAGCAGCTGCAATGGCCGAAATGGGGCCAGTACTACGAGACCAGGGGGGCCGCCGGCGAGCCGCCGGACCTGCCCGAGGCCCAGCGGCTGATGGAGCTGTTCAACAACTGGAAGTCGGCGACGAGCGACGAGCAGACGACGATCTGGCAGGAGATGCTGCGGATCTACGCCCCGCAGTGCTACACCATCGGCCTCGTCGGCGAGGTCCAGCAGCCGATCGCGGTGCGAGGCACCATGCGCAACGTCCCGGAGAACGCGCTCTACAATTGGGATCCCCACGCCCACATCGGGATCTACCTGCCCGATACGTTCTGGTACGCCGAGTAGCCGGCGTCCGGCAGGGCTATTGCGGCTTCATGCTCAGGATGGTCATCGAGATGCTGCCGTCCGGCTTGTAGATGCGGTAGTGGCCCTCGGCGGTGCGGTCGAGCGTGAAGCAGCGTTCCGCGCCGTTGCGCATGCGGGTCCAGGCGGTGCAATAGCCGTTCTCCCACAAGCGCCACTCCCCGACGTCGTTGAGGCCGCCGCGAATGGTCACCGAGCCGTCGGCATTGAAGTGCTCGGTCGCCGACTGGCCGTCCGGAAGCTCGACGGTCCAGACCTTGCCGACCAGCTCGCGCTGCACCTCGTCCGGCCCGACCGCCACCGCCTGCTGCGCCTGCGCCGCTGCCGCGGCGCAGATCAGCGCCATACCCGTCAATCCGCCCAGAAGGCTCGAACGCATTCTCTCCGACTCCCTGATGGTGAAGCAGCCAGCTCGCTGCGGCCTTGCAGCTTACGCTCGCCGCTCGCTCGATCGTATGCGCAGGCGGGCCATCGCCACAACGCTCGCGAGCAGTCCGGAGGCCCGCAATCCATGTCGCATGGCATCGTGATCCTCACCGGCGCCGGAATCTCGGCGGAGTCCGGCATCCCGACCTTCCGTGGCGCCGACGGCCTGTGGGAGGGCCACCGGCTGGAGGAGGTGGCGACGCCGCAGGCCTTCGCGCGCCGGCCCGAGCTGGTGCAGCGGTTCTACAACCTCCGGCGGCAGCGGCTGCAGCAGCCGGACATCGCTCCCAACGCCGCGCATCTGGCCCTGGCGCGGCTGGAGTGGGCGCTGCCCGGCCGGGTGCTGGTGGTGACGCAGAACATCGACGACCTGCACGAGCGCGCCGGCTCGCGAGCCGTGCTGCACATGCATGGCGAGCTGCTGAAGGCGCGCTGCCTCGGCTGCGGCGCGGTGGTGCCGTGGCTGGCCGACATCGAGGAGGGCTCGCGCTGTCCGGGCTGCGGCGTCGTCGGCCGCCTGCGGCCGCACGTGGTCTGGTTCGGTGAGATGCCGATCGGGATGGCCGAGATCGAGGAGGCGCTGGCGGCGTGCGAGCTGTTCGTCGCCATCGGCACCTCCGGCGTCGTCTATCCGGCGGCGGGGTTCGTCGAGACGGTGAGGGCGATCGGCCGCGCCCACAGCATCGAGGTCAACCTCGAGCCGTCGGCCGTCGGGAGCGCCTTCGCCGAGCATCGCCGGGGCAGGGCCGGCCTGCTGGTGCCGGCGCTGGTGGATGAGGTGATGGAGGCGCGATCAGGCGGAGGCTGATGGCGCTCAATGGGAACGTACTTGAAGAACGTTCCGGGATCCCTAGTGGCCGGGGGCCGCCTTGGCCATCGCCGCCCGCTGCGCCGGCGTGGCCTCGGTCTGGTGGCGGGCCTTCCATTCCTCGTAGGGCATGCCGTAGACGATCTCGCGGGCGTCCTCGTAGCCCATCTCCAGGCCCTTGCCCTCGGCGGCGGCGCGGTACCACTTGGCGAGGCAGTTGCGGCAGAAGCCGGCCAGCGTCATCAGGTCGATGTTCTGCACGTCCGTCCGGCCGCGCAGGTGCTCGACCAGCGTGCGGAAGGCGGCGGCCTCGAGCTCGGTGCGGGTCTTGTCGTCGAGCGGCGTCATGGTCGGGCTCCGGGCTTCGGTTGCTGGTCGCGATGTGGGCAGGGGTGCCGGACCGCTCAAGGGCGGGGCGGGATGACGCTGGCCTCGCGCCAGGCCATCGGACGGCCGGTGCCGGCGAGGTTGTGGCCGTCGTAGAGCCGGTAGAGGCCGGGATCAGCCAGCGGGTGCTCCAGCGTGCCGTGGATCAGGTTCGCATAGGCGACGGCGCGGGCCGTGGTGTCGATCTCGTCCTGCCGGACCTCGAACATCACGTGCGGCAGCCGCGGGCGCTGGGCGTGGAAGGTGACGGTGAAGCCGAAATCGGCGAGGCCCGAATAGGGCTGGTTGTCGCCGACGACGAGATCGCCGCGCCGCCGCAGCGCCTGCAGCACCGGAGCCGACAGCCGCTGGTCGCCGCGCCACAGCACGCCGATCTGCCAGGGGCGGTCCTCGCCGCTCATGTGCGGGGTGAAGCTGTGCATGGCGACGATCGCCGGCACCGTGCCGGCGCCGCGGAAGGCGCCGATCCGGCGGGCGACGGCGCGATGGTAGCCCAGCCAGTGCTCGCGGACGCGCCGCAGGGCCTCGGCCGATGGCAGATCCTCGTTGCCCGGTATCACGCAGCCGTCGCTGACATCGGGGATCGAGCTGGGGGTGGCGGGCCGGCGGTTGGGGTCGATCACCAGGCGCGAGACGTGGCAGAGGATGGCCGGCGCATCGAGCAGGGTGGCGAGCCTGCGGGTCATGTCGGCGGCGCCGATGTCCCAGCCGATATGCCGCGACAGCATCTCCCCGCTGATGCCGAGGCCGCGCAGCCGCTCGGGAATGCGCTTGCCGGCATGGTCGCACAGCAGCAGCACGGGGGCCCGGCCATCCGGGTTGAAATGCTCGATGTCCGGCGGTTCGGGGCTCGGCATGAGATCGTGGCACCATCGAGGGTCGGCGACGCCGCCATTCTAGCAAGCACGGCCGCTGCGCGCGTTACGTCGAAGCCACACCTTCCCGCGTGCGCATGGTGCGCCGCGGCAGCTTAGTGACTTGTTCACCGGTCCCGCTATAGACCCGGCAAGGGCTTGCGGATGGGATGGATGACGGATCGACGGCACGCGCTCACGGGCCTCGTTGCGGTCGCTGCTGCCGCCTGCCTGTGTCCGGGGTCCGCCTCGGCCGATATCGATCGCCGCCCGGGCTGGGCCGACCGGATCGTCGTCTACAAGCGCAAGCGGGTGCTGATGCTGATGCGTGGCGGCGAGGCCCGCCGCACCTTCCGGATCGCGCTCGGCCGCGAGCCGCGCGGCACCAAATTGCGCGAGGGCGACGGCCGCACGCCCGAGGGCAGCTACCTGATCGACGCCCGCAACGGCGACAGCCAATTCTACCGGGCGATGCACATCTCCTATCCGAGCCAGGCCGACCGGCAGCGGGCGCGGCAGATGGGGGTGCGGCCCGGTGGCCTGATCATGATCCACGGGCTGGATCCGGCCATCAAGCGCAAGTGGCACGGCGATCACTGGATGTTCAACTGGACGCGCGGCTGCATCGCCGTGACCAACGAGGAGATGGATGTGATCTGGGAAGCCGTGGCGCTCGGCACTCCCATCGATATTCATCCATAAGGTGAGTGTGTCTTCTACTCCACGTTTCTGCCCGTATAATGCGGGCCGCCCGAAGCACCGCCGGCAGGCGGTCCGGGGAAATTCCTGGTCCTGCTTGTAGAACAACCGAACGCGAACGGAGAACACGATGGTGAAAGCTCGAATCCTGGCGCCGGCGACGCTCGCCCTGGCATTCGTTGGCCTGGCCGGCTGCGCCACCAACGGCGATATCGAATCGCTGCGCTCGGAGATCGCCGGCGTGCGCGCGATCGCCCAGTCGGCCGACGCCAAGGCCACGCAGGCTTCCGCCGACGCCGCCAAGGCCGCGGCCGACGCCGCCCAGGCCGCCGAGGACGCCCGCGTCGCCGGCGAGAAGGCCGACCGGATTTTCCGCCAGGGCCTGCGCAAGTAGGCGAGGCGCCCGTCCGGCAGCGGACGGGGCATGGCCGAGACGAAAACGCGCTGCCGCCCTCCGGGCGTGGCGCGTTTTCTTTTTGGCAAGCACGCCCAGATAAGATGCGGGGGCGGACGCCGGAGGGGGTCCGCCGAGCCGGGTGATCGTCGATGGTTCCAGTCGCTTATCCGTTGAGCCGGCGCCGCCTCGTCGGCGGCATGCTGGGGCTGGCCGCCCTCGGCGCCGCGCCGGCGCGCGCGGCGCTGACGGCGGGCACGCCGCCTGACGAGGTGGTCGGCAAGGTCACCTACTACCTGACCGACGGCGAGCGCACGCTGCTCGACGTGGCGCGCGAGCGCAATCTCGGCATGCTCGAGCTGTCGGCGGCCAATCCCGGGGTCGACGGCTGGGTGCCGGGCAAGGAGCGGCTGATCACGCTGCCCACCGCCCACATCCTGCCGGACGCGCCGCGCGACGGCATCATCATCAACCTGGCCGAGCTGCGGCTCTACTACCTGCCGCCGGGCCAGCCGGCGCAGACCTTCGCCATCGGCGTCGGCCGGGACGGCTTCGACACGCCGCACGGCCAGACCACCGTGGTGCGCAAGAAGGAGCGGCCCACCTGGTACCCGACCGAGTCCAAGCGGCGTGACGATCCGACCGTGCCGGCGGTGGTGCCGCCCGGGCCGGACAATCCGCTGGGCGAGTACGCCATGTATCTCGGTTGGCCGACCTACCTGATGCACGGCACCAACAAGCCCTACGGCGTCGGCCGCCGGGTCAGCCGGGGCTGCATCCGGATGTATCCGGAAGGCGTGGCGGCGCTGTTCCCACAGGTGAAGGTCGGCACGCGGGTCAGCGTCGTCGACCAGCCGATCAAGCTCGGCTGGCTCGAGGGGGAGCTCTACGTCGAGGCCCATCCCGACCTGGAGCAGCTCGACCAGCTCGAGGACAGCTACGGCTTCACGCTGAAGCCGGCTCCCGACATCAGCCCGATGATCCTGGCCAAGGCCGGGGCCGAGGCCGGGCGGATCGACTGGTCGGTGGTCGACACCGAGCTGGTGGCGCGGCGCGGCTTGCCGGTCCGCATCACCGGCAGCGGCGGCAATGCCGACTTGGCGCCGGTCGAGACGGCCCCGCCTTCGATGGTGGCCTCCGGGCAGCCGCCCGCCTGGACATCGGATCTGCCGCCGGCAGGATCGACGATCGACAGCCGGCCATCCGCCGCGCCCGGCGAGGGCGGGCCGGTCGAGGCGGCCGAGCCGCAGAGGCCGGTCAGCCTGCTGCGCGGCGAGTACGCGCCGGAGCTGAGGCCGCTGTCGGATCGCGCCCGGCGGAGTGCTCTGGGACTCTACTGACCCGTCTCCGCGGCCGAGCGAGCGCGCCTCGGCCCGTCGTCTCCTCGATCATGGCTCACCGGTCGGCCGCCCCTTGGGGCGGCCGCGCCGTTTCAGGGCACAGGCGCGGTGCCGGCTCGCCGGGAACCGGGCTGCCGAAAAAGAGAGGGCCCGGGGCGAGCCCCGGGCCCAAAGGAGGAGAATACGAGGAAAAGACGTCCCGCTTGCCCGACGGGACGATGCGCTACCTAGCTGCAACCGGTTGTGGTGCCGCAGGTGTCGCATTTCAGGCAGGTGCCGTTCCGCACCAGCGTGAAGTTGCCGCACGACGAGCATGCATCGCCGACATAGCCCTTGAGGCGTGCCAGCTCCGCTTGTGCCGCCCGGCTGTTCTGCACGGCCGCAGGTCGCTCCGCCACGCTGGTGGAGCCGACCGTTGCACCGAAACGACGGCCTTGTGTCTCCTCGACAACAGCTCCGCCGCCCGAGAGCAGCCGGAGATTGCCGCGAACAAAGCCTGTGGAGGCGAAGCGCGCCACCGGATCCGCACCGAGGTCACCCTCCTTGGTGCCTCTGCCGATGGCGTCGTGCCGCAATTGCTCCGGCTCGACATTGGCGAGGTCGGTCCGGTCGAGATAGGACACGGCGAGCTCGCGGAAGATGTAGTCCAGCACCGAGGTCGCCATCTTGATGGTGTCGTTGCCCTGCACGACGCCCGACGGCTCGAAGCGGGTGTAGCTGAACGCCTCCACCAGCTCCTCCAGCGGCACGCCGTATTGCAGGCCGATCGAGACGGCGATGGCGAAGCTGTTCATCAGCGAGCGGAAGGCCGCACCTTCCTTGTGCATGTCGACGAAGATCTCGCCCAGCGTGCCGTCCTGGTACTCGCCGGTGCGCAGATAGACCTTGTGGCCGCCGACCACCGCCTTCTGGGTGTAGCCCTTGCGGCGGCTCGGCAGCTTGCGGCGGTCGTGGACGAAGCGCTCGACGATGCGCTCGGTGACCTGCACCACCCGCTCGACCTGCGGCTGGACCTGCTCCTCGTCCTCCCCGTCGTCGAGCTGCTCGTCGATCAGCGACGCCAGGGGCTGCGACAGCTTCGAGCCGTCGCGATAGAGCGCCAGCGCCTTCAGGCCGAGCCGCCAGCCCTCGAGATAGGCGTCCTGGCAGTCCTTCACCGTCGCCCGGCCGGGCATGTTGATGGTCTTGGAGATCGCGCCGCTGATGAAGGGCTGCGCCGCCGCCATCATGTGGATGTGGCTGGCCACCGACAGGAAGCGCTTGCCGATGCGGCCGCAGGGATTGGCGCAGTCGAACACCGGCAGGTGCTCGTCCCTCAGGTGCGGCGCGCCCTCGACGGTCATCGTGCCGCAGCACCAGGCATTGGCGGTGTCGACCTGCTCCTTCGAGAAGCCGATGGCGCGCAGCAGATCCAGCCTGGCGTCGGCCAGCTGCTCGTCGCCGAGACCCAGCCGACCCCGGCAGAAATCCTCGCCCAGCGTCCACTTGTTGAAGACGTACTTGATGTCGAAGGCGGTGGGCAGGGCGGCCTCGACCCTGCGCAGGGCATCGTCGTCGAAGCCCTTGGCGCGCAGGGCGGCGTGGTCGATGCCGGGAGCGCCGTCGAGCGTGCCGCGCCCGACCGCATAGCGCGTGATGTCCTCGATCCGGCGGGCGTCGTAGCCCAGCGTCTCGAGCGCCCGCGGCACCATGCGGTTGATGATCTTGAAGTAGCCGCCGCCGGCCAGCTTCTTGAATTTCACGAGAGCGAAATCCGGCTCGATGCCGGTGGTGTCGCAGTCCATCACCAGGCCGATGGTGCCGGTGGGCGCTATGACGCTGACCTGGGCGTTGCGCACGCCGTGCCGCTCGGCCAGCAGGACCGCCTCGTCCCACGCCCGGCGCGCCGCCTCGACCAGCCGGCCGTCGGGGCAGTTGGCGGCGTCGAGCGGCACCGGCAGGGTCTGCAGGCCCTCGTAGCCCGAGACCTCGCTCCAGGCGGCGCGGCGATGGTTGCGCAGCACCCGCAACGCGCCCTCGCGGTCGTCGGCATAGCCGGGGAAGGCGCCGAGCTGGCCGGCCATCTCGGCCGACACCTTGTAGGCGACGCCGGTCATCAGGGCGGTGATGGCACCGGCATAGGCGCGGCCCTCGTCGCTGTCGTAGCCGAGGCCCGAGACCATCAGCAGGCCGCCGAGATTGGCGTAGCCCAGGCCCAGGGTGCGGAAGCGGTAGCTGAGCTCGGCGATCTTCTGCGCCGGGAACTGCGCCATCATCACCGAGATCTCGAGGACGATGGTCCACAGCCGGGTGGCGTGGACGAAGTCCTCGACCGCGAAGGAGCCGTCCTCCTTGCGGAACAGATAGAGGTTCATCGACGCCAGGTTGCAGGCCGTGTCGTCGAGGAACATGTACTCCGAGCAGGGGTTCGAGGCGTTGATGCGGCCGGCGGCCGGGCAGGTGTGCCAGTCGTTGATCGTGGTGTCGTACTGCACGCCCGGATCGGCGCTGGCCCAGGCGGCGAGCCCGATCTTCTCCCACAGCTCGCGCGCCTTGAGCGACTTCGCCACGCCGCGGTCGGTGCGGCGGATCAGCCGCCAGTCGCGGTCCTCGACCACGGCCCGCACGAAGTCGTCGCCGACGCGCACCGTGTTGTTGGAGTTCTGGCCCGAGACGGTGAGATAGGCGTCGCTGTCCCAGTCGGGCTCGTAGGTCGGGATCTCGATCGAGGTGTAGCCTTGCGCGGCGAACAGCAGCACCTGCTGGATCGCACCCTCGGGCAGCATCGACTTGCGGGCCGCCCGGATCGCCTTGCGCAGGGCGGGGTTGTCGGCCGGCGCGAAGCGGTCGCCGCCCTCGAAGGCCGGATCGTGGCAGGCGGCCATGATCTCGCCGGCATGGCGCTTCAGCAGCTTGGCGCCGGCGACGAGGCTCGCGACCTTCTGCTCCTCGCGCACCTTCCAGCCGATGAACTCCTCGATGTCGGGATGGTCGACGTCGCAGATCACCATCTTGGCGGCGCGCCGCGTGGTGCCGCCGGACTTGATGGCACCGGCGGCACGGTCGCCGATCTTGAGGAAGCTCATCAGGCCCGAGGACCGGCCGCCGCCGGACAGGCGCTCGTTCTCGGCGCGCAGCGACGAGAAGTTGGTGCCGGTGCCCGAGCCGTACTTGAACAGCCGGGCCTCGCGCACCCACAGATCCATGATGCCGCCGGGGCTCACCAGGTCGTCGCCGACGCTCTGGATGAAGCAGGCGTGGGGCTGGGGACGCTCGTAGGCCGAGGTCGAGGCATGGACCTCGCCGGTGGTCTCGTCGACGTAGAAGTGCCCCTGGGCCGGGCCGTCGATGCCGTAGGCCCAGTGCAGGCCGGTGTTGAACCATTGCGGGCTGTTGGGGGCGGCGTACTGCCTGGCCAGCATGTGGCGCAGCTCGTCGAAGAAGGCGCGGGCGTCGTCCTCGCCGTCGAAATAGCCGCCCTTCCAGCCCCAATAGGTCCAGGTGCCGGCCAGGCGGTCGAACACCTGCTGGGCGCCGGTCTCGCCGACGGTCCGCTCGTTCTCCGGCAGCCCGGCCAGCGCCTTGGCGTCGGCGACACGGCGGCAGAGCCAGGAGGGGACCCCCTTCTCGCGCACCGGCTTCAGCCGCGCCGGCACGCCGGCCTTGCGGAAATATTTCTGCGCCAGCACGTCCACGGCGACCTGCGACCAGGCGGTCGGCACCTCCACGCCGTCGAGCTTGAACACCACCGACCCGTCCGGATTGCGGATCTCGCTGCCGGCCAGGCGGAAGGGGATGTCGGCGTAGGGCGACTCGCCCGCACGGGTGAACAGACGCCGGATCTGCATGCCTGTCGTATCTCCTCGGCTCACGAATCTAGAGTGTTCGTGACTTGTTCGTCAAACCCCATGTGGCGCACGGGGCCGGATCAATCCGGTTGATGGGCAGGCTCAACGCGAGCTGATCCAGGATAACTCAACGGTGAGTTTAGACGGTGCCGGCCAGACGGACAACCGCGCAGCGCGGCTTGTCCACAACTTTGCGATCCCTTCCGGTTCCGTCGCCGATCCGCTCCTGGCCGAGCTGCCGGCTCTCACCGCGCCAACGCCACAAGAACACAAGATATAGCCATCTAGGACGTATCGCAACCCATATATGGTGGGTAGCGCGCCAGAACAATCGGGGCGGGACTCGGCCTCCGTCCCGCTGCCCGGCCGTCATCAGCGGCATGCTGATCATCGTTGATTTTGATGGATATGGCGGGTTGCCCACAGGGTGTGGAAAAGCATGGGCGACGCCGTGGGCGGAGAAGAGACAGGCTGCTGACGGATGTTGATGCGGGTCAACTGACGAGTTTTCCCGACTTGTCCACAGCCTGTCCCGGCGCGGGCGAAATTGTCCCGGCTTGTCCACAGGGCTGCGCTCTGGATTCGTGCACGGTGCCGGGGCATAGTGCGGGCCGCCGGGCGGTGCCCGGCCGGACAGGGCGAAAGGGTGCTGCTTGCTGCGCTGGCTCCAGTTCAACAATCTCGGCACGCATCTGTTCACCAGGCGCCGCGGCGAGCTGGTCGGCGAGGACGAGCAGGGCAACCGCTACTACAAGGAGCGCGGGGCCGAGTCCTGGCGCACCGAGCGGCGCTGGGTGGTCTATGCCGGCGACGCCGAGCCCGAGGGCAGCGCCGTGCCGGCCGGCTGGAACGCCTGGCTGCACCGCAACCGCGAGCTGCCCCCCAGCGAGAAGCCGCTCGAGGTGAAGCGCTGGGAGAAGCCGCACCTGCCCAACCTGACCGGCACGCCCGCGGCCTACGTTCCGCCGGGCCATGAGCGGCGGGGTGGCCACCGCGCCCCGGCTACCGGCGACTACGAGGCCTGGCGGCCCTGATCGGCCTCGGCGCGCGCCCGGTAGCGCGCCAGATCCAGCATCGCGCGTAGCGCATCGAGGCTCTGGGCCCCGGCGATCGACAGGCCGGGCCGGAAGGTCAGCAGCGGCACGCCGGTGATGCCGGCGGCACAGGCGCGCTCGTGCGAGGCGACGACGGCCGCGGCCTGCGGCGGCGCCTCGCCGGGGGCGGGTGGGTGCCAGTCGAGGCCGAGATGGCCGGCCTCGCGGGCGAGCTCCGCCATGTCGCCGATGTCGCGGCCCTGGCTGAACATCGCGGCGAACAGCCGTTCCGCCGCCAGCTCGGCGAGGCCGCGCCGCTGCGCCACCAGCAGCAGGCCCTGCGCCGCCACGGTCTGCGGCGTGCGCCCGATCCGCTCGAAGGCGAACGCGATGCCATCGTGCTGGCCGACCTCGACCAGGCGGCGATCCAGCCTGCGCGAGGCTTCGAGGCTGCCGAACTTGCGCGATCGGTAGGTCGTGCGATCCATGCCTTCCGCGGGGAGATAGGGATTGAGCAGGAACGGCCGCCAGGCCAGCACCAGGGAGCTCTCCTGCTGCAGCCGGCGCAGGCGGCGGAAGGCCACGTAGCACCAGGGGCAGCTCAGGTCGGCCACCAGCTCGACCGTGGGCGTGACGAGCCCGCTGGCACCCGGTCGGCTGATCGGGCTGATGGTGCTGTCAGGCTTGCTCAATTGGGACCGCCATCCTGGGGATCACTCGGGAAATCCCCAGATCCGGGGCGTGGCCAGCTCGACCGAATTTCCCGCCGGATCACGGACATAGAAGGACCGGCCGCCGCGCGGCCACTGCTGCTCGTGCTCGATCGCGACGCCGCCCGCCCGCAACCTCGCCTTCCAGGCGTCCAGCCCGGCCTCCGGCACCGCGAAGCACATGTGCCCGGCGCCGACCGCGCCGTGCGCCGGCAGCTCGCCCTGCACCCTCGTGGCCTCGGCCCTGAACAACAGCAGCATCGCGCCGTCCAGCCGGAAGAACACGAACACGTCGGGCTTGCGGGCGTCGACGACGAGGCCGAGCGTGCCGGCATAGAACGCCTCGGCGGCGGCGAGGTCGTCGACGTAGAGAACGGTCTCGAGCACGCGCTCCAGGGGCTGCATCGCCGCCTCGGTTGTGGCTGGTCGCGGCGCAGCGTAGCATGCGCCGATCTCGATGGCCGAGCACCTATTGCGAGGTGGCCGATGCGCTGCGGCGGTTGCGGGGCCGAGAACGATCCGGCCCGGCGCTTCTGTGGCGAGTGCGGCGCCAGGCTGGCGGCTGCCTGCGACGCCTGCGGCTTCGTCAACGAGCCGCCGGCCAGGTTCTGCGGCGGCTGCGGCACGGCTCTCGGGCCTGCGGCGCCGGCGGTGGCGCCCGCACCGGCAGCGGTCGAGGGCCAGCGCCGGCAGGTCACCGTGCTGTTCGCGGATCTCTGCGGCTACACGGCCCTGTCGTCGAGGGCCGATCCGGAGCTGGTGCAGGCGCTGCTCGACCGGGTGTTCGCCCGGCTGGACGGTCTCGTCGCCTCGTTCGGCGGCTCGGTCAACCAGCACATAGGCGACGCGGTGCTGGCGCTGTTCGGCGCCCCGGTGGCGCACGACAACGACGCCGAGCGTGCGGTCGCGGCGGCATTGGCGATGCACGCGGCCGTGGCCGACCTCGTCGATCCGCTGGGGTCCAAGGTGGCGCTGCATGTCGGCATCGCCAGCGGCGTCGTCGTGGCGGCGGCGACCGGCAGCTCGGAGCACCGCATCTACACGGTCACCGGCGAGAGCGTGAACCTCGCCTCGCGCCTGACCGATCTCGCCCGCGCCGGCGAGACGCTGGCTTCCGATGCCGTCCGAACCGCGCTCGGATCGCGGCTGCGGGCGGAATCGCGCGGCGAGGTCGTCCCGAAGGGACTCGACCGGCCGGTGGCGGTCTGGCGCGTCGAGGCCCTGGTCGAGACGACCGCCGCGGCAGAGACCCCACTGGTCGGGCGCGATATCGAGGCCGGCCAGCTGGCGGCTGCCCTGAAGGCGGCGGGACGGCATGGCGCCGGCTCGGTGGTTCGGCTGCGCGGCGAGGCCGGCATCGGTAAGACCCGCCTGGTCGGCGAGCTGCTGGCCATGGCTTCGGCCGAAGCGGTCCCGGCGCATGTCGCGACCATCCTCGACTTCGGCATGGAGCGCGGCAGCGACGTCTCCCGCCAGCTCGCCCTCGGCCTGCTTTCGCTCGGGCGCGGCGCCGGCTCCGCCGAGCGCGCGGCCGCCGCGGAGCATGCCCTGGCCGCCGGCCGCGTGCTGCCGGAGCACCTGCCGCTGCTCTACCACCTGCTGGACGTGCCGGTGCCGGAGGCCGGCAGGGCCATCCACGCAATGGACGAGGCGACGCGCCGCCGCGGCCGCGACCAGGCTCTGGTCGGCCTCGTCGAATCGGCCTGCGAGGCCGGCGCTGTCCTGGTGGTGGTCGAGGACCTGCACTGGGCCGATGCCGCGACCGTCGACATGCTGACGGCGCTGGCCGGCGTGACGCTGCGCCGGCCCCTGATGCTGGTGCTGACCACGCGGGTCGACGGCGAGCCGGTGGATGCCGCCTGGCGCGCCGGCCTCGCCGCGGCCCGGCTGCTGACCCTCGATCTCGGCCCTCTGCAGGCGGCGGATGCCGCGAAGCTCGCCGGCACCCTGGCCGTGGCCGAAGGCGGCTTCGTGCGTCGCTGCGTCGAGCGCGCTGCCGGCAACCCGCTGTTCCTTGAGCAGCTCCTGCACCATGCCGGCGACGACAGCGCCGGCTCGGCCGTGCCGGCCTCGATCCAGAGCCTCGTGCTCGCCCGTCTCGATCGCCTGGCTCCGCCCGACCGGCTGGCGCTGCAGGCCGCCTCGGTACTCGGCCAGCGCTTCTCGCTGGCGGCCCTGCGCCACGTCTCGGGCGATGCGGGCTATCGCTGCGATCGGCTCGTCGCCCGGCATTTCCTGCAGCCCGACGGCGACGGCTTCATGTTCCGCCATGCGCTGATCCGCGACGGCGTCCATGGCGCGCTGCTCGGTCCGAGGCGCCGGGAGCTGCATGGCCTCGCCGCCCAGTGGTTCGACGGCCGCGATCCGGTGCTGCATGCCGAGCATCTCGACCTCGCCGGCTCGCCCGAGGCGCCGAGGGCGCTGGGCGATGCGGCGCTGGCGCTGCTAGCCGGCTATCGGGCGGATCGGGCGCTGGAGCTGGCGGAGCGGGGCGGCACCCTGGCGACGGCTGCGGAGGACAGGAGCCGGCTCGCCTGTCTCGCGGGCGACATCCTGCTCGATCTCGGCCGGGCGGGTGCCGCCCTGAAGGCCTACGCGGCCGCCCTGGAATCGGCACCCGACGAGACGGCGTCCTGCCGGGCGCGCATCGGGCTCGCCGGCGCCATGCGGCTGGTCGACCGCCTCGACGAGGCGATGTCGGAGCTGGCGCTGGCCGAGCCGGTGGCCGCGCGCCTCGGCCTGATGGCCGAGCAGGCGGCCCTGCACCACCTGCGCGGCAACCTGCATTTCCCGGCCGGCCGGTCGGAGGAATGCCTGGCGGAGCACGAGAGGTCGCTGCGCGCGGCCGAGGCCTCGGGCAGGCCCGAGCTCGTGGCACGCGCCCTCGGCGGCATCGGCGACGCGACCTATGCCCAGGGCCGCATGCTGAAGGCGCTGGAATCGTTCGCCGGCTGCGTGGCCATGGCCCAGGCGCACGGGCTCGGCCGTATCGAGGTCGCCAACCGCGGCATGGTGGCGATCTGCCGCTGCCTCGCCGGCCCGATGGCGTCGGCGCACGAGGAGGCGGACACGGCGGTGGCGCTGGCGCGCAAGGTCGGCCAGCCGCGCGCCGAGATCATCGCCTGCCATGCCGCCAGCTTGGCGGCGCAGTGGCAGCTCGACCTGGAGCAGGCACGCGCGCACATCGGCCGCGCCGACGAGCTCACGGCCCGGATCGGCGCCAGGCGGTTCCATTCCGAGAACCTGGCCTTCCGTGCCGAGGTCGAGCATCTGGCGGGGAACGCGGACTTGGCATGGCGGCTCGGCGCCGAGGCCCTGGAGGATGCGCGCGTGGTGGCGCCGGCCTATCTCGGTCCGCTGGTCGCCGGCGTCTGCCTGGCGTTCGCTCCGCTCGACCGCGTTGCCGCCATCGTCGCCGAGGGCGAGCGGATGCTGACCTCGACCGCGCTCAGCCACAATCACCTGTTCTTCTTCAAGGGTGCGATGGAGGCGATGCTGCGTCTCGGCGACTGGGAAGGAGCCGAGGCGTTCGCCGACCGGCTCGACGCGAAGTTCTCGGCCGAGCCGGCGCTGCACATGCGGCTGCTGAGCCGGCGTGCCCGGCTGATCGCGACCCTGGGCCGCCGGCCCGGTGACGAGGCGTCGCGCGGAGCCCTGGCGGACTTCGCCCGCGATGCGCGCCAGGCGGGCTATGCGGCACTCGCCTGCTGGCCGGAACGGCTGCTGGCCGCTTGAGGCCCTTTCAGACCACGTTGCGCTCGACGACCCGGCGGCCTTCGACCAGCCGGGAGGTGGCGAGCGGCGACAGGTCCAGCGTGCGGTAGCCGCCATGGACGATCAGCTCGGCGACGCCGCGACCCACCGCCGGGCTCTGCTGGATGCCGTGGCCGCTGAAGCCGTTGGCGAAGACGACGTTGTCCAGGCCCGGATAGGGTCCGACCAGCCCGTTCTGGTCCAGGGTGTTGTACTCGTAGTAGCCGGCCCAGGAATTGACGACGCGCAGCCGCTCCAGCGCCGGCACGCGCGCGGCGAGCGTCGGCCAGACGATGTCGTCGAACAGGTCGTGATCGACCTCGAGCGGCGCATGGTCGGGATCGCGCTCCGCCGGCGGCGACATGCCGGTGATGAAATACTTGCCCTCGGGGCGCAGCCAGACACCCGAGGAATCGATGACCAGCGGGCAGCCGGGCAGGGGATCCGGGCAGTCGAGCACGAAGACCGAGCGGGCGCGCGGCACCACCGGCAGTGCGATGCCGAACATGGCCGCGACCTCGCCGGCCCAAGGACCGGCGGCGTTGACGAACAGGTCGGCCTCGATATGCGATCCGTCGTCGAGGCCGATCCCGGTAACCCTGTTGCCCGCCTTCCGGGCCGAGACCGCCTCGGCCGCGACGTAGCGGGCTCCGCCGGCAATGGCGGCATGGCGGAAGGCCCGCATGAGGCCGTAGCCGTCGAACCAGCCTTCGCCCGACAGGCCGAACGAGCCGGCGGCGACGCCTTCGGTCGACAGCCAGGGGAACCGGTCGGCCAGCTCGGCCGGGGTCAGCAGTGCCACGTCGGCGCCGTGCTGCCGCTGGATGCGGTGGTTGTCCTCGAGGATGTCGAGCCCGGCTTCGCTGGCGAGGAACAGATAGCCCGGCTCGACGAGCCCGATGTCCGGCGTCTCGCCGTCCACGGCCAGGTGCCGGCCGATCTGGCGCAGGAAGCCGATGCCGAAGCGGCCGATCTCGATGTTGACGGGGGTGCTGAACTGCTGGCGGACCGAGCTTGCGGAAAGCGCCGAGGAGGCTCGGGCATAGGTCGGGTCGCGCTCGACCACCGTCACCTCGATCCCCGGCTCGCGCGTCAGCCACCAGGCGATCGAGCTGCCGATGGCGCCACCGCCGATGATGACGACGCGGGTCATGGCGATCCTCAGGCGAACGGGTTGACGATACGTACGCCGGCGATGCGCCGGCCGGCTTGCATGTCCTCGGTGAGCAGGTCGGCGCAGTTGGCGGCGGCAGCGGCGCGGACGATCAGCGCGTCCCAGATCGAGATGCGGTCGAGGCGATGCAGGTCGATGGCGTCGAGAATGAGCATAGGGTCGATCTGGACGACGTGCAGACGTTCCATCAGCTCGATCCGCCGCTTGGCCAAAGTCGCGGGCACGCCGAGCTTGCTCGTGACGACGTTGAAATATTCGGTCATGACCTGCGTGGAGATCACGCCAAGGCCGCTGGCGAGCCCCTCTTCGAACAGCGACGACGCCACCATTTGCTTATCGGGGTAGCGATGATCGTCGGCATAAATGAAAACATTGCTATCGAGAAAAGACCTTCCGGTCATAGATCTCTTCACGATTGAACTTCCATCCTCTGGACGACTTGCCTTCGTGTTGCTTCGAAAGCTCACGGAACTCGGCGATGTCGCGCTCGATCTGGTCGCGGCCGGCCAGTTGCTCGAGATATTCACGTACCGCTTGATTGAGACTCTTGCCCATGGCCTGCGCGGCGGACCGAGCCCGCTCGACCGTCTGATCGTCGATTGCCAGCGTCAGATTCATTCACACGTCTCCAATGTTGAACACAGGTTACGTGGACACGGGGGCCGTGTCAAACAGGCTCGGCATGCAGATCATACGCCTCCGCCGCCGTCACCCTCGCCCTGATGATGTCGCCGGGCGCCAGGTCGTGCGCGCCTCGCATCAGCACCCGGCCGTCGACCTCCGGGGCGTCGCCCTGGCTGCGGCCGACCGCACCATCCTCGTCCAGCCCGTCGACGATGACTTCGATCTCGCGGCCGACCTTGGCGGCGAGGCGGGCGGCCGAGATGCGCTGCTGGTGCGCCATCAGCCGCTGCCAGCGCTCTTCCTTGACCTCCTCGGGCACCGCACCCGGCAGGTCGTTGGCCGGAGCGCCGTCGACCGGCTCGAAGCGGAAGCAGCCGGCACGGTCGATCTGCGCCTCGCTCAGCCAGTCGAGCAGGAAGGCGAAGTCCTCCTCGGTCTCGCCGGGAAAGCCGACGATGAAGGTCGAGCGCAAGGTGAGGTCGGGGCAGATGTCGCGCCAGCGGCGGATGCGGTCCAGCACCTTGCCCTGGGCCGCAGGCCGCCGCATCGCCTTCAGCACCGACGGGCTGGCATGCTGGAAGGGAATGTCGAGATAGGGGAGGATCCTGCCCTCGGCCATCAGCGGGACGACCTCGTCGACGTGCGGGTAGGGGTAGACATAGTGCAGCCGCACCCACACCCCGAGCCGGCCCAGCGCCCGCGTCAGGTCGAGGAACCGGGCGCGGACCTCGCCGCCTTCCCAGGGCGAGGCGGCATAGCGCAGGTCGACGCCGTAGGCGCTGGTGTCCTGCGAGATCACCAGCAGCTCCTTGACGCCGGATTCCACCAGCCGCTCGGCCTCCTCCAGCACGTCGGCGGCACTGCGCGACACCAGGTCGCCGCGCAGCTGCGGGATGATGCAGAACGAGCAGCGGTTGTTGCAGCCCTCGGAGATCTTCAAGTACGCGTAGTGCCTGGGCGTCAGCCGCAGCCCCTGCGGCGGCACCAGGTCGAGGAACGGCGCGTGCGGCGGCGGCACGGCCCGGCGCACGGCGTCCAGCACGGCGTCGTACTGGTGCGGGCCGGTGACCGCCAGCACCTTGGGATGCACCGCCCGGATCACCTCGGGATTGGCGCCGAGGCAGCCGGTCACGACCACCTTGCCGTTCTCGGCGATGGCCTCGCCGATCGCCTCCAGCGACTCCTTGCGCGCCGACACCAGGAAGCCGCAGGTGTTGACCACCACGACGTCGGCGGAATCGTAGCTGGGCGCTATGTCGTAGCCTTCGGTGCGCAGCCGGGTGACGATGCGTTCGGAATCGACCAGCGCCTTGGCGCAGCCGAGGCTGACGAAGCCGACGCGCGGCCTGGCGCGGCGGCGGGGCAGGGATGAGCGTGCGGGCATGGGCGCGCATATAACGCTTCCAGCCTGGAGCTCACAGGGGGTGCGGCAGCGCGGCTCGCTACATCCACTCCGCCCGGCAGTGCCTCTCGGGATCGAACCCGTCGAGCTGCCGGCGCAGGGCCGTGTGAAAGCTCTCGTCCGTGCCCGAGCGGTTGTCGGGCTTGGCGATGCTCTCGACCGGTCGGCCCATGCGGGCCAGCATCAACTGCCACTCGCTCCGATCGAGGGTGTTCGGGCCGATCAGGCCGCTCGTCGTCATCTCGTCGATGGCCGGCAGGGCAGCGGCGGCCTGCGGTCCCAGCACGCAGAAGGCGCGGCGGGCCGCGTCGATCGCGAGCATGTCGTCATTGCTCCAGGCCTTTCGCCCGGGTGCGCGCAGCCGCGCCCAGTGGCTCCGCATGATCTCGACGAGCAGGGGCACGGCTGCCTCGCCCCTGTCGGCCTGGCGGACGATCAGGCCGCCGGCATAGAGCCGCCGCGACGGATCGGCGAGGATCGCCTGCTCCAAGGGCGTGGTGGTCGCGAACGTGCCGGCGGGCATGCGCTCGAGCTGTGCGGCGAACGTCTTCATCCAGGGGCCTGGCGGGTCGGCTTCGGCCAGCCGCTTGCCGATGGCCGGACGAAGGACGACCGCGTCCGGGCCCATCGCCCGGACCGGGGCGTAGAGATGCGGGAAGTCGGTGATCCGCCCGTCGGCGATCAGGCGCCGCAGCAGCTCCCGGTCGGCGGCCGAGATCGTAGCAGCGGGGCGGTCGAAGCTGGCGAACCAGGGCGCCAGCAGGTCGAAGCCCGGATCCTCCGCGCCCACGGCCGGATCATCGACCATCCGGGCCAGCCTCGCCCGGGCGGCCTCGACGATGGCCCGCTCGTCGGCCGTGGTGTGGAGGCTCGTGAGCCGATCGAGCAGGGCGTGAGGGCGCAGCCGCTCGTAGCGCGTGCCGTTGGAAAGCTCGGTGCGTCCCCATTGGAACCGGAAGTTCTCGAGGCCGCCCTGCGCGCCGACATGCAGCGGGCTGGCGAGCGCTCGCGTCGTCGCCAGGGTCTTGCGCAGCACGACCCGGCCGTCCGCATCGCTCAGCACGATGCGCTCGACGCTCACCGGCAGGGGCCGCAACGACCAGTCGTCGTCCGTGGGCCGGCGTGTCGACGAGGCCGCCCCGTCGGAATAGCGCAGCAGGAGGATGCTGAAATCGAAGGCTTCGCGGGCCGGCCCGGCGACGATGCAGTCGCGCGTCGACAGCCGGAGATCCCATTCCGCCTGCGCCGACAGCAGTCCCGCCAGCCGGGGGCCCGGCGGCGGCTGCGGCCGATCGAGGTCCAGGCCGCCGGGGTTCTCGGGCCGGATCGTCTCCCCGGGGCATTCCTCCTTCGGCACCAGCCGGAAGGTGCGTGCATGCCCGGTGCGCGATCCCGGCCGCTCACCATCGCCATGCGCGTCGACGGTGACGCTGCGCACGCCGGGCGTGGCGAGCAGGGCGGCGCAGAGCGCGTCGCACACCCAGGGGCGGCTCGCCGTCTCTGCCGGACTGCCGCGCACCGTCGCCGCGTCGAGGCGCTGCTGGCCGAGCCGCGGGACCGAGACCAGGACGTCGCCGGCCAGCGGAACGGCCTCCGCCGGCATGACGTCCGGGGCCGAGGTCGCGGCGTCCAGCCGCATCTGGCTCGCCCGCGAGCTCGCCTTGGGTGCTAGCCACAGCAGGGCCGCGACACATCCGAGAGCCGCCACGGCGGCGGGCTTTCGCTCGAGGATCAGCCGGAACAGCCACCAGGCGACGGCGAGCAGCGACGCCCAGACGAACGCCGTGGGCAGGACGAGGAGGACCAGGCCGGGTATCAGCAGCATCATGCCGCCGATCACGACGAGGCCGGGCACCGCGACGACGAGCGCCGCACCGGCACCGAGAGCCGCCAGGAGCCAGATGACGATCCTGTCCATGGGGGCCGCAACATCCCACAGGACAGATGAACGGCCGGCTAACGACGAGCCCGTTTCAGGTGGGCGGAGGGGTCGCCGCCAGCAGCCGCCCGGGCGCCAGCGCATCGAGATCGTGCTCGCCCATCCAGGCCGGCAGGGCCGCGCCGGTGATCAGGTGGCCGGCGATCGCCGCCAGCGCCGGCGCGGTCATGATGCCGTAGCCGCCCTGGCCCGCCAGCCAGAAGAAGCCTTCGGCCCGCGGGTCGAAGCCCGCCACCGGCGTGCGGTCCGGCGCGAAGCAGCGCAGCCCGGCCCAGCTGTGCTCGATGCGGCGGATCTCGATGTCGACCGCCTGCTGGACGCGGTCGACGCAGATGGCGATGTCCAGCTCCTCGGGCTGGGCGTCGCAGGGCTCGGACGGGGTCTCGTCGGCCGGCGAGCACATCAGCTTGCCGGCCTCGGGCTTGAAGTACCAGGTCTCGCGCACGTCGGCGGTGCCGGGCCAGCGGCGGGAATCCCGGCCGGCCGGGGCATCGACGATGATGGCGGTGCGCCGCTTCGGCTCGATCCCCAGCGGCGAGAGCCCGGCGAGGCCCGCCACCGTGTCGGCCCAGGCGCCGCCAGCATCGACGACCACCGGCGCCGAGGCTTCGCCTGCCGGCGTCGCAACGATCCAGCCCTCGCCGCCACGGCCGAGCGCTCGCACCTCGACATCGGTACGCACCGTGCCGCCGCGATGGCGGAGCTGGCGCAGGAAGCCCTGCAGGATGGCGCCGACCTCCATGTCCATCGCGCTGGCATCGTACCAGCCATGGGCGGACCATTCCGGGCGCAGCGACGGCACGATGGCTCGGACGGCATCGCCGTCGAGCAGCTCGGCCCTGGCGCCGGCCAGTCTCGCCTTGTCGGCCTCCTCCTCGACGAGGTCGCGATCCTCCGCACGGCCGACATAAAGCTCGCCGCGCGGGCCTAGCAGCGGCACGTCGGCGAAGCCCTGCGGCGGGTCCCTGTACCAGCGGCCGCCGGCATGGTTCAGCGCCCGCACCGTGGCATTGCCGTAGAACGGCGTCAGCAGCGCCGCCGAGCGGCCGGTGGTGTGATAGCCCGGCTGGCTCTCGCGCTCGAGCAGCAGCACGCGCCGGCTCTCGGCCAGGGCCGCGGCCGAGGAGGCGCCGGCGATGCCGCCGCCGATGACGATGACGTCGAAGCTTTCCATGCTCAACCTGCGGCGTGATCGGGCCAGCGCAGCCCGAGCCGGCCCATGATCAGGCCGGCGATGGCGGGAATGTCGTCGAGATCCAGCACCGGCACGGGCGAGCCGTCCAGCGGCTCGTCCGAGGCGACGGCGACGATCGTGGGATCCTCGCCGGCCAGCAGCGGCGTGCGCCGCTCGGCCCGGTGCGTCTCGATCTTGGGGTAGGCGAAGCGCTTGAAGCCCTCCACCACGACGAGGTCGACCGGCTGCATGCGCGCCAGCAGCTCGTCGAGCGGCGGCTCCCGCTCGCCGCGATGCTCGTGGAAGAGCGCGAACCGGCTGGCGGTGGCCAGCATCACCTCGCGCGCCCCGGCCTCGCGGTGGCGCCGGCTGTCCTTGCCCGGAGCGTCGGGATCGACGGCGTGGTGGGCGTGCTTGACGGTCGACACCGTCAGCCCCTTCGCCGTCAGGTGCTCGACCAGCCGGACCACCAGCGTCGTCTTGCCGCTGTTCTTCCAGCCGACCACGCCGATCACCGGCTGTGGCCGGCCCCGCTCGCTCATCCCGCCTCGCCTCGATTGCCGCACGGCGCTAGTTTCGGCGCGGCTCTATCATAGGCCCGGACTGCTTGGAACATGGCCGAACGGACGGTGGACACGCGTGGCCTGAGCTGCCCGTTGCCCCTGCTCAAGGCACGCAAGGCGCTCCTCGGCATGGGCAGGGGCCAGCGCCTGCGGCTGCTGGCGACCGACCGCAAGGCCATCGACGACATCGCCGCCTTGTGCGAAGCGAGCGGTGATCGTCTCGTCGAGAGTAGTGTCGCCGGGCCGGAGCTGGTGTTCGTCATCGAGCGGCGTGGTTGAGGAGCAAGCCCCTTGTCCGTGATTCGTCCCGAGATTTCCGCCCTCGAGCTCAGCGGCATCGGCAAGATCGCCGTCGGCGCCCTCGACGATCCCGAGGTCATCCCCTTGTGGTTCGGTGAGAGCGACATCGTGACGCCGGCCTTCGTCCGCGACGCCGCCAAGGCGGCGCTCGACGGCGGCAAGACCTTCTACTCCTACACCCGCGGCCACGCGCCGCTGCGCCAGGCGCTGCACCGCTACCACCGGCGGATCTACGGCATCGACCTCGATCCCGACCGCATCACCTCGCCCGGCTCGACCATGCTGACGGTGCTGCTGGCGGCCCAGTGCATGCTGCGCCAGGGCGACGAGGTGGTGGTGATCGGGCCGAACTGGCCCAACATCGACACGGTGGTGAAGATCGCTGGTGCCCGCTCGGTGCCGGTGCGGCTGATGGAGGGGGCCGACCGCTGGCATCTCGACCTCGATGCCGTGGCATCGGCGATCGGGCCGAAGACCCGCGCCGTCTACGTCAATTCGCCCTCCAACCCGACGGGGTGGATCATGACCCCGGACGAGGGCAGGGCGCTGCTGGAGCTGTGCCGCAGGCACGGCCTCGGCCTGATCTCGGACGAGGTCTACCACCGCAACGTCTTCGACGGGTCCGACCCGGCGCCTTCCTTCCTGACCCTGGCCGAGCCGACCGAGCCGGTCTTCGTGCTCAACGGCTTCTCCAAGGCCTGGGCGATGACCGGCTGGCGGCTGGGCTGGATGATCACGCCGTCGGGCATGGCCGAGACCATGTCGGTGCTGGCCGAGTGCAGCAACACCGGCTCCACCGCCTTCGCGCAATATGGCGGCATCGCCGCACTCGACGACGGCGAGCCGTTCGTCGCCGAGTTCGTCGCCCGCTGCCGGCGCAACCGAGACGTGATGATGGAGGTCCTGGGCAGCCATCCACGGGTTCGCCTGGCGGCGCCGGCCGGCGCCTTCTATGCCTTCCCGCGTATCGAGGGTGTGGGCGACGGGCTCGCCTTCGCCCGGCGCGTGCTGGCCGAGGCCAAGGTGGGCATAGCACCCGGCTACACCTTCGGCCCCGGCAACGAGGCGCATTTTCGCCTGTGCTTCGCCCGTCGCACCGAGGAGGTCGAGGAGGCGGCCCGGCGCATCGTGGCGGTGATCGACCGCCTGGGCTGAAGCCCGGCGCGGGCGTGTCGCACCGCAACAGTCAAGCCCAAATCGACTTCCGGGAACCTCCGGAGCATTGGCGACTTCCTTGAAGCAGGCGAGTCGATCTCGCCGAGAGCTTTCCCGGAGGAAGCCAATGATCCGCAAGCTCATGATGCTCGGTATCGTGGCCGCCGCCGCAGCGTTGATGGCAACGACCCCTGCGCGCGCGGACGAACAGTCGGCGGGGTGCCACGCGCCCAAGGAAATCGCCCGTCTGCTGAGCACCGATTTCTCGGAGAAGCCGGTGGCCTATGGTCTGCAGCAGGACGGGACACTGATGCAGATCTTCGCGTCCAAGACCGGCGAGACCTGGACGGTGGTGCTGACGACCCCCGCCGGGCTCAGCTGCATCGTGGCCGAGGGGATACGCTGGGAGAATCTGCCGGCCGGCCCCGACGGGCCCTACGTCTAGGCCCGATCGAGGTGACGTCGGGCCGAAGCGAGGTCGTCCGGGCGGTTGACGTTGAAGAAGGGGTCGACCTCGCGCACGGGAAATTCGACAATCGTGCAAGCATGGCCGGCGGCGAAGTCGGCCACCCTCCTCACTCCCTCGTCCAGAGCGCGCCGCAACGCCGGCGCCAGCGCCACGGGCCAGAGCGACACGATGGGATGGAGGCGACCGGCCGAGGCGGCGCAGACGATGCCGGAACGGCTGGCGCCGGCCAGCCGGCTCACCAGATCGGCCGGCAGGAACGGCATGTCTCCCCCGACGGTCAGAACTCGTGGCGAATTCGGGAAACACGCGATCGTCCATTCCATGCCGGCGAGCACGCCGGCGAGCGGGCCCGGGAGACCGGCTACGCTGTCGGCGACGATCGGGAGGCGGAATCTCGCGAACCGCGCCGGATCACCGTTGGCGTTGAGGGCGAGCGCCGAGACCTGCGGTGCCAGCGCCGCCACCACGTGCTCGAGCATCGTCTGGTCGTCGAGCGCCAGCAGGGGCTTGTCGCCGCCGCCCATGCGGCGCGACCGCCCGCCCGCCAGGATCACGGCCGGAATGTCGGTGCTCATCCAGGACGTCAGCCATATCACGCGACCGCCTGCGGCAGCCAGCTCGGCGGCCACGGGCTCGACTTGACGTAAAACCTCAGGTTCCGCGGCGATCCGAGTGGCCGGCCACAATCATATTGAGGCGTGTCCTGCCGCCACGGTATGAAACCAGGATGTGGATCCCGTGTCGCGACGGGATTTCCAATCCGGTGAGATCGACAGTCCAGGCATGAGCGGACAGCAGCGTCGTCCCATTCGCGGCCAAGCCCGCAGCCAGCCGCGGCCGCAGCGCCGCGCGCCGGGCCCGCCCGAGCGTCCGCGGCGCCGCTCGGCCGGCCTTCTGACGAGGCTGGCGGTCTCCGGCGTGCTGCTGATCCTGGTCGGCTGGGTGGCGCTGTTCGTCTGGTATGCGCCGCGGCTGCCCGATACCGACGAGCTGTTCCGCGAGGCCCAGCAAGTCCGCGTCAAGGTATTGGCAGCCGATGGCGGCATTTTGGCGGAGCGCGGTGGTGCCGGCCGGCCGTTCGTGCGCCTCGACCAGATGTCGCCCTGGCTGCCAAAGGCGGTGATCGCCATCGAGGACAGGCGGTTCTGGGACCATTCCGGGGTCGATCCCACCGGCATCCTGCGCGCCGCCTGGGCCAATCTCCGGGCCGGCGGCACGGTCGAGGGCGGCAGCACCATCACCCAGCAATTGGCGAAGAACCTCTACCTCACGCACGAGCGCAGCTGGGGCCGCAAGCTCGAGGAGCTCGTGCTGGCGATCTGGCTGGAGTCGCGCCTCACCAAGGAGCAGATTCTCACCCTCTACCTGAACCGCGTCTATCTCGGCGCCGGCGCCTACGGCGTCGAGGCGGCGTCGCAGCGCTATTTCGGCAAGACTGCGGCCGAGGTCGGGCTGTCCGAGGCCGCCGTGATCGCCGGGCTGCTCAAGGCCCCGTCGCGCTACTCGCCCGCCAGCGACCTCGACCTCGCGCGCGAGCGCGCCGCCACCGTGTTGGCGGTGATGGCCGAGCAGGGGGTGATCGACGAGCGCGAGGCGGTGGCGGCGCGCGCCCGGCCGGCGAAGCTGTCGGAGCCCGTGCAGATCGGCGGCTGGTTCGTCGACTGGGTGCTGGAGGGCCTCACCCGCGACCTCGGCAAGCCGACGCGCGACCTCGTGGTGCGGACCACCCTCGATCCGAAGCTGCAGCTCGCGGCCGAAGCGGCCGTGCGCAAGCTCCTGCCGGCCAGGGCGGGGCTGGAGGCCGCCGCGGTCGTGCTCGACGGGGACGGCGCGGTGCGGGCGCTGGTGGGCGGCCGGAGCTACGGCCAGAGCCCCTACAACCGCGCCGTCAACGCCCGCCGCCAGCCGGGCTCGGCCTTCAAGCCGTTCGTGTTCCTGACCGCGCTCGAGCAGGGCTGGACGCCCGCGGCGGCGATCCAGGACGCGCCGGTGCAGGTCAAGGGCTGGCGGCCGGCCAATATCGACGGCCGCTACCACGGCACGGTGAGCCTGACCCAGGCGCTGGCGATGTCGATGAACGCCGCCGCCGTGCGGCTGGGCGAGGCGGTGCAGCCGAAGGAGGTGGCAGCGACCGCCCGGCGGCTCGGCATCGCCTCGCCATTGCCGGCGGTGGCGTCGCTGGCGCTGGGCACGGCCGAGGTCGGCGTGCTCGAGCTGACCGGCGCCTACCTGCCCCTGGCCAATGGCGGCATGCGCCGGCCGACCTGGTCGGTGGAGTCGGTCACCGATGCCAGGGGCACCGTGCTCTACCGCTACCGCCCGACCGAGGTGCGCGTGCTGGCGCCGACCGTGGCGGCCCAGATGGGCGGCATGCTGCGGGCGGTGGTGTCGGAAGGCACCGGCCGGGCGGCGGCGCTGCCCGACCGCCGGGTCGCCGGCAAGACCGGCACGACGCAGGACAATCGCGACGCCTGGTTCGTCGGCTTCGACGAGCGGCTCGTGATGGGGGTGTGGATCGGCTACGACGACGACCGGCCGATGCGCAACGTCACCGGCGGCGGGCTGCCCAGCAAGATCTGGCGCGAGGTGATGCAGACCACGCCAGCGCCGGCACCGCAGGTCGCGGCGGCCGAGCCGATGCCGCAGCCGCGGCCGGCCGTGCGCCAGGACAACGGCCTCGAGCTGCTGCTCGACTGGGTGCAGCGCAAGTTCGGCGTGATGGCGCAGTAGCGGCTCAACCGCGGCCCCTGACCGCCCGCCAGACCCAGCGGGCGAGCCAGATCGGCACGACGACCACGGCGCCGATCAGCACGTAGCCCAGCACCGAGCCGGCCCAGAGCCGGGCGCTCTCCAGCCCGTCGACGAAGAAGTCTCGAACGGTCCGCCAGAACGCCTGCGGCGTCAGGCCGAGCCAGCTCATCACCGCCCCCACGACGAGGCAGGCCAGCAGCAGCTTGATCAGGGTCGCGAGCGTGACGCGCGGCATGGCCGGACCAGTAGGGTCAACGCCGCCACGGCGCAAGCGGGCGGAACCTTGCAGGCCCGCCCGGGTTTTGGCGGCCTGCCCGGACAAGGAAACGACAGGTGCGCGGATGAGGTTTCAGGTCGGTTGCGAGCTCGCCTACGAGGCCCGGGGTGCGGCCTCGCTGGTGATGAACATCGAGGCCGCGAAGCTCGCGCGCCAGCGCATCCTGCGGGAATCGCTGACGATCACCCCCGATGTCCCGATCGAGCGCTACACGGCGCCGGAGAGCGGCAACCGCTATCTCCGCTTCGCCGTGAAGGGCGGCGGGATCGCGGTCCGCTACGAGGCCGAGGTCGAGCTCGACCCGCACCGCGCCGACCCCGCCACCATCGACGAGACCCCGGTGGGCGAGCTGCCCTTCGAGACGCTGCCGCACCTCTGGCCCAGCCGCTACAGCCAGTCCGACCGGCTCCTGCGTTCCGCCCGCGCCGATTTCGGCCATCTCGGCGACGGCCACCAGCGCGTGACGGCGCTGGCCAACTGGATCCACGAGCACCTCGAATACGAGCGCGGCTCCAGCAACGAGCACACCTCGGCGGTCGACACGCTGGTCGAGCGGGCAGGGGTCTGCCGCGACTTCTCCAATCTCGGCATCGCGCTCTGCCGGGCGCTCGGGATACCCGCCCGCTTCGTCAGCGCCTATGCCTGGCGCCTCGACCCGCCGGACTTCCACGCCGTGCTCGAGGCCTATCTGGGCGGCCGCTGGTACCTGTTCGACGCCACCCGGCAGGCGGCGCTGGACGGCCTCGTCCGCATCGGCATCGGCCGCGACGCCTCGGATGTCGCCTTCTGCACCTGGGACGGCGAGGTCGAGGCCGGGCCGATGAAGGTATGGAACCGGCCGACGCCGGGACAGAGCCACCCGGAGGAGCCGACGGTCGACGCCATCAGCCTTTCGGAGATCTGAGCGCCCGTTCCCGGCGGGCCGGCTCCGTCGGCTAGGCAGCGTCGCGATAGAGCCAGGGCTGGCCGAGCTTCTGCCTGGCCTCGAAGCCGTCGATCACCTTCGCCTTGGCCAGCGTCTCGCCGACCTCGTCCAGGCCCTGCAGGAGCTTGTCGCGGTTGGCCTCGTCGAGCGTGAACGGGATCGGCTCGTTGCCGATGGGCCGGCGGATCTCCATCGCCACCAGATCGACCGTGAAGGTCGGGTTCGGCGCCGTCTCGGCCTCCTTGATCAGCAGGTCGATCTGCTCCTGCGGCAGCACCAGCGGCAGGATGCCGTTCTTGAAGCAGTTGTTGTAGAAGATGTCGGCGAAGCTCGGTGCTATGACGCAGCGGATGCCGTAGTCCAGCAGGGCCCAGGGCGCGTGCTCGCGCGAGCTGCCGCAGCCGAAATTGTCGCCGGTCAGCAGGACCGAGGCGTGGCGGTAGCGGTCCTGGTTGAGCACGAAGTCCGGCCGCTCCTTGCCGTCGGAATCGTAGCGCATCGATTCGAATAGCCCGACGCCGAGCCCGGTGCGCTTGATGGTCTTGAGCCAGTGCGCCGGGATGATCTTGTCGGTGTCGACGTTCAGCATCGGCATGGGGGCGGCGATGCCGGTGAGCGTGGTGAAGGGCTGCATGACGACGAATCCAGCGGTGCGCCAACGATCGGGCCGGCTTTCTACGCCAATTCGGCACGAGGGTACAGCGCGCGGCCGCGCTTGACGAAACCTCGCCGGCCAACCGACAAGCCGGCAGCGGCTGCAACGGAGAGACGACGGATGGCCGGCATCGGGGTGGCGGGGCCAGGGCTCAAGCAGCGCCTGGTCGAGAACGGCAGCGCCTTCGGAACCATGGTCTTCGAGCTGATGACGCCGAGCCTGCCGGCGATCGTCGCCGCCACCGGTGCCGACTTCATCCTGCTCGACATGGAGCACACCGGGGTCGGGCTCGAGACGATCAAGACCCAGTGCGCCGCCTGCCGCGGCCTGGGCCTCGCGCCGGTCGTGCGCGTGCCCACGACCGAGTACGACTTCATCGCCCGCGCCCTCGACGTCGGCGCCCACGGCATCATGGTGCCGATGGTCGACAGCCGCGAGCAGGCCGAGCTGATCGCGGCTTGCGCCCACTATCCGCCGCACGGCCGTCGCGGCGCCGCCTTCGGGGTGGCGCACGACGACTACCTGCCGGGCTCGCCGGCCGACAAGATGGCGGCGGCGAGGGCCCGGACGCTGGTGATCGCCCAGATCGAATCGCCGGCGGGCGTCGAGAGCGTCGAGGCCATCGCCGGGGTGCCGGGCATCGACGTGGTCTGGCTCGGCCATTTCGACCTGACCAACTTCATGGGCATCCCGGGCCAGTTCGAGCACCCCGACTATCTGGCGGCCGTCCGCCGGATCGTCGCCGCCGCCGCCGACGCCGGCAAGCATGCCGGCTTCATGGCGGCCGACCTGCAATGGGCCGAAACCTACTGGCGGCACGGCTTCCGCATCATCGCCTACGGCCTCGACCACCTGCTCTACCAGAAGGCGCTCGAGGCCGGGCTCGAGGCGCTGCGCGCCATGCGCTGAGCGGCGGGGGAGGCCGACGCTCATATGCGCGGGGCCTGATGACGCCCTTGCGCCTGCGCGCCGGCCGTTGCAGTTTCGGCCGCCGCACCGTGGACAGCGGGCGCGCATGAGCGATCGGGGAGCACCGAATGATCCGTCGACACCTGCTGCCGGCATTGGCCGGTGTGCTTCTTGCGGCCACCGCCATCGGCGGCGCGCAGGCCCAGGACAAGAAGACCCTGGCGCTGGTGACCAATGCCTCGGCCGACTTCTGGACGATCGCCCGCCGCGGAGTCGAGAAGGCGCAGACCGAGCTGCCGAACTACACGACCGAGATGTACGTGGTCTCCGAGGCCACCGCGGCCGAGCAGCGCCGCATCCTCGACGACCTGCTGACCAAGGGCGTGGCCGGCGTCTCGATCAGCGCCATCGACCCGGCGAACTCGACCGAGATCCTGAACAAGGTCGCGTCGCAGGCGGTGCTGTTCACCACCGACAGCGACGCCCCCAAGAGCAACCGCTCGCTCTATATCGGCACCGACAATGTCGACGCCGGCGTCCAGGCCGGCGAGCTGATCAAGAAGGCGCTGCCGGACGGCGGCCAGATCATGCTGTTCGTCGGCACCATGGGTGCCGACAACGCCCGCGAGCGCGTCGAGGGCATCCGCAAGGCGCTGACCGGCACCAAGGTCGAGATCATCGACATCCGCACCGACGAGGTCGACTTCGCCCGCGCCAAGCGCAACGCCGAGGACACGCTCACCAAGTATCCGGACATCGACGCCCTGGTCGGCCTGTGGTCGTACAACACGCCGCAGATCGTCGAGGCTGTGCGTGCATCGGGCAAGGCCGGGGCCGTCAAGATCATCGGCTTCGACGAGGATCCGGTGACGCTGCGCGGCATCGCCGACGGCATCATCGAGGCCACCGTCGTCCAGCAGCCCTACGAGTTCGGCTACCAGTCGATGAAGCTGCTGGCCAAGTACATCGAGGGCGACAAGTCCTTCATCCCGGCCAACCAGCTGATGATCATCCCCACCAAGGTCGTCGACAAGTCGAACGTCGCCGAGTTCCAGAAGACGATGATGGAGCTGCTCAAGAAGTGAGCCGCGTCGGGGCCGGCTCCGGCCGGCCCCGGTCATCGCCATGAGCGAGCCCTTCCTCGAGCTGCGCGCGATCGGCAAGACCTACCCCGGCGTCACGGCGCTGCACGGGGTGAGCCTCGCTGTCGCGCGCGGCGAGGTCGTGGGCCTGATCGGCGAGAACGGCGCGGGCAAGTCGACGCTGATGAAGGTGCTGGGCGGCGTGGTCGAGCCGAGCTCGGGCAGCATCGTCATCGACGGCGTCGAGCATGCGGCGCTGACGGTCACGCAGTCGATGCAGGCCGGCATCGCCTTCGTGCACCAGGAGCTGAACCTCTTCGACAATCTCGACGTCGCCGCCAACATCTTCATCGGCCGCGAGCCGCTCTGGGGCGGGCCGCTGAGGCTGGTCGACCAGGCGAGGCTCCACGCCATGGCCGAGCCGCTGCTCCGCAGGCTCAATGTCGATTTCGCCGTCGACACGCCGGTGGCCGAGCTGTCGATCGCCCAGCGGCAGATGGTCGAGATCGCCAAGGCGCTGTCGCTCGACGCCCGGCTCATCATCATGGACGAGCCGACCTCGAGCCTCACCCTGTCCGAGACCGAGCGCCTGCTGGCCGTGGTGGCCGAGCTGAAGGCGCAGGGTGTCAGCGTCATCTACATCACCCATCGCCTCAACGAGATCCGTGCCTGCGCCGACCGTGTCGTCTGCCTGCGCGACGGGCGGATGGTGGGTGCGCTCGCCAGAAGCGAGATCGACCATGCCACCATGATCCGGCTGATGATCGGCCGCGACCTGCGCTCGCTCTACGTTCCGCCCGGCAAGGCGCCGACGGCGCAGGGCTGCGCGCTGGTCGACGTCCGCACGACCGCCTTTCCCGATCGCACCGTCAGCCTCGACATCCGCTTCGGCGAGATCCTGGGGCTGGCCGGCCTCGTGGGATCGGGCCGCACCTCGCTGGCGCGCACGATCTTCGGCATCGACCCGCTGCTGAGCGGCGAGATCCGGCTGGGCGGCGAGCGTGTCGACCTGCGCTCGCCGGCCGACGCCATCGCCCGCGGCATCTACCTGGCTCCCGAGGACCGCAAGCGCTCGGGCCTGGTGCTGGAGCTGCCGATCCGCGAGAACGTGACGCTGGCCGACCTGCGCGACCATGCCCGCTGGGGGCTCATCAGCAACGCCGCCGAGCTGCGCACGGCCGAGCGGCAGCGCGGCCGGCTCGACATCCGCACGCCCTCGGTCGAGACGGCGGCCGTCACCCTGTCGGGCGGCAACCAGCAGAAGGTCGTGCTGGCGAAGTGGCTGTCGATGCGGCCGAGGCTGATGATCTTCGACGAGCCGACGCGCGGCATCGATGTCGGCGCCAAGAGCGAGATCTACGAGGTGATGCGCGAGCTGACCGACAACGGCGTCGCCATCCTGATGATCAGCAGCGACATGGAGGAGGTCGTGGGCGTCAGCGACCGGATCGCCGTGATGCACGAGGGCCGGGTCAGCGGCTTCCTCGACCGGCCGCAGTTCAGCGAGCACGCCGTGCTGCACCTGGCCGTCGGCCACGCCCCGGCCCAAGCCGCCTGAGGCCCCATGCACAAGAAAGACATCGGCCTTCTCGTCCTGATCCTGATCGTCGGCGGCATCACCGCCATCCTCAACCCGGTCTTCCTGTCGACCGTCAACCTCGTCAACATGGCCAACCTGATCGGCCTGTTCGGCCTGTTCGCCATCGGCGAGGGCCTCGTCATCATCACCGGCGGCATCGAGCTGTCGGTGGGCTCGATGTTCGCGCTGATCGGCGTGATCTTCATCGACCTCATGGTCAATCACGGCCTGCCCTGGCAGCTGGTGGTGCCGCTCTGCATGGGCATCGGCATCGTGCTGGGCGGCATCCACGGCCTCCTGATCACCAGGCTGCGGATCCAGCCCTTCGTGGTCACCTTGTGCGGCCTGCTGATCTATCGCGGCGTCGCCCGCTGGTACATGAACGACGCCACCATCGGCTTCGGCTACAGCGACGAGTTCGAAACCCTGTCCTGGCTGGCGTCCGGCCGCAGCTTCGGCGTTCCGCACACCTTCATCGCGCTCATCGTCGTGGCGCTGGTGATGGGCATCGTGCTGCACCGCTCGGTCTACGGCCGCTACCTGTTCGCCGTCGGCAAGAACGAGGAGGCGGCCCGCTTCTCCGGCATCAACACCAGTGCCGTCATCGCCGCCGCCTACATCATCAGCGGCGCCCTGGCCGGGCTGTCGGCGGTGTTCATCGCCTTCTACACCAACTCGGTCTCGCCCTCGGCGCACGGCAATTTCTACGAGCTCTACGCCATCGCCGCCGCCGTGCTGGGCGGCTGCTCGCTGCGCGGCGGCGAGGGCTCGATCCTCGGCATCGTGCTCGGCGCCATCCTGCTGCAGGTGCTGCAGAACCTCGTCAACCTCCTGGGCATTCCCAGCTCGCTGAACTTCGCCGTCATGGGCACGGTCATCCTGCTGGGCGTGCTGGCCGACCAGGCGCTGCAGCGAAGGCGGGCGAGGATCGTGGCACAGCGGGGGCAGGCCGCCTCGCGGGAGGCGCCGGCGGCGGCCTGAGCGCTCGTTCGTCTCGACCACGCGACCGCGACGACACCGGCAGCTGTGCCGGATGTCACAGCGCCCGGTGCCGGGCGCGGCTACCATGCGCCGATAATCTGCCCGATTTCCGAGTGGCGAGGAGCCGGCAATGAGTCGCAAGCTGGTGGTCTGCTGTGACGGCACCTGGAACAAGCCCAAGGCCCAGACCAATATCCATCGGACGTTCGAGTTCCTCTCGAGTCAGTTGCAGGACCCCGAGACCGACAAGAGCGACAGGGAGGGCTGGAAGACCGCGAGCGGCCGCAGCCCTCATGGCGGCGATATCTGTCTGTTCTATGACCAGGGCGTGGGAACCAGCCTTCGTGATTGGCTGACCGGCGGCGCTCTCGGGGCCGGGCTGTCGAAGAACGTCTGCGAGGCCTATCACTTCTTGAGCCGTGCCTACCAGCCGGACAGCGAGATCTACATCTTCGGCTTCAGCCGCGGCGCCTATACGGCGCGTTCCTTGTGCGGATTCATCGCCGCGGCCGGCCTGCTCGAGGGCGTCGACGAGGCCGAGGTCGTGCGCGCCTATCTCGAGTACTACGTCCGGAGCACCGACGAGGACATGGCGGATCGGCTGGACCTCGACGGCGACAAGGTCGACCGCCTGCGCGAGGGGATTCGGGGTCTGTGGGACAAGCTGCGCGGCCGCCCGGCGACCGCTGGCCGCGACCTCGACCGGATCGACCGCCACGAATCAGTCAAGGTCCGCTTCATCGGCGTCTACGACACCGTGGGCTCGCTCGGAATCCCGACACCCAAGCTGTCCAGGCTCACCTCGCCGGTGGTCCAGTTCCACAACCAGACGCTGGGGCGGCTGATCGAGCACGCCGTTCACGCGCTGGCCGCCGACGAGCGTCGGGGGCCGTACAGGCCGACCATCTGGAGCCTGCCGAAGGATGCCGGCGGCCTCGCACCCGGCCAGACCTGCCTGCAGGTCTGGTTCCCCGGCGTTCACTCGGATGTCGGCGGCGGCTATACCGACCCGTCGCCGAACGATCGCGACAAGGGCATCGGCGACATCACTTGGCACTTCATGATGACGCGGGCCGCCGAGCGCGGTCTGGTCCTCGATCGCTCGCGCGAGATTCCGCTCCCGCTGTCGCGGCAACCCGCGCGCCAGCACGAATCGCTGGACTCCTTCTGGAAGCTCGTCAGCCATGATTTCGACGAGCCGGAAGCCCTGGACCGGGCCATCGGCGAGGCCGCGCGGCAGCGACGGCGCCACGACCCCGCCATCGCCGCCGGCCGGGAAATGCTGCACAGCTCCCTGGTCGAGCGAATCGGCAAGAAGGTGAGCGTTCTCAGCAAGGACGACAAGGACGGCGTGCGGATCGAGGAGAGAACCTACGATCCGGCCAACCTGAAGGGGATCGAGCTGCCGCTGTTCCGCGAACAGGGGTGAGCCGGCGGCTCGCGGACGAGCCGCCCGGGCGACAGGCCGGCCGCTATCCCACCATCTTCCGCACGTCGGTGAGCTTGCCGGTCAGCGCCGCCGCCGCCGCCATCGCCGGCGACAGCAGGTGCGTGCGGCCGAGCTTGCCCTGGCGGCCCTCGAAGTTGCGGTTGCTGGTCGAGGCGCAGCGCTCGTAGGGCCTGAGCTGGTCGGGGTTCATGCCCAGGCACATCGAGCAGCCGGGCTCACGCCAGTCGAAGCCGGCCTCCTTGAAGATCCGGTCCAGACCCTCGGCCTCGGCCTGGTGCTTCACGAGGCCGGAGCCCGGCACGATCATGGCGTCGACCGTACCCGCCACCTTCTTGCCGGCCACCAGCTTGGCGACGGCACGCAGATCCTCGATACGGCCATTGGTGCAGGAGCCGATGAACACCCGGTCGACCTTGACCTCGGACATCGGCGTGCCGGCTTCGAGGCCCATATATTCCAGCGAGCGCTGCATGGCCTTGCGGCGGTCATCGCTGCCCGCGGCCTTGGGATCCGGCACCCGGCCGGTGATCGGCGCCACGTCCTGGGGCGAGGTGCCCCAGGTGACTTGCGGCTCGATCTCGGCCGCCGGCAGCTCGACCTCGTGGTCGTAGGCCGCACCCTCGTCGGACGGCAGCGTGCTCCACCACGCCACCGCCTGCTCCCAGGCAGCACCCTTGGGCGCCATGGTCCGGCCCTTGACGTAGGCGAAGGTGGTCTCGTCGGGGGCGATGAGGCCAGCCCGAGCACCAGCTTCGATCGACATGTTGCAGACCGTCATCCGGCCTTCCATCGACAGGCCGCGGATGACGCCGCCGGCATACTCGACGACATAGCCGGTGCCGCCGGCGGTGCCGATCTTGCCGATGATCGCCAGGATCACGTCCTTGGCGGTGACGCCGAAGCCGAGCTCGCCGTCGACGGTGATCCGCATCGAGCGCGGCTTCTTCTGGATCAGCGTCTGCGTGGCCAGCACATGCTCGACCTCGCTGGTGCCGATGCCGAAGGCCAAGGCGCCGAAGGCGCCGTGCGTGCTGGTGTGGCTGTCGCCGCAGACGATGGTCATGCCCGGCAGGGTGAAGCCCTGCTCGGGGCCGATGACGTGGACGATGCCCTGCCGGACGTCGTTCATGCCGAAGAGCTGGACGCCGAACTCCTCGCAGTTGGTGGTCAGCGTCTCGACCTGGATGCGCGAGGTCTCATCCGCGATGCCCTTGCTGCGGTCGCTGGTCGGCACGTTGTGGTCGGGCACGGCCAGCGTCGCCTCGGGCCGGCGAACCTTGCGGCCGGCCATGCGCAGACCCTCGAAGGCCTGCGGGCTGGTCACCTCGTGGACGAGGTGGCGGTCGATGTAGAGGAGGCAGGTGCCGTCGTCCCGACGTTCGACGACGTGGCTGTCCCAGATCTTCTCGAACAGGGTCTGTGCCATCGCACCTGTCTCCGAACCGATGCCTACTGCTTGGCCGAGGCCGGCGCGTCGTCGCGTCGCTCGGTGATGCGGGCCGCCTTGCCGGTGCGGCCGCGCAGGTAATAGAGCTTGGCGCGCCGGACGCGGCCCTTGCGGACCACCTCGATGCTGTCGATGCGCGGGCTGTAGAGCGGGAAGACGCGCTCGACACCCTCGCCATAGCTGATCTTGCGCACGGTGAACGAGCTGTTCACGCCGGCATTGCGGCGGGCGATGACCACGCCCTCGAAGGCCTGGACGCGCTCGCGGTTGCCCTCGATGACCTTGACGTTGACGCGCACGGTGTCGCCGGCGGCGAAGACCGGGACCGCCCGCTCCGCCGAGAGACGCTGGATCTGCTCGGCCTCGAGCTGCTCGATGATGTGCATCTGTCCTTCCTCGCCTCGTCCGTCGGTCCCCGAGCGGGGGCCGGAGTTTCGTCAATTCGCCGCGTCTTGCAACAGGCAAGCGGCCAGCAGATCCGGCCGCCGAACCTTGGTGACCGCCAGGGACTCCGCCCGCCGCCAAGCTGCGATCCGGCCGTGATGGCCCGAGAGCAGCACCTCGGGCACCGACCGGCCCTCCCAGACCTGGGGGCGGGTGTAATGTGGGTATTCGAGCAGCCCGTCGCTGAAGCTCTCCTCGGCCAGCGACGCCGGTGCCCCCACCACCTGCGGCAGCAGCCGCACGCAGGCGTCGAGCAGCGCCAGGGCGGCGATCTCGCCGCCCGACAGCACGAAGTCGCCGAGCGAGACCTCCTCGAGGCCGCGCGCCTCGATCACCCGCTGGTCGACGCCCTCGTAGCGGCCGCAGAGCAGCACCACGCCGGGACCATCGGCCAGGGCCTGCACGCGCGCTTGGCCCAGCGGCCGGCCGCGCGGCGTCAGGAACAGGCGGGGACGGGCGTCGCCCTCGGGTGCAGTGGCATCGAGTGCCCGCGCCACGATGTCGGGCCGCATCACCATGCCGGCGCCGCCGCCGAACGGCGTGTCGTCGACGGTCTGATGGCGGTCGTCGGTGTAGTCGCGGATGTTGACCGCATCCAGCCGCCACAGGCCGCGCTGCAGCGCCCGGCCGGCGAGCGACAGGCCGAGCGGCCCCGGGAACATCTCGGGGAACAGCGTCAGGACGCTGGCATGCCAGGGCAGGGGGCTCATGCCGCCTCCCAGACATGCTCGACCGGCGGGTCGATCACCAGCCTTCGGGCGGCGAGGTCGATCTCGGGCACCGCCTCGCGCGTGAAGGGCAGCAGGAAGCTCTCGCCCTCGGCCCCGATCTCGATGACGTCGCCGGCACCGTGGTTGTGCACGGCCAGCACCCGGCCGCGGCCGGCGCCGGAACGGTCGACCACCTCGAGGCCGATCAGGTCCTCGTGGTAGAACTCGTCCTCCTCGGGCGGCGGCAGGCGGTGGCGCGGCACGAACAGCTCGGCGCCGCGCAGCAGCTCGGCCTGCTCGCGGCTGGCGACCTCCAGGGCCTGGGCGATCACGCCGTCACGGGTCGACCCGATGACCCGGAGCGTGAGCCGCCGGCCCTTTGCGTCCACCACCGGCCCGTAGGCCGCGACGCTGGCGGGATCCTCGGTGAAGCAGCGCAGCTTCAGCGCGCCGCGCACGCCATGCGCCGTCGCCACGACGGCGACGCAGACGAGCTCGGGTGCTGGGGAGGCCACGGGATCCGCCGGCGCATCGGGCTCAGGCGCTGGCCTGGGCCTCGGCCTTCTTCTTGGCGATCTCGGCGGCACGCTTGCCGGTGCCGCGCTGGCGCGTCGCACCCGGCAGGATGCCGGCCTTGTCGAGGAAGCGGGCGACCCGGTCGGTCACCTGCGCGCCGTGGCCGAGCCAGTGGCGGATGCGCTCCTCCTTCAGCACGATGCGCTTGTCGCTGTCGGCCGGCTGCAGCGGATCGTAGGTGCCCAGCTTCTCGAGGAAGCGGCCGTCGCGGGCGCAGCGCGAGTCGGCGGCGACCACCCGGTAGAACGGGCGCTTCTTGGCACCGACGCGGGCGAGGCGGATCTTGACGCTCATCGAAGGTTCTCTTGCGTGGTTGTCGGGTCTGGAAGGGTGATCGTCAGCGCGGCGGGAACATGCCGGGCGGGAGCTGCGGCATGCCGCCCATCCCGCCCATGCGGCCGAGGAGATTCTGCAGGCCGCCGGCCTTCTTCATCCGCTTCATCATGTCCTGCATCTGCCGGTGCTGCTTCAGCAGCCGGTTGATCTCGGACACCTCCGTGCCGGAGCCGGCGGCGATCCGGCGCTTGCGCGAGGCGTGGATGATGTCGGGGTTGCGGCGCTCGCCCGGGGTCATCGAGTTGATGATGGCGACCTGCCGGCCGATCGACCTCTCGTCGACCCTGGACTCGGCGATCTGCGCCTTCATCTTGGCGACACCGGGCAGCTTGCCCAGGATGCCGCCCATGCCGCCCATCTTGGTGACCTGCTGAAGCTGGCTGCGCAGGTCGTTGAGGTCGAAGCTGCCCTTGGCCAGCCGCTTGGCCAGCTTCTCGGCCTCGTCCTTGTCGACCAGCTCGGCCGCCTTCTCGACCAGCGACACCACGTCGCCCATGTCGAGGATGCGCGAGGCCACGCGCTCGGGATGGAACGGCTCCAGCGCGTCGAGCTTCTCGCCGGCACCCACCAGCTTGATCGGCCGGCCGGTGACGGCGCGCATGCTGAGGGCGGCACCGCCGCGGGCATCGCCGTCCATGCGGGTCAGCACGATGCCGGTGATCTCGACCCGCTCCTGGAACTGCCTGGCGACGTTGACCGCATCCTGGCCGGTGAGCGCGTCGGCGACCAGCAGGGTCTCGTGCGGCCGTGACAGCTCGCGCACCGTCACCAGCTCGTCCATCAGCTCCTTGTCGACATGCAGCCGGCCGGCAGTGTCGAGGATCAGGACGTCGAAGCCCTCGCGCCGTGCGGTCTCCAAGGCGCGCTTGGTGATCTCGACCGGCTTCTGGCCGGGCACGATCGGCAGGCTCGTCACCTCGGCCTGCCCGGCCAGCACCTCGAGCTGGTGCTGGGCGGCCGGACGCTGCACATCGAGCGACGCCACCAGGACCTTGCGCTTGTCCTTCAGCTTGAGCTGGCGGGCGAGCTTGGCCGTGGTCGTGGTCTTGCCCGAGCCCTGCAGGCCGCACATCAGCACGACCGCCGGCGGTGCCCCGAGGTTCAGCCCTTCCGCGGCCCCGCCCAGCATCTCGACCAGATGGTCGTGGACGATCTTGACCACCATCTGGCCGGGGGTGACGCTGCGGATCACCTCCTCGCCGACGGCTTTCTCGCGCACCGCCGCCACGAAGTCGCGCACCACCGGCAGGGCGACGTCGGCCTCGAGCAGGGCGATGCGGACCTCGCGCAGGGCGTCGTTGACGTCGCCCTCGCTGAGCGAGCCGCGGCGCTTCAGCTTGTCGAAGACGCTGCCGAGCTTGGTGGTGAGGCTTTCGAACATTCGACCGCAAACGGGCGCCCGGCCCAGCAGCCGGCGCCCTCATCCCTCCAGTGGTCGAGCACGAACCTTCCCCAGGCGTCGCGCGCGTGACGAGACGCGGCTTTTAGAGCGGGACCAACGGAGACGTCAAGATCACGAGCTGGTCACAGCCCGAGCGGCGCGAACACCTCGTCGAGCGGGACAGGCTCGGTGGTGGCCTGCAGTGGCAACGACGATGAGCCGATGAAGCTTCGCACATGCCAGCCATCCGGCCCCCGCTGCCAGAGGTCGATACGCCGCTTGTCGACCCAGACGAGCATGATCTCGTCGACGCTCTCCATGTCGCCATAGAAGGCGAGCTTCTCGCGCGCGTCGACACGCTTGGAAGGCGAAAGGATCTCGACGATCAGGATGGGCGCTTCGACCCACTGGTTGGGGCTGTCCGTGCAAGAAGCCATCAGGTCGGGAACGCGATAGTTCATCTTGTCGTCGGGCTTGATGACCCCGACGCCGGCACCCCCATAGATCAGCAACGGTCACGAAGGCGCGGATGGAGCGCGCAAGCGATCAGCACTCTCATTCGTGCATGCGGCGCGATCGCCAGGCTCATCGCCACCGGTCGGCCTTCGTAGAGTTCGTAATGCGTATCCGTCCCGTCGTCCCATTCCAGGAACTCGTCGAGGGACATCGTCGGGAGCTTCGCCTTGCGCGCCGCCTTCGGCACCTTCACCGATCCTTTCTGCCACTGGCTCAATCTACCAGCCGCCTGATCCATTGCCACCTGTCAGCCGTGGCGCTATGGCCCGCCGCCATGAGCGAGATCGCCTTTCGCAAGATGCACGGGCTGGGCAACGACTTCGTCGTGCTCGACGCCCGCGCGCGCCCGCTCGATCTCTCCGAGGAGGCGATCCGGCGCATCGGCGACCGGCATCGCGGTGTCGGCTTCGACCAGCTGGCGCTGATCGGCCCGCCGGCCGATGGCGGCGACGCCTCGTTGCGCTTCTTCAACGCCGACGGCTCCGAGGCCGGCGCTTGCGGCAACGCCACGCGCTGCGTCGCCCGGCTGCTGCTCGACGAGACGGGGCAGGAGCGCGTGGTCCTGGAATCCATCGCCGGGCCGCTGCCGGCCGAGCGGCTCGACGATGGCCGCATCCGCGTCGCCATGGCTGTGCCCAAGCTCGGCTGGAAGGACATCCCGCTGGCCGTGCCCTGCGACACCAGGGAGGTGCCGCTGCAGCGCCCGCCGCTGCCGCGACCCGTCGCCGTCAATATGGGCAACCCGCACGCCGTCTTCTTCGTCGAGGACGTCCGCGCGCTCGACGTCGAGAGCCTCGGCGCGGAGCTGGAGCGCCACCCGTTCTTCCCGGAGCGCGCCAATATCGGCTTCGCCCAGATGCTGGGGCCGACGGTGATGCGGCTGCGGGTCTTCGAGCGCGGTGCCGGCCTGACCCTGGCCTGCGGCAGCGGCGCCTGCGCCGCGATGGTGGCCGCCGTCCGCCGCGACCTCGCCAAGGACCGCTGCCGCATCTTCGTCGACGGCGGCGAGCTGCTGATCGAATGGCCCGGCGAGGGGCCGGTCTACATGACGGGGGCCGCTTCGCTGAGCTTCGAGGGCGTGCTGGCGCCGGAGCTGCTGGCGTGAGCGAGCCCTCGGTCATCACTTTCGGCTGCCGGCTCAACATCTACGAATCCGAGGTCATCAAGGCGCATGCTGCCGCCGCCGGCATCGGCGAGGCCGTGATCGTCCACACCTGCGCCGTGACCGCCGAGGCTGAGCGCCAAGCCCGCCAGGCGATCCGGCGCGCCCGCCGCGAGAACCCGGACGCACGCATCATCGTCACCGGCTGCAGCGTCCAGGTGGCGCAGGGCGCCTATGCCGCCATGTCCGAGGTGGACGCGGTCGTCGGCAATGCCGAGAAGCTGCGGCCGGAGGCTTGGCGGGCGCTGGCCGGCGACGCGGCACCGCGCGCCCAGGTCGCCGACATCATGGCGGTGAGGGCCACGGCGGGACATCTGGTCGCGGGCTTCGACGGCCGGACCCGTGCCTTCCTGCAGGTGCAGAACGGCTGCGATCACCGTTGCACCTTCTGCATCATCCCCTACGGCCGTGGCCCCTCGCGCAGCGTGCCGGTGGCCGAGGTGGTGGCGCAGGCGCGCGAGCTGGTGGCCGGCGGCTACCGCGAGATCGTCGTCACCGGCGTCGACATCACCTCCTACGGCAAGGACCTGCCGGACAGGCCGAGCCTGGGGGCGCTCTGCCGCCGGGTGCTGACGGAGCTGCCGGACCTGCCGCGCCTGCGGCTGAGCTCGATCGACCCCGCCGAGATCGACCCGGATCTCGAAGCGCTGCTGGCGGACGAGCCGCGGCTGATGCCGCACCTGCATCTGAGCCTGCAGGCCGGCGACGACCTCGTCCTCAAGCGCATGAAGCGCCGCCACGGGCGCGACGACGTGTTGCGGCTGACCCGTCACCTGCGCCGCCTGCGACCCGGGATCGTGTTCGGCGCCGACATCATCGCCGGCTTTCCGACCGAGACCGAGGAGATGTTCGGCCGCACCGAGGCGATCGTCGCCGAGGCCGGCCTTACCTTCCTGCACGTCTTTCCCTATTCGCCGCGGCCACAGACCCCGGCCGCGCGCATGCCGCAGGTAGTGCCCGCGATCAGGAAGGAGCGGGCGGCCCGGCTGCGCGCCGCCGGCGAGATCGCCCTCGGGCGCTATCTCGAAAGCCAGCTCGGCCGGCGCCAGCGCGTGCTGGTCGAGCGCGGCGGGGTGGGGCGCACCGAGGGCTTCGCCGCCATGCGGCTGGCCGACGACCCCGCCGCCGGCTCGCTGGTCGAGGTCACGCCGGCAGCGGTGCGGGACGGCATGCTCGCGACGATCTGAGGCGCGCCGCGAGCCGGTTGCCCGGGCTGCTATTTGGAGCTCGACACTCCCTTGCTCCACAGCTCCCTGTACTTGGCGGCCGCCTTCGGGTTCACGGTATTGGGCGCCAGCTTGTAGCCGATCTTGGCCTCCCGGCAGTTGAAATAGGCCTCGTAGGCAATGTCGGCGGCGTTGTCCTTGAAGAAATTGAACATCTTCTCGATGTAGAAGGGATTGTCGACACTGTCCGCGCCGCCGTTCCCACTCGATACGGCCCACTCGGAGATCGCCAGCTTCTTCTTGAGCTTGCGGGCGTATTCGAGGTAGGTGCCCAGTCCCCTGGGGCCGCCGAACTTGTCGCGCTGCTTGTAGGCCGCGTCCCAGGCCTTCTGGTTGGGATGCGCCGGCCACCGGTCGTAGATCATCATGCCGATGATGTCGACATAGGCGTCGCCCGGATAGATCGTCTCGATCGAATAGGGCAGGGCACTGTCGCGACGATTGGTCCACTCGATCTGCGATTGTGGAAGGATCGAGCGGAACAATGTCGCCTGACGCTGGAAGCAGCCCTTGTACTCGTTGATACGGTCAGAATACTTGCTCATCGACCAGGTGAAGCGGCCGTTCGCCTCGAAGCCGATGCGGATGATCGGATCGAGGAAGCCCTGCGACTTGACGGCATTGGCGGCGTCCCTGACATACTGGTCGTAGTCGCCGCGCGCGCACTCGGCGAATCGGTGCGGGATCTCGGTCGGCAGCATCGGCCAGCTCAGGGACAGCCTGCCGGGGCGGGTCTTGTAGCGGTCGATGTCGGGACCCTTGATCGTGGCGATGATGTCCTTGCGATAGGTCCGGCCGACGAACGCGACATAGACGTCGCTGGCCCGGCCGCGGAACTCGTCGAACCTGCCGTCGTGGCAGCTCATGCCGGAATTCCAGGTCAGGCCCGACAGGGCGCCCACCTTGCGGGTCGAAGGATTGGAGGGCTGCGCCGGCTTGCTCTGGTGAGTGACCGGCATCAGCTGCCGCTGGAGCAGCTGCTCGACCGGCTCCCACGGCCCCCGCGCCGGAGCCAGGGCGAGGGTGATCCGGGATGGATCCGATGCGTGATCGGGGCCCGTCGCCTGGCCGGTCGTCGCGAGGCTCGGCCGCACGCCCGAAATGACCACCAGAGCGAAGAGGAAGGCCGTTGCCGCTAGCCGAAGTCTATACGTACAACTCTCATCCATTGTCCGTTCCCTCCGCGTTCATGTCTTCAATCGGCTAGTCGATGCTTGTGCCGGGGCCTCCGGTCAAGAATAAAGATCGATCCATCGAGGTAAATCTATCAATAATAGTGTTCTAGATGATACTTTCAACAGCAAGTTGTATTCGGCCTCGCCGCGTCGATCGCAATCGGATTCCGCCCGACCACAAGTAGAATATTGAAGATGTTTGGTCATCTTACCATCTGAGCGACCCGCTCCTGCCGTCCGCCGGCCACGGGCGCGTTGCGTTCGACCACCAAATGTGGGCATGGCGCGGGCGAAGCCGGCCGTGGCGCGGGGCGTCGGGGCGGCGTGCGTTGCGTCGCCGTGCCCGCGTGCTATAAGCCGCCGCCGCGTCGGTGTCCTCAAGCGCCGGCGGATACGATACCGGGCCGGATGCGACCGCTGATCTCGATCCTGAACGGGCCTAACCTGAACCTGCTGGGGGAACGGCAGCCCGAGGTCTATGGCAGCGCCACGCTCGCCGACCTCGAGGCCGCCTGCCGGGCCGAGGCCGACGGGCTGGCGGTCGCGATCGAGTTCCGCCAGACCAATCACGAGGGCGAGCTGGTCGGCTGGGTGCAGGAATGCCGCAGGACTGCGGCCGGCCTGATCTTGAACGCGGGCGCCTACACCCATACCTCCGTGGCGCTGCTCGATGCGCTGACCATCCTGCGCATCCCCATCATCGAGGTTCACCTGTCCAACATCTTCCGGCGCGAAAGCTTTCGCCACCATTCCTACGTGTCGCCCGCGGCATTGGGCGTCGTCTGCGGCCTCGGCTTCGACGGCTACCTGCTGGCGCTGCGCGCGCTGGCCTCGCGGTTGAAGGCGTGAGCGGCCGGCCATGTCGAAGACGATGAGCAAGCTCGACATCGATACCGACTACATCGAGAAGCTGGCCGACATCATCGGCCGGACCGGCCTCACCGAGATCGAGATCAGCCACGGCGACACCCGTATCCGGGTCGCCCGGCAGGTGCAGATGGTGGTCGAGGCCTCGATGCCCCGGGCACACGGCCCGCTGCCGGCGGACTCGCCGGCTGCGACATCCGGTCCGGCGGGGAAGGCCGAGGCATCGCCCGACCTCGCCAGCCATCCGGGCACGCTGGCCTCGCCCATGGTCGGAACGGCCTATCTGCTCCCCGAGCCCGGTGCCGCACCCTTCGTCGAGGTGGGCGACGAGGTCCGCGAGGGCCAGACCCTGCTGATCATCGAGGCCATGAAGGTGATGAACGCCATCCGCTCGCCGCGCAGCGGCCGGGTGACGCGGATCATGGTCCAGAACGCGGCCCCGGTCGAATACGGCGAGCCGCTGATGGTCATCGAGTAGCGTCTTGGTCAGCAAGGTCCTCATCGCCAACCGCGGCGAGATAGCGCTCCGCGTCCTGCGGGCCTGCCGCGAGATGGGCATCGCCACCGTGGCGGTCCACTCGACGGCCGATTCCAGCTCGATGCATGTCCGCCTCGCCGACGAGAGCGTCTGCATCGGCCCGCCGGCGGCGCGCGATTCCTATCTCAACACCCAGGCCATCCTGGCCGCCGCCGAGGTCAGCCGGGCCGACGCCGTCCACCCCGGCTACGGCTTTCTCGCCGAGAACGCCGCCTTCGCCCAGATGGTCGAGGAGCACGGGCTGACCTTCATCGGACCGACGCCCGAGCACATCCGCGTCATGGGCGACAAGATCGCCGCCAAGCGCACCGCCATCGAGCTCGGCCTGCCGGTGGTGCCGGGCTCGGACGGCGCCCTGTCGGGCGAGGCCGAGGCCACGGCCGAGGCCGACCGCCTCGGCTATCCCGTGCTGATCAAGGCGGTGGCCGGCGGCGGCGGCCGCGGCATGACCGTGGTACGCGACGCCAGCGAGGTGCGGGACGCGATCCGCATGGCCCGCAACGAGGCCCGCCTCGGCTTCGGCGACGACCGCGTCTACCTCGAGAAGTTCCTCGACCGGCCTCGCCACATCGAGATCCAGGTGCTGGCCGACACCCACGGCAACGTCGTGCATCTGGGCGAGCGCGACTGCTCGCTGCAGCGCCGCCACCAGAAGGTGATCGAGGAGGCGCCGTCGCCGGTGCTCGACGCCGCCGAGCGCGCGCGCATCGGCACGCTGGTCGCCGACGCCATGCGCAGGCTCGGCTATCGCGGCCTCGGCACCGTCGAGTTCCTCTGGCAGGACGGCCAGTTCTACTTCATCGAGATGAACACGCGCGTCCAGGTCGAGCACCCGGTGACCGAGCTCGTCACCGGCATCGATCTCGTGCGCGAGCAGATCCGCGTCGCCGCCGGCGAGAAGCTCGGCTACCGCCAGAGCGCCGTCACCTTCACCGGCCATGCCGTCGAGTGCCGGGTCACCGCCGAGGATCCGCAGACCCTGACGCCGCGCGCCGGCCGGGTCACGGCCTACCATCCGCCGGGCGGACCGGGCGTGCGCGTCGATTCGGCGCTCTATGCCGGCTACACCGTGCCGCCGCACTACGACAGCCTGATCGCCAAGGTGATCGTCCACGACAAGGACCGCGCCTCGGCGCTGCGCCGGGCCGACCGGGCGCTCGGCGAGTGTGTCATCGACGGCGTGCCCACCAATATTCCGCTGCTGCGCGCGCTGATGGTCGACCCGTCGGTCCAGCGGGCCGAGTACGACACCAACTGGCTCGGTCGGTTCCTGGCCGACTGGCACGGCTAGCCGATCACCGGCGGCGCGCCGTGCTGCCGATCACGCCGAGACTGCTGCTCTCCGCCTATGCCGCCGGCATCTTCCCGATGGCCGAGGACAGGGACAGCAGCGTCGTGCACTGGATCGAGCCAAGGGAGCGGGGCATCATCCCGCTCGACGGCTTCCATGTGCCGCGCCGGCTGCGCCGCACCTTCCGCCGGCTTCCCTTCACCCTCACCGCCGACACCGATTTCCCGGCGGTGATCCGCGCCTGCGCCGAGCCCGTGCCCGGGCGGACGCGCACCTGGCTGAACGACGACCTGATCGGCCTCTACGTCGAGCTGCACCGCGCCGGCCACGCCCACAGCGTCGAGTGCCGGCAGGGCGAGCGCCTGGTCGGCGGCCTCTATGGCGTCTCGCTCGGCGGTGCGTTCTTCGGCGAGAGCATGTTCAGCCGCGAGCGCGACGCCAGCAAGCTGGCGCTGGTCGAGCTGGTCGGCAGGCTGCGCGCCGGCGGCTACGTGCTGCTCGACGCTCAGTTCGTCACCGACCATCTCGGCCAGTTCGGCGCCGTCGAGCTGGGCCGGGACGCCTATCGTGCCGAGCTCGCCCTGGCGCTGGAGCGGCAGGCGCGGTTTCCGCTCGACGATGCCGCCTATGGCTTGGGCGTGGTCGGGTCGGCGGTTGGGCCGGCGGGCTCCTCGCAGTCGATCACCCAGACGTCGTAGACCGGGTGCTCGAGCGCCGACAGCGCCGGGCTCGACGCCATCATCCAGCCGACGAAATCGGTGCGCGGCGGCTCGCCGGGCTCGAGGCTGCGGATCTCCAGGAACGCCGCGCTCTCGGGCGGCTCGGTGGGCGGCGTCTTCAGGCAGGTGCGCGGCGTGATGCCGAGCCGGCCGAACATCACCTCCTGGCCGACCGGCGCCTCGATGATCGTCGTGCGGGCGGTGACCTTGTCCAGGCCCTGCAGCACGGCGATGCGGTAGGGCAGGCTCGGCGCTGCCGAGGCCCCGCCCGCCAGCGCCAGGCTCAGCACCGCCGCGGCAGCTTCACGGCGCACTGGGCTGCTGGCCCCCGCCCGCGCCGCCCCCACCCGTGCCACCGCCGGCCGGCCCGCCGCCCTGGCTGAAGATGTACTTGCCGATCAGGTCCTCGATGTTGACCGAGGACTGGGTGAGGGTGATCTCGCCGCCGTCCTTCAGGATCTGGTCGTCGCCGCCCGGCACCAGCGCCACGTACTTGCTGCCGAGCAGGCCCGAGCTGACGATCGCCGCCGAGCTGTCGCTCGGCAGCTCGACATTGCTCGCGACGCTGAACCGCACCTCGGCGCGGTAGGTCTGCGGATCGAGTGTCTGGGCCAGCACGCTGCCGACCTTGATGCCGCTGATGCGCACGTCCGCCCCCATCGGCAGCCCGTCGATCCGGTCGAACCTGGCGACCAGCGCGTAGCCGCCGGGGTCGCCGGCGGTGCTGCGGCCATAGGCCCAGGCGAAGAAGCCGATCGCCACCACCAGCACGACACCGCCCAGCACCGTCTCGACCACGTTCCGCGCCATCCGGCTCTCCGTATCAGCCTGCCTCGAGCCCGAGCAGGGCCCGGGCAAACGGCTTCGCCTCGAAGGGCCGCAGATCCTCGATCCCCTCGCCGACGCCGATCGCATGTACAGGCAGTTTGTAGGTCTCCGCCAGCGAGACCACCACCCCGCCCTTGGCGGTGCCGTCGAGCTTGGTGACGATCAGGCCCGAGACGGCCACCATCTCCTTGAAGGTCTCGACCTGGCGGTGGGCGTTCTGGCCGGTCGTCGCGTCGAGCACCAGCACCGTGTCGTGCGGTGCGGCCGGATCGAGCTTCTTCAGCACCCGGACGATCTTCTTCAGCTCGTCCATCAGCGCCGCCTTGTTGTGCAGCCGGCCGGCGGTGTCGATCAGCAGGAGGTCGGCCTGCTCGGCCTGGGCCTTCTGCAGCGCGTCGAAGGCGAGGCCGGCCGGATCGCCGCCGGTCTTGCCGGTGATCACCGGCACGCCGTTGCGCTGGCCCCAGACCTGCAGCTGCTCGACGGCCGCCGCGCGAAAAGTGTCGCAGGCCGCCAGCACCACCTTCAGCCCGGCATCGTTGGCCTGCTTGGCGAGCTTGCCGACCGTGGTGGTCTTGCCGGTGCCGTTGACGCCGCAGATCAGCAGCACCTGCGGCTTGAAGCGCTCGCGGTGCGGGATCGGCGTGGCCCAGGGCTCCAGCACCCTGGTCACCGCGTCGGCCAGGATGCCGCGCACCTCCTCGTCGGTGACGTCCCTGCCGAACCGCTCCCGCCGCAGCTTCTCGACCATCGCCGCCGAGGTCGCCACGCCGAGGTCGGCCATGATCAGCGCCTCCTCCAGCTCCTCGAGGCTGGCGGCGTCGAGCTTCTTGCGGGTGAAGATGCCGCCGATGCTGTCCTTCAGCGCATTCGAGGTGCGCGACAGCCCGGCGCGCAGCCTGGCCAGCCAGCCGGTCTTCGGCGCGTCGGTCATGGGTGGGGGTCCGTCATGGCGGCGCGAATAGAGCGGAGCCGGTGCCCGAAGGCAACCGGCCCCGCGCGCCTGGTCGAGGCCCCTGGGGGGAGGCCCCTGTGTCAGCCGCTGAACACGTCGTCGGCGTTGAGCTCGGTGACGCCGTGCAGGACCAGCAGGTGCGTTCCGGCCTTGGCGAGATAGGCGCTGGTGCCGCCCAGCGCCTTGACCAGGGCGCCCATGTCGATCTGCAGCGAATCCTTGGTGACGCCGTTGGCGGTGTAGCTGACGACGCTCACCGCCTCGTCGCCGGCGCCGATGACGCCGTTGTGGTTGGTATCGAAGGCGGCGAAGCCGCGGCGCTCGGCGCCGTTGCCGGCTCGCACATAGAGGTCGACCTCGTCCTCGTCCTTGGTGGTGGGGTCGATCTTGCGGGTGAAGTCGAAGACGACGTCGCGGCCGCTGTCGTGGCCCATGGCGTCGGTTGCCACGGTCTCGTCGGCCCAGTAGCGGAAGACGTCGCTGTGCAACCCGCCATAGAGCCCGTCGTTGCCGTGGCCGCCCGACAGCGTGTCGTTGCCGCTGTCGCCCGAGATCTTGTCGCCGTCCTTGCCGCCCCACATCACGTCGCGGTGCTCGCCGCCGAACATCTGGTCGGCGCCGGTGCCGCCGCGGATGTCGTCGTTGCCGAGGCCGCCATAGAGCCGGTCGACGCCGGCGCCGCCCTCGATGAGGTCCTGGTCCCACTTGCCTTCGATGAAGTCGTTGCCGTCGCCGCCGAACAGCGAATCGTCGCCGTTCTTGCCGACGAAGCTGTCGTCGCCGGCGCCGCCGTACATCGTGTCGTTGTAGTTCGAGCCCTCCATCACCTCCATGTTCACGAAGGTGTCGACCTGGGTCTTGAAGTAGGCCTTGCCGATGGCAGTATCGACGACCAGCCCGTGATTGCCGATGTCGCGGAAGACCAGCTCGTCCTTGCCGTCGCCGCCGTCGACGAAGTCGCTGCCGACGCCGCCGCGGATGCGGTCGTCGCCGGCGCCGCCGAAGATCCGGTCGTCGCCGCCTTCGCCCCAGATCTCGTCGTTGCCCTCGCCGCCCTCGACGGTGTCCTTGCCTTCGCCGGCCTTCAGCAGGTCGTCGCCGCCCAGGCCGTAGATCGTGTCGCTGCCGGCCGTGCCGAGATAGGTCTCGCCTTCGGCCCGGCCCGTGTAGATCGCCATTGCTCACCCCCGTCCGAGGATAGTTGTTGCCTAGGCAACGGCTATAGACGCTTCCCTGTCCGGATCATGGTTAGCGGCGGGTAAAGGCTCCCTCGGTACCGCTGTCCGTTAACCGATGCGGAGGAGTCGAGCCGGCCTGTCGCCCGAGCTCCGGCTCGTCGCGCTCGGCGTGCCCGTGTGCTAGGGACGCTGCGTCCGGGCCGGGGGAGAAAACGATGGCAGGGAATGGCGGGGTACAGGCGCCTCCGGGTGCGACCGACACGCATATGCACTTCTACGGTCCCTACGACCGCTGGCCGCTCTCGCCGTCGAGCCCGAACACGCCGCCCGAGGCGTCGGTCGCCGCCTACCGGCAGGTCCAGGCCCGCCTCGGCCTCGAGAGCGTCGTCGTCGTGCAGGCGGCCGGCTATCGCACCGACAACCGCTGCACGATGGCGGCCGTGGCCGAGCTGGCGCCCCACGCCCGTGCCGTCGTGGTGGTCGAGCCCGACGCACCCGAGGCCGAGCTTGCCGCGCTCACCGCCGCCGGGGCGGTGGGCCTGCGTGTCTTCCTGCTCAAGGGCAGGGTCTACGACTTTCCGCTCGTTCCCGAGCTGGCCGCCCGCACCGCAGCGTTCGGCTGGCACCTGCAGGTGCAGTTCGATGGCCGCGAGCTGCCCGACCGCGAGGCGCTGCTGACGCCGGTGGCGCGGGCCGGGCGGCTGGTGATCGACCATACCGGCAAGTTCCTGGTGCCCGTTCCGCCGGAGGATCCGGCGTTCCTCTGCCTCCGCCGGCTGGTCGACGCCGGGGCGCACGTGAAGCTCTCGGCTCCCTACGAGACCTCCAAGAGCGGGGCCCCGCGCTTCGCCGATGTCGCTGCGCTGGGAAAGATCCTGGTCGCCCAGGCACCCGAGCGGATGCTGTGGGCCACCAATTGGCCGCATCCTGGCATCGATCCGATGCCGGACGACCGGATGATGCTGGACTGGCTGGGCGAGCTGGCGCCCGAGGAATCGGTCCGGCGGCGCATTCTGGTCGACAATCCGGCGAGGCTCTACCGCTTCGGTTGATCAATAACGCGAAACCTCCGGCCGGATTGGCGCGTTGAGGCTGCAAATCCCACCACGAGGGGAGCAGCCGAAATGCATGGACCATCACGGTTGTGGTGCGGCGCGGGCGCAATGGGCGCATTGGCCTTTCTCGCCGCTTGCGCCAGCGACCCGCCCCCCGACGACGCGCTGGCCAGCGCCGAGGTCGCCTACCAGCAGGCCGAGGCCGCCGGTGCGGCGGCCAACTCGCCGGCGGAAATGATGAGCGCGCGCAGCAAGCTCGACCAGGCGAGGCAGGCCGTCACCGACGAGAGATACAGCCGTGCGCGGCGTCTCGCCGAGGAGGCCCAGGCCGACAGCCAGCTGGCGCTGGCCAAGAGCCGCGCCGCCACGGCCGAGGCCAACACCCAGAGCATGCGCGATACCCTGGATGCGTTGCGCGAGGACGCGACACCGGTCGTCCCGCCCGGCGGCGCCACGGTCCGATAGAGGAGGGGCCGCCATGACCCGACAGAACCGCACGATGCAGGCTTTGCTCGCCGGCGCAGCACTCGTCGCCCTCGCAGCCTGCACCGGCCCGAACCAGCAGCTCGACGCCGCCCGCGCCGAGCTGACGACAGCCCAGGCGGATCCGCAGCTGCAGCAATACGCGCCTGCCGAGCTGATGCAGGCGCAGAACGCGCTGACCGACGCCGAGAAGACCTATACCGACGACGGCGACGTCGATACCGTCAACAGCAAGGCCTATGTCGTCACCCAGAATGTGGCGATCGCCCGCGCCGCGGCGCAGGAACGTCAGGCCACCGCCAATGTCTCCGAGATGAGCGCCGAGCGCGAGAAGGTCCGCGTCGCGGCGCTCAAGGAGCAGCTGGCGTCGATGCAGCCGAAGGAGACCCCGCGCGGCCTCGTCGTCACCATCGGCGACGTGCTGTTCGACACCGCGTCCTCGACCTTGCGCCCCGGCGGCGTGCAGCAGGTCCAGCGGGTGGCCGATGCCCTGAAGCAGTATCCGGACGCCACCGTGCTGATCGAGGGCCACGCCGACAGCCGCGGCTCGGACAGCTACAACTTGGGGCTGTCGCAGCGACGGGCGGATGCGGTGCGTGCCGAGCTGGTCTATGGCGGCGTGCCGGCGGACCGCATCGTGGCACGCGGCATGGGCGAGGGCTATCCGGTGGCGACCAACGCCACCGCCGCCGGCCAGCAGCAGAACCGCCGCGTCGAGATCGTCATTCAGGGTGCCCAGCCCGCCGTGGCGCAAGCTCCGGCGCGCGGCTAGGGGCAGCTCTCCAGCCCGTAGGGCGCGGTGGCGGGGTCGGCCAGTGGCCGGCACCCGCCGTCGCGCGTGCAGATCCGCCACTCGCCGGCGGCACCGCTGTCGGCCAGCAGGAGCCGGTCGACGGCGCGGCCGGGCCGCCATGTCCACCAGCCGTCGCGCAGCACAGCGTCCTCGCCCGGCTCCATGCCGGCGCCACTGCCCTTGATCCGCGACTCGGCGAGGATCAGGCGGTCCGGCTCGACCCGCCAATCCTCCTGCCATTCGACCTTCTCGACCGAATGCGTCCAGACCAGCGTGAACGCCGCCACGGCCAGCCGCGTCACTCCGGCGGCGGTGGCGATGCAGAGCGCGCTCAAGCCGCCGACGGCGCCACGCTGCGGGCGCGCCAGACGTGCCAGGCGACGAAGACAGCGGTCAGCACGAAGCCGATCTCGTCGCTGAGCGGCACGGCGGCCACCAGGAAGCAGGCGATGATCACCGCCGCCAGCCGGCCGAACCAGCCGATCGGCGCCAGCAGGAAGCCGGTGGCGGCCGCACCCCACAGGCCCACCGCGATGATCGCCTTCACCACGACGTAGATCGTGTCGAGCCAGCTGCCCGCCTGCAGCATCAGCGCCGGGTCGTAGACCGCCATGAACGGCACGACGTAGCCGGCGATGGCGATGCGGGTCGCCTCCCATCCGATCTTCATGTGCGAGGCGCCGGCGATGGGCGAGGCCGCCAGCGCCGCCAGGGCGACCGGCGGCGTCAGGTCGGCCATGATGCCGAAGTAGAACACGAACATGTGGCTGACGATCAGCGGCACGCCGAGCTGCAGCAGCGCCGGGCCGGCGATGGCGGCGCAGATGATGTAGTTGGGAATGGTCGGGATGCCGGTGCCCAGCACGATGCAGGCGATCATGGTCAGCACGAGGCTCAGGAACAGGCTGCTCTTGCCGATGTCGACGATGTAGCCGGCGAAGTTGCTGGCGGTGCCGGTCAGCGTCAGCGAGCCGATGATGGTGCCGACCAGCGCGCAGGCGATGCCGACCGGCAGGGCATGCCGGGCGCCGTCGGCCAGGCTGTCGAGGCACAGGCCCAGCGTCGCCCCGCCACCCTTGACCAGGAAGCAGAGCGCCACGAGGGCCGCCACCACGATCAGGATCGCGACGATGCCCCAGACCGCGAAGGCCGAGGCGGCGACGCCGAGGACGATCCAGAACAGGAATCGCAGCCCGGTCGGTCCCAACGCCGCGGCGATCGGCGAGCCCAGCACCACGAGCGCCGTCAGCGCCAGCCCGACCGTGCCGGCGAACAGCGGCGTGTAGCCGGCGAACAGCAGCCAGACCAGGGCGATCAGCGGCAGGATGAGGAACCAGTCGCGCTTCACCGCCGCGATGGCGCTCGGGCAGTCCTCCGGCCTGAGGCCGACCAGCCGCCGCTTGCCGGCTTCGAGATGCACCATCCAGAAGGCGGTGCCGAAATAGAGCAGGGCAGGGATCACCGCCGCCTTGCAGATCTCGACGTAGGGCACGTCGATGGTCTCGGCCATGATGAAGGCCACCGCCCCCATCACCGGCGGCATGATCTGCCCGCCCATGCTGGCCGTCGCTTCGACAGCGCCGGCGAAATGCGCCGGATAGCCGAACCGCTTCATCAGTGGGATGGTGAACTGGCCGGTGGTGACGACGTTGGCGACACCGGAGCCGTTGATCGTGCCCATCAGGCCCGAGGAGATCACCGCCACCTTGGCGGGGCCGCCCTGGGTGTGGCCGACGGTGCCCAGCGCCACGTCGTTGAACAGCCGGATCATCCCGGCGCGCTCGAGGAACGAGCCGAACAGGATGAACAGGAAGATGAAGCTCGAGGAGACGTAGGTCGGAATGCCGTAGATGCCCTCGGTGCCGAGGAACATCTGGTCGACCACCTGCGCGAAGTCGTAGCCGCGGTGGTCGAGCGGAGCGGGCAGGTACTGGCCCAGCAGGGCGTAGCCCAGGAAGACCGCGCACAGGATCGGCAGGGCCGAGCCCATCAGCAGCCGCGACGCCTCGAACACCAGCGCCACGACGATGACGCCGACGACGATGTCGAGCGTATTGGGGTCGCCGGCGCGGAGGATCAGCTCCTCGTAGTAGACCCAGTGGTAGAGGCCCAGCACGAAGGACAGCCCGCCCAGCAGCCACCACGCCCACCAGCCGCGGTCGCGCGACGGCCGGGCGTTGGCCAACAGGCCGAACGCCAGCAGCAGCAGGAAGCCGACATGCACCGAGCGGACGATCTGGCTCGGCAGCGGGCTGAAGGCCGCCGTCCAGAGCTGGAAGGTCGAGAACGCGACGGCGATGAAATAGGCGAGGCGGCCGGGCAGGCCCGGCCCCCAGTCGAGGGTCGCGAGCTCGCCTTCCGCCCGCCCGCTGCTCATCGCTGCCGCCCGCCTACTTCACCAGCCCCTTTTCGCGATAGAACCTCTCCGCACCGGGATGCAGCGGCACGGGCATGCCGGCCAGCGCGTTCTCCAGCTTGATCGCCTTGGCGGCATTGTGCGCCGCCGTCATCTGGTCGAGGTGCGCGAACAGCTGTGCCGCCATCTGGTAGCCCAGCTCGTCGTCGACGCCACTGTGGGTGACGAGGAAGTTGGGCACCGCCGCTGCGGCGACGTCCACGTCCTGGCCCTGGTAGGTGCCGGCCGGGATCGTGGTGGCCTGGTAAGGTGCGCCGATCTTCTCGACCAGCTCCGGCGGCACGGCCACCACCTCGATCGCCACCGAGGCGGCGAGGTCGCGGATCGAGGCGACGCCGAGGCCGGCCGACTGCAGCGTGGCGTCGAGCTGGCGATTCTTCATCAGCTCGACCGATTCCGCGAACGGCAGGTACTCGACCTTGCCGAGGTCGTCATAGGTCATGCCGGCGGCGCCCAGGATTGCGCGGGCGTTCAGCTCGGTGCCGGACTTCGGCGCACCCACCGACAGCCGCTTGCCCTTGAGGTCGGCCAGGGTCTTGATGCCGGACTCCTGCAGCGCCACCACCTGGATGTAGTTGTTGTAGATGCCGGCGATGCCGCGCAGCTTGTCGAGCGGCGCCTTGAAGCCGGCGTCCTCCGTACCTTTCCAGCCGTCGATCAGCGAATCGCCGAGCGTGAAGGCGATCTCGCCCTTGCCGGCCTGCAAGAGGTTGAGGTTCTCGACCGACGCCTTGGTCGCCTGCGTCGACGTGCGGGCACCCGGGATGTTGTCGCCATAGATCTTCGCCAGCGCCACGCCCAGCGGGTAGTAGACCCCGGCGGTGCCGCCGGTCAGCACGTTGACGAACTGGTCGGCCCTGGGCGCCGTCGCCGGCACGGCCAGCACGATCGTCGCGGTCGCGGCCAGAATGGTCCGCCGGGCGAGCATGAGCATCGGATCGAGCCTCCTCGTCTTCAATCTGGCGATTGCTTAGCACGCCATCGCCGGCATGCCAGCTTTTGCCCGAGGGATTGGCAAATCGCGGCGGCACGCTCATCCTGCGCGCAAAACCGGGGGGCGGGATGAGCCGGGCCTATGTCGCCGGCACCTTCGACACGAAGGCTGCCGAGCTGCGCTACATCGCCGATCTGCTGCGCGCCGCCGGCCTCGAGGTCCACACGGTCGATCTCGGCACGATGGGCGAGGCAGCCGGCGTCGACGTCCCGGCCGCGGAGGTGGCGGCGCACCATCCGCAGGGTGTCGCCGCCGTCCTCGGGCTCGACGACCGCGGCCGCGCCGTCGGCGCCATGGCCCTGGCGTTCGAGCGCTTCGTCCGCTCGCGCGACGACATCGGCGGCCTGATCGGCGCCGGTGGCTCGGGCAATACCGCGCTGGTCACGCCCGCGATGCGTGCAATGGCAGTGGGCGTGCCCAAGGTGATGGTCTCGACCGTCGCCAGCGGCAATGTCGCGGCTTATGTCGGCCCTGCCGACATCGCCATGCTGCACTCGGTCACCGACGTGCAGGGCCTCAACCGCATCTCCCGCCGCGTGCTCGCCAATGCCGCCCATGCGCTGGCCGGCATGATGAGCCACGCCGCACCGGCGCCCGACCGGGCCGACAGGCCGGCCGTGGCACTCACCATGTTCGGAGTCACCACGCCCTGCGTGCAGGCCGTCGCCCGCGCGCTCGAGGCCGACTACGACTGCCTGGTCTTCCACGCCACCGGCACCGGCGGCCAGTCGATGGAGAAGCTGGTCGACAGCAGCCTCGTCGCCGGCGTGGTCGACATTACCACCACCGAGATCTGCGACCTGCTGATGGGCGGGGTGCTGAGCGCCGGCGACGACCGGCTGGGCTCGATCATCCGCAGCCGCGTTCCCTGGGTCGGCTCCTGCGGCGCCCTCGACATGGTCAATTTCGGCGCCATCGACACCGTCCCGGCGCACTACGCCAGGCGCAATCTCTACGTCCACAATCCGCAGGTGACGCTGATGCGGACGACGCCGGAGGAGAACATCCGCATCGGCGAATGGCTGGCCGGGCGCATCAACCGCATGGAAGGGCCTGTCCGCTTCCTGATCCCGGAAGGCGGCGTGTCGCTGATCGACGCGCCGGGCAAGCCGTTCCACGATCCTGTGGCCGACAGGGCGCTCTTCGACACGCTGGCCGCCAGGATCGTCGCGACACCCGACCGGCAGGTGATCCGCCTGCCGCACGCGATCAACGACCCGGCCTTCGCCTCGGCCCTGGTCGAGCAGTTCCGCGCCGTGATGGCCTGAGAGAGGATTTTCCGCGATGCCCCGTTTCGAGCGCAAGGCGCTGGTCGAGAAGTTCCAGGACATGGTGAGGCGTCGCCAGCCGATCGTCGGCGGCGGCGCCGGCACCGGGCTTTCCGCCAAGTGCGAGGAGGCCGGCGGCATCGACCTGATCGTGATCTACAATTCCGGCCGCTACCGCATGGCCGGCCGCGGCTCGCTGGCCGGGCTGATGGCCTACGGCAACGCCAACGACATCGTCGCCGAGATGGCGCGCGAGGTGCTGCCGGTGGTCCGCCACACGCCCGTGCTCGCCGGCGTCAACGGCACCGATCCCTTCATGCTGCGCGACTACCTGCTGCGCCAGCTCAAGGAGATGGGCTTCGCCGGCATCCAGAACTTCCCGACCGTCGGCCTGTTCGACGGCCGGATGCGGCGGAACCTGGAGGAGACCGGCATGGGCTACGGCCTCGAGGTCGAGCTGGTGCGCGCCGCCCGCGGGCTCGACATGCTGACCACGCCCTATGTGTTCAGCGCCGAGGAGGCGGCGGCGATGACCGAGGCCGGCGCCGATATCATCGTGGCGCATATGGGCCTGACCACCGGCGGCGTGATCGGTGCCGAGACCACCGACCGGCTGGAGGACTGCCCGGCGCGGATCGACGAATGGGCGAAGGCGGCGCGGGCGATCCGGTCCGACGTCATCGTCATCTGCCACGGCGGCCCGATCGCCACGCCCGAGGACGCCGCCTACGTGCTGCGCCACACCGAGCACTGCCACGGATTCTACGGTGCCTCGTCGATGGAGCGGCTGCCGACCGAGCAGGCGCTGACGGCGACCACGAAAGCCTTCAAGCAGATCACGTTCTGAGACGAGAGGGGAAGCAAGGATGCCGAAGGCCTATGCCAGCACGGTCATCGACCTGCCCGCCGAAAAGGTCTGGGCCGCGATCCGGGACTTCAACGCTCTTCCGGTCTGGTTCTCCGACGCCATCGAGCGCAGCGAGATCGAAGGCGGCAAACGCGCCGACCAGGTCGGCTGCGTGCGGAACTTCCATCTCCGCGACGGCGCCAACATCCGTGAGCGGCTGCTGCATCTCTCCGATGCCGAGCGTTGCTACAGCTACAATTTCGAGACCACGCCGTTCGCCGTGCAGAACTACCACGCCACCTTGCGGGTGACGCCGGTGACCGACAGCGGCCGCAGCTTCGTCGAATGGTGGACCACCTTCGACTGCCCGCCCGAGAAGGCCGGCGAATGGATCGACACCTTCGGCAAGGCGATCTTCGGCGGCGGGCTGCAATGCCTCCGCAAGCATCTGGGCGCCTGAGCCGGCAGCGTTAGCGCCGCGTTAACCCCGTCACGTGCAGAACGGTCCCGGCCGCAGGAGCGCGGCGGGGAGATCGGTTGTGAGTGCTTTCGCGGCGAGGAGATCCGGCGGCTTCGTCGATACGCGGCTGGATCCGCGCCGGCCGTGGGCCGAGGATCTGTTCCTGCGCATTCCGGGCGGCATCGAGGTCTGCGTCCGCAACGACCTGTCCAGCATCACCGCCTACGTGCTCGCCGAGCAGGAGGACTGGTTCGAGCCCGAGCTGGCCTTCCTGCGACACTGGCTGAAGCCCGGCATGAATGCCATCGACGTCGGCGCCAACCACGGCGTCTTCGCGCTGACCATGGCCCGGCTGGTCGGCCCGGAAGGCCGCGTCACCGCCTTCGAGCCCGGTCTCGAGGTGCAGGGCCTGCTCGAGCGCTCGATCGCCCGCAACGGCCTCGCCAATCTCGAGCTGGTGCGCGCGGCTGTCGCCGAGACGCCCGGCGAGGCCCAGCTCCACGACGGCAACGGCAGCAGCGAGGCCGCCTCGCTGGCTGCCGGCGGCGGCCGGCCGGGGCGCACCGTCCGCGTCACCACCCTGGATTCCGAATGGGAGCGGCTGGGTCGCCCGCCGGTCGACTTCGTCAAGATCGACGTCGAGGGCTTCGAGGCCCAGGTCATCGCCGGCGCCCACCGGCTGCTGCGCGACGCAGCGCCGCTGGTGATGTTCGAGATCAGCGGCGAGCGGGCACGGCTGGGCGAGTTGGGCCCGCGCCTCGCTGGCCTGGGCTATGCCATCTATCGCCTGCTGCCTGGACCCGGCGTGCTGGTCCCGGCCGTGGCCGAGGAGATCTCGCGCTTCCAGCTCAACCTGATGGCCTGCACCCCGGCGCGCGCCGCCGAGCTGGCCGATGCCGGGCTGCTGATCCCCGCAATCGGCACGGCGCCACCCGTGGAATCCGAGCAGGCGCTGGCCGGCTTCGCCACCTTGTCCTGCTGGAGCTCGGCACACGGTCCGGTGCTGCGCAACCATCTCCACGGCGAGGCTGCGGGTCCGCTGGCCCATGCCTTGCGAAGCCGGGTCGGCGCGCCGCGCCGCGTGGTTGCCGACCTGCACGAGGTGGCGCGCGATCCGGGCAGGCAGATGCTGTCGGGCCTCGACGTGCCGGTGCTGTGCAGCCTGGCCCGCTCTGCCGCCGAGTTCGGCTGGCGCGAGCGGGCACTGGCGGCGCTGGGCGAGCTGCAGGCGCTGCTCGACCGCGCATACGACACCTGCGATCTGGCCTATCTCCCTGCCGTTGCCACTTTCGACAGGATGCCGGCCGATGCCGATCGCGAGGAGTGGCTGCGCGTGATGACCGCCGACGCGCTGGTGACGCTGCACTGCCATTCCACCCGCTTCACCCGCGCCGAGGCGCTGGCGGTGCTCGATCGCTGGCGGCACAGCCGCTTCTTCGGCCCGCACCTCGAGCGCCGCCGCCAGCTGCTGGCCGTCCGCCTCGGCCTGCAGGCCGGCCTCGTCGCCACCGAGCCGCTACGGCTCGCTCCCGGCCTCAACGACCACCTGCTGCAGTAGGCGAAAGTCCGCCCGAACCCCTTTTCAACGTACGAGGAAGCCCTATCCTCCGCCGCACGACGGCGGCCGGCGTGTCGCCTCGGGGAGGCTGACATGCTGATCGGACTCGACCCGCTGCTGAGCGGCGAGCTCTTGGCGACGTTGCGTGACATGGGGCATGGCGACACCATCGCCGTCACCGACAGCAATTTTCCGTCGCACTTCCTCGGGCCGCCGGTCATCCGCATGGACGTCGACCTGATCCGTGCCGGCCGGGCCATCCTGTCGGTGATGCCGCTCGACGCCTATGTCGACTGGCCGCTGCAGCGCATGGAGGTGATCGCCCACCCCAGCGAGGTCACCGAGGTCCAGGCCGAGTTCATCGCCATGGTCGAGGAGGTGTCGGGAGCCGGCTGGGTGACCGGCTCGCTCGAGCGCTACGCCTTCTACGAGGCGGCGCGCGATTGCGTCGCCGTCATCGCGACGCAGGAACGTCGCGGCTACGCCAACTTCATCCTGCACAAGGGCGTCATCGGGCCGGACGGTGCGGTGGTGCGCAGCGGCGTGGGCACGCGACGCGGCGGCGCGGCTGCCCGCAAGGCCGCGGCCAGACCCCTGGCCAAGCCCGGCCGGCGCTAGCTCCCATGCGCATCGGCTTCAACATGCTGCTCTGGACGACCCATGTCGTCGACGAGCATTTCCGTCTGTTCGCGGCGTTGAGGCGGGCCGGCTATGACGGTGTCGAGATCCCGGTCTTCGAGGGGAACGAGGAGCATTTTCGTCGGGTCGGCCGCGCCGTCGCCGACGAGGGGCTGGGCCTGACCGGCGTCACCGTGCTGCCCGACGAGGCGCACAATGCCATCAGCCCCGACCCGCAGTCCCGCCAGGGTGCGGTCGACCGGCTGCAATGGGCGATCGACTGCCTCGATGCCGCCGGCGGCAAGCTGCTGGCCGGGCCCTATCACCAGGCACTCGGCCGGTTCACCGGCGAGCCGCCGACCCATGCGGAGCGCGACTGGCTGGTCGACGTCCAGATCGCCGCCGCCGACTATGCCGCCAAGTGCGGCACGACCCTGTCGATCGAGCCGCTCAACCGCTTCGAGTGCTATGTCCTCAACACCGTGGCGGATGCGGCCGAGATCGTCCGCCGCGTCGACCGGCCGAACTTCGGCCTGCTCTACGATACCTTCCACGCCAATATCGAGGAGAAGGACCCGGTCGGCGTGATCGCGCCCAACATCCGGGCGATCAACCACGTCCACATCTCCGAGAACGACCGCGGCACGCCCGGCAAGGGCCACATCCCGATCCGGGCCACGCTGCGGGCGCTGAAGGCCGCCGGCTATGACGGCTGGCTGACCATCGAGGCTTTCGGCCGGGCGCTGCCGGCGCTGGCCGCCGCCACCCGCGTCTGGCGCGACTTCTTCCCGTCGCGCGACGAGGTCTATCAGGAAGGCATCAAGGCGATCCGCCAGGGTTTGGCCGAGGCCTGAGCCGATCAGGGAGACAGGCATGAAGACGATCAAGGGGCCGGCCATCTTCCTGGCCCAGTTCGCCGGCGACACCGCGCCGTTCGACAGCCTGGACGCCATCGCCGGCTGGGCGGCGTCGCTGGGCTACGAGGGCGTGCAGATCCCGACCTGGGACGGCCGGCTGTTCGATCTGAGGAAGGCGGCCGAGAGCAGGGCCTATTGCGACGAGGTCAAGGGGACGTTGGCCGGGCACGGCGTCGAGGTGACCGAGCTGTCGACCCATCTCCAGGGCCAGCTCGTCGCCGTCCATCCGGCCTATGACGAGGGCTTCGACGCCTTCGCCGCCCCCGAGGTCCGCGGCAATCCCGGGGCACGGCAGGAATGGGCGGTGCAGCAGATGCTGCTGGCCGCCAGGGCCTCGCGCAACCTGGGCCTCGATGCCCATGTCACCTTCAGCGGTGCCCTGGCCTGGCCCTATCTCTATCCCTGGCCGCCGCGCCCCAAGGGCCTGATCGACACCGCCTTCGGCGAGCTCGGCAGGCGCTGGAAGCCGATCCTCGACGCCTTCGACGAGCAGGGCGTCGACGTCTGCTACGAGATCCACCCCGGCGAGGACCTGATCGACGGCGTCACCTTCGAGATGTTCCTCGACAAGGTCGGCGGCCACCGGCGCGCCAACATCAACTACGACCCGTCGCACTTCGCCCTGCAGGGCCTCGACTATCTGGCCTTCATCGACATCTACCACGAGCGGATCAAGGCCTTCCACGTCAAGGACGCCGAGCTGAACCCGGACGGCCGCCAGGGGGTCTATTCCGGCTTCCAGGACTGGCCGAACCGTGCCGGGCGCTTCCGCTCGCTGGGCGACGGCCAGGTCGATTTCGCCGGCATCTTCAGCAAGCTCACGCTCCATGGCTACGGCAGCTGGGCGGTGCTGGAGTGGGAGTGCTGCCTGAAGAACAGCGAGGACGGCGCGCGCGAAGGGGCCGAGTTCATCCGCGGCCACATCATCCGCACCACCTCGGGCTCGTTCGACGATTTCGCGGCCGGTGCCGCCGACGAGGCCGCCAACCGGCGCACCCTCGGCCTCGATCGCTGAGGGGGCGGCCATGGTCGGCGAAAGCTCGCAAGCCAAGACCGGCGGCCGGCGCCGCCTGCGGCTCGGCATGGTCGGTGGCGGGCAGGGCGCCTTCATCGGTGCCGTCCACCGCATCGCCGCAAGGCTCGACGACCGCTACGAGCTGGTGGCGGGTGCCTTCTCCAGCACCGAGGAGCGCTCGAGGGCCTCGGCCGAGGAGCTGGGCATCGATCCCTCCCGCGCCTATGCCAGTTTCGCCGAGATGGCCAGGCGCGAGAAGCGGCGCAAGGACGGCATCGACGTGGTGTCGATCGTCACGCCAAACCACGTCCACTTCCCGGCCGCCAAGGCGTTCCTCGAGGCCGGCATCCACGTCATCTGCGACAAGCCGCTGACCACGACCCTGAAGGACGCCCGCAGGCTCGCCGACACCGTGGCGGCGTCGGGCAAGGTGTTCGTGCTGACCCACAACTATACCGGCTACCCGATGGTCCGGCAGGCGCGGGCCATGGTCGAGGCCGGCGAGCTCGGCCGGATCCGGGTGGTCCAGGCCGAATATGCCCAGGACTGGCTGTCGACCCCGCTCGAGACCACCGGCCAGAAGCAGGCCGAATGGCGGACCGATCCCAAGCGCTCGGGCCCGGCCGGCTGCACCGGCGACATCGCCACCCACGCCATCAACCTCGCCTGCTTCATCACCGGCCTCGAGCTAGAGGCGGTCTGCACCGAGCTGTCGACCTTCGTTGAGGGCAGGGTGCTCGACGACAACGCCCAGATGATGCTCCGTTTCAAGGGCGGTGCCCGTGGCGGCCTGTGGGCGAGCCAGGTGTCGCCCGGCAACGAGAACGCCCTGCGGGTGCGGATCTACGGCGAGAAGGCCGGGCTCTCCTGGGCGCAGGAGGATCCGAACTATCTCACCGTGACGCCGCTCGGCGAGCCGCCGCGGCTGATTCGGCGCGGCGGCGCCGGGGTGGGGGTCGAGGCCGGCCGTGTCACCCGCATCCCGCCCGGACATCCCGAGGGCTACCTCGAGGGTTTCGCCAACATCTACTCGGACGCCGCTGAGCAGATCTGGGCCGCCATCGAGGGCCGCGAGGCCGATCCGGCGGCCATGCTCACCCCCACCGTGCTCGACGGGGTGCGGGGCGTGAAGTTCATCGAGGCAGCGGTCGAATCCAGCCGCAAGGGCGGGGCCTGGGTGAAGGCGGCGATCTGAGCGTCACGGTCGAGATCTGCTGCACGACGGCGGAAGGCGTCCGGGCCGCCTGCGCCGGTGGCGCCGAACGGGTGGAGCTGTGCGTCGGCCTGGAGCAGGAGGGCCTGACGCCGCCGGCCGATCTGGTGGCCAGGGTGCGCGACCGCTGCCGGATCGGCCTGCACGTGCTGATCCGCGCCCGGCCCGGCGACTTCGTCTACGGACCCGCCGAGATCGAGGCGATGCGGGCCAGCATCGCCGTCGTCAAGGCGCTGGGTGCCGACGGGGTGGCGCTGGGCTGCCTGACCGCCGAAGGCCGGGTCGACCTCGCCGCCTGCCGGCTGCTGATCGAGGCGGCGCGGCCGTTGTCGGTGACCTTTCACCGGGCGGTCGACCGGGTGCCGGGCGATGCCGGGGCCGACCTCGGCCGGCTGGGCGTCGACCGGGTGCTGACCAGCGGCGGCGCCGCCACGGCCGAAGCGGGTACGGACGGGCTGCGCCGATGGCTGGCATCGGGCATCGGCGTGATCGCTGCCGGCTCGGTACGGGCCTGGAACGTCGGGCGGATCGTGGCGGCGACGGGCGTGGGCGAGGTTCATGCCGCCCTCGACAGGCTGGCCGCTGACCGCTCGGCCGAGGGAAGGGCCCGGGCGGTGCGGGACCTCGTGGAGGCGGCCAACCGGATCAGCCCAGGGGCGGCGGCAGGTCGACGGTGATCGGCCGATGGTCCGAGCCCAGCTCGGGGCCGACATGGCGGATGGCGGCGGCGAGCTCGGGGCTGGCGATCGCCTGGTCGATCGGGATGCGCAGCGGCCAGGGAAGCTGCGCCGGCCAGCTGCCCTCGATGCTGCCCTGCACCGGCCGCAGGCCGGCCAGGCGGTCGAGCTCGTGGACGACGCGGCCCCAGCTGACGGCGTTGAGGTCACCCAGCAGCAGCTTCGGTCCCTCGACCTCGTCGAGGCGGGCGGCGAGGTAGCGGGCTTGGTTGAGCTGGTGCCAGAGCGAGCCGTCTCTGATCGGGCGTACCAGATGGGTGCCGGCGACGGTGACCTCTCGGTCGCCGAGGCGGAGCCGGGCCTCGACATAGGGTGTGCCGGTGGTCCGGTCGCGCTTGGCGCGCCCATCGGCGATGGGCAGGCGGCTCAGCAGCACGACGTCGCAGCCGGCAAAGCGCAGGCAGTCGACACGGTGGGGGTAGAGGTCGGCCAGACCGTCCAGCGCCGGAATCCAGTCGCCGATGACCTCGGCCAGCACCACGACATCGGCGCCGCTGGCGCGGATGAAGGCGAGGCTCCGCTCCGGCGACCGGTTGTCGACCCAGAGATTGACGAACAGGGCCCGGCCGCCGGGCTCGGCGGCGAATGCCGAGCGCATCGGCCATTGCAGGGTGGCGAGCTGGACCATGAGGCAGAGGGCGGCGAGGCCGGCGCGCCACGGGCGGCGGGCGGCCAGCAGGCAGGCGAGCAGCAGGCCGGTGGCGAGCGTGCCCTGGATGAGGAACTGCGCCACGAGGTCGGCCTTGGCGGAAACGCGGCCGAGCCAGGGGGCGGCCGCCGCCAGGACAGCACCTGCCAGCAGGAGGTCGGCGCCGTGCCGCGCGAGCCGTGTTCTCGACAAATCCATCTCGCCTGCCGTCGTACCACAATCCCGGTAAACGATTCGTCGACGCCGGCGCTTTGCAGGGCCGGTCCCGCCGGTAGGATGCCTGCCGCATCGCCACGGCACGCGACCGCCAGCAACGCATAGAGGGGGAGGCATCGGATGGGCAAGCCGTTCCGCATCGGCATGATCGGCCACGGCTTCATGGGCCGGGCGCATTCCAACGCCATCGCCCGCCTCGGCCAGTTCTTCCCCGGCCTGGAGCGCCGACCGGTGATGCAGGCGGTGTGCGGCCGCAACGCCGCCGAGACGCGCCGCTTCGCCGAGATCTGGGGCTATGGCGGGGTCGAGACCGACTGGCGCCGGCTGGTGGCGCGGGACGACATCGACGCCGTCGACATCTGCGTGCCCAACCACCTGCACAAGGAGATCGCCGTGGCGGCGGCCGCGGCCGGCAAGGCCATCCTGTGCGAGAAGCCGCTGGCGATGGACGCGGCTGAAGGCCTGGCCATGGTCGGTGCCGTGGAGCGGGCCGGCGTGCCCACCATGGTCTGGTACAACTACCGGCGGGTGCCGGCGGTGAGCCTGGCGCGCCAGCTGGTCGAGGAGGGCCGGATCGGCCGGCCCTACCACTATCGCGGCCAGTTCCTGCAGGACTGGACCATGGCCGAGGAGCTGCCGCAGGGCGGGGCGGCGCTGTGGCGGCTCGATGCCGATGCCGCCGGCTCCGGCGTCACCGGCGACCTCCTGGCGCACTGCATCGACACCGCCATGTGGCTCAACGGGCCGATCACCAGGGTCTGCGCCGATGCCGAGACCTTCGTCAGGCAGCGGCTGCACCAGGAACACGGCCGGGTCGAGCCGGTGCGGATCGACGACGCCTGCAGCTTCATGTGCCGTTTCGCCAACGGCTCGATGGGGCTGTTCGAGAGCACGCGCTACGCCCGCGGCAACAAGGCGGCCAAGACCTTCGAGCTGAACGGTGCCGACGGCTCGCTGAAGTTCGATCTGCACCAGCCGGAATGGCTGGAGGTCTACGCCTACCGGGATCCCGACGGCAGCAGGACGCCCGGCCATCTCGCCGGCTGGCGGCGCATCCACGTCACCAATGCCGAGCATCCCTATATGGGCCACTGGTGGGTGCCGGGGCTGGTGATCGGCTACGAGCACAGCTTCGTGCACGCGCTGGCCGACTTCCTGCGCGGCCTCGAGACCGGCGAGCCGGCCCAGCCGGATTTCCGCAGCGCGCTGCAGACGCAGAAGGTCTGCGACGCGGTGCTGCGATCGGCGAAGCGGGGAGGGTGGGAGGAAACCGGCGCCGAAGGCTGAGCCTCACGGCCCCTGCGGCTTGGCCGGCCGGATGCCGATCTCCTCGGCCAGCACGGCGAACAGC